>NZ_JBLWMM010000006.1:0-823582 GCF_048381195.1 Halorubrum marinum | reverse complement strand
ACTTCTTCTTCGGGGAATGCTAAACTTTCACTATAGCTGTAGAGCCTCTGAGACAGTTCCATCATCGGGAATTCATTTTTAGGAGCCTCTTTAATCACACCTCGGATTGCTTCGACTTTTGAATACGTACCTGAGCTGTAGACACTCTTCAGCAAGGTAGCGCATAGCCAATAGAATAACTGCTTACGGAGGTGCTTCCCTTCTTGAGATTCCCACGTTAGACCCACTCTAGGGTTCTTATAGACGAAATAGATGATAGGCATAAGACAGACGTTACTAGTAACTGAGTGGCCATCGAATCCGTAACTCTCTATCAGCTCTAAAGTCCTGAACAAAGATTTCTCGAAGTCATCATCTGTCCACGTGTTCTTCATTTCCGTAAGAACGTCTCCATCCATGAAGTGCTCAATTTTGTACGCCATCGACTGTTCGGATACGCAGAGTAGATTCTTCAGAATGAAACTGATATCAAAACCAAACCCAGAGATATCCCTGTATCCATTCAATTCATCCACAAGGTTTGTAATCTCTTGTCTGGCGTCAATTGGCGGGTCGCTCTGAGACCATTCTGCTGTCGCCATCGACAATAACACCTCGTCTTTACCGAGCTGTGTCCCACCTTCATTCGCCCGGATGAAGACATTCAGGATACGGTCACTATCTTGTTTTTCCGTTTCGTAGAAGTTGATTACAGGACGCTTGTGAACAGCATCCCAAAGAGCATCTAAATTCTGTTTTATGTACTTTTCATTGATGGTTGATTTGTCGACATTTGCGTACTCCAGCCTTTCGAGGACTGTATCGACGTAATCGTACTTGTCCTCCTCTTCCATGTCGAGGACATCACCGACCCTATACCAATACTCCCCATCGCTAACAGTTGGTTCGTTCTTGAATTCAAATTCATATTTCATCTGGAGAGCGTCATCGGTCTCGATTTTTGGATTTGAGAGAAGATTGAGATAGAGTTGTTTTCTTGTCCATGACTCTGGCTTCTTACGCATCTTCCCGTGGCCTCGGTCGGTGAAACTACCTTCAAGTCCAATATAGAATGAAGTCAACCTCTGCTGACCGTCTAATACTAGAGTCAGTTTGTCAGGTAGCTTTGCGAATTCATCGTGGACTTTCTGATTTCGATGATAAAGCTCATCGAACTGAGAGGGGTAGTTTCCTTCTGTTATGTAATCCTCGATGAATTTGTACTTGACTTGACGCTCAGCGAATTTCCCTCTGACATTCCAGTACAGGAACGAACCAATCGGGTAATCTCGAACTACCGAGTCAAATAGACGAACAATCTGCTCTTCATCCCATACAAATTCCCTCTGGATTGCGGGGAGGAACATCTGCCTGTTGATATCAGGTAGAGTCTTCGCAATCGTTGTCGACTGATACGTCATTGATACAAGAATGTCTTCGTCCTCGAAAGTAACTCTTGCGCCGTATTTGACAAGATTAGGAAAGAATTACTGGTTGTACACCAGCTCACATCTTGAACTTAATATCTACTCTCCGCATAACATATCTTATATCCTGTAAGCGGGTGACCACCCGCTCACAGCCTGTAAGCGGGTAGGGGTAATATATATACTCTCTCACATGCAAGCTACTACTATGGTTTTTAACGCCAAAAAGTCGGATATTGCGGTCTATGTTCGACGCTCAACAGATGGACAAACAGATGAACACCAGCGAGATGATATCGGAGATTGGCTTGAACGTCACGAGCTCGGAATGGCTGATGTTGAATTATTCGTTGATACTGGGTCTGGTGCTGATGGCGGTCGAAAAGAATTCCTACGCTTGATTGATGCAGTAGAAGACGGTGAACTGACCGATGTCGTCGTATGGGAGATTTCGAGAATTGCTCGCAAAGGAGTGCTGGCACAGCAATTCTTTGATGCATGCGAAAATGCTGACGTTGTTATCCACGTCACAAATGGCTCTGTCAGAGAAATCAAACCTGATGGAACCGGACGTATGGTCGCTGGCATTATCGCCGAAGTAGCAGCTGAAGAACGTCGAAACCTCATACGACGCACCAAGTCCGGGCAGAAGCGAGCTCGCAAGGAAGGAAAATGGATGGGACAAGTACCTGCTGGCTTTGAGCGTGTGGACGGGTACCTGCGAGTGAATCTTGAGCCAGACTACGAGGATGGCGAGACCGGCTACTACGATATTGTATCCGCACTTGAGGATATCGAGGACGGAGCATCATATCGTTCGGTCGCTGAACGCACACCAAATGTGACCAGACAAACACTCTCGACAATCTACCAAGACGAAGAGCGGCAACAGTGGTATCTCGGGTCAGAGGCAGATGATGAAAGAGTAGAAGCAGCGGTCGAAGCCGTCAGATAGACGGTCGACACATCATCCTTTCAGTTTACTAGCGCTCAGATATACTCTATGAGATATTATTGAGATAGAGATTATGAGAAAGGTAATCAGAGATATAAGCAATATAGGGATTAACACAGCCAACGCAGTGCTATTACTGTCAATCCCTATCAAATTGAACATGATGCCATCGAACAAGATGATATCAGACAAAAGTAGAATAATACTTAGTACACCAGCTATCTGTAGGGATTTTCTCACGAGCCAATGTGTGTAGTTCCCAAGTTCGATTTCGTATTTGTGGTCTACATCTTCTTTTGAATCTGAGCCTATGTTATGCCGCATCAAGAGAATAAACCCGAGGAACAGTATCTGACCTACAAATAGGTCAATAGCCTCAATTGCAATTGCTTGACGATATGATAAGGCCGAAGCAAGTGCGTAGGAAATCAAAAATAAAGCAAGTGCTATTGAGAAGTATGAAAAAGCCGAAAGCTTGTCGTCTTGTCTGAATGATTTAGTGAACTCAACTACTGCGTTGTCTGTGATTATGATGGCTGTTATTCCAAATAGAATTGATGCACCGACCATGCCGAAGATAATGGGTCTACCAGTCGTTTCGGTTAGATTTGACAAGTAAACGATTATAGCTGCGAATACACCGGAGACAGTAATCAAGCGGTAGTTCTGTTGAATGAAGGCCTCAACTGATTGGGGTGGTTTGTTCCCCGCTCTGTGCAAGTAGTAAGATATCGGGAAGAAGTGTTGTTCGTGGGGCTCAACCGGGTCCTCCGACTCCATTTGATATGCAAATGACGTAGATGGTTAAAAAACTCTCATATAGAGACGGACAGACAGACAGACCCCCGCCCCAAATGCGCCCGCTCGTGCGCACGTGCGAGGCCCGACTGATTCTCACCCACTAATTATCCTCCCCAAACAGTGGTTCATACTTCTGCTCATAACGCTGCTTGTGACGTGTCACAGTCTTGCTGGAGACCTCGTACAGGTCAGCAATCTCGCTATTGGTTAACTCAGTCGACCAAGCCAGCAGAGCAATCATCTCCCGCTTGTGTTCCTCCATGAGCTTGTCAAGCTCCTTTTGTGTGACCTCAGACCCATCCCCAGCAGCATCCGGGTCAAAGACAAACTCTCCCTCATCATACGTGCTCCAGTCGTCGAAATTAGTCGCAGGGACACCCGAGAGCGACATCATCTTACCAACCCCCTGTCTTTCAACTACGTCGTGATAGAATGATGCCTTCTTCTGCGATTCTTTGTGTACAAACGCAGTACACAGCGTCCGTAGAGATGGTCCAATATCTTTGCCATCCTGCCCGATAAGTAGCATGTTAGCATTGGCTTTTCGAGCCAGTTTCAGGAGCTTAGCGAGGTGTTTTGCTTTGTGTTGGTCAGAGCCACTCCCAGTAAAAATCTGAGCTGCCTCATCGATAATCATCACGATGGGCTCCACCTCTTCACCTGCCCTCATTCGCTCCCGACGGTCTTCCAGAATCTCAATCAACTCGCTGTAGTGCGTAATGCAACGGTCTAAGTCGTCGCTCTCAATGTTGGCAGCAAGAACGATATTCTCCTTTCCATATATTGAGATGAATATCTCTAACAGCAAGAAGGCAAAATCCGTCTTCCCGCTCCCCATAATCCCGTAAATATAGGAAATGAAGACTGGGATATCCCGAATCATCTGCTGAATACGCATCAGCGTCTGAACCCCGGACACGTCTGTTTGATAGCCTACAAGGCCCGAGTAATAGCTGAGATACTCAGAGTTCCGTGTTTGTAGAGCCATTGTTGCCGTTCTGTCACCATACTTTTTGATGAACTCTTGGCAGTATACGGTATCTTCAAAGTCATCTGGCATCCCGGCTACTGAGCCGTCATAGTTAGCGGCGCAGAAGGCTAGGTGTTCCGCAATCTCGGGGTCAGATATGAGACCAGTCCAATAGTATACGTCCCTGTGGTCCTGTTTCGGTAGGTTTCCGTGTGCGTATTCTCGGAACTCGGCTTCTACTGGTCTGCTGTCAACATCTGGTTCTTGTGTGCTCATTGCTCATCACCCTCTTCCTCCGTTGCTTCAGCACCTTCTTCGAACCTCTCTTCGAGGTCTCGTTGGTTCTCAGAACGTTTGTCAACGATACGTTCCTGTCGGTCGTACTTCTGTTCTAAGTAGTCCTGTAGCGGTGTAGATGGTGTTTCACCAGTCTGTAGGGTACCACGTTCCCTGCGCCGGATAGACTCATTAATTTCCGCCATCCCTGCTTCTCGTGCTACTCTTTCCTTTGAAGATGAAGTGTCAATAGCAGCGTTGACCAGTCGATACATCTCTGTCCTGATGTCTTCCACGACGCCTTTGGCGGTCCTGATATCAGACGGGTGCTCCCCGGCATACCAACTAGTGATTGCTGTGTGTGTATCCGAGTCGTATTCGTCGGCTTCGTAGGCTTGTGTTCCACTGTACGTCGATATGCGATGGAGCCCATCTGTACCAATCTCATTACCCTCATAATCCAACACAGTCATACTGCTCAATCGTTCACTGGGAAGCTCCCATACGCCCGTCTGACCAGTCTTCGCATCCACTGCACGCAGTACCGTATTGCTCCGCTGCATGATTTTAGCAGCCACAATGAGGGCAGGTAGAGAACTAAGTGTGATAGCCCACCAGCTGATTAGCAAAAGGGGCTCGTGTTCAGGACCTATCCACGCAAATACCTGCTTGTCAAGGAGGCTGATTCCGTTAACCCAATCAAGCATCCGAAAACCGAGAATTTGAAGACCGCCGATTAACCAGACGGCACCCATCACCCCAATAGGGGCTAGACTGACTGTCCAGATAATAACTGTCTTGATTCCTCGTCCAATTGATTCAACGACTCCCTTCGCTTGTTCTGTTTTCGTCATTTTACACCACCTGTTTAATCCGGTTCTTTACAACTCTCGAAATCCACATCACGTTGGCCAAAATCCCGATAAATGCGATGACTGAAGCAAGGACAATCGCATGCATCGTATAGTTGCCCTGAGGCACCGCTCTTATGCCGTCATCATACCCATTAAGCCAAATCCCACCATCGCCCGATATCGTTACTTGACGGTCTTCTACAACGGTGTACGAGACGGTTGTAACACCATCACGTGCAATCTGTTCTGTCTGCGGTTGTAGGTCTACATTCTCACCGTTTCTAGCTGTTCTTCCAGCGTCGACGATTGTGACAGACGTGCTCCTATCTGCTTCAAAACGGGCAGTGAACGTCTTTCCGTCCCACTCTGAGTCAATCATTCTAAGCGAATCAGACATGACTAGTTCGTATTCTCGTTCTTCGTCAGATTCGTCGGCCTCCGGGGTCTCGGTCTCGTCTACTTCTTCTTCTTCTTCGGTTTCTACGTCTGTTTCTTGCGCTTCCACGATTGGCATCATCGCTGTCACTGCGACGATAACCAACACTAGTAACAGTGCTAGTTTGATTATTTTATATTTTAACATATATGTAATTAATCACAGTTAAAGAATAAAGGTGCTTCCCGTAGGGAAGCAAAAGTTTACTTGCTGACTCGTGCCGCAACTGCCAAGAACGCTGCAAGCAGCGTCACAAGCGCCCCGGCATAGATGATAGTGTCACGGTCCACAGTGCTGTCACCAGCACCACCACCAACCACATCATCACCATCATTAGCGTCAGACCCGTCGTCAGTACCATCGTCAGCGTCAGTGCCGTCAGAGCCATCGGTACCATCATCAGTGCCGTCAGACCCGTCGTCAGCTCCTCCGTCGCCAGTACCGTCACCAGCGTCAGTACCATCATCAGCACCATCGTCAGTACCATCACCAGCGTCAGTACCGTTAGTACCGTCGTCAGCACCGTCACCTGCGGTGTCGTCGACCACTACGCCGCTAATCGTGATATCCATTATCTCTAACGGCATGTCGTTATCGGTGTTAGTTAGTGACATCGTCCAACTATCCACACCTGTGCCGTCCGCATCTATCGTCGTCGTGTCACCACTATCCAACGCCCCCGGTGTCGTGTCAGATGTATATGTTATGTCGGTCCCATCGGAATCATCAATTAGCGTTAGTGTATCGGCATCATACGCCGTATTAGCTGTGATTATGATTTCTACGGGTTCAAAATTGTATGATTTAGTGTCATATGTTGCACCCGGGTCAAGCATCAGTTTTGGTGATGACCCACCCGCCATGTAAGTCACACCCGCTGGCAGCGCACCATCGGTCGCATCGACAAAGTCTTGTTCTGTTTCTATCTCGATTGTCGTAGTATCCTGCGCCATCACCGGCATCGTTACCATCGACAGCACCACCACTAGTGCCATCATTGCCGTCGTCATCGTTCCAATCTTTTTCGTTACATTCATTTTCTTTGTTTCTGTTATTTTATGTTTTCGAGTGTGTCTGTAACCCCGACACAGGGTATTCTGATATCGTTACGTCGCAGGGTGCAATCGGAAGGCTACGTACAGAACGAATAGCACGAACCCAAATCCGAAAACGATGACAGCACCGCCGAACAAGCCAATAAGACCCGTCACAAGCGGACTAATCCCATCACCATCGCCAGCACCACCACCAGCAGTCAAGTCATCTCGCTCATCTACCGCATCACGGATGTCCTGCTGCGCCTCGATACGGTCCTGCGCTGAAGACCCAGTGAAGTCAGTGTTAACACCCGTGTGCGTCACTGCTACTGTTTGCTCGTTACCGTTTGCGTCGTAATTCTCGGTCAGTGTCCAAGAGTTGCTGAGCTGTGTCCGGTCAATATCCCCACTACCCGTTGCGTGGAGCATATCGTAGTTCTCAGAGTAATCATTGCCCTGAACGAATCCACGCACCTCAGTGATAAGCTCGTCCGTGAACAGAACATACGTTCCAGACTCGACTACGTCTTCTCCAGATTCATCGACTGCCCGGAAGAGAACGAAGTTCTCATTCTGCATGTCCGACTTGTCGAACGTCGCTGTGACGTTGCTACCGTCTCTGCTGACGGTTTCGCCGTCGACGTTCAGCACGTCGATAGTAACATCACTGGTAGCGATATCAGACCCATCAGCGAACGTAATCTCAGCCGTCTCAGTCACATCTTCTTCACCAGTTTCGACGAACTCAAGAACTCCCTCATGGGTGTTTGAGCTGAGCACCACGTCACCATTATTGGATACTGGAAGTGGGTTCTCATCGTACACTAGTGGTGCAGATTCAGCTGAATCTACGATGATTCCACCCTCCAGCACACCCGCTTGAGAATCATCCACAATCATTGTCGCATCGTACGTCGAACTGTACCCTAGCGTGTTGTAGAAGTACAGTTGCGAGGCGACAGAAGTGTCCATCCCAGCACCGTAATCAGTGTAGTACTCCCCGGGGCCGTAGTACTCATCTGGCGGGACCTCCCCGGCCCCAACATCATTGTACCAGTTGGCCTGCACAGTGTCGATATCATCGATAACGTTAGCACGGTCACTATCAAGCTCATCCATTCTGCTGAATGTGTTGAATAATCGGAAGTCATCCATCCCGCCGTTGGGGTCGTTACCACGGATATCTAGACGGTCTACACGTGGCGTGTGGGAATCAACTACCTCCTCGTTGGTCACACCCTCGTATGATACTCCGACAGCCCCATCTCCGCCGTCAAACCCGTCGCCGTAGACGGCAAACACAACGTCGGTGCGGTCCCCATCAGGCATCACATCATCGTTACGAGTAATGTCGATGTCAGTAATCCGGGATACGTACTCAACCTCCTCTCCATTCGGCAAGGTTACAATATCATACTCCAGAGTACTGTTCTCGCTAGCTTCCCAGTTTACTCGGAACTGCGTGTTAGCCGTCGTAGGGAAGCTGTGCTGATGTTCAACGTCGATGACAGTATCAGTTAACGGGTCCACATTTGTCGCACGTGACCCCGTGTAGATTTCTTGCCATTGTTGCTTTTGCCCCTCAATGTAGGACTCAAAAGCCACAGAATACTCCTCGTTCGCTGCCTGACGACCAGCCAACCTAGCATCAGTTGATGACTCATCAGCATATCGTGCCTCCACGATTGCTTTTTCTGCCTCAAAAAATGCTAATGTATCATACTCTGCGTCAGCAAAGTCAGACGACATTTTCGAGTTTGTTTCATCAATACTACCATGCGATACGTACACTGTCTCAGCTAGGTTCACTCCGGTCGGCAAGTCGGTGTCGCCGAACAGTGAACTCGCTGAGCAATACACACTGGATAGGCTCCCTCGTACGTCTAAGGACATCAGCGACCACCAGTCCCCGTCTATTGGCTCACAAACCACGGTCTGTGTCGTATTGTCGCTGTCATCTTGCGCAGATGCGACCCCGACTGCCCCGATTGGCATCAAGACCATGCTCGTCACCATCAAACACGCAAAAGCGAGGGCTAAGGACTGCCTCCCAGCTGTTTTTAAGTTATTCTTATTCATTACTATCCCACCTGTTTTAGAGCTCGTTCTGAGCTGTCTGAGCCGCAAAGTACATCGAGAGACCTGCGACTCCAAAGCCAACTAACCCGACAAATGCAGCCGTAGCCCCATCGAGCGACGCAATAACGTCAACTCCGAGATTTTGTTCGATACCTACAATACCACTGATTACACCGGCTCCGAAGCCAGTAATTACTTTTCCAATACTCATTTTTAGTTCACCTACCTCTTCAGTATTTTTCGAGAGATAGAGTAATTAAACAAACTAGCACAGACTGCAAAGGTTTACCCCCGAATAGTATGCTACTCGCTCACAAAGCGTATCGAAAACCCCCGAGAAACCGGGGAAAACCAAACCAGCTTTTCAAGACTTCAGACGCCCAAATATGAATCCCGCATGCACAGACAGGGCGTCTACATTACCATATGAAGGACGATTGCAAAGGTCTACCCCCACACAAGAATACGAACAGAAGTCCGGGAATCTGTGCAGGAATCTCTGAAGGAAACTGCAGATAAAACCGTACAGAAATACTCCTATGAAGCCCACTAGAACACTACTGAGTAAACCGACGAGTAAACCCACTACCCGGACAGCGACTCCGCCGACCTCGGAACCCGTAACCAAGCAGGCCTACTAAAATCAATCGGACTAAGCAACACCGAATCACCCTTGACTTCCCGGGTACCCGGTGCATCTGTATTCGGGTGTAATGGGGCATCGACCAACTCATATGCGTGTACACCCCCCGCAATCGTCGCCGTCGACCCATCCTCGTGAAGCCAAACGACAACGTACATATCAGCGTGGATACGGCCACCTCGGGCAGCAGGCACAGAATCATACCGATGGCCGTAACGTGCCATGTGCTTGCCCCAATCCCGTGTTTTAACGTCTATACGAACGCCAAAAACCTCAAAATCATGTGTACGAGTACCAACACGATGCCAGTGTTCTGACGGAATATTTTGATGTAACCAAAACTCGAACACTGCTTCGCCTTTTGACCCAGATTTTAAATCATCGTCAACCCGGGCAGCCGACCGACCCTTTTTTCGGCTCGCACTGAAGTCCCGCCACTTACGTAAGTCATCCACAGACGGCATAGGCATCTCGTTCATCCAACACGTAGGCACGTCCACCGTCATGGTGACATCACCCACTTGATTATCAACCCAGTGCCAACCATCACACCCACTACCAGAACACTAGCCTCGGCGGGCGTCATTATCGACCACCCGTATCATAATACGACTCTTCAGCTCTAGACTCTCCCTCGATAAGGGATTTTTCAGCGAGATAGATGTCTAATCCGGTGTGAAACTCCTCACAAGGCTCGTCAGACCACCCACACACAACACACCAGTACTCGGGTTTAGGCAGTACCAATCGCCTCTCATTTGGATTTAGAGACGTTTCTTCGTCACCCCCGCACGAATCACCGTCATCAACAACGAATGCGTCTACACACGCAGCACACAGGTGCTCAACGTACTCGGACCCGCAGACACTGCAACTCATTGGCCATCACCGGCATCACCCCCGTCATCAGCTACCCGCCAGCAATGGTCACACGCCAACCCAGCACAATCGATAATCATCGGGTGCCCACAATCATCACACAATCGCCCCTCCGGGTCAGGTACGACACCTGCCCAGTCACCATAGTTACTCATCGAGAATCACCCGTGAGCACGCAGTACCCCTCTCCAGAATCAACTGCGTAATCTTTGACTTCAGCAGTCACTCCGGGGAAATCATACACTTCGTTGATTCCCTGAGCTGCTTCTAATGCTTTTATTCTGCTACTATACACCTCGAACCGAGTGCCAACCATCATGATTGACACAGTTTGGTTTTGTGAGTTCATCTTGTTTTCACCCCCGTTTTGGTAGACCGGACGAGGAGACCGGGAAAACCTGAATCAGGAATCGAACCTGCGTGGGCCAGTATCAGGCGATTAATTGTCGAAGAACCAATCCTCAGAGTCCGCATCTGTGCGGATGTGCACGTAATAATTGCAGTGTGCAGCTGCGTTAACATCGTCGAGGAGCTCACATGCGAGTTCATTGTGAGCATCCTGACCAGAATCAACCTCATACTCCTCAATCAGGACGAGATAATCCTCATCCTCATACTCTAATAAGTCCTCGTGGACTCGCACATCCTCAAATTGTGTCTCTGCTACTGTGCTGCTGTCGTCGGCTTGGTTTGTTTCGTTCATTGTTCTAGTAGTAATACAGGTTAATTGTGCGGGTTGATTCGAAGTCGATGTTGATGTCTACGGTATTGAAGTAATCTACAAAGTCTTCCCAGCCTTCCTCACAGTCGTTATCAGTAATTGTGTTGGGGCTGATGTAGTCTACTCCTTCCTTCATGTCCCACGTGTTGGGGACTACATCATAGTGTAGCCAGTGGGTCCCGGTCTCGTCTTGTTCAATTCGGAGAATGTGGGAGTTGCCTTCGTGTTCCCGCATTAATCCTTTTAACGCCTCTAGTACTGTGAGTCGGTCTGTGTGGATGTCTAGTGATTCGGTGCTTGCTGCGTCGTCGGCTTGGTTTTGTGCTTTCATCACAACTCTACCTACTCGGCAGGGGAATAAAGGTGTATCCCCGACCATACTGGGTGGGTTGGAGACAACCCTTTATGCACTTGACGTGAACACTACCTATGGCAAAACAAACAGAAGCAATGATAGACATCATGGATAATATACGACTACACGGGTACGCCCGAACAACTGACTTAAACGGGTACAAAAAAGGACATTACTCCGCCAAAACCGCCAGCAGAGTCTTTAGAGAGCTCCGAGAGAACGGATACGTAACCAAAGAATCTGAAGCAGCTCACACTTATTATCCGACTGATAAACTCACTCGATTCGAACGGCCAGAACTCTAACTCTAATTCTAAAAATTTTTACTTTTTACCTGACCCAAGCCCCTAAACACCCGCCAAGCTAATACGGACACAACTACATTTTATCAGACGGAACAAGCAGTGACCAAACTACGTTTGGGAACAAGCAGAGTAGAAGTCCAACCACTAAAAACGATAGACGGCAGTTAGTTCAGCACCTCATCAATAGTAACATCACGGCCCACTAGCTCCGACAACCGACTGAGTTTTTGGTCAATTACCACTTGTCGCTGGGTAAGGTCCCACCCCGTGTAATCAGACATCAATTCCATGTCGTGCTGAATGTCCCGCCGAATCGTATCCGGGTCAGTCGTCGTCCACACATTATGTTCCGACATTATAGCTCACCCTCTGCATCATCAATATCTGATTGAATATCAGACATTAGTTTACTAACCATCTCTATCTCTGCATACTCTGTCCCCTCCAAAGCATCAATCATAGCTATCTGAGTCGATGTCATCGTCCGTGCATCACCAGACCGTGACACAGTTAAATCCCTGATAAGATTGCGTTCCAGTTCGGCGTCATCCAGATAATACACATCATCTGTCGTCATCAAATCGTTATCCACACCAAGGCAATCCTCGATATCATCTATATTCTCGAATAACTCTTCTTTTGAGATGAGACCATGCCCACGTTTGTTGTGACCCATCTCAATCGTATCATCAATGATTGTATCAATCTCCGCCCACAAATCGGCTAAAGGCGCAGCTGATAGTTGTAGAATCACTTGCTGTGCGTGCTGATTAGCAGAATTATACGATACTCCGACATCACGCATAATCATGTCACGCACCTCTTTCTTAGTAACTCTTTTAGCATTTTGACCACGCAGGCACGCAATATAGATAGCTGTCTTATCAATCCCACGAGCACCCGCCAGAACACTTAGGTCGTGCTCAGACTGTACCAGATAACCTTGTTCCTTAGCTAGTCGTTCTAGTTCTTCGGCAGGATTATCAGCTGTTAACTCTGGTTTGGTTGTGTGTGTGTCCCCTGACTCGTCATCCGAAGACAAGATAGCAGTATGCAGGTCTGATACCATTGAGATTAAGTCGTCAGATGATTCATTAGCTACTAAGTCGTCTACCACCTGACCTTGCTTATAACGGCTTCCGTGCCGTTCTACCGCCATTTCTTCTAGTTTATCAGCTGTCTCCTGTCGTACATTCAGGTTCTTCGGTACTCGGTTGCCAGTTTGACTTTTTTCAGTCATACTTAGCAGTACACATTAAGGGTATATTGGTGTTGCTGCTATACTACTACTATACTAATACTATTTTACTATAAATTAATATATAAGGTTAAAAACCGCCTTCAACCACAACGCAAACCGACCACCTCAGCTATTGGTCTCTACTCCTGAAAGTGCCGAAAACGACCGTCTTACGGATTTGACCCCTTCGAGCCATAGGCACTGGGGCTAGCTCCCTGCCTGAGACAGCACACACTCAACCAAAAATAAGGTTAAACGATAAGACATCGATTCACCACCACCAGATTAATCAGGCCACCATAGGATACGGCAGATTAGTGCTTAGGATTATGGGTCGTATGTACGGCTATCGTACGGATTCTGTGAAATACTTCTGGGGGAAGTAGGCGGTTTATAAGGGGCGATTCTTACTAAGACAGATTCCAAAACCGCACTCTGAATCAGATTTCGTCGCCTTCAGCGGGTTCGATATCAAGCGTCTCTAGGTCCAGACGGAACGCCGTGTGTGGCAACGTGTACTGGATTTCTTTCGCTTGGTTGTTGTAGCTCTTAGTAAGTATTGATGCGTCAACTAAATTTTCCAGTTCTCTATAGATTGATTCCCTCTTTGTATCTTCATACTCTTCTATATATCTTCGATGCGCTTCAGCAGCTGAACGGGGACTACGTTCAATGATTTGAATTAGATTGAGACGAGTATTCAGATCAACCGCGATGCACTCTCGGTCGCGATCGACACCCGGAAGACCATACCGTTCGTCTCGACTCGGACCGACCGCAGTCAGGCCGAAAGGAGCGTTCGCTCCGGCGGAAACATGGTACGAAAAAGAAACGTCGCGCGTCGCGACGTGGAACGGGTGTCAGTCGTCGGTATCCGCGAGCGTTTGCTTGATCTGCTCTAATCGGAGGTACGTGGCGAGGGCGAGTATGGTGCTCGGCCACAGGCCGATGAACTGGCCGCGCTGCTTGTCACCGCGAACGTAATAGAAGTACAGTGCGAGAGCGACGGAGCCCATGGACGCCAGCGCGGCGGGTCCGAAGTCGTCGACGTTGATCGCAGCCGCGGCCTCGTCTGGTACCGTGTCTGATGAGTTGTTCACGGTTTATAATTGCGCTCCAGTGACAAATCAGTTCAGCCTAAGATGATTAAATCGCCGCAGTATCGCTAGTCGCGTCCCGACGGCGCAGACTGGCTAACGACCCGCGTTGCGGTCGCCTTCCACCGTATCGCCACGTCGTCGACGGCGTTCAGGGCCAACCGATCCGCGCTCTCTCCGGTGATCAACACCCGGAAGACCACCCCGTCCACGGCGACTCGAACCGCCGACACCGTCTCGCCCGCCTCGGTCCCGACGACCTCGCCGCGCAGCCGGTTTCGGGCGCTCGTCGCGTCCGGGTCTACACCGACGTCTCCCGTATAAATCGTCACCGCGTCCGCGCCGATCCGCACCTGCACGGCGTCGCCGACCGCCGCGCCGTCGTGAAGCCCGCGAACGGTCCCGACCGCGGTGTCAACGTCGGCCAGTTCGCCGTCGACGCTCGCGACCGTCCCGTCGAGCACCGTCTCGGGGACTCGCGCGGTCGCAGCCAACACCGCCTGCAGGCGGTCGTAGCGGTCGAGCAGGTTGCGCCCCGCCGCGGTCAACTGGCTCCCGCCGCCGCCGGAGCCGCCGCGTCGGCGCTCGACGAGGGTGCCGAACGCGTCCTCCAGCGCCTCGATACGCGCGAGAGCACGAGCACGAGAGCGACCAAGGTCCGAGGCCGCGCCCGCGACCGAGCCCGCCTCGTAGACGGCCCTGAGCAGTGTCGCGTCGCGACCGTCGAATTCCGCGTCACCTTCGATGAGCGCGGCCCGACCCCGGCCCGCGGCCTCGTCGCTGCCCCGCGAGTTGTCGACCCCGTCGTCAGCGACCTCGTTTCCGTCGCGATCCGCCGACTCGTCCATATCGCGTCCGTCTCGCCGCGTGGTGTTGGCGTTTTCCCTCCGTCCCAGCTGTCGTCGATGTAACGAGATTCAGATACGCGACGGATCGCGGCGGCGACGCCCGACCCGCGCGATCAGCCGGACTGTCTCGCTCTCTGGAACGAATCCGCTATCGCCGCCGCCCGAGCATAACTAATTATGATTACTCCCGCGGCAGAAGATATATTTGGTATCGGGCGTTCGGTGTATCTATGACGATACATCGTCGGGGGTTCCTCACCGCGATCGGTGGGGGGGCAGTCGCGAGCACCGCCGGGTGTACCCGGCTCGTCGGCGGTGGTGCCGGCACCGGTGACCGGCCGGCCGTCGTCGGCGAGACGCTCACGCTCACGACGACGACGAGCACCTACGACACGGGCCTGCTCGACGAGATCCACACCGACTTCGAGGCGCGGTACGGCGTGACCGTCGACGCGGTCGCCCGAGGGACGGGCGCGGCCCTCAAATCGGCTCGTAACGGCGACAGCGACGTGGTGATGGCCCACGCCCGCTGGCTCGAAGACGAGTTCATGCGCAACGGGTACGGCGTCAACCGCCGCGATCTGATGTTCAACGACTTCGTGATCGTCGGTCCCGAGAGCGACCCGGCGGGGATTCGGGGAACCGGCTCGGCGACCGAGGCGCTCACCGCGATCGCCGACGGGGAGGCGACGTTCGTCTCTCGCGGGGACAACTCCGGCACCCACGCCAAGGAGCGCACCCTCTGGGAAGCGGCCGGAGTCGACCCCGGGGGCGAATGGTATCAAGAGACCGGTTCCGCGATGGGCGAGGCGCTGAACGTCGCCAATCAGCAGGGCGCGTACACGCTCTCCGACCGCGGCACGCTCATCTCCCAGCGCTCGGAGATCGACCTGACGATCCTCGTTCAGGGTCCCATCGAGGGCGGCCCGGAGATCCTCGCGAACCCCTACGGGGTCATGGCCGTCAATCCCGGCGTCCACGACAACGTCAACTACGACCTCGCGATGGCGTACATCGGGTGGGTCACCAGCCCGGAGACACAGGCCGGGATCGCCGAGTACCGGCGCAACGGGGAGCAGTTGTTCTTCCCCGAAGCCGTCTCCGAGGACCCCAACTTCCAACAGTACGTTCCGGAAGGTTGGAGTGGCGACTCGTCCGACGAGTGAGCGTGGCGATCGAATCTGTGGCACCGTTGGCGCTGATCGCTTCCGGTTTGCCTGCAGCCGTTGATCTGTTGGGCGCCTCTGGACTGCCGTCGACCCTCGATCCGTCGGCCGTCCTCGGTCTGCCGGACGTCTTCGACCTCCCGTTTCGGGACGGGTACGTTTCGAGCATCATCTACGTCTCGCTGTACGTGAGCGTCGTCGCGGTGGCGCTGAGCACGCTGTTCAGCGTCCCGGTCGCCGTCGTAATGGGATTCGCCGACTTCCCCGGCAAGCGACTCGCGAAGGCGGTCATCAACACGGGCATGGGCTTCCCCAGCGTCGTCGTCGGACTCCTCGTGCTCTTTGCCGTCTCCAATCAGGGACCGCTCGGGACGCTGAACCTGGTGTTCACGAAAGAGGCGATGATCATGTCGCAGTTCGTCCTCGCGACGCCGCCGATCACGGCGATCAGCCTCGCGGCGATCACCGGCGTCAACGAGAGCGTCCGCGACGCGGCGAGCGCTCTCGGCGGAACGAGACTGGACGTGGCGCTCGTGGTCCTCAAGGAAGCGCGGTACGGGATCGCCACCGCGATACTGGCCGGGTTCGGTCGCGCCATCAGCGAGGTCGGCTCCGTCCTCATCGTCGGCGGCAACATCACGGGCGCGGACGGGATTTCGAAGACGCGCACGCTGACGACCGCCATCCAACTCGAAGCGCGTCAGGGCCAGTACGAGACCGCGATGCTGCTCGGCGTGATCCTCGTCGCGCTCGTGTTGATCGTCAATACGGTCGTCCTGCGCCTCGGCGATCAGGAGGTGCCCCGCTGATGCTCACCGCGACCGACGTGACGCAGTCGTACGGGGACGCGGCCGTGTTCCGCGACCTGTCGATCGACGTCGACGCGGGCGAGGTCGTCGCCGTCATCGGCCCGTCCGGCGTCGGAAAATCGACGTTACTCCGGACGCTGGCGTGTTCCGTCGAGCCCGACGCCGGAACCGTCGCCCTCGATGGCACCGACCCGTGGACGATGGGGAAGTCCGATCGGCTGTCCCTGCGGCGGCGCATCGGCGTGGTGTTCCAGGAGTCGAGCCTCTTCGACGCGTCGGTCGCTCGCAACGTCGAATACGGGCTCCGCGTGCGTCGGTCGTGGGAGGAACGGCTCCGGAACGAACTCCGCTCGCTCGTGAGCTCGAACGGGACCGCGGAGGGGGTCCGTGACGCGCTCGACGTCGTCGGGCTGGCGGACAAGACCGACGAACACGCGGCGTCGCTCTCCGGCGGTGAAGCGCAGCGCGTGTCGTTCGCTCGCGCGCTGGCGTACGACCCCGATTTCCTGCTGCTCGACGAGCCGACGTCCGACCTGGACCCGCGAAACAGCGCGGTCATCGAGAACGCGATCGAACGGGCCCGAGACCGCGGGCTCGGCGTCGTCGTCGCGACACACGACATGCATCAGGCGGAGCGGATCGCGGACCGGACCGCGGTCCTGCTCGACGACCGCATCACGGAGGTCGGCCCCACCGACGTGATCTTCGAGAGTCCCTCCGACGACCGCACCCGGAAGTTCATCTCCGGCGAGTTGGTGTACTGACGGGGCCGACGCCGCTCGCCAGAGTCACTCGTCGAGCGCGAGATCGAAGGAGAGCCGCACCGCGTCCCCGGCCTCGGCGTCGCCCGGATCGACCACGTCGTCGCCGACCGCGAACCCCGCGTGGAGGTGTCCGTAGGTGCGGTCTATCGCCTCGACTATCACCTTCGTCTCGCCGGTGACGGGCATGAAGTTCGTGTCGCCGTTCCATCGCGGGACCACGTGGGTGTGGAGGTGGTCGACCGAGCCGCCGGCGGCGGCCTCGCCGAGATTCTGTCCGGTGTTCACGCCGTCGGGGTCGACGTCGCGCCGCACCGCTTCCAGCGTCGCCGTCTTCAGTCTCGCGTGGTCGAGGAGGGCCCGATCGTCGAGTTCGGTCGGGTCCTCGCGGTGCTCGCGCGGGATCACCATCGCGTGCCCGGGGTTGTACGGGGCGTTGTTCAGGAGCACGTAGTTGTGATCGCTGTACGCGACGATCCGCGCCTCGCGGGCGTCGTCGCGCTCGGGGAGGACGCAGAACGGACACCCCTCGATCGGGTCCGCGTCGCGTTCGACCCACTCGATCCGCCACGGCGCGTAGATCCGGTCCATCAGTCGAAGTCGTGGATACCCGCGGTCGTCACCTCGACGCCGTCCTCGGTGACGAGCAGGGTGTGTTCCGCCTGACTCACGAGGGCGTCGTCGCTCTCTTTCAGGACGGGGTACCCCTTGATCGCGTTCGCCTGCTTGAGGCGTCGGAGCGCCATCCCGACGCGGTCGCCGTCGAGCCACCGCGCCGCGAACGGCAGGTCGTCGAACGCCTCGATCTCTTCGAGGGCCTGGCGCGCCCGGCGGTCGCGGACGCTTGCGGAGCCCTGCCGTTCGAAGATCTCCTCGTCCGTTCCCTCGCCGACTTTCCCCCGACCGTCGGTGGCGAACGGCTCGATGGCGACCGCCTGTCCCGGTTCGAGTTCCACGGAGCGGTCCACGCCGCGGTTCGGGATCGACGGCCCCGTGTGGGCGTCGTAGCGCTGAACACCGTGGCCAGAGAGGTTCAACACGGGCGTGTAGCCGTATCCGCGGATCACGTCTTCGATCGCCTGTCCGACGACGCCGACCTCGACGCCGGGGCCCGCCTCGTCGACGGCGGCTTCGAGCGCCATCTCGGCGGCCTCGACCAGCTCCGTGTTTCCGGTGTGGTCGACGGTGACCGCGGCGTCGGCGATGTAGCCGTCGACGTGGACGCCGATATCGAGACACACCATCTCCTCGCCGAACTCCGTGTCGTCGTCGCGGCCCGGAGTGGCGTGTGACGCCTCCGGGTCGACGCTGATGTTGACGGGAAACGCGAGCCCTGCACCCTGATCGCGGATGAAGTCCTCGGTCCACTCGGCGACCTCCAGGTGGGTCCGCCCCGGCTCCACCATCTCTCGGGCCTCGTTCATCGCCTCGACCAGCACCGCACCGGCCTCCCGGTAGCTCTCGACCGCGTCGTCGTCCAGGGATCCGTGACTCATGTCCACGAGTTTGGCGACCGACCGCAAAGAGGTTGCGGAGGGGACGCGGCGATGGCGAGAGATGGAACCGTCACGCCTCCCGTCAGGACTCCTCCGCGGCCGGCAGCCACATCGTCACGAGCGTGCCCCGGGGCTCGCGGGTCTCGATGTCGAGGTCACCGCCGGACTCGGTGACGATCCAGTGAACGAGCCAGAGCCCGAGCCCGCTCGCGTGTTCGAGGGCCGTCTCGCGGGCCTCCGAGAAGACGGCCCGCTCGACCGGCGGAATGCCGGGGCCGTTGTCGGCCACGCCGATGTAGAACCCGTCGCCGTCGGCCGCGACGCTCGCCTCCACCACGGGCTCGGGCTCGTCGTTGTGGACGACGGCGTTCTCGAGGACGTTCCGGACCGCGGACTCCAACAGCTCGTCCGCGCAGACGACCGCCGAGTCGGGACAGGAAACCGTCACCGTCGCGTGCGGGAACGACGACTCCAGCGACTCGCCGAGCCGGGCAACGAGTTCGGAGAGATCGATGGTCGCTCGGCCGACCGAGCTGTGGAGCGCGACGTCGATCTGCCGAGCTTGATCGCTGAGGTGCGTCAGGGTCTCGACCTTGCGGTCGATGACGTCGAGATACTCATCGCCCTCGTCGTCGACGTGATCGCGAAGCAGATCGGCGTAGCCGCCGATAACGTTGGTGTCGTTTTTGAGGTCGTGTCTGAGCACGCGGTTGAGCACCTGGAGCCGCTGCTCGTACCGCCGGTTCTCCGTTACGTCTGTCGCGGTGATCACCAGCTCCTCAGTGTCGTCGAACAGGCGTTCTATCACCGTCTCGAACAGCCGCCAGTTACCGTTGGCGTGCGCGATTCGATGGTCGATCGGCTGCGGGTCCCCGCTGTCGAACGCCCGCTCGAACGCCCGCTGGGCGTCGAGTTGGTCGTCCGGGTGGACGAGGTCGATTATCGGTCGGCCCTCGATCTCGGCGGACGTGTACCCGAGCAGCCGCTCGACGGACGGGCTCACGTAGCGGAGGAGCCCGTCGGTGCCACAGACGGCGATGACGTTCGGAGACTTCTCGATGAGCGCCCGATAGCGCCGCTGGAGCGTCTCTCGCTCGGTGATATCACGGAGGAGGAGAACGCAACCGCCGACGCCGGATCCGTCGGCTATCGCGTGTACGTCTGCCGTGAGGAAGCGCGGCGCGCTCCCGTCGTCGAGCGTCACGTGGAACTCGTCGGTGACACGGCGATCGGTGGGACCGCTACCGTCGCCGTCCGGAGTTACCGCGTCGGCGACCGCCGGGACCTCCGCGAAGGCGTCGTCGGCACACCGGCCGACCGCGACCGACGGGAACAGCCCGCGTGCCGGGCCGTTGCAGTCGACGATCCGCCCCTCGCCGTCGACCACGACGACTCCGTCGGAGAGATTCGCGAACACCGCGTCGCGAGCGACCGGCGAGATGTCGAAGAGCCGGTGTTTGAACACGACCCAGCCGACCGCAGCCGACGTGAGAGCGAACGCCACCGGCGTGAAATCGACGAACGTCGGTCCGAACCTGCCCCACAACCCGAGGACGCCGGCTGCCATCGGGGCCACGCCGGCGAGGAGCAGTACTCCGGCCTGCCGTCGGAACATCCCGTCACGCACGAGGGCGGCGTATCCGAGCACGGCGAACGTCACGAGATTCACACAGTACGTGTACGCGATGAACCCGATCAGCGACGCCGTCGGAGTGTACGCCATGACGTTGTAGCCGTCGGGAGAGACGAGCGTGGGGGACTGATAAAAGAGGGCGTCCGCGCCGAACGCGAGGACGCCGACCATCGTTGCGGTCGGCACGAGACAGAGCAAGGCGAGCCGACGCGGCTGCAGCCAGCGCGTCAAGTCGACGTACGCCAGCACGAAGGCGGGCCACGCGGCGGCGAGCAGCCCGACACCGATCCAGACGAACCGGTTCCAAAAGAGAGTCCACTCGAGCGTCACCGCCGAGAGCTGTGTCGCGTACGCCAGCGACCAGATCCCGCACCCGAGCGTGACCGCGACGAAGGTCCAGACGAGCGCGTCTCTGTCCCGACTTCGCTGAGAGAGGGCGTAATAGAGGAACGAAAAGGAGGCCGCCGCCGCCACGAGCAACGGGGCCGTGTACGGCGTCGGTTGCCACTCCATCGATACGATGGTGCATGTCACTGGTGAATAAAAAGGAACCGACCCGCTCGGAACCGCCAACCAAACCCACTAATACGGCGTCATCCTCACGTAGTGTATGCTCGAACCGGGCGATTCCGCACCCGAGATCACGCTCCGTGACCACCACGACGAGACCGTCACCGTCGATCCGAGCGCCGCGCGTTACACCGTCGTCTACTTTTATCCGCGCGCGGACACGCCGGGGTGTACGGCCGAGGCGTGTGGCTTCCGCGACGAGTGGGGGGCGTTCGAGGACGCCGACGTCGCGGTCGTCGGGATCAGCGACGACCCGGTCGACGATCTCGAACCGTTCGCGGAGGCGTACGACCTGCCCTTTACCCTCCTCTCGGACCCCGACGGCGCGGTCGCGAGCGCGTACGACTCGTACGGCGAAAAGCAGATGTTCGGCAACACCTTCGACGGCGTGTTCCGGAACACCTACGTGATCGACGCGTCGGGGACGGTCGTCCTCGCGTACGAGGGCGTGTCTCCCGAGGACCACGCGACGGAGATACTCGACGACATCGCGGCGCGAGACGACTGAGACGACAGGGACGACAGGGACGACAGGGACGACTGAAACGACAGGGACGACTGGAACACCGAGACAGCGGTCGGGCTGGCGGCCGGATCGCTGCGTCCGAGACGCGCAGTCAAAACAGCCCGCCGACCCGCGCGAGCAGCTTCGGCACTTCCGTCGCGATCGCGTGCCGCTTCAGAAGGCCGAAGCCGACGACGATGACGACGAATCCCGCGACCGTCATCGCGGTCACCGGCTCCGCCAGCAACACCGCTCCCGACACTGTCGCGACCACCGGAACGGCGTAGGAAACGAGGTTGATCTCGAACGCCCCGAGCCGGTCGAGAAGCGTGAAGTAGATCGTGTACGCCACGGCCGAGGCGAACACGCCGAGGAACAACAGCGAGACGAGCGCGGGGAGTTCCGTCGCCGGAAGTCGCTGACCCTCACCGAGCCCGAGGCTGAACCCGTGCATCAACAGTCCGCCGAACAGCATCGCCCAGCCGGTGAGCGCGATACTGGAAAAGGACGTCTCCACGGTGCGCAGCCCCACGCTGCCGACCGCGACGGCGATCACGCCGACGGAGATGAGCGCGACGCCGATCGTGACCCCACCGGTGAGGTTGGCCGGGTCCGGCTGGGCGACGAGACCCACGCCGACGAACGCCAGCACGACGCCCACCGCTCCGCGGGCGTCGAGATCCGAGCCGCCGACCCAGACCGCCGCCACCGCCGCGGTAGCGATCGGGACCAGACTGTACGTGATGGCGGCGATTCCGCTCGTGGTGTACTGCTGCCCGACGAACAACAGGGAGTTGTTGACCGCGACGGAGAGCCCGCCGCTGAACCCGATCGCGGCGAGGTCGCCGCGCGTCCGCGGGAACGGTCCGCGTTCGGTGAGGAGGACGTACGAGACGAGCACCAGCGCCGCTAGATCGAACCGGTACGCCGCGTACAGGACCGGCGAGTAGTAGTCGAGACCGACTTCGATCGCGATGAACGAGCCGCCCCACAGGAACGCGAGCAGAAAGAACAGGGCGGCGTCTCGGTATCCAGACACGCTCAGACGAACGAGCGGCGCAAATAAAGCGGTGTTCGTTCCGGCCAGCGACGGCGGGTTCAACGACGACGGCGCGGTGGGGGGGTGACCCCGACACCGCGAGGGCGAATTCGAGCCTATCGACGCGGAAACCGGGTTCGAACCCCTACGCGGCCAGCTCAGTACCCGCGAACGATCAGGTAGTCCGCGAGGTCTTCGAGCAACTCGCGTGAGCCGCTCTCGGGGAGGAGTTCGAGGTGCTCTTTCGACCGCGCGGTGAGATCCTCGGCGGTCTCTCTGGCGTACGCGATCGAGCCGACCGACTCGAGCGCGGTGACGGCGTCATCGATCGCCTCCTCCGTGGCGTCCGCCGGGGTGTCGGCGTCGACGAGCCCGTCGACGTCGACGCCCTCCTGTCGCGCGTGGAGGGTGATCAGCGTCTCCTTCCCTTCAACGAGGTCGGAGCCGCGCTGCTTGCCGAGCTCCTCCGAGGGTACCGTCAGGTCGAGCACGTCGTCTTGGATCTGGAACGCCCGGCCCGAGTCGATACCGTACTGGTATAAGGCGTCGACGACCTCGTCGTCCGCCCCGAGGAGGATCGCCGGTGTCGCGGCCGACGCGCCGTAGAGGACGGCGGTCTTCAGCTCGACCATCTCTAGGTACTCCTCCGGGAGGATGTCGTCGCGGGATTCGAAGGCGACATCGAGCGCTTGCCCCTCGCAGATCTCGGTGCAGGTCGTCGCGAGCATGCGCATCGCCTCCAGTCCGTCGGTCGGATCGGCACCGGTCTCGGTCATGAACTCGAACGCCTTCGAGTACAGCGTGTCGCCGGCGAGGATCGCAGTCGAGGTGTCGTACTGCTCGTGGACCGCCGGCACGCCGCGCCGGAGGTCGTCCTCGTCCATGATATCGTCGTGGATGAGCGTGAACGACTGGATCACTTCGATGGCGACCGCCGCGCGCATGATGTCGACCTCGGTCCCGTCGATCGAGGGGAACTCGCGAAAGTCGGTGCTCATCGGCTCGACGCCGGTGACCGCCTCCGCGGCCAGCGTCGTCACGGTCGGTCGGAGCCGCTTACCGCCCGCTTCGAGGATGTACCGCGCCGCCTCGTAGAGACGTTCCGGGTGCTGTACCGGCAGCTCTTCGTCGATAGCGACGTTGACCAAGTCACGCCGCTCGCGGATGGCGTCTAACACCCGCGCCTCCTTCGTCTCGTTCGTCATTCGACGAGTTGGACGATACTGCCGTTCTGCGTGACGTGCACGTCACGGCCGAGCTTGTACCCCTGCGACTTCGCGAGATCGACGTACGGCGAGCGACCTTTGAGGTCCTGGTGACCGGGAATGACGTGCTGCGGCTGGAGCGCGTCGAGCATCTCGTAGTGGCCCTCCTCGCGGAGGTGGCCGGAGACGTGGATGTCGTCGTAGAGGCGCGCGCCCTGCATCCGGAGCAGCTGTTCGGACTGGTAGCGCTGCCCCTCGTTGGTCGGCTCCGGGATGACGCTCGCGCTGAAGACGACTTTGTCGCCGTCGTCCAGTTCGTACGGCGTCTCGCCGCGACCCATGCGGGTCAACATCGCGCGCGGCTCGCCCTGGTGGCCCGTGACGATGGGGAGGAAGTTACCCTTCCCCTCCTTCATGATGCGCTTGAACGCGCGGTCGACCGACTTACGGTGACCGTACATGCCGACGTCGCCCTGGAAGTCGACGAAGTCGAGTCGCTCCGCGGTGCCCGAGTACTTCTCCATCGAGCGGCCGAGCAGGACCGGCTGTCGGCCGATCTCGCGGGCGTACTCGACCAGCGTCTTCACGCGGGCGATGTGGGAGGAGAACGTCGTGGCGACGATCCCGCCCGAGTAGTCCTCCATCGAGGTGAACGTGTCCTCGACGTGTTTTCTCGCGTACGACTCGGAGGGCGTCCGACCCTTCCGGCCCGCGTTCGTGCAGTCCTCGATGTAACAGAGGACGCCCTCGTCCTGGCGGCCGATCTCGCGGAACCGGTCCATGTCGACCGGGTCGCCGATGACGGGCGTGTGGTCCAGTCGCTTGTCGAGCCCGTAGACGATCGCGCCCTCGGGAGTGTGGAGGACCGGGTTGATCGCGTCGATGATCGAGTGGGTGACGTTGACGAACTCCATCTCGACCTGTTCGGAGTCGCCGATACGCATCGTGCCGCCCGCCTCCATCTTCACGAGGTCGTTGTCGACCTGGAACTTCCCTTCGTCGGCGATCTGCTGTTTGACGAGCTCGATCGTGTACGGCGAGCCGACGATCGGGGCGTCGTACCGGTGGGCGAGCTTCGGGATGCCCGCGATGTGGTCGAGGTGGCCGTGGGTGGGGACGATCGCCTGAACGTCGCCCTCAAGTTCGCTCATGACGCGATCGTCCGGGATCGCGCCCATGTCGATCAGGTCGAGGCTGTGCATGCTTTCGGTCTCCACGTTGTCGTGGATGAGGACCTTACTGAGGTTCAGGCCCATGTCGAAGATGACGATGTCGTCGCCCGCTCGAACCGCCGTCATCTGTCGACCGACCTCTTCGTACCCGCCGAGTGTCGCAATTTCGATTTCCATGGTTTGTTGGTTTCGAACGCCGTAATCGGCGTCCATCACTGAAACCCCGCAAGGAGCCGTCAGCGCTACGTCCGACCGCGCGTCGTTGAGGCCCCGCTACGGCCGAGCCGACGTCGGCTCACCGTGTCCCGCGGGAGTGTGGTGTTTGAGCGTACAGGTGCACGTGATAAAAACACCCGGGTTCGGTCATCGTCGACACTCGACCGCATCGCCGATGCGAGTGGCTGCCTTTTTGACTGGATTGACGGCCCTCTCGTCCCGGTATTTTTAATAGTGCGACGAGTGCAGTAGAGACAATGAGTGGACGACCCCTCGACGTGCTCGAAGCGTCGCTCGAGGAGCCGGTGACGGTACACCTGAAAGACGGCACGACGTACTACGGAATCCTGTCCGGCTACGACCAGCACATGAACGTCGTCATCGAGCCGGAGTCGGAGGTCGACGACCGCGTCGACGACGAACTCGACGGCGAGTTCGCCGTCGCAATCGAAGACACAACGATTATACGCGGCGATAACGTCGTCACCATCAAAGCATGACCGGCTCCGGTACGCCCTCTCAAGGGAAAAAGAACAAGACGGTTCACGTGAAGTGCCGCCGCTGCGGCGAGAAGTCCTACCACGTCAAAAAGGAGCGCTGCGCCTCCTGCGGCTTCGGCAAGTCCGAGAAGCAGCGCGGCTACTCGTGGCAGTCGAAGAACGGCGACCACTAACGACGCGCTCTGTCTTTCTCCGCGCTGTTCTCGACTCGGTCAGCCGTGGCGCCGCCGACGTCGATGACGTCGCGGTGACGGGCCAGTTCGACGGCGTCGCGGTGGCGTGACTACTCTACGCGCTCGCGAGCCGCAGCGACGAGCATCGGCAGCATGACGGTCGCGTCGCCGTAGACAGAGGCGTTACGCGCGTCTTTCTCCAGTTTTCCCCACGATCGAGCTTCCTCTAAGCTCGCCCCTGAGAGCCCGCCGGTCGCCTCCGGATCCATCGTGATCTGAACCGCGTAGTCGTACGCGCGCGGGGTGACGAGCATCGTCTGCAGCGTGAAGTTCTTCGGAACGCCGCCGCCGACGAGCAGGCACCCGGCGTCGTCGGCGTCGAACGCGAGATCGGTCAGCTCCGTCATGTCGTCGAGAGCGTCGAGCGTGAAGTCGGCCGTCTGCGCGTACATCCACGCTTGCAGCCCCAACACGGAGTCCTGCACGGCCGGACAGTAGACGGGCACGTCGCACTCGTACGCGGCGGCGGCGACGCCCGGGTCCTCGGCCACGTCGTCGCGCTCGTTGACCGCGGCGTTTGCGCGGCCGAGCTCGCGCGTGAGGTCCGCGATGGAGACCGCGCCGTCGCCCGACCCCCCGCCACTGCCCGCCCCGCTGCCGTCGCCGTCGGGATCCGCTTCGAGCGCCGGAAACACGTCCTCGCGGAGGTGGCCCTCGAACGCGGCGAAGTGCTCTTGCGGTAGATACACGTTATAGATGCGGTCGACGCCCTCGTCGCGGAGGCCCTCGTCGTGCTCGCGGGGGCTCTTCTCTGGGTCGTGCGTGCGTCCGTGGTGGTGTTTCCCGCCGATCGCCTCGATGGCGTCGTGCGTGAGGTTCGCGCCCGTCGTCACGAGCGCGTCCACGTAGCCGTCTCGGATCAGATCCGAGACGATACGACGCATTCCCGCGGGGACCATCGCACCCGCGAGCGAGAGAAAGACCGTGCAGTTCTCGTTCGCGAACATCTCCGCGAGCACGTCGCCCGCCTCGTTGACGGCGGCCGCACCGATCCCCGCCTCCCCGTACCCGTCGACCAGTTCGCCGACGGTCATCCCGGCGGTCGCGCGGGTGTGTCCGACCGGGTCCTCGTGGAACTCCTCGCGGTGCGGCTCGTGGTCGTGGCTCGGCTCGTCGGCCGGGTCGTCATCGTCGCCGTCGCTCATACGGCAGGGTCGGGCGGGCGGCCGTTTGAAACGCGCGATCCGTCGGTCGCCACCGATACCCAGATCGCTACCGGTACGGAGGGGGCTACCGGTACGGGGGCGTTACCCCCTGACACGAGCGGGCTACCCGCCGCTCACGGGTGGGAACAGCGCGAGCTCGTCGTCTGCATCGAGGGTCACGTCGAGTCCCCCGTCGAGGTGCACGCTCCGGCCGTTCCGGAGGACGTTGATGTGGTCGGCGACCGCGCCGTCGTCGTCGAGCACGCGATCGCGAAGGTCGGGACGACCGTCGAGCAGGGCGTCGAGCGCGTCTCCGACAGTCTCTCCCGACTCGACGTCCACCGCGATCACGCGGTCGCCGGCGATCTCCGCGAGGTCGGCGAACAGCTTCCACTCCATATCTCATCTCCCGCGCGGACGCCTCAAGAGCGTTGCGTCCCGTCCTCCGCGTCCTCTCCGCGGTCTGCCGCTCCCGAACCGGCGTCGTCCGCCGCGATCCGCTCTTCGACACCCGGCCCGGAGTCAGCCGCGGCGTCTCGCTCGGCGGTGGGGACCGATCCCCCACCGCCGCTCCCCGTGGCCGCCGACTCAAACCGACGGATCGCGTCGGGGCGAGCGACGAGGTAGACCAGGTCCCCCCCGTCGAACGTGTACGATTGCGGCGGGATCGGTTGTACGGACCCCTCGGCGGGTCTGACGGCGACCACGACGACGTCGACGTCGCCGACGGTCTGCTCGTCGAGGTCGCTACCCGTTCCGATCTCGACGGCGGCCATCGTCTCGTCGACGGTCCGCAGCAGCGAGGCGAACTCCCGATCTGCCTGCGGCTCCGCCGGGAGGGTCACGAGCCGGTACGGCCCCTCCGACGCTAGTTTCTCGGCGTCCGACTCGTCGAGGGCGACCGTCACTGCGTCGCCAGCGACGCCCCTGAGCTCCCCCGTGGCAACGCGTCTCGCCTTCGGTTCCGGCTGCCACACCTGTACCATGTCGCCAGCGGTCGCGTTGTTCGGCGGGTCGGCCACCACGGCGACCGCAGCCGATCCGGGGGCCAGCGTCGGGCCGAGCCCGGCCGCCCGCGACCCCACCGCAAAGTACTCGACCGTGCCGTCAGCGGCGATGTCGACATCGACGTAGGCGACGCCGTAATCCTGTTTCACGCGCTCGACGAGCCTCTCGCGGAGCTGCTCCCCCGAGAGCTTTCGCGCGAACAGCAGCGTCTTGTCGGCGAGCTCCGCCTTCTTTTCCGTCGAGACGGGATCGTACGTGTCCATGTCGTTGATCTCACTCGCCTCGGGCAGCGTCACCGCGGTGAAACGGCCGACAGCGCGGACGATCCCGCTCAACTCGCCCTCCAGCTGTTTCGCTCCGGAGAGCGCGAACACGTCGACTGCGAGCCGGTCGCCGACGTATCTGCCCGCCGACGCGACCGCCGCCGCCACTCCGAGCGAGACGACGTTGAAGAAGACGCTCTCGGGAGCGAGCAGGCCCGGGTCCTCGCCGACCGCGACCGCACCGAGCGAGGTCGTGTTGAGATACAGCGCGACGACGGCGACGCCAAGCAGCGCGGCGACGCCTTCCGGGATCTCGGTGCGGAAGTACCACCGATACGCCAGCGCCGCCGATCCCGAGACGAGTATCGACAGAATTGCGAACGTCACGAGCGTGATCGCGGCCGTTCGCGGCTGCGCGAAGCCGACGAGTACAGGCGCCGAGTCGGCAGCGATCGCAACGCGCCCAGCGAGTGCAGCAGGGATCATCGAGCGACCTCCGCGAACCGATCGAGCGCGTCGCGGCTGCCGACGACGAACAGTTCGTCTCCGGCCGACAGCGGCTGGGACCCGCTCGGCGCGATCGTCCACGAGTCGTGCCGCGCCGCAAGCACAGCGACGTCATACGCCTCTCGAACACCGATCTCACCGATCGTGTGCCCGTCGAGTGGACCGCCAGCGATCACCGAGACCTTGCGGAAGCGCTTGCCCGCGCGCCGAAGGAGCGTCGTGAGTTCGTACTCCCGCCTCGTTCCGCGCGAGAGCACGACCACTCGCCCCCGGTCAGCCCGCAAGAGCATCGCCGCCGCCGACCGGTCGACGGACACGGTTACCCGGCCCTCCCCCCCGGTCGTCGTCGGCGCGCTTGCGGATGGAGGCGCTTCCGAGGGCTCTTCGCCCCCGTCTGTTCTCGCGTCGCCGTCGGTCGTCGGTCCACCGGGCAGCGGCCCGTCGGTTCCCGGATTATCGCCGCTCGTACCGCCGGAGTCCGTGGATGGCTTCGCCTTCGACAGCTCCGGCTGTCCGCTCGATTTCGCCGCCAGTATCGTCCCGTCGACGGTGACGTCGGGCGTGAGCACGCGAACGACGTCGCCGCGGGCGATTCCGGTGGGGACGAGCGCGGGGACCGATACCGCTCGCTTGCCCGCCGGCACGCGCTTCGATAACGCACCGGTCGGCGGCGCGGCAGCCACCGTCGCGCGCGCCTGTTCGTCGATCCGGACGGAGACGTCGGCAAGGTCGAGTTCGGTTCGAAGTCGCTCGGCGAACCGGTCTTCTAATTCGACGAGCGGGAGGTCCGCCGGGAAGGTCCACTCGCCCTCGACGATCGCCCGACGCGTCTCGGCCGGAAGCGGCGGGTATCCCTCCATGTCGCTTACCTCACCGGCGATCGTGACGGTGGCGCGCCCACGCCCGCCGACGAGCTCCACGACGTCGGTCGAAAGCGTCCGGTCGCGAAGCTGTTTGAGAGAGATCCGCTTGGGAACGCTGGCGCCGAGTTTGTCGCCTTGGGCGTGGGCGTACAGCGACAGCATCAACACGACGACGATCGCCATGAGGATCGCCGGTGCCCGCTCCGAGGAGCGAATCGTCTCGTCGTTGAGCGCGAGCAAGCCGCCGTTGATCCCCGCAATCGCCAACGCGAGAACGACGACCCCGAGCCCCGGAACCGTCACGCCGGTGACGTACTTGAACAGGAACCCAAGCACCCCGGCGACCAACGCGGGAACGATCCCGGTGATGACCCCTAAATAGATCCCGAACAGGATTTCGACAGGAAGCGACATACGCCGTTCAATCCTCGGATGACTTAAACCAGTATCGGCGCGGTACGGTGGTGGAGGGCTGTCGGCCGCGGGCGGATGGGAACCGGTCCGGAGCTGTCGGCCGCGGGCGGATGGGAACCGGTCCGGAGCTGTCGGCCGCGGGCGGATGGGAACCGGTCCGGAGCTGTCGGCTTCTCGCGAGGTTTAAGTTCGGCGTCGGCGACGGGCCGATATGGAGCTAACCCGCGACTGGGTGACCGTGCGGGCGTCCATCGCCCTGACGTTCGCGGTCGCGATCCTGTCGATTCTCGCCGGACTCGCCCAGATCGGCGGGGTCGGTGTCGACGGACCGCTGGCGCTTTACGTCCCGGACGTAGTTCGGCAGACCGTCGGGTTCACCGGGACGATCACCGGATTTTCGATGCTCGGGAGCGGCTTCGCACTGAAGAACGGCTACCGTGTCGGCTGGTACTCGACCGCGGTACTGCTCCCCCTGACCGCGTTGCAGGGGCTGATGCAAGCGTCCGTCCTGTCGTTCCCGCTGGTCGCGCTGTCCGTCCTCTCCATGCCAGCGCTGGCGTACAACCGCAACCGGTTCGACCGACCGTTCTCGCCGTCACCGACGCAGCTCGCGGCCGGCGCGGCGCTCGTGACGGCGATCTCGTACGGAACCGTCGGATCGTACGCGCTCCGCGACCAGTTCGAAGGAATCGACACCATCGTCGACGCGTTCTACTTCACCGTCGTCACCGCCTCGACGGTCGGCTACGGGGATATCACCCCGACGACCGGCGCGGGGGGCGATATCGCGCAGCTGTTCGTGCTCTCCTCGCTCGTGATGAACGTCGCCGCGTTCGCAGTGGCACTCGGCGTCCTCCTCACGCCCGCCATCGAAGCGCAGCTCTCCAAAGCGCTCGGAAAAATGACCGAAAAACAGATCGATCTCCTCGACGACCACGTCCTCGTTCTCGGTTACGGGGACCTGACGGAACCGATACTCGAAGAACTGAACGGACGGGACGGCGTCATGTACGCCGTCATCACGACGGACGAGACCGCTGTCCGCCGACTCGACGAGCGAGGAGTCCCCGTGCTCACCGCCGACCCGAGCGACGTCGAGCCCCTCGAACGAGCCCATATCGATGGGGCCCGCGCAGTGGTCGTCGCCACGGAAGACGACGCCCGCGACGCGCTCGCGATCCTCACCGCTCGCCAGCTCAACCCCGGCGTGCGGATCGTCGCGGCGGCGACCCAGCGTGAGAACGTCAACAAGCTCCGGCGGGCTGGCGCAGACCAGGTCATCTCTCCGTCCACGCTCGGCGGGCACATCCTCATCGACTGCGCGTTCGGCGCGAACAGCGACGACGCGACGACGGAGCTCCTCGGCGACGCGGTCGACGTGTCCGACGACGTCGACGCGGCCGACGACTGACTCACCCGCGACCGCCTCGCCACCTAGCGGCTCTGTCTTCCCTTCGTCTGTCGGTAATCGCGACTCAACACGTTCTCACGCATGTGCTCGACGAACGCCGTGACCTCAGTGTCGGTCATGGACGCCGGGTCGGTCATCGGTACCAGCTCGAACCCGCGGCCGCGGATCGTCGTCGCGTGTTCGGCCTCGATGTCGAAGGAGTCCGGCCGTCGCGTCGTGTACTCGACGGCGAGTTCGCGGAGCGGTCGCTCTCCCACGGGAACGATGATCTGCGGATTTATCATCCGAATCTCCGCGTTCAAGAACGGTTCGCAGGTGTCAACCTCCCGGTCGGTCGGCGCGCGGTCGGGGTGTCGACAGCGGGTCAGGTTCGTGAAAAAGACGTTCTGTACGTCCGGCTCGGTCGCCTCCGGAGTCGATCGGACGAAGCCGAGGTCGGCGAAGATCGACTGTACTCGCTCGCCGACTCCAGCGCCCGTGAACGGGACGCCGTTCGCCTCGGCGGCCGCCGTCGGTCCCGTCCCCACGACGAGGAACTCCGCGCCCACGTCGCCGTAGCCGTGAACCACGCGCTCGCGCGGACCGCACAGCTCGGGACAGTTCTCGCACGCTTCGTCCATCCCGAACGGGTTCTCGAACTCCTGTTGGTTCGCGTCCACAGCTCCTCTGAGTACTCTGGGGTTCTAAACGCTCCGCCGCGGCGATCGGTGTTCCGACCGCGCTCAACAGAGTGGACCGTCGCGCTCGGTCAGTTCAGTGCGTACGTGTCGCCGTCGTACTCAACCATCCCCTCTCTTTTGAGGGTTTTGAGGATACTGTACAGCGAGAGCTTCTTCATGCCGAGCGAGTCGCCCATCTCGGAGACGGTCGCATCGCCGTTCGTCGTCAGATACAGGTACACGAGCTTCGCACGGGGAGACTGCAGCTCCGGCGGCAGCGTCGGGGCCGCCATACGTGCGGTCTCTGTTTCTATCATCTTACTCGGTGCATTGAGTTCGACAATAATAAACCCCCTATTCAACGATCGTCGAAATACATAGTTCAGACACTTCAGGCGCGTAGCGCGGTGTATTCGGGGGAAGACAGACGATCACGGTCGCGAATCGGGTGCAGAACGGTCAACGTTACCACGCTATTTCGACCGATGACGGATAGGAAACCGTGATCGATCGGTATCAATCGGGAACGACCGCGGTCGCGTTCCGGTGTTAGTACGAGCGCGTCTTCGGCTCGTACGCCTTCTCCTCGCCTTCGAGCATCGCTGGCTTGTACCACAGCTCCGGCTCGCCGTCGTTCCACGAGACGAGCGTGTGTTTCAGCCAGTTCTCGTCGTCGCGCTCCTGCCGCTCTTTTCGCCAGTGAGCCCCGCGGAACTCGCGGCGCGCGAGCGCGCCCATCGTCAGCGCCTCGGCGATGTCGAGGATGTTCCGGGTCTCCATCGTGTGGATGAGGTCCGTGTTGAACGTCCGTGACGGGTCGGAGACGGCGACGTCTTTGTACGCGTCGCGGGCTTCGTGGAGGTCACCGAGCGTCTCTTTGAGCCCCTCCTGCTCGCGGAACACGTTGACGTTCGCGGTCATCGTCTTCTGGACCTTCGAACGGATCTCCGCGTGGTTACGTCCCTTACGAGAGAGCAACTCGTCGACGCGCTCCTGCGCGCGAGTGACCGCCGTGTCGAGCACGCTGTCGGCGTCCGTCGCCACTGCACCGCCGTCGGCCGCAGCGGGGCCCTGCCCACCGGTTTCGCCGACTTCAGCCTCGAACTCGTACTCCGCGGGCTCCCATTCGCCCTCCTTGCCGGTCGGGATCTTGGCTTCGCCCATCTCCGTGCCAGCCGCGTGGTGGCCAGCGCGCTTGCCGAAGACGGCGAGTTCGGGGAGCGCGTTGCCACCGAGGCGGTTCGCGCCGTGGACCGACGCACAGGCGCACTCGCCGGCGGCGTACAGCCCGCCGATGACGGTCTCGCCGAACTCGTTCGTCTCGATTCCTCCCATCGCGTAGTGCTGGCCGGGCTTGACCGGCATCGGCTCCGTGAGCCCGTCCGCGCCCTCGAAGTCCTCCGCGAGGTGGAGAATGTTCTCCAGCCTGTCGAGGATGCGCTCCTCGCCGAGGTGTCGCATGTCGAGGTGAACGTACTCGTCCTCGATGCCGCGCCCCTCGTTGACTTCGGTGAGCTCAGCCCGCGAGACCACGTCGCGGGAGGCGAGTTCGCCGTCGTTGTTCGCGTACCCGTGCTCGAACATGAACCGCTCACCCTCGCTGTTGTAGAGGATTCCGCCCTCACCGCGGACGCCCTCCGAAATCAGAACGCCGGTGGACGGCAGCGTGGTCGGGTGGAACTGAATGAACTCCATATCCTCCATCGGGACGCCCGCGCGGTACGCCATCGCGACGCCGTCGCCGGTGTTCGCGACCGCGTTTGTGGTGTGATCGAACACCTGTCCCATCCCGCCCGTCGCCAGGATGACGCCGCCGTCGGCGCGGAAGCCGCTGATCTCTCCGCTCTGGATGTCGTAGGCGACGACGCCGTGACAGGTCCGCTCGGCCGGGTCCTCCTCGTCGGTGACGGCGAGGTCCATCACGTGCCACTCGTCGTACACCGTGATTCCGCGCTTGACCACTTGCTCGTACATCGTGTGGAGCATCTGATGGCCCGTCTCCGCGCCGGCGTAGGTCGTCCGCGGGAACGAGAGCCCGCCGAACGGGCGCTGGGAGACGCGGCCGTCGTCCTCGCGCGAGAACGGCATCCCCCAGTGTTCGAGCTGGATGACCTCCTCGGGGCTCTCCTGACAGAGCGCCTCGACCGCGGGCGCGTCTGCGAGGTAGTCCGACCCCTTCATCGTGTCGTACGCGTGGTCTTCCCACGAGTCGGCGTCGCGCAGCGCCGCGTTGATTCCTCCTTCCGCGGCGCCCGTGTGCGAGCGGACCGGGTGGAGCTTCGAGACGATGGCCACGTCGGCCCCGGCTTCCTGTGCCGCTATCGCCGCTCGGAGTCCCGCCCCCCCAGCGCCGACAACGATGACGTCGTGTTCGTACATTGTGATATGGTAATTGCTTAGGTCTGAAGTCCCTTGAGCGTGTCTCCCGTTGTCACCAGAACTTCAGGTTGTTCTTGACCGCTTCGCGCTTCAGCTCCTGGATGTGCTCGGTGAGAGGGATGTCCTTCGGACACACCTCCGTACAGGAGAACTGGGTCTGACACCGCCAGACGCCGTGCTCCTGCTCGATGATCTCCAGCCGCTTCTGTTTGATGTCCTCACCCTCTCGTTCGTCCATGGCGAACCGGTACGCCTTGTTGATCGCGGCGGGGCCGAGGTACTCGTTGTCGCCGGCGGCGATGTTACACGAGGACATACACGCGCTACACCAGATACACCGGGTCGACATCTTCACTTTCTCCCGGTTCTCCCGAGTCTGCCGCTGCTCTTCCAGTTCGCCGTCCGGGAGGTCGTTCGTCTGGAAGTACGGCTCGACCGCCTCCATCTGGTCGTAGAAGTGCTCCAAGTCGACGACGAGGTCCTTCGTCACCTCGGCGTGCGGGAGCGGCTCCACGCGGATCGGCTCGTCCAGTTCCGATATCTGCGTCTTACAGGCGAGCTTCTGTCCGCCGTTGACGAACATCGCGTCCGACCCGCAGATCGCCTGCCTGCAGGAGTGTCGGAAGGTGAGCGAGGAGTCGTACGTGTCCCGCGAGTACATCAGCGCGTCGAGGACGGTCATCCCCTTCGTGAACGGGACGTGGAACGTGTCGAATCGCGGCTCCTGTTTCCCTTCGATTTCGGGGTCGTACCGGAACACCTTCAGTTCGATCGTCTCCTCGTCGGCCGCGGCCTTCTCGGCCTCTTCGGCCTCGCGCTGACGTCGCTGCTCGTCCGCTCGACGGCGTTTCTCCGCGCGGCGCTCGTCGCCCTTCGAAGGGATGTCAGTCTCGGTCTCGGTCTCGGTTTCGCTCGATTCCTCGGTCTGCTTCGGTATCTGTGTACTCATGGTCTGTTCAGTAGAGTCCGATGCCCGCCCACGCGTTCGCGGTGCGGATTCCCTGGACGATCAACACGGCGCTCGCGGCGACGAGCGTCCACTTGATTACGGTGCGCTTGGTGCCTGTCAGTCCCTGATTAATAAGAGCGTTGTACACCCCGTTGACCCCGTGGAACGTCGCAGTCACGAGGAAGAGGATCATCAGCGAATAGTAGCTCAGCGTCTCCATTCGTCCAGCGCTGGCGAGGAACGACACCTCGTCGGCGTGGTGGACGAAGTGTAGCAGGAAGAAGTGGAACGCGAGCACGACCAGCAGGAACACTGCCGTAACGCGCTGTAGGAACCACATTTTCCCGCCGTGCTGGAACGAGGAGTAGCGTTCGGCCATCTCAGAACGCCCCCGCGATGAACGTCGGCACTGACGCGACGGTGATAGCCCCCGTCAAGATCAGCGACGCGTAGAAGCTCTTGTCCTGTGCGTCCAGCCCGATCCCCAAGTCGACGAGGAGGAGCCGAGTGCCGTTGAGCATGTGGAACACGGCGACTGCCAACAGTCCGACCTCCAGAATTCGAACGAGTAGGAGCCCTTCGAGGGTGACGATCGTTTGCGTGTACACGTCTTCGCCCGCCATCAGCGCGGCCTCGCTCGCGCCTGCGGCCGGGATTCCGGTGCTCAACACGGCGATATGGGTGAACAGGTAGCCGATGAGCACCCATCCCGTGAACTTATGAAAGATCCAGGCCCACATCCCCGCCTCGAACTCCCGCCAACGGCTGAAGTCCTCGATGAGGCCCCGATTGTACGACTGACTCATACCTAATGGTTCTGGACTGGGGTCGTATAGTAGTTTCTAACACGGCGGGGGATGCGGGGATATCTGCCCGCAGTCACGGGATGGAACGCTCACGGACACTGGGGGAGAAACTCCGCAGTTACCGGAGGGAGAACCCCCCATCCGCTCGAACGCAAAAACCGAGAGACGCGGAGGAAGACAGACGGCAGTCGGCGACCCGCGTTCGATCGGGTGGCCCCGGGCGGGTGAGTACTAATCGGGACACATGCGTACACTGAGCCGGGACACGTGCGTACACTGAGCCGGGACACGTGCGTACACTGCTCGCGGAAGTGTTTTATATCGGTGGCGCGCTCTTACAGACGCAATGGCGACCGGAAAGGTTGATTTCTTCAACGACACTGGCGGCTACGGGTTTATCGAGACTGACGACGCGGACGAGGACGTGTTCTTCCACATGGAGGACGTCGGCGGCCCGGACCTGGAAGAGGGTCAGGAAGTCGAGTTCGACATCGAGGAGGCCGACAAGGGTCCGCGCGCGACGAACGTCACCCGTCTGTAACCGTACCGACGACGACGTTCGATGGTTGTATCGGCTTTTCGACTATTTCCACTCCCCGAGCCGACGCTCCGTACCGCAGCCGCTGCGCTGCGCAGCGGCACGCAGGAGCTACGGGAACTCGCGTATCTCCCCGACCGATAGGAATTTATCAGTTGCTGACTGACCGGTCAGTCAATGAGCGAACAGCCGAGCGCGGCGGACGAGATCATGGACGGAGTCTACCACGCGCTCCGCGCCCACGGCTACGCCGATGTCACGATGCAGGATATCGCGGACGAGTGCTCGAAGAGCAAGTCGCTGCTCCACTACCACTACGACACGAAGGAGGACCTCCTCGTCGCGTTCCTCGATCACGTCATCACGGACTCCGAAGCGCGGATCGAAGCACACGCCGACGATCCGCCGACGGAGCGGCTCGTCCAGTTCGTCGGCTGGTTCGTCTTCGAGCCCGACGCCGTCGACCGCGAAGCGTTCCACATCGCGCTGTTGGAACTCCGCACACAGGGGCCGTTCAACGAGCGGATCCGCGACCAGTTGGTACGGAGCGATCGGCTGCTCCGCGGGACCGTCTCCGACATTCTCGAATCCGGCATCGAGGCGGGTATATTCCGCGACGTCGACGTCGAGGAGACGGCGGCGCTACTCGTCGCGACGCTCGACGGCGCGCGAACGCGGCAGATCACACTCAGCGGAGAGGCGAATGACGACGAAAGCAACGGCAAAGCGACAGACGAAAAGGGGGAAGACGGTGCGGAGCGCGGCCGTAAGCCGACTGCTGGGGGCGTTTCGTCGACGTACACGCGGACCGTCGCCGAGGCGACGCTCCAGCGGGTCGTCGGCCCGCTGCTCGCGGAGGGCGTCGAGCTCCCGTCGCTCGAAGACGGAATCGACGAAATGACGCGTGACGGTCGATACGAGGAGTGACTCGACTTCGTAACGGTACGACGGCCGGACGAGTGAGACGACAGCGGCGAGGGGACTGAGATGGCGTGGCTCGGCTTCGATCGACCGCCGACGGTGTTGCTCGCGGTCATCGCGAGCACCTTCTTCGTCGGCTTCGGCGGCGGAGTCGTGTTCCCGATCCTGCCGAACCTCGGCGCGGTCCTCGGGATCTCGGCGTTCATGGTCGGGGTGATCCTCTCGGCGAACCGCTGGGTACGGCTCGTCGCCAACGCCCCGGCGGGCGCCCTCGTCGACCGGTACGGCACCCGGAAGCCGTTCGTCCTCGGGCTATTCATCGAGGGGATCGCCACGCTCGGGTACGTGATAGCGCTCGTGATGCCGTCCGCGGCGTCGCTGCGGTGGCTCGCCGAGGCGCTCCCGGCGGGGACGGTCGGCCCGGTCGCGGTCGGGGCCGACTGGTGGATGACGCCGATCGCGGCGGCCGTCGCGCCGGAGACCTGGTTCCTCCTCGCACGCGTCCTCTGGGGACTCGGCTCCGCGGCGGTGTTCGCGACGGCGTACACCATCGCCGCCGACCTCTCCGACAGCGGCTCGCGGGGAACGAACATGGGCGTCGTCCGCGGCGGGATCACGATGGGCTTTCCGGCGGGGCTCGTGCTCGGCGGGGTCGTCTCGTCGCTCGCGGGCAACGCCGCGGCGTTCGCCGTCGCCGCCGCCTTCGCGCTCGTCGCGAGCGCGGTCGCGTACCGGCTCGTTCCCGAGACGCACGTCACCACCGACCGCACGAAGGAGTCGGTCAAGCCGTGGGACATCGACACCTCGGTTCCGGCGGTGACCGTCGGACTCGTCAACTTCGGGCTGCTGTTCGCGTACATCGGCGCGCTGTTCGCCACCCTCGTTCTCTTTCTGGGCGAGAACGACCTCTCGCTCCTCGGGCTCGACCCGCAGGGGACCTCCGGGCTGTTCATGGCCGGTACCGTGCTCTCCGCGTCCTTTTTCATGCTCGTCGGGGGGCGGATATCGGACACTCGCGAGTCGCGAACGCCGGTTCTGATCACGTTCCTCATCGTCTCGTTCGTCGGGTTCTTGCTGCTCGCTCGCTCTGAGTCGATCGCCGACCTCGCGTTCGCCTGCGTCTTCATCGGAGCCGGACAGGGCGGAACCAGCGGGCCGATGATGGCCCTCTTAGCGGACCTCACGCCCGATGAGCGGATGGGACGCGCTTCGGGGACGAACAACGTGCTCGGTGACGTCGGCGGGGGACTTGGTCCGATGGTGTCGCTCCCCCTGATCGAAACGGTTGGATTCGCACCGATCTACGCCGCCTGTGCAGTCGTTCCGCTCGCTGCTGGCGTCGCGCTCCTCCTCGGCGTTCGGCGGGAGACGGGAACGTTTCTGCCGGGGCGAGCGGCGGGCGAGACGGCCGCGGCCGACGACGGGGCTACGGCGGATGACGAATCGGCCGCTACCGAGTGAATGCGCCGCCGTGTGCGAACCGCTCGCGCCCGCTGCCCGAAAGAACAACCGTTAAAAGTCGTCACCGGGTTCGTACGGATATGGCTGGAACTATCGAAGCGCTCGTCCCCGGCGGGCAGGCCAACCCCGGTCCGCCGCTCGGTCCCGAGCTCGGACCGACGCCGGTGGACGTACAGGACGTCGTGGCGCAGATCAACGACGAAACCGCCGCGTTCGACGGCATGGAAGTCCCCATCACCGTCGAGTACGAGGACGACGGCTCGTTCACGATCGAAGTCGGCGTCCCGCCGACGGCCGAACTGATCAAAGACGAGGTCGGATTCGAGACGGGTTCCGGTGAACCCCAGAAGGACTTCGTCGCCGACATGTCCATCGAACAGGTGAAGAAGGTCGCCAAGCAGAAGTCGAGCGACCTGCTCGCGTACGACGTGAAAAACGCCGCCAAGGAAGTCGGCGGCACGTGCGCCTCCCTCGGCGTCACCATCGAGGGCGAGGACGCCCGGACGTTCGACGACCGCGTCGACGCCGGCGACTACGACGACGTCCTCGACGAGTAACGCGGCTTTTCGCGGCTTTTACTGCGGTGTTCCGTCTGACAGCCGCCTAGACCGCGGGCCGATTCGCGGGGTCGGGTTCCGCAACGTCGGTCGCGACCGGTCGCACGTCGGTCCACGTCCAGCCGATGATGGCGGCCGCGGCGACGAGCGCGTAGAACTGGACGAACACGCCGGCGATCGTACCGAGAATCGGAACGACGGAGAGCACGCCGACCGCTACCGAGCCGGCGAACACCACCGCGACGGCGGTGAGCCATCCGACCGCGTACGCCCGCTTCGTGACGACGCCCCACAGCGTGCCGATCGCGAAGCCGTCGCCGACGCGTCCCGAGTCAGCGACCGCGGCCAGCGCGGCCGGGGTCGCGTAGAGTCCCGCAAGCGAGACGGCGAGCGCGACGACGACGAACAGCAGCGCCAGTAGCCCTCCCACCAGCCCACCGAAGAACCCGCCGGCGCCGTTACCGGACCCGACGACGACAGCGCCGATACCGAACACGGCGGCAACGGTGAGAATCGCGAGCGGTAACAGCGAATAGACGAACGCGACGGCGAACGCCTTCAGCCCCTCGACGAGGAGGTCACCCCACGCCTCGAATACCGGCGCCTCGTCGTCTCCTTCGGCCGTCTGTCGGATAACGCGGGTGAGGTATCCGAGCACGAGGAACGAGGGAATCAGGAGGGGACTCGCCAGCAGCAGTACTCCGCCGATTGCAACCGTCACGATGGCGTCTTCGCCGTCTCGAAGGTAGTTGAGCGATGCTGATATCATGAATAATCTCACGTACGGACGCGCTGAGAGGGCTTAATCTCGTAGGTCGGTTCACCCGAGACGCGGTTGCCGAGTCCGTCGAACGACGCAGACAGCGCGGACGGCACTTTTACCTCCGAATCGCACGGACGTTCCGACATGCCCGACCTCAATCCGATCGCCAAGCGCATCCACAACATCCAACCGCGACCCGTTCGACTCACGATCGACGGCGACGAGGTCGGCGTCTTCGAGTTCTCCTCGACGGAGTTCTTCCAGCGGGAGTTCCGGGGCGAGGGAGTTCGAACCGACGCCGACGCCGATGCGGAGTTCCGGCTCATCACCTCCGACGATTACGAGTCCATCCTGCTCGGCCGGTCCGGGTCCGACGCGGAGGGATGGTCGATGATCGGCGAGATCACCGCGGCCGAGCGCGCCGACGACTGAACGCCGTGAAGAAGCGCCGCCAGACGGCCTCGCGGCTCACCGAACGACGGTGACCGGGACCTCCGCTCTCCTGACGACGCTCTCAGCGACGCTACCAAGTACGACGCGTGAGAGTCCCGTCCGTCCGCGACTGGCGAGGACGACGTGATCGAAGGGGTCGGCGAGGCCAGTTTCCTCGTCGTCGACCGCGCGCTCACCGGCCGCAACGTCGAGTATCGTCGCGGTCGGTCTCCCGACCTCGAGTCTGGTGTCGATGTCTCGATCGACCGCGGCCGCCGCTTCCTTCAGGATCCGCTTTCCGCGCTTGGTGGCGCTCTCGTACCACTGGTCGACCGCACCGGGAAACCCGCCCTCGGCACCGGTGGTCGAATCCGCCGGGTTGATCACGTGCAGTGCCGTCAGTTCGGCGTCGGGCCACTCCGTGGCCGCGAACTCGAGTGCCTCCGTAGCCTCAGCCGATCCGTCGATAGCGACGAGGATTCGTTTTCCCATATCCGCGTTTCACTCGCTCGGGTTAAAAATGACTGCACCGGCTCCAACGCGACGGAAACCCTCCTCGTGAGAGGTGAGTCGGACATCATCGGCGACAGTGTACCATTCAGAAAACACTTGCCAGACGGTCATGCATCCCCTCGCATGGATACGTCCTACCCACTACAAGTGCGAATGGCGTCAGTCACCGCCCGCGGTGGCGCGTGGCTCGTCGACATCGTCGCGAGCGTTATCGTCGCCGTCGTCGTTCTCGCGGTCGTCAGCGTCGTCTCAGAAGCGCTCGCTATGGGCTCGTTTCTCCTCATCCTGGTGGGATGGTACGTCGTCTCGGAGGCCGTCTGGGGGCAGACACCGGGGAAGCGGCTCGTCGGGATCAAGGTCGTCGACACGAACGGCAACGAGATCTCCGCGGGTCCCGCGATCGTGCGAAATATCACGAAGATCGTCGGGGGATCCTCGCTCCTTTTCATCCTCGCTGGTGTCGTGCTGATCGCGGACTCGCGGGACAACCAGCGGCTCGGTGACCGACTGGCGGAGACGCTGGTCGTGCGGGCCTGAGCCAGGCATCCCGTAGGGGGTGAACCAGTCGGTGTGCGGCGTCGACCGCGACGTTCCCCGTTAGTCGCCGTGGCGCGTCACGCACGTCGAGAGGCCGATCAGTTCGACCGGCTCGGAGTTGTCCGGCGAGTAGACGACCATCTGGCCCTTCTCCATGTACGGGACCTTTCCGGCGAGGTTGGAGGGAATGTTCACGCTGGAGATCGCGTCCTCGTCGCCGAGGTTCAAGACGATCTTCGTGTTCACCTGTTTGAACACGGACTCCGCCACGTCCTGCGGGTCTTGGGTGATCAAGAAGAGGCCGAGTCGCTCCTTGCGGCCCTGCTTTGCGGCCTCCGTGAACTTCTGGACGACCTTTTGGGCCTGAACGTTGTCCGCGTCCGCGAGGAAGTTGTGCGCCTCGTCCATCCCGACGAGGAGCGGCGTCTCCTTGATCCGGTCGCTCGCGGGGTCGTTCGAGAGCTTGTCGTCGATCAGCAGCCCCGCGACCGCGAGGACGACGATCTCCTTCTGTCTCGACGTCGGCAGGTGGTACGTGGGGACGACGGAGAGCCCGCCGGGGCGGACGAGGGTGTGGTCCAACTCGGTGATCGGCTTTGCGTCCTGGTCGAACACGCCGCCGGGAACGCCGCGGACCCGCCGCTTGACGGCGTCGTACGTCGCCTCGTGGATCCGACCGCTCTCGTGAAGCTCCTCTTTGAGCGCCGGGTCGTCGAGGTACGACAGGAACTGGCTGTACGTCCCCGAATCGCCGTAATCGCGGAAGAACCGGTTTATAAGTGTCAACAGCGCGGGGTACTGGTTGTCGTTGAGTCCCGACCCCGCCACGAGCCACGGCATGTCCTGCGCCAGCGAGAAGGGGATCGTGAACTCGACGCGCTCGGCCCGGTGACCCTCACCCGGGTACGTCGCGTCTGCGACCCGCGGCACGAGGGCGACGGTGTCGTCGTGCCCCCCGTGAGCGATCCCCTCTCGCTCCAGTCGCCGGGCGAACGCCGCGTCGAGGTCGGGGTTGTCGTCGTGCATCTGCGCGTACTCGTCTTGCGGGTCGAACTGGACGACCGCCATCCGCGACTCTCGCCCGTCGCCGGTCGGGTACGTGCGGTCCGCGTCGAGGTACTGCCGCAGGACGTTCTTCGAGGCGTGCGTCTTCCCGGAGCCGGTGCCCCCGGCGACCAGGGTGTGCCGGAACGCGAGCGGGTCGCCGTCGGCGTAGTCGTCCTTCACGCGGTAATCGACGGTTGGCGGCTCCGCGGCCGTGCGCACCTTCTCGCCGCCGACGGAGAGATGACCGAGGAACACCCCCTCCTCGGGGATCTTCAGTCCCGTCTTGATCTCGGCGTCGTCCGCGGCCTCCTCGACGACCGCGCCGGGCTTCGGGACGCGGTCCGTCATCCGTCGTTTCATGTCGTCGCCCGCGCCGTAGACGACCGACATCGGCTCCAGCTCGGCCATGAACTTGTAGTCGCGCTCGGCGAACTCGTCGCGACGCATCTGTCTGCGGGCGTGGATCTCGGTGGCGTCGTCCGACTGGAACTCCTGTGCGTACTCCAATCCGACAATTCGGCAGAACAGCCGCTCGCCGTCGGGATACGGGATCAGGAGGTACTTTCCGAGCCTGACCGCCTCGCGGTTGCCAGTCGTGACGAACGCCTTCAGCGTCGTCTCTTCGGCCTCCTCGGCGACGCGAAGCCCCTGTGAGACCGAAACGACTCCGAGTCCCCTGTCGCTGCCCGCGGGCTCGACGTCGTACGTCGCGAAATCGTCGCCCGCCTCGTCGGCGGGCACGCTCCCGCCCGCGCCGTCGACGGGGGCGTCTCCAGTGGGACGAGTGGACCCATCGCTCTGTGTGACGCCACGTTCGATGGATTCAGCGGCTGTAGCGTCTCTTTCGGCGGCTTCCGCCGTCGCGGCGTCCCTTCCGCTAGTCCCGGCCGCGTCGGCCCCGGACCCCGCCGGTGGGTCGGACTCGTCGGCGTCTCCGCCGCCGTCCCCGTCGGTGAATTCGGTGAAGTCCTCCAGCGTCATGGATGTATCACCGCCGCGGGCCCCGAAAGCGTTTCCCCCTCCCCGCGGGGTCACCGTCCAAGCGGATTTGAGAGGCATCCGGCCGCGGGGTCCTTTTCAGTGTCCGGCTCGTACCGGAGACATGATACTCGTTCGCGGCAGCGGCGGTGGGACCGACCTCACCGGGACGGTGTTCGAGCGCGGCGAGGAGCCGCCGGTTTATAAGGGCGCGCCGAACGAAGACGCGCCGTACGTCTGGGTCTGTGATTCCTTTTATCAGGTCGAGAGCGGCGGCTCGGCCCTCCGCGTCGACGGCGAGGAGATCCGCGTCGCCTTCGAGGAGCCGATGCCGCGCGGGTTCGACACCAAGTCGGCCGCGATCGACGCGGCCAAAGACCACGTCAGGACGCAGTTCGCGCGAATCGGCGTCGACCCCGAGCGCGTCGAGGTCGAGGTGACGAAAGCCGACCCGGCCTGAGCGCTCGGGCTGATCGGCGACCGTCAGAGATGTCTCGGGCCGGTTGCGTCGAGCCCCGCAACGGGATTTACCTTCGTAGCCCCGGTATAGGGCGTATGTCGGAACCACCGGAGGACTTCGATCCCAGCTCGCGGAAGGAACGCGAAGTCGCCGCCGAGGCCGCGGACGACCGCTCCGACTTCCTCTCGCTCATGGCTCACACCTACCGGGGCGAGCTCGGGCGGATGAGCTCGTGGCGGACCCGCATCGACCGAACGACCAACTGGGCGGTCGTGGTGACGGCGTCGTTGCTCACGTGGACCTTCTCGAGCGAGTCGCGTCCGCACTACGTGCTGCTCATCGGGCTCGTGATGCTCAGCGTCTTCCTCGGGATCGAGACGCGCCGGTACCGGATGTTCGACGTCTGGCGGTCCCGCGTACGACTCTTAGAGGAGAACGTGTTCGCGAACGCGCTCGAGCCGGGGGGCGTCGAGCAGTCGAACTGGCGGCAGCTCCTGAGCGAGGACCTCCGCGAACCGACGATCAAGACGCCGAGTATCGAGTCGATGTCCCGCCGTCTCCGCCGGGTGTACGCGCCGCTTTTCACCGTCCTGATCGTCGCCTGGACCGTCAGACTCACGGTGTTCATGCCCTCCGGGAGCGGGGTCGTCGCGACCGCGGCGGTCGGCGCGATTCCGGGTGCGCTCGTGCTCGCGCTCGTCGGCGGTTTTTATTTTGCCGTGCTGGTGTTGACGCTGCACCATCGCCCGAGGCACGCGAAGGGAGAGCTCCGGTCCGCAGAGGACGTCGACGAGTGGAAGTGAACCGGTCACAGTTCCGCTTCCCATAACCCCTTTTCGCCCTCGGTCTAACCGAGTCGTATGACAGCGCTACCGCACCGCGTCGTCGGCGACGCGCGCACGAGCGACTTCGGGTGGACCCTCCTCACGGATCTCGTCGATATCGGCAACCGAATGGCCGGCTCCGCGGGCGAGCGGCGCGGCGCGGAACGCGTCGTGGAGGCGTACGAGGACGCGGGGCTCCGCAACGCCGGGCTCGACGAGTTCGAGATCCCCGGCTGGTGGCGCGGCGACTCCGCGATCGAGCTGTCGGGCCCCGTCGACCGCCGACACGAGGGTTCTCACGAAGTGATCGCGCTCCCCGGGACGCCTGCGGGCGAGGTGACGGCGCCGCTCGTCGACGTCGGCGACGGAACCGACGAGGCGTTCGAGGCGGCGGGCGACGAGCTAGACGGCGCGGTCGCGATGGCGTCCTCGCGTACACCGGAATCGCACGACCGGTGGATCCACCGGATGGAGAAGTACGTCAACGCGGCCGAGCGCGGCGCCGTGGGGTTCGTCTTCCGAAACCACTTGGAAGGTGCGCTCCCGCCGACCGGCGAGGTCGGGTACCACAACCGGCCGGGCCCGATCCCGGCGGTCGGCGTCTCGAAGGAGGTCGGCGCGCGGTTCGCGCGCCTCGCTGCGGGGGACGACCCCGTCGAAGTCGGAATCGAGATCGACTGCCGAAACGAGCCCACGACCTCCGTCAACGCGGTCGCCGACGTGGGGCCCGACACCGACGAGGCCGTCCTGCTCACGGCGCACGTCGACGCCCACGACGTGAGCGACGGCGCGAACGACAACGGGGCCGGATCCGCGCTCGTGGCCGAAGTCGGACGCCTGCTGGCGACGGTCGAAGATGACCTCGACACCCGCGTCCGGCTGATCACCTTCGGCTCAGAGGAGATCGGCCTCTGGGGAGCGTATCACACCGCGGAGACGACGCCGCACGACGAAATCGCCTGCGTGATCAACCTCGACGGCGCGTGCAACTCCCGGAACCTCCGGATAGGTACCAACGGCTTCGACGGGATGGCCGCTCCCTTCGAGGCGGTCGCGGAGGCGTTCGATGCACCAATCGAGACCGGTGAGACTATCTCGCCGCACGGGGACCAGTGGGCGTTCGTCCAGGAGGGAATCCCGGCCGTGATGGCGTCAACCGCGGGAGCGCAGTCCGGACGCGGGTGGGGACACACCCACGCCGACACGCTCGACAAACTCGATCCGCGAGACCTTCGAGAGGTGGCGACGCTGGTCGCGGCCGCAACGTACCGCTTCGCGACGCCGGGCGACGACGCCGCCAGCGGGGGTGCCGTCGAACACCGGCCGAGAGATGAGATACGGGCGTCGATCCCCGACGGCTACGTGCGGGAGCTCAAAACGGGCGGTCGGTGGCCGTACGAGTAGCGGTGCTACTCGTCCTCGTCCGAATCGCAGACGCCGAGCGGGAGCGTCTCCGCCGCCTCCGCGTCGCCGTCGAATCCCTCGTACGCGTCGTCGATGAGGCGAGCGAGCTGGGCCTCCGGCGTCACGCCGCGAGCGGCCGCCAGCGCCGTGAGCCGCTCGTACTGCTCGGTCGGAACGGACATCGAACCCTCGTTCATACGCGGCGGTCCGTCCCGAACGTACAAAAGTATTGTTCGAGATAAGGGGAGAACGCGCCGTTTTAGCTCGATTTCGAGGATCGTGTGCCGCGGTTCTCGGCGTCGACCACCCACGCCTCAAATCGGTCGAACAGGGCGTCCATCACCGTTGACTCCGCCCGAGAGAGGTGTTCCCACACGGTGGTCGTCCCCAGTTCGAGCTCGCCGGCGACATCTTCGACGCCGACCCCGCTACCGTGGTCGTAGTATCCGATTGCGATCGCCGTCGCCAACACCTCGCGCTGTCTCGTGGTAAGCCCGTCGAGGATCCCGGAGGCCGGCATCCCCGGCGGCCGCTCCATCGAGGCGAGCTCGACGTTCCGCGCCAGCTCGACGTCGTTTCCCCCGCGCTCCAACGTCCGAATCACCGCCGACAGATCCTGATCGGCGGTGATGTACACGGTCCACCGCTCTATTCCGCCGGCGATCGTCGTCCCGGTGCGATAGTGAACGCCCATCTCGGAGAGCCGTTCGCTGATCCCGTCCCATCCCTCGGTATCGACGCCGAGTGCGACGTAGGCGTGGTTCCCCGTCACCGGCGAGAGCGGTTCCGCTTCGGTCACCGCCTCCGCCGCTCGCAGTTCGTCGATGAACGACTCGATCTCCGCGGTCGGCCCGCGGAGTTCCATGATCCGCTTTCGCTCGGCCTCGCTCCCGGTCATCGAGGAGACGGAGCGGAACGTCACCTCCGGATGGCGGGCACTCACTTCCGACTCCGGGCCGCCGCGGTGGCGGATCCGAAACGTCACTTCGCGCATACCGAACCGTTCGCGCGGAAGTTCAAACGGTTTCCGGCAGCGGGCTCGGCAGATAGCGCCGGGGGGTCCGCACCCGATGAGACAGGGAAGGTGTCAAGATATTGCAGTGGTAACTGGACGGTGAATGCCCGATCGACCCTCCCGCGACGGGCGCACGTCGGAGTCGACGAACGGTAGCGGTTCGAGCGCGTCGACGGACCCGACGCGCGAGGCCGACTCGCCGACCGCGCCAGCGGACGCGACCGTAAACGGTCCGCCGGCGGACGCGACCGTGGACGAGACGGTGCAACGTCGTCTCCGCGAGGCGTACCTCAACGACGAGGAAGCGGTCTTGGTCGTCACGGGGGTACGGTCTACAGACGACGCGGTCGTCGTCGAGATGGAGACCCCGCACGGCGGAACCACTCACGTCGAGCGGTTCCCCGCGCCGCGTCGGGGGTCGCTCTCGGAGTCCGAGGCGTTCCTCGAATTTCTCGGTGCCGCAGGCGTCTCACCGCTCGACATCGACGGGCTGATCGGCGAGCGGGTGCCCGCGACGTACGACGTGGACGACGGGTGGCGGATCGACGGGGCGTCTCTGTGCGGACGGGACGACAGAGCGGACCCGCGGGGAGACCCGAACTCGCCGGGACGCGTGACGCGATCGCTCCGGTGGATCAACACGCATCGCTACTGGCTGCTCGCGGGAGCACTCATCGTCGGCGAGTTGGCGTTCGTCGCGGTGATAATCCTGTTTTACGCGTGAATCGGGAGGGCGGCTTACGCCCGCGGAAGGGGCGTCACACGGTCCAGATAATCGCGATCCCGACGGTCGTCACGACCGCTAACAGGATCTGCAGCGGCCCGCCGACGCGCAGGAAGTCGGTGAACTCGTAGCCGCCGGGGCCGTACACCATCAGGTTCGTCTGATATCCGACGGGGGTCGAAAAGGAGGTCGCGGACGCGAACATCACCGCGAGCAGGAACGCGAATCCGTTCGCACCCATCTGTGCCGCCGCGTCGACAGCCACGGGAATCATGAGGACGACCGTCGCTACCGGGGTGATGACGTTTGCGAGCAGCCCGGTGACGAGCGTGAACAACAGGAGGACTGCGACGGGGGAAAACACCGCTTCGGTCGCCACGAGCGTCTCGGCGATCAGCGACGCGCCGCCCGTCCGGTCCATCGCGAGACCCAGCGGGATCACGCCCGCGAGGAGGAAGATCACGTTCCACGAGACGGCGTCGTACGCGTCGGAGGCGGTGAGACACCCGGTGACGACCATCAGGAACACGCCCGCGAGCGCGGCGATAACGATCGGGAGGACGCCGAGCGCGGCGGCGCCGACGACTCCGGCCATGATCGCGATCGCAACCGGGGTTTTCGGGGACAGCGGAGCGATCGTCTCGATGTCTTCGTCGTCGAGGCGGTCGAGCGTTTCGGCGTCGACCGTCAGGAGGTCGCCGGATTCCGCGAAGTGTGCCTCGGACTCCGGCGTCGTCTGGATCAACAACAGGTCGCCCACCGCGATCTCAACGTCGTCGAGCCCCGTTCGGATCAGTTCTCCCTCGCGACGGACCGCGAGCACGGTCGTGTCGTAGACGGCCGCGAGACGCGTCTCTGCGACGGTCTCCCCGACGAACCCCGAGGTCTCGGGGACGACCGCCTTGTCCAGTATTCCCTCCGTCGTGTCGTCGTCGAGACTCCTATCGCTCACGCGCCGTCCGCCGACGCGACGGAGATCGTGCGCCTCGCGGAATCGATCCGCGGCCGCGAGCGACCCGTGCACCACCAGAATGTCACCCGCCTGAAGTTCCCGATCGGAGTCGACCGCGAGGAAGGGCTCTCCGTCCCGGCGAATCTGCAGCACCGTCGCACTGGTCTCCGAACGCGTTCCCGAAGAGACGCCGTCACCACTGCCGTCGGTTCCGATCGACTCATCGATCGGAACCGGGTCGATCGCGCCGAGCTCCTCGACCGTGAGACCGACGGCGTCGCTGTCCGCGGGCACCCGCAGCCGCGTGAGATAGTCGTCGAGATCGAACTCCGCCAGCAGGTCGACATCGACCGGAATTCGCGCCGGTGTGAGCCAACGGCCGACCGTCATGAGATAGGCGATACCGACGAGGAGGACGACGACTCCGAGCGCGGAGAACTCGAACATCCCGATCGCCCCGCGCGGGAGAAGGGTGGCCGCGAACTCGCTGGCGAGGAGGTTCGTTGAGGTCCCGATGAGCGTGAGGGTGCCGCCGAGGATGGCGGCGTACGACAGCGGGAGCAGCAGCTTCGACGGCGACACGCCGCTCTCTTTTGCGAGGTCGGAGATCATCGGGATGAACACCGCGACGACCGGCGTGTTGTTGATGAATCCCGCGATCGGACCGGTCGTCAACACCGTCGCCGCCAGCGCGCGCGTTTCGCTCCCCCGCGTCAGCGCCGCGAGGTGGAGGCCGAGCCGCTCGACGAGCCCGGTGTTGCTGATCGCGGCGCTCAGCATGTACATCGCGACGATGGTGATCGTCGCCGTGTTCGCGAATCCGGAAATCGCGCCGGTGGCACTGACGCCGGTCCACGGCTCCAGCGCGGCCAGCGCGACGACGATACCGATAGCCGTGACGTCGTTGGGAATGACTTCGGAGACGAACAGAACGAGGGCTATCATTATGAGCCCGAACACCACGAACGCCCCCGTCGACACGCTGGCAAGCATGTATGTCACGCCTCGGAGAAGCTACAAAGCGTTTCGCTCTCTGGATTCACCGGACAGCCGCCAACCGCTACAAGGAGCTACTGAATGTGGCCTTCGCGCCGCAGCTGGTCCGCATCCTCGTCGGTGTACCGCCACTCGACGTTCGCCTTCTCGTCCTGCCAGGCCCACGGTTCTGCGAGTACGACGTCGCCCTCGCTGATCCACGTTCGGTACTTCATGCGGCCGGGAATGCGGCCGAGTCGCGTCTCGCCGTCGACACAGCGCAGTCGCACGTGATTCCCACCGAGGTGTTCTGTCACCACGGCGAACACTTCGTCGTCCGAGGGCATTCGGAGGTTCCGACGCCCTGATTCTTCGCTCATACCGGTAGTAGTGCATTCGGCGGTATAAGTGATTGGAGACGCGTGTCCGCGTTTCGCATGCGAACGAATGCCACATCATGGCCGGTTTTTTCGAGACGCACCTCTCGGGATATCTCGCGATCTGCCGCCCGAGCCCTCTGTAATCCGACAGTATTCACTGTCAGTCGACGCCGTGTTCCGACGCTACCGACATCCCGTCAGAGTCTCGCTCGGTGTCAACCGACTCCACACGGCGTTCGCCTGAATCCCGACCTGTGGAGCCGTCGGACCCTGCGGTTGACTCGCCAAACACCGCCGCCCGTCCGCCGAAAGCGGTGTCGACCTGCGCGAACGTCGCCGCTTCGTCGCCGGAGTTGTCGACGACGACGTGATCGCGTTCGATCCGGTCGAACAGCTCCTTGAAGTGGAGGTGAATCTCGAAGTCGGCGTCGCTGATGCCGTCTCGGCGCTCGATCCGGCGCTCAACGACAGACTCGTCGCACACGACCTCGACGAGCGCGAACGCGTCGGCGACGCGGGCCCCCGCCTCGCGAACGTCCTCGCGGAACCGAGCGTTCGCGAACGTGGCGTCGAGGACGACTGCCGATCCCGCGTCGACGCGAGCGCGAGCGCGCCGGATCAGCTCGGCGTAGACGGTCTCCGTCTCCGCCTCCGAGTACTCGGGTTCGTCGAACAGTTCCTTCCGGACCACGTCGGTCCGGAGCACCGCACCGTCGACGTGCCCGGCGATCCGTTCGGCCACCGTCGTCTTGCCGACTCCGGGCAGTCCACAGACCGCGACGAGCGCGACCGCGCCCCCTGACTCGACGCCGTCGACCGCATCGGCGTTCGACAGCGACGCTTCCGCTGGGATCAGGGGTCGATCGCCCTCCGTCATTCGTCCGTATCCTCGGCGGAGCGGTAAAAGAAGCTTCCCGTCGACGAGCGAAGCGTTCAAATCCCGTCCCGCCGCTCGTAGGAGACATGGAAGACATCATCTTGGACGAGGACGACGAGGTGCTCGCTCCAGCCGTCGTGGTCGCGACGATCGCACTTATCGGCGCCTTCGTGGTCGCGTTCGTCGTATTCGGCGTCGGTCTCGCGCTCTGATCTGCCCGACCAACTCCGCGACTTCGCCCGCTCCGATACTCGCCCCCTTCGCGTCCCTTTTGTAATCCGTCCGCGGAAACCTCTCCATGAGCCGCTCCCTGTTGGCCGAGCTCCTGGACCGCAACGATCAGCACGTCGACTCGCTCGACGCGGACACGTTCGCCGACTACCGCGAGGCGCAGCGCCCGCCCGTCGTCTCGGTCTGCTGTTCCGATTCGCGCGTCTCGCAGGAGGGGATGTGGGCGACCGACCGCCCGGGGTTCCTCTTTACCGCGGGCAACATCGGGAATCGCGTAAGCGATGTCGTCGACGGCGTCCGCGTGCTCGACGGCAGCGTGGCGTACCCGCTCAAGCACACCGACACGAGCGTGCTCGCGGTCGTCGGCCACACGGGATGCGGGGCGGTCGGCGCCGCGCTCGCGGCGGCACAGACCGACGAGTATCCGGACGAGGTGGGCGTGCGAGCCGACGTGGAGGACCTCGTACCGATCGTCGAGCGGGGACTAGCAGAGCTCGACGCGGGCGAAGAGACTGCGGATTCGGTCGAAGTCGACGCCGATACAGAGGCGAGTCTCCACAACCGTCTCGTCGAGTACAACGTCCACGAGCAGGTCGCGATCGCCGCCGACACCGAGGAGGGGGCCGACGCCGACGTGTACGGGTTCGTCTACGACTTCCAGGGCGTCTACGGCGACCGCGACGGCGCCGCGTACCTCGTGAACGCGAACGGCGAGCGCGACCCGGAGGCGCTCCGGGAACTCGTCGGCGAGGGGCGTGCCGACCACGTCGCGAGCCTGCTGTAGGCGAGTTCGTCGTTCGACTCGCCTCAGGCGCCGGCCGGCTGCTGCATCCGACAGCGGTATCCCCACGACGACCGAACGACCGTGTAATGGACCGTCGCGTTCTATTCGCGAGCCTGATCCTCTTCGCTGGCGGCGCGACCGGCGTCGGGGTCGCCCTCTTCGCGTTCGTCGGCCTCGACGAGGGGGCGGCCGAGACGGAGGTCGTCTGGGAGACCGATCCCGTCGCCGGCGACGACGGGAGCGGCGCGGTGATCGCCACGCTGGACGGTGATTCGGTCATCGTCCAGTCGACCGTCGCGGACGGCGAACGAGTGGTGCGCGCCACGACCACGGGCGCTGGCGTCGCGTGGCGAACCCCGCTCTCGGCGATCGACTCGGCGTATTCCACCGGAGCGGGCGACGATCCGCCGGCGATCAGCGCGTTCACGTCGGGGACGCTCGGGGGCGATCCGGTGGTGGCGTTCACGACCGAGCGCGGCGCGCTGGTCGTCCTCGACGCGACCGACGGAACGGTGCGGTTCGCGCTCGACGCGGGGACGAACGGCGGAATCGAACCGGCGCTCGGCGATCTCACCGGCGACGGGACGAACGAACTCGCGGCCGCCGGCGCCGACGGTACCGTCCTCGTCGTCGACGGGAACGGAGAGGCGCTGTTCGAGACGACCCTCGACGAGCCGATAGAACGGCGACCGCTGATCGTCGACGCCGACGTGCTCGAGGACGATACCGGCGGCCTCGCGGTTGCGACCGCGAGCGACGGCGCATATACCGTTCGCCTCCTCGACGAGCGCGGGGAGACGCGCTGGACGACGACGCCCGCAGTCACGCCGCTGAGTTGGAGCGCGGTCGACACCCGTGACGGACCGATCCTCGCGCTCGGCGGGTCGACCGGAAACCTGGAGACCATCGAGATTACTGACGGATCGCTCCGGTACGAGGTCGGACTCCAGGACCTCCCGGTCGCCGTCGGCGACGCCAGTCCGGGACAGATCCACGTCGGGGGCGCGGGAAGCGTCTGGGCCGTCGACCTACTCGACGGCGAAGTCGCGTGGAAACAGCAGTACGGCGGACAGACTCGGGTGAACTCCCCCGGCGTCGGTGACGTCACGAGAGACGGAACTGCCGCCCCCGTCGCGGTCAATCGCGACGGTTCCGTGCTCGTGATGAGCCGCACCGGGGAGGCCGTCGCTCGCGGAGACGTCGGGGCGCCGGTCGTGTACGCTGGCCCGCTGTTCGCGGACGTCACCGGCGACGGGCGTGACGAGGTGATCGTCGTCGCCGAGGACGGTCGGATCATAGCGGTAACTGGCTAGCCGCCATTTCGATGGACTTCGGCTAGTCGCCATTTCGATGGACTTCGGCTAGTCGCCATTTCGATGGTAGCTGGTCGCCGTCACGGTATCGGTCCGGTGCGACTCGGTGCGCCCCGGCCGAACCCGATCGTGCCGCCACCACGTAGGATTGCGGGCCGCAGTCGGTCCCGATCGCTTCGCCGGTCCCGAGCGACGGCTGGTTTATGTGTCACTGAATCGGAGAGATCAGCTGATAGCGGTCCGTTGTTCCCGGATTTTCATCGGAAACGCGGTGTGTCGACAGAGCGGTCGCTGTCGGGTCGATGGGGCGCGCTGCGTTCCGAAACGCCGGTGACCCGACACGGACGCAGCGGAGAGCGAAACGATCTCGGCGAACGTCGAAGCGGCGGCCGAGTCGGATCGCCTCTCGAGACGATCCCGTCGAGAGTCGTCCCTTAGTGCTGCTCGTCCTCGTACACCCACGCCGCGGTGTCGAGGTCGTAGTCGACGAGTTCGTCCTCGTCGAAGAACAGGTCGATTTCGCGAGCGTTCGCGCCCTCGTCCTCGTGGTCCGACGCGTGGATCACGTTCTGACCGAGATCGAGGCCGAAGTCGCCGCGGATCGTGCCCGGAGCGGACTCGGCGGGGTCTGTCTCGCCGACCATCGAACGGACCTGTCGGGTCGCGTCCGCGCCCTCCCACACCATCGCGAAGACGGGTCCGGAGGTGATGAACTCGACGAGACCGTCGAAGAACGGCTTGTCCTCGTGTTCACCGTAGTGCTCGTGTGCGAGGTCCTCGTCGATCTGCATGAACTTGCCGCCGACGAGCTTCAGGCCGCGGTCCTCGAATCGAGAGACGACCTCGCCGATGAGACCGCGCTGAACGCCGTCGGGCTTCACCATCACGAAGGTGCGCTCGTCGTGGTGGCTCATTCCTCGCCACCCTGTCGACGCCCGTCCTCAGTCCATTCGAGGTCGCGCGCCTCGCGGCCGAGGAAGTAGTTCTTCTCCGCCTTCGAGTCGACGAAGTGGAGGATAGTACCGTCCTTCTTGACGTACATCGTGCCCGTGCCGGGCTCGATGTCTTCGCCGGTGAAATCGCAGGTACGTGTCTCGACCATTGGTTATCGCCCTCCGATGGAGTCCGCGTCGCGCTGGGTCTCGCGGAGCTGGAGCACGTCGCCCATGCGGACGGGGCCCAGGACGTTCCGGGTGATGATCCGGCCCTGGTTCGATCCTTCCTGGATGCGGCACTTGACCTGCATGGCCTCGCCGTGCATCCCGGTCTTGCCGACGACCTCGATCACCTCGGCGGTAGTCGAGTCGCCGATACCCTCTTCTGCGCTCATGGGTGGTTATCGGAGCTCCGCGACCTTCTCGCCGATGTCCTCGACGTCGTCGTCGGCGTCGCCGGCGTCGACGATGGCGGCGGCGGCCGAGCCGACTTCGAGGCCGGCGGCGTGACCGACTTCGTCCTGCGTGTCGACGAAGACGACCGGGATGCCCTTCTCCTCTGCGAGCTCGGGGAGGTGCATCACGATCTCCTCGGGGGAGACGTCCTCGGCGACGATGACGAGGTCGGCGTTGCCGCGCTCGACGGCTTTCGTGGTCTCGTTCGTTCCTTTCTTTACTGTACCGGTGTCTCGGGCGACCTCGAGCGCTTCGAGCGATCGCTCGGCGAGGTCGGCTGGGGTTTCGTAGTCTACGTAAACGGGCATGTGTTTCTCCTGTCCTCCGCGCGGGCTCGCGTGTCCGTCCCGTGGTCGGTCCCTATCGGAACGGCACATCATCAACCCCACAGAGGCTGTGACGCGACGTAGTCCGGACATCCATAAAAGCGCTTTCAATGTCCTGCGGGTGTGCGAGCGGGGATCACGGCGACAGCGTCTCGCTCGCGTCGGGACGTTCGTGACAGTTCCGACGGGCATCCGCACGGATTTCAACGCGGCCGCGCGCCGCTGCGACTCCGCGCTTTTTAAGCGTTGCACGCCCCTTCCGTCCACATCGAATGGTCCGTCTCGTTCACTACTCCGACATCGAGAACGTCTTCGACGCGCCGGAGCGCGCGGCCCGACTCGCCGGACAGATCCGAGCCCTGTCCGGTCCCGACGCCGCGGTCGTCGCCACCGGCGACACGACCGCCCCCGGTGTGCTCTCGCTGGTCGCGACGGGACGCCAGATCCACGACTTCTACGCCGCGACCGACACCGCCCTCGACACCTTCGGTAACCACGAGTTCGACTACGGACCGGACGCCCTTCGCGGGCTGGTCGCCGACGCCTCCGCGACCTTCGTCTCGGCGAACGTCCGCGACGAGAACGGGGAGCCCTTCGGCCGCGACGAGGGCGTCGTCCCGTGGACGGTCCGCGAGATCGACGGCGCGACGATCGGGTTCGTCGGCGTCACGGACCCCGCGACCGACTCGCTCAACCCGATGGCCGCCGAACTCGCGTTCGACGACCCCGTGACCGCAGCGGGCGACGCGCTCGACGAGATGCGGGCGGCGGTCGCCGAGCGCGGAGACGGCACGGACGACGAGGGCAGCCTGGACGACGAGGACGACGAGGGCAGCCTGGACGACGGAGCCCGCGCGACAGACGACGCGGACTCGCTCGATCACGCCGTCGTCCTCTCGCACCTCGGCGCGGGCGACGACGACCTCGCCCGGACGCTCGACGTCGACGCGATTCTCGGCGGCCATATCCACAGCCGGCGCAACGAGGTGATCGCCGGTACGCGGCTCGTCAGGCCGGGCGTCAACGGCGAGACGGTCGTCGAGATCGCGTTCGACGGGAGTCACTCGGATGACGGAAATGCCGACGGAAACACCCGCGACTCGGCCCCGACCGCGACCCTCTACGAGCCGATCGGCGCCGAGCCCGTTCCCGGGCTTGCGGACGCGCTCGCGAAGCGGATGGCCGCCGCGGACCTCGGGGAGGTCGTCGACGAGGTCAACGGTCCCATCGAACGGACCGGCGCGGTCGTCCACGGCGGCGAGTGCCGGATCGGCAACTTCGTCGCCGACGCGTTCCGGTGGGCGCTCGACGCCGACGTCGGGCTCTCGAACGCGGGCGGGCTCAGACAGGGCGACCCCTTCGCGGGCGAGGTGACGAAGGCCGACCTGATCAGCCTGATTCCGTTCGAAGAGCCCGTGACACTCGCGTCCGTGACGGGCGCGGAGCTCCACGACGTGTTCCGCGAGATGGCCGCGCCGGACGTCGACTTCGGCGAGGACGACTGGTGGCACGGCCACGTCTCGAACGCCGAGGTCGTCTGGGACGCCGACACCGAACTGATCGCGGAGGCGACCGTCGGCGGCGAGCCGATCGACCCCGACGCTCGCTACACGGTCGCCGTCTCGGAGTACCTCCTCCACTCCGAACACGAGTTCCCGACGCTGGCGCAGCGCCACCGGATCGACGAGGCCGACATTCAGTACGAGGTGCTCGCCGCGTACGCCCGCGAACACGGGATCGCCACCGAAATCGAGGGACGAATCGAGATCAGAAACCGCGCGTCGACCGCGACCGAGCGTCGCTGAGCGGCGACGGTAGGCGACGACGCGCGACGCGACTTCCGCGATCGCCGGACGCGTCGCCGATCGTCGAGACCACCGCGGCGCGGTCCGGCACCATGTCGGCCGTTGGCACCGAATCGGCACCATTTAAGCCGCCGTCGGTCCCCGTTTGAAACGGATGAAACTACACGAACATCAAGCGAAGACTATCTTCGCGGACGCCGGGATCCCGGTACCGGAATCCCGGCTCGCGACGACCGTCGAGGAGGCGCTCGACGCCGTCGACGAGATCGGTTACCCGGCCGCGATCAAGGCGCAGGTCCACGTTGGGGGCCGCGGGAAGGCCGGCGGGATCAAGATCGCGACCGACCGCGACGAGGCCGAGCGGTACGCCGAGGAAATCCTCGGGATGGACCTGAAAGGGTACACCGTCGATCAGGTCCTCGTCGAGGAGGGCGTGGACTTCGTCGACGAACTGTACGTCGGCGTCACCATGGACCGCGGCGAGGGACGGCCGGTCCTGATGGTCTCGACGGAGGGCGGCGTGGACATCGAGGAGGTCGCCGAGGAGAACCCCGACGCGATCGCCCGCGAACACGTCGACCCCGCGTTCGGACTCCACCCCTACCAGGCCCGGAAAGTCGTCTACGAGGCCGGTGTCGACGCCGACGTGGCGCTCGACGTGGCGTCGATCCTCTCGACGCTGTACGATCTGTACGAGGAGAGCGACGCCTCCGAGATCGAGGTCAACCCCGTCATGATCACGAGCGACCGCGACGTGATCGCCGCGGACGCCGTGATGAACATCGACGAGGACGCGCTGTTCCGTCAGCCCGACCTCGCCGAGCTGGCCGATGAGTCCTACGAGGACGACCTCGAACGGAAAGCCGGTGAGTACGGCTTCGACTACGTCCGTCTCTCCGGTAACGTCGGTATCATCGGCAACGGCGCCGGGCTCGTCATGACGACGCTCGACCTGGTCGACTACTACGGGGGTGCGCCCGCCAACTTCCTCGACATCGGCGGCGGCGCGAAGGCCGAGCGCGTCACGAACGCGCTCGACATGGTCTTTTCCGACCCCAACGTCGACGCCGTCGTGTTCAACATCTTCGGCGGGATCACCCGTGGGGACGAGGTCGCCAAGGGGATCAACGAGGCCTTAGAGCAGTTCGACGAGATTCCCAAGAAGGTCGTCGTCCGGCTGGCCGGTACGAACGCCGAAGAGGGGATGGAGATCCTGAACACCGACCTCGTTGAGGTCGAGAAGACGCTGGAGGACGCGGTCCAGCGTGCGGTGAAGAACGCTGAGGAGGTGACCCAATGAGCATTTTCGTCGACGACGACACCAGGGTGGTTGTACAGGGGATCACCGGCGGGGAAGGGAAGTTCCACGCCGGGCAGATGATCGAGTACGGCACCAACGTCGTCGCCGGCGCGGTCCCCGGCAAGGGCGGTCAAGACGTCGACGGCGTCCCCGTTTACGACACCGTCGACGAGGCCGTCGACGCGGAGGACGCCGACGCGTCCGTCATCTTCGTGCCGCCGGCGTTCGCCGCCGACGCGGTCTTCGAGGCGCTCGACACCGATCTCGACCTCGCCGTCGCCATCACCGAGGGCATTCCGACCCAGGACATGGCGAAGGTGAACAAGCGCCTGAGCGAGACGGACACCCGCCTGCTCGGACCGAACTGTCCGGGTATCATCACGCCCGGCGAGGCGAAACTGGGCATCCTCCCCGGCAACATCTTCTCCGAGGGCAACGTCGGGCTCGTCTCCCGATCCGGCACGCTGACCTACCAAGTCGTCGACAACCTCACGAACCGCGGCATCGGCCAGACGACCGCGGTCGGCATCGGCGGCGATCCGATCATCGGGACCTCCTTCATCGACGCCTTAGAGGCGTTCGAGAACGACTCCGAGACCGACGCCGTCGTGATGTGCGGCGAGATCGGCGGAGAGGACGAAGAGCAGGCCGCGAAGTTCATCGGCGAGCACATGGACACGCCGGTCACCGGCTTCATCGCGGGCCGCACGGCTCCGCCGGGCAAGCGGATGGGGCACGCGGGCGCTATCGTCTCCGGCTCCGGTACGGGCACGGCGCAGTCGAAGATCGACGCGCTCAACGACGCGGGCGTTCCCGTCGGCGACACTCCGGAGGAAGTCGCCGACCACGTCGAAGACTTCCTGTAGCGGCGACCGCGTCGAAGATTTCCCGTAGCGGCGACCGGCGCCGCGGTTCGTCGTTATTCACGCTCGGCTTCCGCCTCGACGAGCGCGCGGAGCGCATCCCGAGAGCGCGGCTCGATGGTCACGCGCTCGTCGTCCGCGGTGTAGAAGATCGACGCGCTCACCGTGCGGTCGGGGAACCAGCTGTCCAAGACGTGATAGTAGACGCTGAGCTGGGTCCGGTACTCCGACTCCGCGTGACGAGTCAGATCCGTCTTGAAATCGAGTATCTCGACGCGGTCCGGCGCGACGTGCACCAAGTCGATGATCCCCGATATCGTCGCGGTCCCCTCCGCGAGCTCCACCGGGAGGTACGCCCGCTCTTCGACGTGGAGTTCCCCCGACAGCGAATCGATGAGCGCCGCCACGTGCCGTTCGTCGTCGCTGTCGGCGGTCGGATCCTCGCCGCGCGCGCACGCTTCGGCGAACTCGTGTACCCGCGAACCGAACGCCGTCCCGCGTCCCTCGGTGACCTCCTCGTAGACGGAGTCGTCCATCAGCGAGTGCGGCGAGTACCCCTCGGGGCCGTCCGCGGGCGGAACGTCGACGCGGAACGCGGTCCCCGTCGGCGCTTCGTGATCCACCTCAGGAACCGAGGGATCGACCGACTCGATATCGATCGGAAGCTCCGTGAGGAACGTGTTCGGCTCCTCGCCGGCCGCGAACAGGAGGTGGTCTTTCGCGCGCGTCATCGCGACGTAGAGCAGTCGACGTTCCTCGTCGTGTTCGGTCGGCGTACACCGTCGAAGCACGTCCGCCCGCCAGTTGTCGTAGACGTGCGGGACGCCGTGCGCCTCCGCGTACGTCTTCCGCTGCCGGAGGCCCGTCCGCTCCGAGAAGGGTATCGTCCCGTTCCGGCGGCCCGACGGGGGGAACGCCCCGTCGTTCATGTTCGCGACGATCACGATCGGGTACTCCAACCCCTTCGCGGAGTGGACGGTCTGTACGGTCACCGAATCCGACCCCGCGGGCGCCTGCACCTCCCGCGTGTACCCGTCCTGTATCCCCTGGGTGATCAGTCGGACGAGATCGCCTCGCGTCAGCGTCGTCGACGTGTGGAGCGATTCGAGAGTCGTGAGCAGCGCGTCGGCGGTCGACTCCCGATAGCCGTATCGATCGAGCACGCGCCGCAGCACTGCCCCGTTCGTTTCGAGGGAGGCGAGTTCGGCTCGGAACGATCGCATCCCGTCCGGATACGCCTCGGCGTCGGTCACGTGATCGATCTCGTCGAGCGTGTAGCCGGCGCGCTCCAGGACCACGGCCCACCCGCGGTCGGCGTCAGCGCCGTCTTGGAGGATCCGGAGCCAGGCGAGCAGGAGCTTCGCGCTGTCGCGTCGGAACAGCTCGATCCCTCCCTCGTAGGCCATCGGGAAGTCGTGTGCCTCTGCAGCCGAGAGGAGTCCGCGCCCGTACTCGCGAGTCCGCGTGAGGACCGCGATGTCGTCGTACGTGGGGGCGCGCAGGTCGCCCGCCTCCTCGACCGCGTACTCGTCGTTGCCGACGATGGATCCGATCGTCGCGAGGACCGCCTCGTGTTCGTCGGCGTGCTGGACGGCCTCGATCCGCGAGTGATCGCGGTCGGTGTCCGACACGAGCGACACGATCCGCTCGCGTATCGCGTCGCTGTCGACGGATTCCGTGCTGCTTCCCGGCGTGACGAGCGCGTGCTCGGAAACGTCGAGAATCGACTGGGTCGATCGGTAGTTCCGTTCCAGCTCGATGCGGTTGATCGGCGAGAGCGGGAACGTCACCCGTTCCGCGTCGTCGTTGAGCTCGTCCGCAAAGCGGCGCAGGCGCGATTCGAACTCGGTGATGTTCTCGACCGCCGCGTACTGGAACGAGTAGATGCTCTGTTTCCAGTCGCCTACGACACAGAAGTTCCGCGTGCCGGAGAGCAGGAGCGCGAGCTTGAACTGGATCTCGCTGGAGTCCTGAAACTCGTCGATCATCACGTACTCGAACGAGAGCGACTCCCGGAGCCTCTCGTCTTCACAACACGCCACGAACGCGAACAGCTGGAGGAACGAGAAGTTCAGGTAGTTCCGACCGAGCGCGAACTCGAGGTACTCGAAGTAGACGTCGTGAACGAACGAGATCAGGTCCTCGCGGTCCTCGTGGAACACCCGTTCCGCGACGTCGTCCGGGACCGATTTCGAGCCCCGCTCACCGCGGAGCTCGTGTCGCTCCGGGGCGTCCGGAAGGTAGCACGAATTCGCCCCGTACCGACCGAGTCGAGACCGGAGTTCGGACTGTTTGCTCCCGCCGTTTCGCGGCCGGTTGACCGAGTCGAACGCGCGTTTGAACGCGTCGTAGTCGCCCGTGAGCGTCTCGCCCGAACCGCGATACCACCCCGCCTGCGTCGGAAAGACGCCCTTCGAGGCGAGGGTGTTGATAAGTTCGAGCAGTTCAGTCGGCTCCGAGAGCGCTCGGAGGAACCCGGCGTGTTCGTCGTGCTCGTCGCTGAACCGGTCGATGAACTCCCTGAATCGCTCCCGTTCGATCGTCTCGTCTTCGAGGATCCGCGTCGAGCCGGTGATGGAGTCGTCGATGCCGAGAAACGAGGGCGCGTGGAACCCGTGTTCTTCGAGGATATCGTGACAGAGGCTGTGAAACGTCTGGATCGGTGCGTCCGCCAGCTCTCGCATGTCGTACTCGCAGTGCGCGACGATGCGGTCTCTCATCTCGGTCGCCGCGTTCCGCGTGAACGTGATCAACAGGACGTCGTCGGGGTCGACGTCGTCCTGTGCCACGATGTTCGCGTAGCGTCTGGTGACGGTGAACGTCTTCCCGGTTCCGGCGCCCGCGTCGACGAGGTAGATCCCGTCGGTCTCGTCGATGAGCCGCCGTTGCTCGGGGTTCGGCGACGTCATCGGTCTCTCTCCGAGCCGTGCTCCGCCGCCGGTGACGCGGGATCTTCCGCCGCCGGTGACGCGGGGTCTTCGCCCGCCGATGCCGCGGGGTCTTCCGCCGCTCGTGTCGAGCCCGCCGCCGCTCGCGACCGAGGGCGCTCCTCCGTCAACAGGAGGTCGCGGTGATCCACGTACCGGTAGTTCGGCTCGCCGGCGCGTCCGTTGACCGGGAACCGGTCCTCCCCGCGTCGATATCGGTTCAGCGCCGCGATCTGCTCGTCGACGAACCGCTCGAACTCGTCGAGGTCGTCCGCGAAGTACCCGTTCGTCCGATACTCACAGAGGTGCCGACAGGCCTGTTTACAGCCGTTTGTGACGTATTTGTAGTCGCCGACCTCCGCGACCATCCGTGTCCTGAGCGCCTCGCCGAACGAGGAGGCGATCAGCGCGTCCGCGTCGCGGGTGCGCGGCACCGAGTGCGCGTCGACGACCTCGCGATACGCCGCGTACTCGACCTTCGAGAACGTCTTGGTGCAATCGTTCGGCGCCTCCTGTTGCAGCTCCTCGAAGACGTCGGGCGACCGCACGAACTCGGCGAACGTCGTCGGGCGGTACGTGACCGTCGTGAGGCAGTCGTCGAGCTCGGCGTCGCCGGTGATCGCATCGTCGAGCGTTTCGAGGAAGTGGAAGAAGGTGAACTGGTGCGTCTCGTTCGGACGGCGCTTCCGCCAGTACGTGAGATACAGGAGCGCCTGGAAGTTCGGCGTGTCGCTCGGGTCGGCGACGGACGACGCCCTCGTGACCCGTGAGGCCCGCTTTCGACGACCGCTCTTGTAATCGACGAGCGTCGTGGGCGACGCCAGCAGGTCTATTTTCCCCTTCAGACCGAGTTCCGCGTCGTCGAACCAGCGTTCCGTGACGGGCGAGTCGACCGGGGTGTCGAAGTACTCGGCGAAGAAGTTGTCTCCCCATCCGCTCGCGGGCGTGACGAACGAGGTGTCCGTGGGAGCGTGCTCCGCGAGGAACTCCAGGATCGTTTCGAGCCCGATGCGGTAGCGCGTGCGCCTCGTCGGAATATCGACCGATCGATGGAACGGTCGAACCTCGGCGATCACGGCGTCGACGACCGCCTCCAGCGGATGTTCCTCGACGATCGAGGGGTGATTCGCCGCGAACTCGGCGAAGTCGTGAAAGAGGTTCCCCTCGGCGAAGTAGTGGGTGTCCGGCGAGTCGACGATCCGGCCGAAAAAGTAGTCGCGCGGCGAGTTCGCGTACGCGTTCAGACTCGATTGGCTGACGCTCTCGACGGGCTCGAACGCGATCGACGCGTCGAGCGGCTCGCGCTCGAAACCGGTTTCGACCGTTCGAGACGGCCGCGCGTGCCGAACCGAGTCGAGGTCGCTGAACCGTTCGAACTCCGCGTCGAGCAGCTCCTCGAAGTACAGACACGGCGTCACCGAAGAGCCGTTGGCGGAGTCTTGGACCAAGTAGTGCCGCTCGACGCCGCTCTGGATCAGCGACTGAAAGCCGTCGACGTTCCGGTCGAACTCCGCCTCGCGGTCAACCCACGGTCGGTTCGGCGAGGTGTGCGTCCAGTCCTCGTCCAGACCGAGGAAGAACACGAGCGGCCGGTCGACGAACGACGCCGACGTCGCGTCCGCGAGGAGCACGCCCTCGTTCTCGCGGTCGATCGGGACCTCGTACGTGTCGAAGTAGTAGGTCAGCCGGTCGACGAGCTCGGCGGTGACCGGTTCGTCGAGCACCCCCACCCGGGAGAGCTCCTCCCGGAGCGCGTCCAGTTCCGTGTCCGCGCGGGTCTCGTACGTGGACAACGCCGACGAGACGGACAGCGTGGCATCCGCCTCAAGGAGGGGTTCCATCCACTCGAGCTCCGACGCGACGACGTCGACGAGCCGTTTCTCGTCGTGAGCGACGCTGATTTCCTCGCCGAGGGCGGCGAGGAGCGGCTTCACGACGCGAACGCGGGTGTCGGACCCGCCCGTGAGGAACCGAAGGAGCTGAACGAACGCCCGATGGTGCGTTCGGTCCATGAACCCCGGACCGCCGTAGTACGGGATCGCCGCGGTTTCGAGCGCGGATTCGACCAGCGGCGAGTACTCGCTTCCCCCGTCGAGGACGATCGCGACGTCGTCGGCGTTCGAGGCGGTGATCGAGTCGAGGAGCGCATCGACGATCGCCGACGGCGAGTCGAAGATTCGGAACGGCGGGAGTTCGAACGGTTCGTCGACGAAGCGCTCGATCGCGTCGTACGTGTCGGGAAGGATCGATCGTTCGAGCGCCGTGAGTTGGCGTTCGCCGACGACGGCGACCGCGTCGTCGTCCTCGATCTGAACGTCTGTCAGAATCTGCGAGGACGTGTCTACCGACTCCATCGCGTCGAGGACCGTCCGGGTGGCGGGCGTGTCGAACCCGTCGTACTCGAAGATCGCGTCCGGGCGGCCTCGGTACTCCCAACACTGCAGGATGTCACCGACGGATCTCGAGACCTGTTTCCAGCGCAACTCGGTCGCTCGAATCACGTCGAGAAACGCCGTCCGGTCTTCCGCCGCCTCTCGCCGACGCGTCGCGAAACGGCGAGGCGTGATCGCGAACGGACCGAAGTGCGGACGGTCTATCCGTCGGTTGAGGGCGTCAGCGAGCGGAGAGTCCGGCACGATAACGAGGTCGTACTCCGAGACCGCTCGATACAGATCATCGAGGGGTCTCGATCGCTTGAGGGGCACACCACGAACCAGTTCCGTCGACGTACTAGAGGTTTTGGTGCCGAGGCGGCCGCGTCTCGTTTTCGAACCGAGTCGGTCGCGACGCCGATGCGGCATACATATAGAAAAAACAATACTTATACGAGATCGATCGAATCGAAGCGTATGGTCCCAGACGGTCATCCCTCCCCGGCTGAAGGACAGCCACTCGTCCGTCGGCTCCGGGCGGAGCTCGGCGAGTATTTCAAGTTCGCAGTCGCGTACGATACCGCTGATTCTCGCGTCCTCTACCGCTCCCCGGCGGCCGGGAGACGGCTCAACGACTGCGCCGGTGAAGACAGTGGCGACCTGCACTCCCTCGTCGACAGGTTCCGAAGCGAGGAGCGGTACGAGGGAGAGACGCAGCCGGTCGACCTGGGTGAGCATCGATGTTCGCTCCACCTGTACAGCGAGTGGCTGCTCCTCCACTATCGAGCGGTTCACTCGGGCGTGGTCGTCGGTGTCGATGCAGAGAGCGCCGCAAACCTACGGGAATTTCTCGAAGACATCTCTCCTGCGGTGTCTCGTACGCTCTCCGCGTGACGAACGTGGCTCCGCCGTCCGGCTTCGGGCTTCGATTCCACGGAGAGGCAATTCTCAACGTTGGTCATCAGAGCGAAAGTTAAAATTACCAATAGAATGAGGTTCGCGCATGGACCCGGGCTCCGCCGCCGACCGCGATGAATCCGCCGCTCCCCTCTTCCGCGGGTCGAGACCGGCAGGAGGTGCCGCGCGGCGGGTGCTCTTCGTGGACGACGAACCGGGGGCCGCCGCTCTCGCGGCGGCGCACGTCGAACGAATGGTCGGCGATATCGAGACCGTAGCGCGGACCGCTTCGTCGGACGCGCTCACGGTCGTCCGCGAGGAGCGCGTCGACTGTGTGGTCAGCGACTTCGAGATGCCAGCGAGCAACGGCCTCGAGTTCCTCGCTGCGGTCCGCGAGGCCGATCCCGGGATGCCGTTCGTGCTGTTCACCGGGAAGGGGTCAGAGGAGATCGCGAGCGAGGCGATCTCCGCGGGCGTCACCGACTACCTGCAGAAGGGTGCCGGACGGGACCGCTACGAGATGCTCGCGAACAGCGTCGAGAACGCGCTCGATCGTCGCCGCGCGGAGCAGGACCTCTACGAAGTGAACGAGAAGGTGACCGCGATTCACTCGTTCGCGACCGACGTTTCGGATGCCACCGACGTGGACGAGGTGTTCGAGTGGCTCGTCGACGCCGCCGAAGACATTCTCCAGTTCGACCGGTGCGTGAGCGCCCGTCGTTGCGACGACACGCTCGTTCCCGCAGCGCTCTCGGAGAGCGTGAGCGAGAGTGAGGTTCGAACCTTCGCGCTCGGCGAGGGCGTCGTCGGGACCACCGCCGAAGCGCAGCGGACGATGGTGGTCGACAACATCAGCGTCGATCCCGCGAACCCGAACCAGCTTGAGGACCCCGACACGGCGGCCCGTACGGGATCGGGGATCGAGAGCGGAGCCGACGGCGACTCCGACGGACCTGTTGACGACGCCGACGCGAACCGCGTCGATGGCGCCGAGGTGGCGGACCCCGTCGCCGATGACATCAGGTCCGCGATTAGCGTCCCGATCGGCTCACACGGGGTGTTTCAGGCGGTGTCGGACGGATACGCCTCGTTCGACGAGCGAGACGTCGAGTTCGCGGAGCTGCTGGCTGCTCACGCCGCCGATGCGATAGAACAGATCGAGACCGAGGAGTCGCTCCGGACCGAGCGAGACCGACTGGCGGCGCTGTTCGACGACGTTCCGCTACCGGTGGTCAGGACCATCGACACCGACGATGGGGGGCGACAGATCGACGCGACGAACGACGCCTTCGAGGAGACCTTCGGGTACTCCGCGGACGAGCACACGTACGAGGAGGTCGGCGACGCGATCATTCCCGACGACGCGGAGCGGCTCTCGCGCTCGGCGATAGTACAGAAGAACGAACCGCTCCGAGTCGAGGCCCGCCGGGACACGGTCAACGGTCTGCGTGATTTCATCTTGAGCGTTATCCCGGTGGAGCGTTCCGAGATGACGACCGTGTACAACGTGTACGCCGATATCGACGATCAAAAACGCGTCGAGCGGACGCTCAGACGTCTTCACGAGACGACTCGAGAGATGTTCCGCGGCAGCGAACGCGAAGAGATCGCCACGCTGGCCGCACGCGCGGCGATCGACACGCTCGGCTTCCCGAACAGCGCCATCCGGCTGTACGACGCAGACGAGAGCGCGTTGCTACCGACAGCTATCAGCGACGAGGCAACGGTCGCGCTCGGCGAACGGCCGGCGTTCGGCCCGGACAAGGGCCGGATATGGGAGGCGTTCGAGACCGAAGAGCTCGTCGTCGTCGACGATCTCGACGCGGTCGACACCGCCGTCGGGTACGGCGAGCTCCGGAGTCTGCTCGTCGTCCCGCTCGGCGACCAGGGCGTGATGCCGCTCGGCTCCCGAGAGCCCGACTTCTTCGACGATACGGCAGTCCAGCTCGCCAAGGTGTTGGGCGCGAACGTCACGGTCGCGCTGGAACACGCCGAGCGCACGGCACAGCTCCGGGAGCGCGACGCCGACCTCCAGCGCGAGATCGATCGACTAGAGAAGTTCGCCGGACTGGTCTCGCACGACCTCCGGAACCCGCTCAACGTCGCGGCCGGGCGCGTCGAGTTGGCACGCGGGCTCGTCGACGACGAGACCGCACTAGCGGAGCTCGATCGGGTCGAAGACGCCCACGACCGGATGGAGCAGCTCATCGAGGATCTGCTCGCGCTGGCGAGGCAGGGCCAGACCGTCGACGAGATCGAGCCCGTCGACCTCGCGGAGGCGGCGGAACGCGCGTGGCGCACCGTCGACACCGCGACGGCGACGCTCGAAGTCCCCGACGAGGGACTCACGGTCGACGCCGACCCCGAGCGGCTCCGAACGTTACTGGAGAACTTGTTTATAAACAGCGTCGAGCACGGATCGACGAGCAGTCGGGGGTCGCGAGACGGCAGCGTGAGACGCGGTGCCGCGGACGTCGACGAGGCGGACGCAACCGAACGCGAGCCGACCGTCACCGTCGGGCCGCTTTCGGACGGGTTCTGCGTTGCCGATGACGGTCCGGGCTTCGACATCGACCCGGCGGAGGCGGTCGAGTACGGCGCCTCCAGCGACCCCCACGGGACGGGGTTCGGACTCGCGATCGTGCGCGAGATCGCGGCCGCTCACGGATGGGAGCTCTCGATAGACGACGGCGAGGGCGCGCGATTCGAGTTCCGGACCGACGATTGAGCCAATCGAATATATAAAACGACGGGCGGACGTGCGATAGGTGTGCACACCCGAGCCACGGTTATGACCGACTCGCCCGTGTGTGATCCGTATGAATGACGGTACCCGCGAACTGCTCTCGCCGCTCCCGCCGAGCGCCAAGCTCGTGTACTACGTCCTCGACGAGGAGGGCCGGTTCGACCAGACCGGTCTCGCCGAGGAGACTCGTCTCTCCACCCGCACGGTTCGCTTCGCCGTCGAGAAGCTCACCGAGGTCGGGCTCGTGAAGGAGGGACTGTGTCCCCGAGACGCCCGCCGGTCGGTGTATACGCCCGTTTCCGAATCGGAGCGACCGGCGACAGGCGATTCCGACGGCACCGCGGACCCCGAGCCGACCTCGGACCGCGACGCCGAGCCGGCGACGGCAGCAACCGCGGTCGCGGAAGACTAACTCAGGTAGCCGTCGAGCGGAGTTGCCGCACGCCCGACACGTACGTCGGATCTCGAAAACGCGCGCTCGCCTCCGTTCCGCGATCCGTCGCGCTTTTGCCCGCGGGACCAGTAGTGAGCCCACTCGATGGCGACGTATCACATCGAAACGTACGGCTGTAGTTCGAACCGGGGTGAGAGCCGGGAGATCGAGCGTGCTCTCCGCGACGGCGGTCACCGACCGGCCGACGGCCCCGAAGACGCGGATGTCGCCATTCTCAACACTTGTACGGTCGTCGAGAAAACGGAACGGAATATGCTGCGCCGTGCCGAGGAGCTGGCGGAGGAGACCGCCGATCTGGTCGTCACCGGCTGTATGGCGCTCGCGCAGGGCGAACAGTTCCGCGACGCCGGTATCGACGCCGAAATTCTCCACTGGGACGAGGTCCCCACCTACGCCCTCAACGGCGAGTGCCCGACCGTCACCCCCGACGCCGAGCCCGTGCTCTCCGGCGTCGTCGGCATCCTCCCCATCGCCCGCGGCTGCATGAGCAACTGCTCGTACTGCATCACGAAGTTCGCGACGGGGCGAGTCGACTCCCCGTCCGTCGCGGAGAACGTCGAGAAGGCCCGGGCGCTGGTCCACGCCGGCGCGAAGGAGATCCGCGTCACCGGGCAGGACACCGGCGTCTACGGCTGGGACAACGGCGATCGAAAGCTCCCGGAGCTGCTCGACCGCATCTGCGACATCGACGGCGAGTTCCGGGTGCGGCTCGGCATGGCGAACCCCGGCGGGATCCACGGGATCCACGAGGAGCTGGTCGACGTGTTCGCGCGCAACGAGGAGCTGTACAACTTCATTCACGCGCCGGTGCAGTCGGGCTCCGACGACGTCTTGGCCGACATGCGCCGACAGCACCGCGTCGACAAGTTCCGCGAGGTCGTCGCGACGTTCGACGACCGGCTCGACCACTGGACGCTCTCGACCGACTTCATCGTCGGCTTCCCGACGGAGACCGAGGCGGACCACGAGCGCTCGATGGAGCTGCTCGCCGAGGTCCGCCCGGAGAAGATCAACGTGACTCGCTTCTCGAAGCGCCCCGGCACCGACGCCGCCGACATGAAGGGGCTCGGCGGGACCATCAAGAAGGAGCGCTCGAAGGCGATGTCCGAACTGAAGATGGACGTCGTCGGGGAGGCGTACGAGGCGATGGTCGGCGAGACGTTCGAGGCGCTCGTCGTCGAGGAGGGGACCGGCGACTCCGTGAAGTGTCGCGACGGCGCGTACCGCCAGATAATCGTTCGAAAGGCGACCGAGCGCGGCGTCGCAGTCGGCGACTTCCTGAAGGTAACGGTGACCGGCCACAACACGGTCTACGCGTTCGGAGAACCCGTCGACGACGAGTCGCTCGCCGAGGACGAACCCGCGGAATCCGTCCGCTCGTCGGCGTAGGGGAGACGAGAGAACCCGGTCTCAGCTCTCTTCGTAGATCATCTCGACCTCGTCGGCGAACCGGTCGAGGATGTTCCGTCGCTTCTTTTTCATCGTCGGCGTCAGCAGATCGTTCTCCTCGCTGAACTCCTCGGGAACCAGCCGGAACTGCTTGATCTGCTCGTACGACTCGAACTCCTCGTTCACGCGGTCGACTTCCTCTTGGATACGCTCGCGAACCCGGTCGTCGCGGCAGATCGCCTTGCGGTCGTCCGCGAGGTCGATGCCGCGGGTCTCGGCCCACGAGGCCACCCGCTCGAAGTTGGGGACGATGAGGGCGGAGACGAACTTCCGCGAGTCGCCGAGCACGACGCACTGCTCGACGAACTCGTTGGCCGCGAAGCGGTCCTCGATCGGCCCCGGTGCGACGTTCTTGCCGGTCGAGAGCACCAGCAGCTGCTTCGCGCGCTCGCGGAAGGCGATGTAGCCGTCGGGTCGGTGCTGTACGATGTCGCCGGTTCGGAACCACGGCTCGTCCGGGTCGCCGTCGCGCTCGTCGGGAGACGCGCCTGCGATGACGACGTCCTCGGGGAGCCGATCGGGCTCGGTGAACGCCTCCGCGGTCGCCTCCGGCTTGTTCCAGTAGCCGTCGGTCACCTGTGGGCCGCGCACGAGCAGTTCGCCCACGTCGCCGGAGATGTCCGCGACCTCCTCGCCGACGACCGAGTCGTCGATCGCGATCTCGGTGTCGACCACCGGCGGTCCGATAGTCCCGACCTTCGGTCTCTCGGGCGGGTTGACGCTAATGACCGGTGAGGTCTCGGTGAGTCCGTACCCCTCCAAGATCGGGAGGTCCATCGCGTGGTACAGCGCGCACAGCTCCGCCGACAGCGACCCGCCGCCCGAGATAAAAAAGTCGACGTTACCGCCGATCGCCTCGCGGACCGACGAGAAGACGAGCTTGTCGGCGAGCGCGCGCTTCGCGTCGAGGATCGCGCCCGGGGTCTCGGCCTCGTGATGGGTCCGTCCCACGTCGACCGCCCACTCGAAGATCCGCTGTTTGACGGGAGACTCGCTCGCCTGGTCGCGGATGGCGTCGTAGAGCTTCTCGTAGACGCGCGGAACGCTCGTCGTGATCGTCGGCCGCACGAGCCCGAAGTCGTCGCGGAGGGTGTCGGGGCTCTCCGCGTACCCCACGGTCGCGCCCGCAGCGAACATCATGTAATGGCCGGCCATCCGCTCGAAAACGTGTGCGAGCGGAAGGAACGAGAGCGTCGTCGAGTCAACGGAGATCCCGGGGGATTCAGGATCGCGGTCCGGGCGGTCCGCGAAGCGGCGGTAACACTGGTTCACGTTGTCGCGGAAGTTCGCGTGCGTGAGCCGCACCCCCTTCGGCCGTCCGGTCGTCCCCGAGGTGTAGATCAGGCTCGCGAGGTCGCCGAGATCGATCGCGTCGATCCACGACTCGTAGGCGTCCGCGTCGAACGCCTCGACGCCCAGCTCGTGGACCTCACCGAGCGTGTACACGTCGGCCGAGTCGAGCGAGGACGCGCCGTCCGGACCGGCGTCGGGCCCCACGTCGAGGTCGCTCGTATCCACGTCGTCGACGGTCACGATCGCGTCGAGCTCGTGATCGAGGTCGTCGACCACGCCGAGCAGCTCGTCGAGCAGCTGCCGGTTCTCGGCGACGACGATCGTCGCTTCCGGGTCTTCCAGCAGGTATCGCACCTGGTCCGGGGACGAGGAGGCGTACACCGTGGTGACGACCGCGCCGGCGGAAAGCGCCGCGAAGTCGGTCTGGGCCCACTCCATCCGCGTCTGCGCGTAGAGGGCGAGGCGGGTGTCGTCGTCGACTCCGATTTCGCGAAGGCCAGTGGCGAGGTTCCGAACGATCTCGCGCATCTCGCCGTAGGTCACGTCGGCGTATTCGCCCGCCGACGCCGACGGGAGCACGCCCTCGGAGACTAGCGAGCGGTCGTAGATCCCGCCCTTGTACCGCTGTGCGAGGCGGTCGGCGTTCCGATCGGCCGTCCGTTCGAACATGCGCGGGAGCGTCTCTCGGGCGACGGCGTCGTCCGCGAACTCCCGTTCCGCCTGCTGCCAGTTCATACCTCGTCGTCCCAGCGAACCATCATAAACGATCCGGTAGTTCCTAGTTCATTCGTGGTGCGGAGAACGCTCACCGCGTCGGCGGAGTCGATCTCCAAGCGAGGGTTTAATTCGTGGAGCGCGCGAGAGGCGTCTGTGGACCCCGATCGGATCCCCGCCGAGTTCCCCGCGCCGAGCTTCCGCGGCGCGCAGGAGCAGGCCCTCGCCGACATCCGCGACGCGTTCGCCGCCGGCAACGACGTGGTGTTGGTGCGCGCGCCGACGGGCAGCGGCAAGTCGCTGCTCGCCCGAGCGATCATGGGTGCGGCGGCCACGGTCGAAGAGACGGCACCGAGCGAGGCGACCGGCGCCTACTACACGACCCCGCAGGTGTCGCAGATCGACGACGTGGAGGCCGACGGTCTCCTCGACGACTTGGCGGTGATCCGCGGGAAATCGAACTACGACTGCATTCTCCCCGGCGAGCACGACACGCCGGTCAACCGCGCCCCCTGCGTTCGCCAGCAGGGGTTCGACTGCTCGGTGAAGCACCGCTGTCCGTACTTTTCCGACCGCGCCATCGCCTCCGGGAACCGCTACGCCGCCATGACGCTCGCGTACTTCATGCGAACCGCCGGCTCGGACGTGTTCCGGAAGCGCGACGTGGTCGTGATCGACGAGGCGCACGGCCTCGCGGAGTGGGCGGAGATGTACGCGACGATCGAGCTCTCGCCCGACCGGGTGCCCGTGTGGGACGAGATCGGCGTCCCCGACGTCGCGGCCGACGCGGGTCCGGAGGAGGACGCGCTCGACAGGACAGCCCGGTTCGTCGCCTCCCTGCGGGACACCGCCAAGCGCGCGAAAGACGAGTTGACGGGGCGGCCGGAGCTCGACCGAGAGGAAGTGGCTCGTCGGGACCGCTTGGGGGAGCTGATCTCCGAACTCGGCTGGTTCTTGGAGGACTACCGCGACCTCGACTCCCCGACGACGTGGGTCGTCGACCAGCCGGACGGCGAGGGGTCGGCGCTCGCGATCAAACCCTTGGACCCCGCGCGCTACCTCCGGCACACGGTGTGGGATCGGGGCAACAAGTTCGCGTTGCTGTCGGCCACCATCCTCTCGAAGGACGCCTTCTGTCGCGGCGTGGGGCTCAACCCGGAGACCGTCGCGCTCGTCGACGTCGAGCACACGTTCCCGCTCGAACATCGACCCTTATACGACGTGACGCAGGGGTCGATGACGTACGAGCACCGCGACGAGACCGTGCCGAAGATCGCTCGACTGATCGTCCGCCTGATGGCCGAACACCCGAACGAGAAGGGGCTGATCCACGCGCACTCGTACGACATCGCCGGACGGCTCACCGAGCTGCTGGGCGAGTTCGGGGTCGCCGCGCGGGTCCGTCGGCACGACCGGGCGAACCGAGACGCGGAGCTGTCGGCGTGGCAGGCCAGCAGCGATCCGGAGGTGTTCGTCTCGGTCAAGATGGAGGAGGCGCTCGACCTGAAAGACGACCTCTGTCGGTGGCAGGTGGTGTGTAAGGCCCCGTACCGCAACACCAACGACTCCCGGGTCGCGCGGCGGCTCGCCGACGACCAGTGGGCGTGGTACCACCGGACCGCGCTCCGCACCGTGATTCAGGCGTGCGGTCGCGTCGTCCGCTCGCCGGACGATTACGGCGCGACGTATCTCGCCGACGACTCGCTTCTCGACCTGTTCGAGCGCGCGGCCGCCGACACCCCGCCCTGGTTCCGCGATCAGATCGACGCGATGACGACGCCGACGCTGCCGGCGTTCGATCCCACGGCCGCGCTCGCCGGGATCGACGCCGAGCCGTCGGGACCGTCTCGGGCGGGTCGCCGGCGCGGGTCGGGAGGATCCGGCGGCCGCAATCGACACGGCGGATCCGGCACCGGCGGACCCGATCCCAGCGGGTCGAAGGCGAGCGGGACGACCGCCTCCGACGCGACCGAGTCGGCGGGAGCCAAATCGACCCAAACGCGGTCTGAAGCGGACGCTGAACGCCGTGAGAACCATCCGCTATCGGACATCTGGGGCGATAGCTAGCGAAGCGGAATGGCACTTATCGCCGGAGCGCGTTGAGCCGCCTACAGCAGTGTGACGCCCCACGCGGCCATGGAACTCACCATGAGGAACGCGAAGAACACCGCGATGATCTGTTGTCGGTCCATATCCTGAGTACGACTGCAGGGGGACATAATTCCTGCGGGCCGACGTGAGTAGTGATTAAACATCCCAACTCGGGTCTATCGTCAATATATATCGTATAAGGTGTATCAGGGACCTCAATGAAGTAGTAACCTTCATAAACCTTCACGGCGGAAGTGCGGATATGGCAACGAAGGGGCTGGCAAGTGCGCTGACGCTGTACGGTGCGCGAACACTGACGCTGTCGCAGGCCGCCGCACAGGCCGGATTAAGCGAAGCCGAGTTCATCGACCAGCTCGAACGCCGCGGCATCGACGTGACCGAATCCGAGCGCGCCGCCGCACTCGGTGAGGAACAGGCCGTTCGAGCGGACTGATCGGTTTCGCGATCGAGGGCTCCCGAACGGTCCAAAACCCCGTCGACCGCGGTGTCGGTGAGATTCCATTCGGACGCCTCTGTCGATTCTAGTGTCCCCCTCTCTACTCGCGACCCCGTAGCGACCGCATCACGTTTGCCGTCTCCCGGGCACCGCGGGCTGCTCTCTACTCCTCGGGGACGAGGTGGACGGTCCCCCCGTGTTCGAACGCGAGAACGGTGTCGTCGTCGCCGTCGACGAACGACGGGTTGGGAACGGTCTTCGCCTCGTACGTCGAGGGATCGAGCACCTGAATGGCGTTCGCGTCTTCCACGGTCACGACCGTCGTCTCCGCGGCGTCTTCCCGGGTCCCAAGCCGAGTCGCGTCCGGCGCGTCGGCCTCCTCGAACGCGGACGTGTAGGGGTCTCCGGTCGCGAGCCTGGTTCCCTGGAGTCGCCCCGAGACGCTCGTGACGAGGACCGGACCATCGCCGTCGTCGGGGTCGATGATCTCGCCCGCGGCGTATCGGGGGAGTCGAACCGCGAACGTCACGCGGTACACCTCGTTGCCGTCGCCGTCCTCGGTGACGAGCGTCGGATACGATTCGAAGCTACCGCCGAGCGCTTCGGTTATCCGCGTCGCGACGTTCTGTGCCAGCCGGTTCGAGGAGAGCTTGATGTTCGGCCCGTCGTCGGTCTCTTTGACCTCCGTGATGAACGCCTCGCGGTCGCCGTCGGCCTCTTGGTCGGCGACGTACGACTCGGCGATTTCGAGCGCCTCGGCGCGCTCCGCGGGGGTCAGGTCGCGCTCGTCGGCCCGAACTTGGACGATCCCGGCGTAGTAGCCGCCGGCGATCCGGCCGCACCGGTCGCAGGTCCCCCGTGAGATCTTCACCGGGACGGTCACCTCGGCGGAGCGGAGTGTCCCACGGACGACGCCGGAGAACCGGCAGTGCATCCGGACGTTGTTCTCGTCGACCTGTTCGGGTTCGACGCCCCACTCGACGTCCGTGGCGTCGACGTGAACGCCGAGCGCCTCCGCGACCTCGTCGACCGCGACGTCGGTGTAGTCGCGCGCGCCGACGTCCCGCCACGACTCGCCGCGGCGGACCGCACCGCACCCCGAACACACCAGCACTTCGATACGGTCGGGGGCGTCGACGAGGTCGAAGTCCTCGAAGTAGCAGTCGTCGCACAACAGCGCGTCTCGCCCCCGCGGCTCGCCCGGCAGCGGGTCGCGCCGCTCGGGGACGGCGTCGCCGCACCGCGGACAGAACTCCCGCGACTCACTCATTACCGAGCGATACGCCGAGGAGCCGTTTAAGCGGCGCGGACTGCCGATCGGCCCTCGAATCGGAGACTGCCAGACTGATCTCGGGTGGTCGATCCCCCGAAACGCGGTCGATTCCTCCGAAATCGTTTTTCGCGCGGACCGAGAAGGCCCGCGTATGAGCGGGAACCCCGACGACGAGCGACTCGAGGAACTGCGAGAGAAAAAGATGGAGGAGCTCCGCGAACGCGAGCAGGGCGGCGGCGCCGACGCCGAGGCCCAACAGGAGGCTCAAGAGCGCGCCGAGGCCCAACAGGAGGCCGTCCTCAAACAGCACCTCACCGACAAGGCGCGCCAGCGGCTCAACGCGGTCGCGATGTCGAAACCGGAGTTCGGCGAGAAGGTGAAACAGCAGGTGGCGGCGCTCGCACAGAGCGGTCGCCTCCAGGGCCGCATCGACGAGGACCAGATGCGTGACCTCTTAAAAGAGCTCCAGCCCGATCAGCAGAGCTTCGACATCCGCCGGCGATAGATGGAGCTCGCGCTCCTGTACAGCGGGGGGAAAGACTCCTCGCTCGCCGCGCACCTGCTCGATCGGTTCTACGACGTGCGATGCGTCACGGGGAGCTTCGGGCTCACCGACGACTGGGAGCACGCCGAGCGCGCGGCCACCGAACTCGGCTTCCCCTTCGAACGCGTCGACCTCGACCACGCGGTAGCGGAGGAGGCCGCCGAGACGATGCTCGCGGACGGCTATCCGCGGAACGGGATCCAGCGCGTGCACGAGCACGCCCTCGAAACGATCGCGAGCCACGACGTCGACGCCATCGCCGACGGCACGCGGCGGGACGACCGCGTGCCGACCGTGTCGCGAGCCCAAGCACAGAGCCTGGAGGACCGTCACGGGATCGACTACATCTCTCCGCTGTCGGGATTCGGTCGACACGCCGTCGATCGGCTGGTCGAGGAGACGTTCGACGTCCAGCAGGGACCGAGCGAGGAGATACCGAAGGCGGATTACGAGGGGGAACTGCGGCGGCTCATCGCCGACGAATACGACGACGAGACCGTCGGCGAGGTGTTCCCCGACCACGATCAGACGTACGTGCACGGGCGTAGCGATTGAGCGCTGAACACGCACAAGTTGAGCGCTGGAGACGTGGGTGAGCGCTGAAGACGCGGGGTGACGGCGTGTGCGCCACGCGTGACCGTCAACATTCTCGCTGGCTCGGGAGTGCCGGAACGACTTTTGACCCCACGCCCGTACTACCGCGTATGTCATCTGAAGAGGTAGTCGAGCTGCTTCGAGAAGCGTACGCCGACGAGATCGAGACGGTGATGAACTACCAGACGAACGCCATCGTCCTCGACGGCGTCCGCGCCGAGGAGATCAAAGAGAGTCTCAAGAAGGACGTTCAGGAGGAACTCGGCCACGCCGAACAGCTCGGCCAGCGACTCAAACAGCTCGACGCGCGCCCGCCGGGGTCCGCCGAGTTCACGGCCCGACAGGACTCGCTGCAGCCGCCAGAGGACTCGACCGACGTGCTATCCGTCATCAACGGCGTGCTCGACGCGGAGGAGGGCGCGATCGCGACGTACCGCGACCTGATCGACGCCGCCGAGGACGCAGACGATCCGGTCACCGAGGACCTCGCCGTGACGCTCCTCTCCGACGAGGAGGCCCACCGGACCGAATTCCGCGGATTCCAGAAGGAGTACCCGCTCGACTAGACGGGACGGGGTGTCCATCGTCGACCGCGAACCACGTACCGTCGACCGCGAACCGCGCCCCGAAGGGATGCTTTCAAGCGGGCGCTCGTCGAAGCGGCGTACATGTACGACGGCCTCAAGGGATTCCGCGATTTCTACCCCGGCGAGCAGTCGGCTCGCCGCGAGGTGACGGACGCGATCGAGGGAGCCGCACAGCGATACGGCTTCCGCGAGATCGCCACGCCAGCCCTCGAACGGACGGAGATGTATACCGACAAATCCGGCGAGGAGATCGTCGAGGAGCTGTACGCCTTCGAGGATAAGGGCGGTCGCGGCGTCTCCCTGACCCCGGAGCTCACGCCGACCGTCGCCCGAATGGTCGTCGCGAAGGGCCAGGAGCTGTCGAAGCCGATCAAGTGGATGTCGACGCGGCCGTTCTGGCGCTACGAGCAGGTCCAGCAGGGGCGGTTCCGCGAGTTCTACCAGACGAACATCGACGTGTTCGGCTCCGCGGCCCCCGAGGCGGACGCCGAAGTGCTCGCGGTCGCCGCCGACGGCCTCACGGACTTGGGGCTCACCGGCGACGACTTCGAGTTCCGCGTCTCGCATCGGGACATCCTCGGGGGGCTGGTCCGGGCGCTCGCGACCGATCCCGACGCGGTCGACACGCAGGCCGCGATCCGCGCGGTCGACAAGCGCGCGAAGGTCGACGACGGCGAGTACTTCGGGCTCCTCTCCGACGCCGGGCTCGACCGCGCCACCGCCCAGGAGTTCGACGACCTGATTACCGGCGTCGAGACGGTCGACGACCTCGACGCGGTGTCCGAGGCCGGTGGGACGGACGTTGAAGCGGCCGTCGAGAACCTCCGAAACGTGCTCGCCGCGGCCGACGAGTTCGGTGCGGGCGAGTTCTGCGAGGTGTCGCTGACGACCGCTCGCGGGCTCGACTACTACACCGGCGTCGTCTTCGAGTGCTTCGACTCGACCGGCGAGGTCTCCCGCTCCGTCTTCGGCGGCGGGCGCTACGACGACCTCATCGAGAGCTTCGGCGGCCAGCCCACGCCCGCGGTCGGCGTCGCACCCGGCCACGCCACGCTCAAGCTGCTGTGTCAGCGCGCCGGCGTCTGGCCGGACGAGGAGCTCTCGACGGACTACTACGTCCTCTCCGTCGGCGACACCCGCGCCGAGGCCGCCGCGGTCGCCCGCGATCTCCGCGCGCTCGACGACGACGCGGTGGTCGAGACGGACGTCTCCGACCGGTCGTTCGGCGCGCAGCTCGGCTACGCCGACTCGATCAACGCCGAGACCGTGGTCGTCGTCGGCGAGCGCGACCTGGAGAACGGCGAGTACACGGTGAAAGACATGGCGAGCGGTGACGAGACGACCGTTCCGGTCGAGGAGTTCCCGCCCGAGGACGGGCTGCCGACGTACGAGGACTACGAGTAATCGACGCGCCGCCGACGGTACAACTGCGATCGACGCGCCGCTCGCGCGGCTATCTCACTTATAAGCCTCCCGCAGGAACACCAGCGCGCCGCCGAGCATCGCGAGGTTGCCGAAGAACGCGAGCCGCTCGCCGCTCCTGTCGTCCTCGTCGGCGTTCCAGAAGTCGTGCATCGTCGACGTCACGACCGCGAGGAAGGTGACGGCCGCACCGGTCGCGACCCGCGGCAGCCGCCAGAACGCGATGCCGAGTCCCGCAGCGACCATCATCCCCGACGCGAACGGCGCGGCGAGGTCGGGAGCGGGAACTCCGGCGGACTCCGCGTACTCGATCGTGTCCTCCATGTCGCGGAAGTCCTCGGAAGCCTGCGCCGCCAGCCCGACGCCGAGCAGGACTCGTCCGAGTCGGAACGGTGCGTCGGTCGATTCGGTCGTCGTGGAGTCGTCTCCGCTCATACGTTGTGTACGGTCCGCCAGGGTGTTAAACGGTACCACGAATCGCGCTCCATCCTCGCGCGTCAGTCGGTGTTCGCCTCCATCGATGCTCGCCCGTGCCGATCGCGAGTTCACTCGGTCTCGATCCGGTCGAACAGGGTCGCCGTCGCGTCGGCGTCGAACATCATCGGCCGACGCCACCACGGTCCCTTCCCCGAGTCGCTCGACAGGTCCGTGACGAGCCGGTTCGCGTCCGCGCCCGCCTCGGGGGTGCTCAGGGGGACGACGCGCTCGAAGAGACCCGAGACCGACGGGTCGCCGGCGACGACGACCCGCGCGTCGAACGGGTCGCGCTTCAGGTGGGCGTTGGTCGGCGCGAGGGCGGCCGCCGCGTCGCGGTCGACCGTACCCTCGCCGTCTTCGACCGCGAGCGCCCGCTCGACTCGTATCCCAGCGAAGAGGTACGCGCCCCATTCGGGAGCCAAGTCGGCGTCTCGTCGAATCGAGTCGCGATCGCTCCCCGTTCCCGGTCCCGTCCACCCGTGCGGGCGCAGTGACAGCGTCGCGTAGAAGAGCAGCCAGTCGCCCGGTTCGAGCCCGGCGATCCGGCTGGCCTTCACGCCGTAGGGGTCGCCGTAGCTCGCGCGGTGGCGGCCGTGGACGCCGGGAAACTCCGGGTCCATGTGAACCGGCGTCTCGCGCAGGTCGGTCGGCACCCTGAACGGGAGATCGAGGTCGCCGTACGTCGGAAGGGGCTCGTCGACGGGGAACCGCTCGCGCGGGCGCGTCGTCGTCGATTCGGGAATCGGCACGTAGGCGAACGATCCGTCGGGATAGACGGGCCCGCGGAAGCCGGGATCGTTCGTGTTGGCGGCGACGTTGACGGCGACGGCGCGGGAGTCCGGCATGAAAAATAGCGAGGCGAGTCAGTCCGCCGTCGCGGCGGTCGCGCCGTGGTCGATCTCCGTGCCGAGCAGGTCGAGGAACTCCGCGATCCACTCGGGGTGGTCGGGCCACGCCTGTCCGGTGACGAGGTTCCCGTCGGTGGTCACGCCGTCGACCCACGAACAGCCCGCGGCCTCGACCTCGGGCCTGACCGCGGGATACGCCGTCATCTCGTAGCCGTCGAGCACGCCCGCGGCCGCGAGGATCTGCGGGCCGTGGCAGATCGACGCGACGGGCTTGTCCGTCTCGAAGAAGTGACGCACCGCGTCGAGCACCTCGTCGTAGCCGCGGAGGTACTCGGGGGCGCGTCCGCCCGGGACGACCAGCGCGTCGTACTCCGCGGGGTCCACCTCGTCGAACCCGTGCGTGAGCGCGAAGTCGTGCCCGCGCGTTTCGAGGTACGTCTGGTCGCCGCGGAAGTCGTGGATCGCGGTCTTGACGCTGTCACCGTCGTCCTTCTCGGGGCAAACGGCGTGGACCTCGTGGCCGACCGCTTGGAGCGCCTGAAACGGGACCATGATCTCGTAGTCCTCGCCGAAGTCGCCGACGATCATCAGTATCTGTTTTCCTGTCATGGGTTCAACACCAAGTGCGGATACGACGCGAACCGTCATAATGATACTGTCGAGCGGTACCACGCCACGCGTCTCGCGACCGATCCTGAGTCGAACGTCCGCCGGCGTTCACCTCAGCGAGACGCGTTAGGCGGATCCGGCGGGCGTAGATCGCGCTGGAACTCGTCGAACTGGTCGAGGTCGTCCGGGAGCTCGTACGGGATCTCGCGCTCGTCCTGTCGGTCAGGAAGTCGCCCGTCCTCCAGCTCGTCGGCGACCTCCTCCCAGCCCGGCTTCACACGGACGCTGCGAGCCGGGGAGCCGACGACGACGTGGTGTGCCGGGACGTCGCCCTGCACGACGGAGCGCGCGCCGACGACGCTGTTCTCGCCGATTCGACAGCCGGCCCGCACCATGGCGTCGTAGGTGACTCGGGCGTCGTCCTCGACGATCGTGTGGAAGTTGCGCACCTCGGTCTGGTCGACGAGGTCGTGATCGTGACTGTACAGGTGGACGCCGTCGGAAATCGACGCGCGGTCGCCGATCGTCAGCTTCCCGCGATCGTCGAGGTGAACGTCGTCGTGGACCACGACGTTGTCGCCGATCTCGATGTTGTGGCCGTAGGTGACGGAGATACCCTTGAAAAAGCGACAGCCGTCCCCGCACTCCGCGAACAGGTGGTTCCCGAGCATCTGTCGGAACCGGAGTGCGAACTCGACGTTGTCGGCCATCGGCGTGGCGTCGAACTGCCGCCAGAGCCACTGCAGGTGCTTCGAACGCTGGAACCGGTCCTCGTCCTTCTCGGCGTAGTACTCCGATTCGAGGGTCGCGTTACACGGGTCGTATCCCTGTAACCGGACGCGCTCGGCTTTCGGCACCGACTCGCCGTCCTGCCACGCCTCCCAGCGCTCGCGGTCGCCGTGGAGGTCGATCAGCGTGTCTCGGACGACCTCGCAGGTGTCCTCGTCCGAGGAAAGCCGTTCGTCCACCTCGTCGATGAATCCTCGGACCCCGGCCTCCGCGGCAGCAGGCAGGGACACGTGTCGCTTTGTCATCGTCGTCAGTTGGTCGCCATCCCACAAAGGGATTCGGTTGTGCGACGCCCGCGCACCGGCTGCTCACTCCGGCGCCGCCGGGCCGGAACGGTCCTCGTCGACGTTCCTGTTATTCAAACACACGTATTGTCGCAGTAACACTTTTGTTGAAGTTCCCTGTATTGACCCGTGGTATCATATGCCAGAAATTAAATTCGAGGTCGACGTCGACAGTCCACCGGACGAGCAGCCGACAGCCAAACCGTTCAACCGGTGGCACCCCGACATTCCGGCCGTCGTCGAGGCGGAGCCCGGAGAGACGATCCGGCTCGAAGCGCTGGACTGGACGGGCGGACAGATATCGGCCAACGACGATCCGAACGAGGTCAGAGACGTAGACCTCACGCAGGTGCATTACCTCGCCGGTCCCGTTCGCGTCGAGGGGGCGGAGCCCGGCGACCTGTTGAAAGTCGAGTTTCACGACATGGGGCCGCTGAACAACCGCTCCGAGTTCGGCTTCACCGGGACCTTCTCCCAGCAGAACGGCGGCGGCTTCCTCACCGACCACTTCCCGGACGCCGCGAAGTCGATCTGGGATATCGACGGGTACACCGTCTCCTCGCGTCACGTCCCAGACGTCCGCTACGAGGGGAAGATCCATCCCGGACTCGCGGGCTGTGCGCCGAGCCAAGAGCTCCTCGAGGAGTGGAACGAGCGGGAGCAGGAGCTGATCGACAAACACGAGGCGGACCCGACCTCGATCCCGAACCACCCGACCGGCGAGGCGGAGCCGGGGGTCGCGAACCCACCGACCACGGAGGGCGCACAGATGGGCGAGATGGACCCCGAGGAAGCCGAGGAGACGGCGAAGGAGGCCGCGAGGACGGTACCGCCGCGCGAACACGGCGGGAATCACGACATCAAGGACCTCTCCATCGGCTCGACCGTGTACTTCCCCGTCTACGTCGACGGGGCGAACTTCGCGCTCGGGGACTTCCACGCCTCGCAGGGCGACGGCGAGATCACCTTCTGCGGCGCGATCGAGATGGCGGGCTACGCGGACGTGGAGTTCGACCTGATCAAGAACGGGATGGAGGAGCACGGCGTCGATCACCCGATCTTCGAACCCGGTCACCGCGGCCCCAACTTCGAGGACTACATCACGTTCTGTGGCTACTCCGTGACCGAGGACGGCGAGCAGCGCTACATCGACTCGCACACCGCCTACCGCCGGGCGTGTCTGCAGGCGATCGACTACCTCAAGAAGTTCGGATACACCGGGCAACAGGCGCTCCACATCCTCGGAACCGTTCCCGCGGAGGGACGCCAGAGCGGCGTCGTCGACGTCCCGAACGCGTGCTCGACGTTGGCGGTGCCGAAAGGCGTGTTCGAGTTCGACATCTCTCCCGGGAACCTGGACAACCGGGCGGACCGCGGCGATCTCGTCGTCACCGACGACCCCCTCGGGTGACCGCGACAATCGCCCGGATCGGGTTTCGAGCGGACCCCGCGCCGAGCGGCGTGTCCGACACTGATCGACGCGACCGCCCACACACCGAAACGACCCGCCCAAACGCAAGACGACGTGAGCTGATATGCCACTACCGACCACACTGACCGAGGAATCGAGGACTGGCGGGCACACTGCGGCCGGAGCCGATCCAGCCCGAGCGATCGCGGCCGCTCTCCGGAGTACGCTCGGCCCGAACGGGCTGGACAAGATGGTGATCGATCGGAGTGGAACCGTCGTCGTGACGAACACCGGCGCGACCGTGCTCGATGCCGTCGAGATCGACGCACCCATCGGCCGCGTGATCCGAGACGCGATTCAGACGCACGCGCGCCACGTCGGCGACGGGACCACCACGACGGCGCTCCTCGTCGGCGAGCTCCTCGACGCGGCCGACGAGCTCGTCGCCGAGGGACTTCACCCGACATCGGTCGCGGACGGGTACGTCCGCGCGGCCGATCGCGCGCAGGACACGCTCCGCGAACTCAGCGTGCCGATCGGGCCGGACGACGCGCGGGTGCGGGCGGCGGCGTCGACGGCGGTCACCGGACGCTGGGACGCGGCCGCGACCGAGCGGTTCGCCGATCTCAGCGTGGGCGCCCTGCGATCGGTGGGGTTCGACGCGGCGCGGGTCACCCTTCACGCGTACCCCGGCGGCGGGCTCGCGGACTCCGAGCGCGTCGAGGGGATTCTCGTCGACACCGACGAATCGTCGACGACGGTCGACGGCTTCGGGACCGAGGGCCGCCGAGCGCTCGCCGAACCGACGATCGCGCTCGTCGACGGCGAAGTGGCGCTCCCCGTGGACGGCGCCGCCGGCGCGGTCGCAGTTCAAAACCCGGGCGACCTCGCGACGGTCCGCGATCACGAACGGGCGGTCGGACGAGATCTGATCCGATCGATCACGGAGCGTGAGGTCGACGTGCTCGTCTGTCAGCAGTCGATCGACGACGACTTGCGGACCGAGCTCGCTCGCGCCGGCGTGCTCCCGGTCGAGCGCACTCGACGAGACGAGTTCGACGCGATAGCCCGCGCGGCGGGCGCGACCGCGGTGACCGCGCCCGCCGACCTCGACCGGGACGCGCTCGGATCGGTCGGGGCGGTCCGCCGTCGTTCCGTCGGCGGCGGCGCCGTGCTCACGCTCACCGACCTCCCGGGAGAGTCACACGAGTCGCTTCTCTTGCGCGGCGGGACCCCACACGTCGCCGCGGAGACGAAGCGGATCGTGGCGGACTGTCTCGCCGTCGCGCGCCACGCGGCCCGTGGCGGCGTCGTTCCGGGCGCCGGCGCCCCCATGATGGCCGTCTCCAACGCGGTATCTGATCACGCGACGAGCGTCGACGACCGCTCGGCACTCGCGCTTGACGCGTTCGCGGACGCGGTGACCGTGATCCCGCGTACCCTCGCCCGGAACGCGGGGGCGGACCCGATCGACGCGCTGGCCGCGCTCCGCGCCCGTCATCACGACGGCGAGGCGACAGCGGGAATCGACCGCTCCGGCGCGGTCCGTGACGCGTTCGACGCGGGGATCGTCGAGCCGGTCGCCGTTCCCGCGCGCTGTCTCGAGACCGCGGTGCGGACCGCGCGTCTCGTGTTACGCGTCGACCAGACGTTGGACGCAGAGGCGGGCGGATCGCGGTCAGCCGGGACCGAGCACCACGGTCACGGCGACGGACATCGCCACGGGGACGGAGACGTCCACGGCCGTGGCGACGGGCGGACCCACGGCCACGGTCACGACCGCGGCGGCTATCCGTGGGCGCTGAGCCACTGAGCGGTCACACCGCCCCGCCCGCCGCGTCGTCGCCAGCCGTACGGCGGCCGCACAGTAGCGCACTGGTCGAGTCGAGGAATATAAACATCCGGCCGCGATCCCGCGGCGCGGGGGAGACCGCACCCGCTAAGTGTCCCGATCCCCAAAGTGAGGTATGCAGCACCGCGAACTCGGGAACTCCGGCGTCGAGGTCTCTGAGATCGGCTTCGGCGCGTGGGTCGTCGGCACCGACTGGTGGGGAGACCGCTCCGACGCACAGGCGGTCGCGATGGTCGAGGACGCGCTCGACGCGGGGGTCACCTACGTCGACACCGGCGACGTGTACGGCCACGGCGACAGCGAGGAGATCATCGGGCGGGCGATCGACGGCCGCCGCGACGAGGTGACGCTGTCGACGAAGATCGGCTACGACTTCTACGACAACCCGCAGGCCGGTCACGGCGAGCTCCCGAAGGAGCTGAACGAAGAGTACCTGACGGAGGCGTTCGAAGCCTCGTTGGACCGGCTCGACACGGACTACGTCGACGTGCTCCAGTTGCACAACGCGAACGTCGACGAGGTCACGCCCGAGGTCCGCGACCTCCTCCGCGAGTGGAAGGCCGACGGCCGCGTCCGGGCGCTCGGCTGGGCGCTCGGCCCCTCCATCGGCTGGCTCGCCGAGGGCGACGCCGCAATCGAGTACGAGGAGTTCGACGCGGTCCAGACCGTGTTCAACCTGTTCGAACAGGAGCCGGGCCGCCACTTCGTCGACACGATCCGCGAGACGGGCTCCGACACGTCGGTCATCGCTCGGGTTCCGCACTCCTCGGGCCTGTTGAACGAACAGGTGACGCCGGACACCGTCCTCGAAGACGGCGACCACCGCTCGCACCGTCCGAAGGAGTGGTACGAGACCGGCTGGGAGAAGGTCGAGGCGATCCGGTTCCTCGAAGCCCCCGAAGGCGTCGACGGCACCCGGACGATGGCGCAGGCCGCGATCCGGTGGCTGCTCGCGCACGACGAGGTCGCCTCCGTCACGCCCACGTTCCGGAACGCCGACGATATCGCGGAGTGGAGCGCCGCGAGCGACGTGCCCCCGCTCTCCGACGCCGAGTACGAGCGACTGGAGGAGCTATACGCGCGAAACTTCGACGTCGACCGGGACGACGGGATGGACGTGCTCCGGACCTCCGTCGATGGCGAGGATATCGAGGCGGCTGGCCTCGACAAGCGCGCCGCGTCGTACTGACGGTATCCCCGACGCGCTGACGGCCCCCAGACGCGCTGACGGCCCCGCGACGCACCCGCCGTTTCACGTCGAAACCGCCCGGCTGCGAGCTGTGCACACCCGTACCAACCACTTTCGCCGTAGCGTGTCATCGGGGTACCGTTATGCTCGTCCAGTGACAAACGCCCGGCCTGCCTGCTGCGGGCTCCGCGCAAAGACAAAGTGCCGTCGCTCGGCGTGTAGAAGTGGTGGCTCGGTTGAAGTCTTTCGTCACAAGGGGCTTAGAGGGGGTAACATATCGTCATGGCCACCACACGCGAAGTAACTGGTTGACGGTTATAAACTGCCCGTGATTCGTCTCGTCGCCGTGTAGATGTGTCATGCGGTGGATGCAGTTATCCCCACGCGGAGAGTCGGTCACTCTCATGGGAAGCACTGTACGAACGCATATCGGGGCGTACCCCGACGGAGTCCGAGACGGCGCGCTCGGAGACGGTGGCCGCGGATGACGGCGATCGACATCGACGGCCTCACGAAACACTACGGTGACGTCGTCGCGGTGAACGAGCTCGACCTCCAGATCGAGGAGGGGGAGATCTTCGGATTCCTCGGGCCGAACGGCGCGGGAAAGTCGACGACGATCGATATTCTCCTCGACTTCGTCCGGCCGACGAGCGGCTCCGTGACGGTGCTCGGTCACGACGCCCAGTCCGAGGGGCGGGCGGTTCGCCGGCGTACCGGGGTGCTCCCCGACGGCTACCACGTGTACGACCGGCTCACGGGGCGACAACATCTGGAGTTCGTCGTGGAGTTGAAGGAGGCGGACGACGACCCGACGGAGCTGCTCGAACGGGTGCGCATCGCCGACGCCGCCGACCGGAAGGCCGGGGGCTACTCGAAGGGGATGCGACAGCGACTCGTCCTCGCGATGGCGCTCGCCGGTGACCCCGACCTGCTCGTGCTCGACGAGCCGTCCACGGGGCTCGATCCGAACGGCGCGCGGGAGATGCGCGAGCTGATCCGCGAGGAGAACGACCGCGGCACGACCGTGTTCTTCTCCAGTCACATCATGGAACAGGTGGAGGCGGTGTGCGACCGGGTGGCGATAATCAGCCGCGGGGAGCTCGTCGCGGTCGACACCATCGACGGCCTCCGTGACGCCTCCGAGACGGGCGAGGTGCTGTACGTCGACGTCGCCGACGCCTCGGAGGCCGTCGTCGAGCGAGTGGCAGGGCTGGAGTCGGTGGCCGACGCCTCGACGCAGGACGGACGGCTCCGAGTCGTCGTCGCCGACGCCACCAAGTTCGCCGTGTTGCGGGCGATCGACGCGAGCGTGACGCCGGTACGGGACTTCTCGGTCGTCGAGTCCTCGCTCGAAGACCTGTTCGTCCGCTACACGAACGACGAACAGGAGGTTCGGATATGACGTGGGCCGTCGTCGCGAAAAAGGATTTCCGAGACGCCGTCCAGTCCCGCGCGCTGTGGGCGCTCGTGAGTGTCTTCGTTCTGCTGTCGGTGCTCTCGTCGTACGCCTACGTCGAGGTGCCGCAACTGTTCGGCGAACCGGGCGGCGCGACGTTCGGCGGGCTCGTGTTCTTCACGGTTGGACTCACGAGCCTGTTCGTGCCGCTGGCCGCCATTGTCGTCTGTTACAAGTCACTCGCCGGCGAGCGCGAACTCGGGAGCATCAAACTCCTGTTGTCGTTACCCACGAACCGTTTGCACGTCTACGCCGGGAAGACGGTCGGTCGAGCGACGGTCCTCGCGCTCGGACTTGTCGTCGGGCTCCTCGTCGGGCTCGGCTTCGGCGCGGTGCTTCTCGGTACCGTGAGCGTCGTTCCGATAGTGCTGTTTCTGGTTGCAACCCTCGGTTTCGCGGCCGCCTACGCGAGCATCATGGTCGGGCTCTCCGCGACGACGGGGTCGACGACGCGTGCGACGACGCTCGCGCTCGGGTTCTTCGTCGTCTTCGAACTGTTCTGGGACGTAGTTCCGGTGGCCATACTGTACGTGGTCAACGGGTTCGCGCTGCCGACGTCCGTGCCGGACTGGATCTTCCCCGTGATGCAGGTGTCGCCGTCGTCGGCGTACTTCTCGACCGTCGTCGCGCTGCTACCGGATCTCGCGGCGAGCGTAGGCGCAGGGGGACAGGCGGGCGTCGGCGTGTCGCCCGCCGAGGTCGAACCCGTCTACACTACCCCCGAAATCGGAATTCTGGTGCTCGTGCTCTGGACGCTCGTCGCGTTCCTCGTCGGCTTCACGCGATTCGAGGCCGCGGACTTCTGACTCGCGGTTGTCGGTCGACGCCACGAGGCGTCCGGTGGTATCCCGAGGCGACCGGGTTACGAAACGCAACCTGAATCTACGGTCAATTTGGCTCTATTGAAGTCTAAAACTGCTGATAAACCCCGGCCTTGTGACGAGCAGTCTACGGGCTTCACAGACCGTTCATCACGAGGAATTGCGCATTAACTGTCAAGAGCTCCCTGCGAGATTCAGAGATGGTCTGCGCGGTGGGACCTGTGACGGGTATTCCACTGCAGTCAGTGGTCGGTATCCCGCCGTTTGCCACGCCGTGACTGATTGTCCGACGAGAAGTTCGTGGTCCCGTGGCGGAAGAGAATAGACAGAGTCAGTGCGAGTACTAATATAATAAACACTTGCCCTCCGATGTCGGACTCGATCGCGGGGAACGCCCACAGAGACCAGTTGAACGAGGCGTGGAGCAGAATCAGTGGGACGAGGCTCCCACCAGTGTTCTGGAAGACCCACGTCATGACCACCGACAGAAGCGTTATCGTGATTATGAATCCGATGAAGGGGCGTTGGTAGTACAGCGTCATCGACGGCATGTAGAACCACGGCAGATGCCAGATTCCCCAGACAAGTCCCAACCCAAGGCTCCCGACCAGTGCGCCGAATCGGTCGATCAACGGATCAAGTGCGTAGCCACGCCAGCCGAACTCCTCCTGTAACGGCCCTCCGAGAAGCAAAATGTAGATGAACGCGATGGGGAGGACGTACACCTCACCCGCCCACGGTAGCGTCGGGTCAACCCCCCAAACAACGGCGACACCGAGTGCTCCAACGGCGAGGACCGGGAACAACGCGACCACAACTAGTAGCCACCGGCGCGGAAACGCAAAGTCAACTGCCCGTCTGAGAAGACGGGTGACGCCACGCCGTCCGGCGTGGTGAAACACAAGTAGTACGGCCGCGACCGTGGGCCCGAACGCGCCGACTTCCGGTAGTGCGGCGATCAATATAATAAGGCGGTCAATCAGCGCAACTCCCGTTTCAGCCCCCGAAGCTACGGCGACCTTTGGAAGCCACAACATCCATGAAAAGACAAATGTCAACACAAAGAACCCGACGAGTCGCGTATGTTCGGTCTCTGGCTGTTCGTTGCTGTTTTGTGAGAAGTACATCAGATCCTAGACTACTTCGTTGAGGAAAACCGTTTCTACGGTCTGAGCGGATCAGTTCGGTCCGTTGGGTCTGATGATCTCCGGGAGGCGCTTGTTCTATACCTCAGCCACCCGTGGGGGGTGAATAATGGCCCCACAGACTAACGACGAACTACTGGCAGAGTTCGGCGTGTCGCGCCAGCTCGTGCTTCAGTGGACCGTTGTGAGCACCGTCGGAGTGCTCGTCTCGCTGGTCGGCTTTCTGCTCGTGTACTACCTCGCGACGGGCGACGCCGGCATCACCGAGTTCGGTTTCGATGCGGCCGCCGGCTGGTGGAACCTCGGACTCACGTTCCTGTTCGCCGTGGGCTCGATGGTGCTCGTGATCGTTCTCCACGAACTCTGTCACGGGGCGGCGATCCGCGCGTTCGGCGGAACGCCACGGTACGGGCTCGGCGTCGTCTACGCCGTCTTCCCGTACGCGTTCGCAACGACCGACGCCCGGTTTACCCGCAACCAGTTTCTCGTCGTCGCACTCGCGCCGTTGGTCCTGTTGACCCTGCTTGGTGTCCCCGTGATGGTCCTCTTCGAGTGGGCGTGGCTCGCCGTGCCGCTGGCGTTGAACGCCGGCGGCGCGGTCGGCGACCTCTGGATGGCGCTGACGCTGTTGAGCTACCCGGCCGACGTCTCCGTCGTCGACAGCGAGACGGGCCTCGAAGTGTACGGACCACCCGGGCTCGAACGCTGGGAGACCGCCCCGGCGACAGTGGTGTGGGACCTCGTCGTCGGAACTGCCGGTGGCGTGTTGGCCCTTGCAATTACGATCGGGGTCGTGACTCCGCTTGCGTTGACGGCGCTCGGCGTCGATTCGCTGACGGTCGGTGTTCCCGACACGCTGCTTTTCGTGTTCAGTTTCCTTCGGACGCCGGACGGCGGCGTCGAGTTCTCGATGGGCTCCGGCGTGTTTCTCGTCGGGGCCGCAGTCGGTGTCGTCTACGCGCACGTCCGGGCCCGGCGACGGTCCGCGTGAGCCACTGCGCTCGACCGAGTCCGCCTAGAACAGTAGCGTCCCGACCACGGACACGCCGACGAGAGCGACGTGAAAGGCGGCGTGTGCGACCATCGCCGTCTCCAGCGACCGACGCCAGAACAGCCAGCCGAGCGCCACTCCCACCATCGCGTTCAACAGGACGGTTCGGACGACCAGCGCGGTCGTGAGATCGAACGTCGACGCCAGCGCGGGCAGATGGCCGACGCCGAACGCGACCGCGCTGGCGACGATGGCGACCCACAGTATCGCCGCGGGCGGCGTCTCCGTCCGCCCGCCGATCCGGTTTCGAAGCCACCAGAGAACGAACGCGATCGGGGCCATGACGCCCCACCGAAGCAGGATCTCCTCCGTGATTCCCCCGTAGAGAAGTCGCATCGGAACCGACGCGATCAAGGCTTCAAACGCCGCCGCCTCCCCGACGGGTTCGACTGACTCGAGTCCCGTAAACGGGGCGAACACGACGTCGAGGACGGCGACGAGGACGAACAGCAAAGCACCCAGCCCGACCGCGAGCGGCAGTGATCGTCGAAGCGCGTCCCAGTCCGGCGCACCGCCGGACGCCCACGCGAAGACGTGTGAGTGCAGTCCACTCCGGGGAGCGGTGACCGTACCAAGAATCACAGACACGGCGAGGAGCACCGTCGAGTTCGCGGCCGCGATCAGCACGAGCGTCGGATACGACAGGACCGCCAGTTCGGGGATCGCTCGAAGGGCCGGTACGGAGTAGACCGCGACCGCGGCGACGCCGACGAGCCCGAGCACCAATAACGCGACGGCGCCGCGTACGGCTGCCCTCCATGTCGGCGGTTCGTCGCTCATGGCTCCTCCGTCGACGGCCGCCGATCGACGAGAACGTCGAACGACTCTTCGATATCACCGAGCACGAGCAGCGCGTAGTACCGGAGATACGTCACGACGGGGACCTGTGCGAGTGTCCAGACGACGAGCGTCGCCAGTCCGAACAGGAGCGCGAGCGCGATGAGGACGACGATCCCGGCCGTCGACGATAGCGAGACCGTCGCGTGCGTGATCGCGGCCACGACGAGAACGGGGATGAGAAGCACGATCGCGACGATCCCGACCGCGATCGAGGCGATGATCCCCGCCGCGACAGTTAGCAAGAACGCGATCACGACGTACGCCAGATACTGTTTCCACGCCGTCTTGATCGATTCCCAGAGCCGGCCCCACGCCGCGAGAACGCCCGAGTCCGCCTGAATCATCAGCGGCACGACGAACACAGTCGTGAGCCCTGACACCAGCGCATACAGGACGCTGATGAGGAACACTATCGGGATTCCGACGAGGAACGCCGTAAACGGGATCGTGAGGTCGCGCCCGGTCAGGATCGGGACGACGAGCAGCGCGAACCAACCGGCGAACAGGACGAGCAGTGGGAACCCGATCGCGATCCGGAATCCGAACAGTCGGAGTCCTTGGCGCCAGCGCCGACCCCAGTGGCGTCGGAGCGACACGTCCCCGGTGCGGAGCGACTCGATCAACACGAACTCCATGATCGCTCCGATCAGCGCGAACAGCAACCCGAAGAGGAGTCCGGCGCCGACGAGTACGACGACGAGCGTCACCACGTCGACTGGGAGGCTAAACGGGATGTCACCGTTAGAGGCGTCTCCCGGCGGCGTCGACGTGTTGAACTGTGCTGTAGGGAAGCTCACACCGCTTCCGACGAAGAACACGATAAGCGCGAGCTTCAGCCAGCGGGGCACGTCGATGGGAGTGAGAAACTCTCGGGTGACGCTGAACGCTTCCTCGACGTTTTCGACTGCGTGGAGGGACATCGGTCGAGATACTCAAACCGCATAGTTAGCCCTTCTGGTGGCGGACCCCCCCGATTTCTCTCAGGTGTGTTTCGATGATGCGGCTGACGCGCGAAGCGTGACCGCTGACGGTCGGTCCCGATTTTTCACGGCGAGAATCCCCCGTTTACGGCGAAGAGGATGTCACCGCACGAGGTATGCCCCGAACAACAGCGGGGAGACGAGTAGTGTCAGCGGTACGGCGATCCAGACTTGTCCCGCCAGCACGTTGTACTGACCGAGTGTCACTGACACGGGCGTACCCTCGACGTACCCGACGAGAAACTCGAATCCGACGGTCAGCACCGTCCATCCGATGCCGATGATCACCAGCTCCGGCCGGGAGTACGCGATCGATATCGACCAGAAGAACCCGAACGAGACGACGAGAATCGCGATGACGAGCAACGCAGTGCTCAACACGTGTCCCGGATAGTCGCCGAACCGAGGGATCAGAACGAGTTCCCGGAAGCCGCCATTTGCAACGGCGATGATGGCCATCACGACCCAGACTCCCAGCGGGTACAGCAGTGCTCGTGGGCGATGCGAGATCGCCTCGAGCGTCAGTAGCGAACTCATACGTCTCTCTCGACGCCGACTCACAAAATTCGATCGGGACAAATTCTTTGAACTCGCTCCCGGAACTGGCACGTATGAGGTCCCTCCCCCCGGATTCACTCCATCGCGCGTGTACTAGGTACGGACCCGGACGGCTTCCCGGCGCAGATCGACCGGATATCGGTGCAGGCTGTGCGGCCGCGAGCGCTGCACTCGCCGCGACGTTCCTGGTCGCCGTCGCCGCGATCGGTGGCGAGACCGTCGGGTTGTTGTCGTCGAACGACGGCTTCGCGTGGTTCGCGCTCGCCGGGATCGCAGTCCCGGTCGTGGTTCCGTCCGCGCTCGTGGTCGGCGTCGCCGTGTGGCGACTCCTCCCATCGGACGTTCCGTTTTTCGGGCCGGTCGCCGGTCTGCTCGGCACGCTCGGGACGTACATTGGCGCCCTGATCGCTGTCACGCTCATTCAGACGGCGTTCACCGTGCTCGGCCTATCCAGTGCCGATCCCGTGAGTGCGGCAGCATTCTCGTTCGGCGTCGTCGCGGAGTCCGCGTGAGGCGGTCGCGATGAGTTCGCCCTCACTTCGCACGCTTCTCGTCGCGGTAATCGCCGGAGTCGCCCATCTCGGCGTCGTCGAGTTCCTGTTCCGTTGGCTCGGTCACGTTCCCGACTCCCTGTGGCCGCTCGCCTCGGTCTCCAGTGCGGCGTTCGTCTTCGCGTTCGGGTTCCTCGCCGTGCTTTGCTCCGCCCACACGCGATTGCTGTCGCCGCTCGTCGGGCTCTCCACGCTGCTCGCGTGGGCGACGTATCGGGACGTCGCCTCGCCGGCGCCGGAGTGGTCGGAACTCGGAGGGTACCTCGTCGTCGACGGCGCCGTCTACCTCACGAGCTACGCGGGGACGTGGTACGTCTGGCTCGCGACGCTCGTCGTCCTCGCCGCCGTCGAGTACGGCCTCCGCTACCACTACGGGATCGGCGACGGGCAGCTCCGGAACCTGCCGCCGCTGCCGTTAGGCCGACGTGTGACGGCTCTCGTGGCAGGGGCAGTCGGGGGCGCGTTTGGCGTCGCCGTCGTGGCGTGGATGGCGGGAATCGGCGTGAATCCCGCCGGGATCGTTCCCGTGCTCGCCGTGACGACCGCGCTCGCTGCTGCGGTCCCCGTCGGTGCCGCCGTCGCCCGCGGGCTGGTCGCGCCGAGCGCGTGTTTCCTCGCGCTCGTCGTGCCTGTCCTGCTGAACCAGACGTTCGTCGGCGGGGAAGGCGGACCGGTGTTTCTCCTCCTGCTCGGACCGCTCGCCGTCGGTTTCGCGATTGTCGGCCTCCTTGAGAACGCTCTCCGATCGCGGCTCTCGGGACGCCTCGGTTCCAGTGGAGCTGACGGGTGACCCGGACACCGCTCTCAGTTTCGCCGTATTGAAATCCTTCGCTAGTTCGACGGCAGCAGACTTCGCTCCGGCGCTGTGAGGTTGCTGTTCGCGATCCTCGTCACTGATAATCAGTCGTTCATATTGAGTGATCAGACTCCGCCACCACGATTGTAGATGTGGTCTGCTTGCGGCGTCGAGTCGGAAAAGAACACGACAGTTGAGCCAATGATCAATAATACACCGATGATAGCTGCGTGACATCCTCCTCGCCGTAAACGGAGAGGGATCAGAGATCCCTCAGGCAGTCGGGCAGAGCCCGACGACGGCGAGGCTTCCCGTGCCGCAGGTGGGATATTTGCTGGTCTACGACACGACCTGTTCTCTCGTTTTGAACATCCCGCTCTCGCGGTCGAACAGGTGTGTCGATGGCTGTGCCACACAGCCGTTACTCCTATCCTCGCCGTGAGGACTCGGAGTTATCTTCTGTCGCATATTCTCCGCTCCGTTGCAATCCGCGTTGGCTACTAACTCGCACGACGAGCAAACGTACAGGCCACGTTCGACACGGTTCGATTTCGTGTCGTCCCCACACCGTGAACACGTTTTCGAGGTGTTCCACTCGTTCTCTTTCAGCACCTCAACACCGCGCATCTCACCTTTGTATTCGAGGTACTGGTAGATGCGGTCGAACGCCCACGAGTGCAGTTTCTTATTCCCGGTTTTGCCCCAGTCTGACTCTCGCACGTCTTCAGGCCAGCTCACCGCGAGCGTGCCAATACCGCGTTTGACACACTCCGTGATGATGGCGTCCGTCAGCGTGTGGTAAAAATGGGTTTCGCGGTCAGCGAGTTTCCGACGTGCCCACATCGACTTCTCTGACGGGCCGTTCTCTCCCTCGGTGTCGTACTCAGCACGTGTGAAGTAGTGCTTGTCTTGCTTGAGCGAGTTACCGGGGTACGACACATATTCGTCCGGGAACGCGACCGTGGCAATATTCTTGATACCAAGGTCGATTCCGGCCACGCCGTCGCCTGCTGAGTCGGTCGTTTCGAGTTCGACTTTGCAGACGAAATGTAATTCCCATTCGTCGCCGTTCCAGACGGCTCGAACGTTCTGTACACTGTTGACTTCCGAGAGATCAACGTCTGGTCGAGTCTGGTACTCGCAGAGTAGGAAATCTGAGAAGTGTTCTTTCAGATTTGAGCCTTTCGAGAGTCGGACGCGGTTGTTCTCAGGGTCGTGTTTGAACCCGTCTTCTTTGAACGTCACCGTACTCTTGGGTCGGGTGTCGCCGTGTTTGCGGTAGCCGGGGGGATTCGCCTCACTGGAGTTGTGTCGCAAGTCGAACCATGACTGGAAGGCGTCAGAAAGTTCTTCAATGACTTTCTGACTGGATTGTGCGTTCAAGTCTTTCCAGCACGACTGGTTCTTCATATACGATTTCAGCACACTACCGTTCGGGATCTCGCCGGTTGCATCCCAGATGCGATCAGATGTCCACCGTGCGACGTTCCAAATCTTCGAGGCAGAATCACCGAGCGAATCAAGACCATCGCAAACCTGTTGGTGGTTCTGGATAGAACCAACGTAGGTGCGCGTGGCCTTAATCGCTATACATAGACTATGTAATCAAACCTACTTAATGATGTGGATGAGTGTAGAATATCCGACCAGCCGTCCGTGATGGATTATGTCAGTGTTGTCGGATTCACTCCCGGCGTAAACGCCGGGATTCTCTCCTCGTAGAAAGATAGGCACTTTTCAGCGACCGGCGGTTTCAGACGAGAACATCGTTATGAATGGGGTTTCAACGGAACCACTCCGTCCTATCGATCGGATTCGAGCACTTCTTTTCGCGTCTGAAACTCCTCGTCCGTGAGATCCCCGCGTGCATACGCACGCCGCAATTCCTTCATTGCGGGGTCGCTCCCGTCACTCCGCTCGGTCAGTGCTCGGTACGCGACGTACCCGAGAACGGCGAGGACGACAAGCGGAACGAATCCGATCAACATCCACATCCAGCTGATACCCATGTGACCGTTCACGTAGGTACCCCAGCCAACGAAACCCACCATCGGCAGTATGGCGGCCATCATGAGTAGCGGCACGGCGAGTACCAGTACTCCAAGCGCGACGAGAACCCTGAGTAGTGAGTCGTTGTCTGCCATACTCTCGCATACGGGCTCCTCAGTTAAGCACGTATTCGTTCAGATTCGAACGCACAGGAACCCCCGAACTCACACGCTTCTCAGGTCGATCGTCACCGTCAACGTCCCTCGAAACTTTTGTTTCAAAATCGCGCGTTCGGTTATATACCGAGAACATAGCAACAAGTGACATAAATTAAGCCTGTGATGTGTAGGATATGCAAAATCAGAATCGCTATCCAACCGGAGCCTTCCCGGGCCCCTCGATTACTGAGAGGTATACCAGATGACCCAACACGGCGGTTCGCCTCGCGACCGGCCGACCAGTAAGCGGTGTCCGTGCTGCCGCGTCTGCGAGCTTCACCGCGAGGAAGAGACCCCCACGGACTCGGAACCCACCGACGGCCACGGGGTCGAGGAAGGCCACGACGGGCACGGTCACCGCGAGGGTCACGCCGCCGACCACGGAGGCCCGAAGAGTGATGACGGACACGATGCGCACGAGGATCACGGAGCGACACACGACCACAGCGGTCACGAGCAGATGTTTCGACGCCGGTTCTGGATCTGTCTCGTCCTCTCTGTTCCGGTCGTCGTCTACAGCGAGTTCGTTCAGGACCTACTCGGGTACACGCCACCGCCGCTCCCGGGGTCGAACCTGATTGCGGCGGGGCTCGCCGTCGTCGTGTTCGCGTACGGAGGCGTGCCGTTCCTCAAGATGGCGCGGACGGAGCTCGCGAACCGGGAGCCGGGGATGATGACGCTGATCTCGATGGCGATCACCGTCGCGTTCGTCTACAGCCTCGCGGCGATGGTGATTCCGGGGGCGATGGGCTTTTTCTGGGAACTCGTGACGCTCATCGTCATCATGCTGCTCGGTCACTGGATCGAGATGCGAAGCGTCCGTCGGGCGTCGGGAGCGCTCGACGAACTGGCCGAGTTGATGCCCGATACCGCCGAGCGGATCACCGACGACGGCGACGTCGAGGAGGTTCCGCTCGACGATCTCCGCGAGGACGACCTCGTCCTCGTTCGTCCCGGGGCGAACGTTCCCGCAGATGGCGTCGTTGAGGAGGGTGACTCGAACGTCGATGAGTCGATGATCACCGGCGAGTCGAAACCGGTCTCGAAGGAGCCGGGCAACGAGGTCGTCGGCGGGACGATAAACGGCGACGGTAGCCTTCGGATCCGGATCACGGCGACCGGTGAGAAAACGGCGCTCGCGGGCATCATGCGACTCGTCGAGGAAGCACAGCAAAGCAAGTCGCGGACGCAGGTGCTCGCCGACAGGGCCGCAGGCTGGCTGTTCTACGTCGCGCTCGCCGTCGCGGCGATAACCGCGGTCGCGTGGACGGTCGCCGTCGGCTTCGGCCTCACGGTGGTCGAGCGCGTCGTCACCGTGCTCGTCATCGCGTGTCCGCACGCGCTCGGACTCGCCGTCCCGCTCGTCGTCGCCATCAACACGACGACCGCCGCGAGAAACGGCATCCTCGTCCGGGACCGCATTGCGATGGAGGAGGCGCGAAACCTCGACACCGTCGTGTTCGACAAGACGGGAACGCTCACGAAAGGGGAACAGGGCGTGGTCGATATCGCGACCGAGGACATCGACGAGGTTGACGCGCTTTCGCTGATGGCTGCCGTCGAAGGCGACTCCGAACACATGATCGCCCGGGCGATTCGAGACGAGGCGACGGCACGTGGAGTAGACGCTCCGGATGCGACCGGGTTCGAGGCGCTGAAAGGGCGAGGCGTGCGGGCGACCGTCGATGGCGACCCGCTTCACGTCGGGGGGCCGAACCTCCTGACCCATCTCGACGCCGACGTTCCCGACTCCCTCACTAGGTTCGCGGACGACGCCGGGGAGCGGGGACAGACCGTCGTCTACCTCGTTCGCGACGGCCGAGTAGTGGCGGCCGTCGCTCTCGCAGACGTCATCCGCGAACAGAGCGCGAGCGCGGTCGACTCCCTTCACCGGATGGGGATCGAGGTCGCGATCCTCACTGGCGACAGTAGGGACGTCGCTGAGGCCGTCGCTGACCAGCTCGGCGTCGACACCGTGTTCGCCGAGGTGCTGCCCGAGGACAAAGACAAGAAGATCGTCGAACTACAGGACGCGGGGAAGGCGGTCGCGATGGTCGGCGACGGCGTCAACGACGCGCCGGCGCTCACGCGTGCCGACGTGGGCATCGCCATCGGGTCGGGGACGGACGTCGCCGTGGAGGCCGGTGACATCGTCCTCGTGGAGAGCGACCCCGTCGACGTGGTCCGGCTGATCCGACTGAGCAAGAAGAGCTACCGGAAGATGCAGGAGAACCTCGTGTGGGCGACCGGGTATAACGTGTTCGCACTGCCGCTCGCCGCGGGGATCCTCGCGCCGATCGGCATCCTCCTGTCGCCCGCGGTCGGGGCCGTGCTCATGTCCGCGAGTACCGTTATCGTCGCCATCAACGCCCAGCGACTCCGGCGGGCGGACATCGAGTAGCCCTTCCCGTACCGAGTTCGCTTGTAGCCGCCTAAAGTCGGCTCGTGTCAGATCGTCTCGCTAGCAGTGGCCCTCACCGTATGTGCGGTTTCCGTCGCGATGTTCGCCGTGCGCGTGGTTTCCGTCGTGATGTTCGCCGTGCGCGTGGTTTCCGTCGCGATGTTCGCCGTGCGCGTGGTCGCCGTGCATGTAGCCGTCCATCCAGCCGATCAATTCGTTGTCAGCGTGGTCGCTCCACGCTGGCAGTTCGGTTTCGGCGTGGCCGCCCGCGTCGTGTGCACCGACGGTCGCCACCGCACCGAACAATCCCAGCCCGACGACGACGACGAGCGCCAGTTTGAGTGGTGTCGTGTTCATTGAGGTCTCCCCAGGTGTGGATACGGGACGGGTGATTTTGTGGATGTGGGTGCGAACACAACCATGAGATCGACGGAGAACGTCTATACACGGATTTAAACGTTTAGTATACAAGAGATCGTTTCTCCGTCCAGTGGACGGGATTCACGGGGGTTCTGTCGGAAGAGCTACCGATCGGAACGCGGTCGAAGGTCGTCGTCAGGGTACACGCGGTACGTCCGCCCCTGTGATTCCCGGTAGAGTAGCCCTCGCTTTTCGAGCGCCGAAACCGTTTGGCTGACCTTGCTCTTCGAGAAATCGGAGCGATCACGCAACTCGATCTGGGTGAGTCCGGGCGATTCAATCACCGGACGGAGGACCCGACGTTCGTCTTCGGGGAGGTACGTCAGCACGTCCCGCTCGGCCGCTTCTTGTTTTTCGGACGAGTCGACGGGTTCGGGCTCCTGTTCTATCTCGTCGTTCAGACTATTGCCCTCACTTCGAGTCTCGTCGAGTCTTTCGGACGGTTCTCCGGACGCCACGCCCCGATGGAGTTGCTCCCGGATGAGCAAGTACACTCCGCCGACGACGGCCGCGACGAGCAGTGCTCCGAGCAGATTCCACGCCGGATGGACGCCATGCATCGTCCAGCCGTGACCCATCCCGCCGGTTGACGCCCGATACGTCTGCAGCGTCACGGCGACGCCGACGATGAGCACGGCTACCACGAGACCGCCGACGGCGACATCCAATTTCGAGCGCGTCACTGGTCGATCACTCGGCGGAACGTTCTCGTCCGGTCAGCATACGTCTCCCGGTTGTGACGGGCGAGCCGAATGCTTACAGCCCCGAAATGACCTCGTCCGCGAGCGTCTCCATCGCGGCCTCCGGGTCGTCGCCGCGGAGGCCGACGATGACGTGATCGAGTCCGAACGCGTCCAGTCGCCGGAAGTACTCGCGGAACCACTCGACCCCGGCGCGGTAGCCGAGGTGGAGATGCTCGGGATCCGCACCGGGATCGTCGGCGAACTCGACGCCGAGGGCGATGACGAACGGCTTCTCGCCGGCGAGCTCGCGCCACTCGTCGAGGTAAGACCGGAGCGTCTCATCGGGGAGGTGATAGAACAGCCAGCCGTCGCCGTTGTCGGCGATCCACTCGGTCGACTGCCTCGCGTTGCCCGTGGGCAACACCGGGAGCGTCTCCGTCGTCGGCTTCGGTAGCACGTCGAGGTCGCCGTCGAGCCTTCCCCACTCGCCTCCGATCTCGGGGAACTCGTCGCGCCAGCAGGCGCGCATCGCCGCGATACTCTCCCGGACCGCCCGCCCGCGGCTCTCGCGGTCGACGCCGAACGCGGCGTACTCCGGGTCGCGGTCGCCGGAGGCGACACCCAGGACGGCTCGACCGTCGGAGAGCCGGTCGAGGGTCGCCGCGGACTTCGCGACGTGGATCGGGTGTCGGAGCGGGAGCACGACGCTCGACGTGCCCAACGCGACCGATTCGGTGCGGGCGGCGACGTGCGACAGCAGGCTCCAGGGGTCGAACGCCCCGCCGGCGTCGCCGAACCGCGGCCAGTACGTCGGCACGTCCCGCGCCCAGAGCCCGTCGAGACCGAGCGCCTCCGCCCGCTCCGCGAGCCGGACCTCGCGGGCGGGATCCGGGGTCGATCGCCGCGTCCCCGTCAGCGGAAACCCGAGTCCGAACGTGAGGTCCGACCCGCCGAACAGCCGCTCGAAGCCGGCGTTTCGGTGTGCCGCGTCGATCGCTTCGATACCGTCACCCGTCTCGGTCGGGTCGCTCATCGTGTCGACTTCGTACCGCAGACAATTGTCTCCCGGGATTCAGCCGGACTCCGACTTACCCCCCGCGTGAAACCTGACTTGCGACGCGATCGGCGTCAGCGCGGACCCGTTCGGCGAGCTCCGACACCTGCGCCAGCACGGGGAATCGCGGTCCATCTCCGCCGCCGTACAGGTACGAGTAAAACGCGCGGTCATCGTCCTGTCCCGACCCGAGATCAGGCGTCATCGGCGGGTCGTCGAGCGCGCGCTGCCGCTCTGCGGCGAGCTCCTCGCACTCCCCTTCGAGGTCATCGAGACGCTCCCAGACGTCGATCGCCGCGCCGGTGCGGTCGTGTTCGACGCCGTCGAGGTGCTCGATGAGTCGGCGGCGCCGGCGGTCGACGCAGGCGAGTTCGGCCTCGGCGTCAGTGAGCGCGTCGATCTCCGCGCCGATCGCCTCGGCGAGGTCGGAGCGCGCCGTCGCCGCGTGGCGACTTCGCTCGGTGAGAGCGGACTGTGCGCCGGTCGAGAGCGTCCCGTTCGACGCCAGCGACGTCGCGGCGTCCGGTCCCAGCTCCGCGGCGAGGCTCTCGGGGATCGTCTCGTCGTACTCCGCCCTGTAGTGGGGCAACGACATGACGGTGTCGCGGTACGCGGCCAACACGCGTCTGAGTCGCACGTCGCCGCCTCGGCCGGAACCAGCGACCCTATCGGCGCGCTTGACTCCCACGGCGGAGCCGTCGAAGGCGGTCGTCGTCAACTCGGCGGGGGCGGGGTCGAGGTCGGCGACGCGCGCGGCGAACTCCTCGAACGCGTCGCGTTCGTCCAGCACGCGTCGCCGCTCGCGGCGGGCGGTTTCCTTCGCGTCGCGGACGTACGCGAAGGCGACGATCGCGACGAGCCCGGCGATGACGACCGCGGTGACCGCTCCGGGCTCGGTCACGACCTCGCCGAGGGTACACGACAGGCTCGCACACTCCGTGACGGCCGGCTCGTGACTCGGGATCCGGAAGGCCGCGGCGGAACCCGGACTGGAACTCATTACACACGTTAACACGGTGCTCACACAAAGCCTTTTCGTTCGATTCAGCGCCGAACGGAACGAATCGACTTCGGCGGCGACTCAACGGTTCACCGCGGCGCTTGTCCGTGGTACGCCGCTGCTGCTGTTGGCGGTGGAGAGTGTATAAGCGAAGGTGACCGGTGACGGTGTGAACTACTCGACGACGCCCTCGTCAGTGATCACGGTGTCGACCATGCCGATCGGCGTCGCGTCGTAGCTCGGGTTCTCGATCGTGACGCCCTCCACCGGCTCGCGCATCACCTCCACGGCGTCGCGGAACTCGTTCTCGAAGCGGAACTCCTCGATCGTCTTCGCGCCGGAACCGACGGCGGTGACGGGGACGCCGAGCTCGCGGGCCGTGACGACGAGCGGGAACGTGCCGATCCGGTTGTAGTAGGTCCCGCCGGTGATACAGGTAATCCCGAGGAGGACGCGGTCGCAGTCGCGGAGCGCGTACCCCATCGCGCTGTCGACGACCATGCGGACGTCGATCCGGGACATTCCGGCGAGCACGCGCGCCGTCTTCCGGCCGAGCGTCCGCGGGCGCGCCTCCGTGACGTAGACGGTCAGGCGGGCGCCGTCGCGCGCGGCGTTCTCGATCGACTCCAGGACGGTCGTGGAGTAGTCGTGGACGAGCAGGGTGTCGCCGTCCTCGATGTGCTCGGCGGCGTTCGCGGCCGCCTCGCCCTTCGCCGTCTCGATGCCATCGGTGACGCGGGCGATCACGTCCTCCAAGAGCTGTTTCGCGCTCTCCACGCTCGTGGCCTCGCCGACGATGGAGCGCTCGACCTCGCGCATCGCGTTGTGGAGCGCGGCGTGGGAGGGGTTCGACCGGCGCAACACGCCCGCGTTGTGTTCGAGGTCGCGCTCGAACTCGTCGACGGTGATGTACTCGCGGTCGAGCAGTTCCGCCAACGCCTGCGTCGCCTTCACGGCCACCGCCGACGTGCTGTGAGTCCGCATCGCCCGGATCTCGGCGACGGTCTCGTCGATCATGCCTGAACGGTTGTCGTCCCAATTAAAAGGGGTTCCGGGGTTCCGCGGTGGGGGAGTCTCTCACTGAGCGTGCTCCTCGATTCGCTCGACGACCCGTGGCATGCACCCGTCCTCCGGATGAAAATACGAGTAGTGGTCCGCGACGAGGTCCGTCACGTCGATATCGGCGTATCCCGCCGGGGCGTCTCCGGCGTCGCCGATCCCACCGTGGCCGACCGCGCGAGTCCGATCCGACGCGCGGTACACCCAGCCGAGCACGCGGTCGTTGGCGCTGTGGAAGTTGCCGACCGGACCGGACACCGCCGCGATCGCCGGACCGTACCGCCCACCGCGCGTCACGCTGGTACGGGGAATCGCGCCGCCGAGCAGGGAAAGGGAGGCGACCGCGTCCGGCCGGTCGCGCTCGACGAGAGCGCGAAGCGTCTCACAGGCCACCCGCGCGCCGAGCGAGTAGCCGATCAGGTGGACCGGCCGCCCGTCGTCGTCGGCCCAGTCGGTCAGCCACTCGGCGAGGGGAGCGGCGTTGGCGTCGGCGGTCCGCTTCGCCTCGTCCCAGTCGGCGTCCGACGCCCAGTCGTACCCGACGACCGACGGCGGGTCGCCGGACCGGGATGCCGAGAGCGCGAGCGCCGCGGAGTACGCCTGGTCCCGAGCGCCGGTCGCGTCGGTGGAAAATCCGTGAACGAACAGAAACAGCGCGTCGGCGTCGGCGAACGCCCAGGAACCGGTCGCGTCGACCGCCGCTTCCGGGGGGTCGGAAGGGCCCGCTCCGTCGATCGACTCCCGCGTGGAGAGCATCGGCTGGTCGGCCGGGGCGGTGGAGACCCCGGCGTCGCCGTCGAGCGAACGGACGAGCGCGACGCCGCCGGCGCCGGCGATGCCGACTCCGGCCGCGAGCCCGACGAGGAGGCGGCGTCTGGTGAGTCTCGGCTCGGAGTCGCGTGAGACGGCGGTGGCGGCATCGTCGGAGGGGCCGGTAGAGGGATCGGGTGAGATATCGGACGAAGGGGCGCAGCGATCAAGAAGCTGGCGTCGCCGAGTCGTCGGCGCCGACGATGGTATACAAACGGAGACCGTACGGGCCGTATGAGTTACCCGGTCACCTACTACTGTCCCCACTGCGGGACGCTCGTCGAACTCGCCCGCGACGGCTATCTCGCCGACAAGTCGGTGACGCCGTACCCGCTGGAGGGGTGGCGGTACGTCGCGCCGACCGAGCCGTTCGAGGACGATGCGGAATCGGCTGATGGAGAGACACAACCGATCGACGGCGTCCGCTTCGTCTGCGGCGAGAGCGACGGCGTCGTCTGGGACCCCCACGACGGGGTTCGGGGCGGCGACCTCGACGGCGACGAGCCGTATCGCGAGCCGAGGGCTGACGGCGTCGGCTGCGGCGAGCCCTTTTACCTCTCCTTCGTTCGCTACGAAGCGGGCCGCGAGATCGACCCGCGGAGCGAGACGGAACTCGTGGAGATCGATCCGGATCCCCGCCAGCGTGGCCCCCGCGGTCCCCGTAGCCCGTCGGGCCCCGACGGTCCGGACGGATCGGACCGATCTGACGGCGGGTTCTGGTAACCGGTTCGGCACACGGGCGCGGTCGCGGTCTCGACGCGTCCGAAACGCCCCCTAGGGTTATGTCCACAAGGCACGACGGGTGTCGTATGCCGGACACAAAATCGGGGCGCGAGCAGCAGGCGCGGAGCGCCGAGCGCCGCCGAATCCAACGCGATATCTCGGAGGCTCGCGAGCGCGGCGACGAGGAGGAACCGCCGGACGACACGCCGATCGAGTGCTACCGACGGGGCTGTACCGAGCCCGCGGCGTTCGTCGTCACGGAGCGCTACCAAGAGGACACGGGGAAGGGAGCCGTTGAGGCGACCGCGCTCCTCTGTATCGACCACACCGTCGCGGAGGGACCGGCGAATCTGGACAACGCGTACGACGACTACGTGTTCCGGATCGACCCGATAGACGGCGTGGACCTCGAAGTCGACGCGTAATCGGAACCCGTTCGGAGTCGCGATAGAAACCGAGACCCCGGACGGTGACGAGTCCGACAGACAAACGCCTTAATGCGCGAGCGAGAAGGGCCCGTATGGAAAGCATCAATCGGACTGCGATCGAGCTCGTCGACGAGGCGCTCGACTTCGCCGGCGAGCTCGACGTCGTCGGCTACGAGCTGGACAACGGCGCCACGGTCGTCGATTTCGGCGTCGACGCGACCGGCGGCGTCGAGGCGGGACTGCTGCTCGCCGAGATCCAGACCGCCGGACTCGCGAACCTCCGCACTCGAATGGGCGAAGTCGCGGACGCGCCGCGGCAGTACGTCGAGCTGTCGACCGACCACCCCGCCGTCGCGCTGCTCTGCTCGCAGAAGGCCGGCTGGGAGCTCGCCTTCGAGAGCGGGTTCGAGGGGCTCGGCTCCGGACCCGCGCGAGCCCTCGTCGGCCAGGAGACGGAGTTCGAACGCGTCGGCTACTACGACTCCTCGGAGTTCGCCACGCTGACGGTCGAGTCGACGACGCTCCCGACGGAAGAGGTCGCGGACCACGTCGCCGACCTCGCCGAGGTCGACGCCGAGGGCGTGTTCCTCCCGACGTACGCGACCGGGTCGACGGCGGGCTCCGTCGCGACCGCCGCGCGCGCCGCGGAGCTGGCCGTCTTCCGCCTCCTCGAGGTCGGCTACGAGCCGACCGACGTGCTCCACGCGTCGGGGTCAGCGCCGATGGCACCCGTCACCCGCGACGAGGACCTCGCGATGGCCCGGACGAACGACGCGCTGGCCTACGGCGGCGAGGTCCACCTGCAGGTCGCGCGCGACGACGACCGCTTCGAACAGATCGTCTCGACCGCCCGCGACGAGTACGGTACCCCGTTCGTCGAGGTGTTCGAAGACGCCGACTGGGACTTCTACGAGGTGCCCGAGAGCGTCTTCGCGCCCGCGAAGGTCACCGTCGACGTCGTCGACGGCCCCGTCTACACCGTCGGCGAGACGGACGAGGAACTGCTCGCGGAGTCGTTCGACTACCGCTGACGCTCTCGACGATGCGTCTCAAACCGGTTCCCGAGCCGCCCGACGACCTCGACGCGCTCCGCGACTACCAGCGAGCGGTGCCGCTCGTCCCCGGCAGCACCGACGACTGCTGTGCCCGCCTTCGCGACCGACAGGGCCTCCCGAACCGGCAGGTCGCGAACGACTGGCTCGCGTTCCTCCGCGCGCTCGGGCTGGCCCGCGAAACGTCGCGCGGGTTCGTCCGGACGGACGCGGAGCCGACCCCCGAACTCGTCCGCGACGGGCTCCGCGACGGGGTCCTCCTCGTGCCCGAGACGCTCGACGCGCTGCGGTCGGCGACGCCCGAAGACCCGCTCACGCCGGACGAACTGTTCGAGCGGACCCGCGAGGCGGTCCCGCGCCACGACCGCGCCCGAGACCCGGACTGGGAGGCGTCGTGGCGCGAGCGCGCCGATCGGCTCCTGCGGTGGCTCGCGTCGGTCGACTTCGCCGAGTCGGTCGACCGCGACGCCGGAAGCGACCGCGACGGCGACGACGCCCCCGCATACGTCGCCGGGGACGCGCTCGAGAGCGACTCCGCGTCGCTCGCGCGGGCCTACTACGACGCCCTCGACGCCGGCGAGTACGACCGGCTCGAAGCCCTGCTCGACCCGGATTTCGTCCAGCGGCGACCCGACAGAACGTTCGAGGGTCGCGACCGGTTCGTGGCGTTCATGCGCGACGAGCGGCCGCTGACCGACACGACGCACGTCGTCGACGGGGTGTTCCCCGAGGGGCCGGGCGTGGCCGTCCACGGGCGACTGCTGGACGCGGACGGCGAGGAGCTGTTCGCGTTCGTGGACGCCTTCGACGTCGACGACGGCCGGCTGACAGCGCTGGAGACGTACGCGGGCGGGTGACCGACGCGCCGACGGTAGCCTCCTCTTAAATAGCCGTCACCCACGCCCGGTACTCCTCGTCGAGGCCGTACACCTCGCGGAACGCCCGGTCGATGAACCCGGCGACGCGGTTCGCGTCGGAGCGGGCGGTGACGACCGCGTTCGTCCCCTCCGCCTCCTCGGGACTGACGAGCTCGTCGATCCGGAACTCGGGGAACTCGCCGAGGAGCCCTTTTAAGCGTTCCAGCTCCGCGTCGGTGCAGTCCAAGATGAGCTCCGTGCCCGCGAGCTGGATCCACGGCGGCACCTCGCCGCCCTCGGTCACGTCGCTGTCGGGGTCGACGTCGACGGTCATCACGTCGCTCGAACGGGCGCGGTGGGCGGCCGCCGCGTCCGCGAACAACTTCAGCCGCTCCGCCTCCGTCGCGGCGTCGAATCGGGTCATGGGCTCTCTCGGCGCCGGTAGCCCTTAAAAAGTCGTCACTCGCGATTCGCCCCCGTCAACGCGTCCCGCTACGCTCGCTCCGTCTCCGTCAACGCGTCCCGCTACGCTCGCCTCGTCTCCGTCAACGCGTCCCGCTACGCTCGCTCCGTCTCCGCCAGCACGTCCTCGACGATCTCGCGAGTCCGTTCCGCCGCCCGGACGCGGTCGTCGATCACGCCGCGCTCGAGCAGATCGAGTTCCGGCTCGTCGAGCGCGTCCCGCACTTCGGCGGATCGCCTGAGCCGCTCGTACTCGTCCGTGCGGGCGAGGTCCCGGACGGATCGGAGCGTCGCGACCGTCCCGTCGTCGGCTATTCGAGAGACGAGCGGGATCAGCTCGTCGATCTCGTAGGCCAGTTCGCCGCCGGTCGCGGGCGGCCAGTCGAGCGTCAGCGGCTCGGCGTCGAGCCGCTCGATGTACGTGCGGTGGACCGCGACGGCCGTCCGGAGCGCGCCGGGATCGTCGACGTAGTGCTCCAGCTTGGAGTTCGAGTAACCCGCGTACTCCAGAAGCGTCGGCAGCGGCTCCTCGCCGGCGGCGTACTCCGCGACGTACTCCGCCAGGTCCGTCGGCGGCACGTCGGCGTCGACGAAGGGGGTCCCGTCGGCGCGGTCGAGGAAGGCGAAGACGTCGCGGGCCGAGGCCGACTTATAAAACTCGTCGAACGCCCCGCGGATCGCCCCGTTGTACTCCGCTATCGGATCTCGCAGTCGGTCGACGTCGGCGTCGAGGTCCGCGTCGGCCATCGCGGCGACCTCGTGCAGCTCGTCGAGTCGGGCGGTGAGCCGCTTTCTCGCGTCGATCGCCGTTTTCCTGGCTGCCCGATACTCGTCCACGGCGTCGTCGCGGTCGGTGAGGAGCGCGACGTACTCGTTCACGGGTTCGAGCGCGTCGCGGGCCGCGTCGAAGTCGCTGGCGGAGAGGCGGCGCTTATCAACGGCGTCATCGGCGGCGGCGAACGCGTCGGCCGCGAGCGCGTCGTCCCCGACGTCGACGGCGTTCGCGAACTCGCCCTCGAACTGGACGTAGGAGGCGAAGTCGCCGCTGCCGACCGCGTCGTCCTCGTACTGGTCGAGGACGCGGTGCGCGCGGCGGTACGCGTCGACCGCGGCCTCGATGCGCTCGCGACCGAGGTCGGCGATCCGCCCTTCGATCCTCCCGAGCTCGTCGTATCGCTCGCGGAGCCGCGCGGCCGCCCCGCCCGCGGCGGCGACCGGATCGACGTCGTCCGACCCGGAGTCGTCCGACGCGGCCGCCGTTCCGCCCATCAGTACACCTCGTCCGGATCGAAGACGCGCTCGCCGACGCGCTCCCCGTCGACGGTCCGATAGAAACACGACCGGTGGCCGGTGTGGCACGCGCCGCCCTCCTGATCGACGAGGTACAGGAGCGTGTCGGCGTCGCAGTCCGCGCGGACCTCCCGGACGGCCTGCGTGTGTCCCGAGGTACCGCCCTTGTGCCACAGCTCGTCGCGAGATCGGGAGTGGTAGTGCGCCTCGCCCGTTTCCCGGGTCCGTTCGAGCGCCTCCGGCGAGACGTACGCCAGCATGAGCACCTCGCCCGAGTCGGCGTCTTGGGCGACGGCGGGAACGAGCCCGTCCTCGCCGAAGTCGATAGCTATCGGGGCGGAGTCGGCCGCGCTGCCCGTTTCGGCGTCGCTCCCCGCGGTCCCGCTCGCGTCCGCGTCGGAATCGGTCATGTCTCGCCGGAGGCGCGGGGCTCGAATAGGCCTTTTGTCTATCTCGACACGGGTCCGCTCCGAGCCGGTCCGTCCAGTCGCAACACGAGCGCGTCGCCGTCGTCGTACGCGTCCGCACGCCGGTCGACGACCGCGAATCCGAGCGTCTCGTACAGCGCGAGCGCGGCGTCGTTGTCCGGGTGTGCCCGGAGCGTCACGGGACCGCTGGCGTCGCCGATCACGGCCGAGAGCAGGCCGCGAGCGCGTCCCTCCCGGCGGTGTGACGGGAGGACCGCGAGTTCCGTCAGGTGGACACCGGCCGCCGTCGGCGCGTCGACCGGGAGGAGGTAGCCGACGACCTCGCCGCCGTCGACGCTCACGAGCGCGTCGCCCACCGCGAGCGCGTACTCCAACAGGTCGGGATTCGGCTGTCGGAGGTGCGACTGCAGCTCGCGGATCCGATCGGCGTCCGACGGGCGAGCGTCGCGGACGCGAGGGTCGACGCCGGCTATCGCCCCCTCGTCGCTCCCGTCGGAATCGCCCGCTCCCGTCATTTCAGGGCGTCACCTCGACCGTCATCTCAGAGCGCTACCCCGAGCGCGACGGCACACGCGACCGCGGCGGTCGCGCCCGCGAGCGTCGCGAGGAAGTTCACCGCCTGGTTGCCGATCCGCTCGCCCTCGATCAGGGCGCCGAGCAGGCTGTCGACGGTCATCCCGGCGACGCCGGCGGCGACGACGATGCCGCCGCCGACGGCGGCAGCGCCCAGCGGCATGCCGAGCGCGGCGAGCGCGCCGACGATACACGCCCCGGCGATCCCGGCGACCTCGCCCTGCCACGTGATCGCGCCGTCGGTGCCGGGGGGAACCGGTTCGAGCGTCGTGACGAGTCGCGGTCCGTCGTAGAGTCCCCCGATCTCGGAGGAGAGCGTGTCGGCCATCGCGGTCGCCGTCGCGCCCGCGAACGCAAGTCCGAACAGCGCGGGCGACACGTCGACGTGGGCGGTCGCCGCGTAGCCGATCACGGCGACGAGCGCGACCGCGGAGTTCGCGAGGACGTTGCCGGTGCCGCGGGCGCCCTCGTTCTCCTGAGCCACGCCGCGGTCGGCCTTCTCGTCGAACCGGTATTTCGAGGCGAGTCCGCCGACCGCGTAAAACGACATGAGGGTGAGAAACCAGCCGATTCCGCCGAGCACGACCGCCAGTAGGGCGGCAAGCACGCCGGTCAACATGCCGGGAACGGATGCAGTCCCGAGGGCGAAGGAGACGTACCCGAGCGCGCCGGTCACGCCCAGTCCGAAGAGGATGAGCGGAGCGCTTACCGTCGGCGTCAGCACGATGAACCCCCACACAGTGAGTGCGACGAGGATGACCGTGATGTGCGCGTCGCGGGCGAACACCAGCGACCTGACGAACGCGGCCGTCAGCGCGGCGACGGCCGCGAGAAAGACGATCCCGGGCAGGGCGGAGCCGATCGGGCCTGCGACGGCAGACGCGGTGGCTCCGCCGTCGGCGAGGGCGGAGGCGGACGCGGGAGCGAGCCACTCGTCCGGTCCGGCGGTCGTCTGGAGCTGCACGAGGACCTGGCCGACGAGCGCGGTTGCCGTCCCGCCGGCGACGTATCCCGCGACGAGGGGGAACTCGTCGGCGGTCTTCCGGCCGACCAGTTCACGGCCGAGGCGACCGCCGCCGACGGCGAGCGTCGCCGCGGCGAAGGCCTCGTACGGGAGGGGGACGGGGGGGACCGTCGCGAACAGCGCGAGGCCGCCGGCGGCGAGCGAGAAGGCGACGAGTCCGTAGAGCCGCTCTTCTTCCCTGTCACCCGGCAGTGCGAGGATATCGAACCACTCTCCGTCGCGAATGCCGAAGAAGGCGAGGGCAGCGACGGCGAGAAACGGCACGGCCGCAGCGTTGCCGAGGGTCGGCGCGAGGACTGCGAGCGCACCCACCGCGGCGAAGATACTCGCACGTCGAAGCCTCGGTATCACACCTCCGGCTACCCGCGACGAGCACTTAACGGTCCCGACAGCGGTCGAACGATCTCCGGCGGTTCGCGTCCGCGTTCGGCTTCACGCTTCCGGTGGACCTGCTCGGTACCGGTGTCCGTCGTCGTTCAGTACCGGTACTCGTTGTACTGGACGGCGTGTCCTTCGAGGACCCGAACGGTCCGCTCTGGGTCTTCGTCATCGGTGGGGTCATCTTCGTGTGAGTCAACCACAGTCATGTTCGAGCGGTAGTCGCTTCCATACATAACTGTTTTCCACACGGTGAAAGTGAAAGGCTCGGTAAACGAGGCTGATACGAGCGATTCCGTGAGAGCGTTGAGGGAAATACGAAGTGAGCGTCCGAAGCGGAGTGCGAGACGATCAGTCGATGACTCGGTCGATCTCGCCGAGGGTGTCGAGAACGTAGTCGGGCTCGATATCCGACGCCGCGAGCGTCGCGTCGTCCGTGACGCCGGACCTAACGAGAACGGTCGTCATGCCGGCGCGCTCCCCGAGCGCGATGTCCGTGTTGAGACGGTCGCCGACGACGAGACACTCCTCCGGCGGATATGGGAGACGCTCGCGAACCATCTCGATCGCGGTGTCAGAGGGCTTGCCGAGGACGACGTCCGGCTCGCGCTCGGCGACGCCGGCGATCGCGTTGATAACGGCCCCCGAGCCCGGCACGTCGCGGTCGGGCGCCGGGATGACGATGTCGGGGTCGGTCCCGACGAACGGCACGTCGCGGTCGAGCGTCCACATCGCGGTACACAGGTCCTGGTAGTCGAACTCGCGGTCGATCGAGGCGACGAGCGCGTCGGCGGCGTCGACGTCCTCGGTGGTGGCGAGCCCGGCCGCCTCGAACTGCTCGAGCAGCCCCGGCGCGCCGATACACAACAGCTCGTCGGCGGCGTGGTGCTCCCGGAGGTACCGGGTCGTCACGGTCCCGGCCGTAAACACCTGGTCGGCGTCGACGTCGTACCCCGCGGCCCCGAGCCGGTCGACGTACGCCGGCGGCGCCTTCGTCGGGTTGTTCGAGACGAACAGCGTCTCGATCCCGGCCGTCACTATCCGTTCGTATCCCGACGGCGCGCCCGGGATCGGATCGTTACCCCGCACGACTGTGCCGTCCACGTCGAGGACGGCCCCGCTGACTGTCATACCGTTTCTCCGAACGCCACGCCCCTAGTGGTTGCGACCCGAGCGAGGACCCATAACGCCTGCGTGTTGTTCCAGATACGATACCGGTACCAACTTCGGGATAACGGAAGCGTAAAGCGGCATCGTCCCCAACGACGTGTTACTGTGACGACGACCCAAGTCACTCTCGTCCAGATCGACAACTACGGGCCGTGGACGGTGACGCCGGAGCCGCGACGGGAGATGGACTTACAGACCCTTCAATCGCGCCTCTTCGCCGACATCGCGCAGTTCGTCGGGCACCGCGACGCGTACGTCTTCTTCACGCGATTCGACAACATGATCGCGGTGACGAACGGCGTCGACGGCGCGGCCCACGCAGCGCTTCAAGAGTCGATCGGGAATCGCTATCCGGTGACCGTCAGCCTCGGAACCGCGGTCGCCGAGCGACCCGTCGATGCGCTGGAGGCCGCAAATCACCGGATCCAGCTCGAAGGCAGCGCACAGGACGAGAGCCGGACGGAGGTGCTCGCCGGTGAATACCTCACCGAGACGACGCCCGCCGACCTCCAGATCGCTCACTTCGACGTCGTCAACGCGACGGGGAAGTACACCGACCAACTCAACGAGTTCGACACGTTCATCAACATCGAACAGGCGTACGCCTCGCTGATGCGGTACCTCCGCGAGACCCACGGCGCGCTCTCCTTCTTCGTCGGCGGCGACAACATCATCGCGGTCTGTCCCGACCTCCTCGAACGGGCCTTCACCGACGCCGTGGCCCACGTCAAGCAGGACGTCGACGTGGAGCTGCAGGTGGGCGTCGGACGGGGAGCGTCCGCCCACGAGGCCGGATTCGCGGCCAAACACGCGCTGGAGGACTGTCGCCACGACGGGACGAGCGTCGAGCTGTTCGGCGCCCCGGCCGCCGGCGATTGACCGCCTGCGACTGATCGGCGCGCTGTTCACGCCCCGTCGGGTCGCCCATATCGGTTATCGGATGTGATACTGTGGCTGTGACGTTTTTATACACCCGAGAGAAACCCTCGGCTAACATGTCTGACGACATAGTGTTCGTCTGCACGGCGGACGACTGCAACGAGGGGCCCTGGGAGGGCTCTCACGACGCGATGGCGCACTGTTCTGAACACCCGGACCACGGCTACACCGGTCGCCCGCGTGCCGAGGTCAAAGAAGTCATTCCGGCGACGGCGACGCGGAAACGCGACAATCGCAACCTCCAGCACAAGGGTCACCCGAAGGGTGCACTCGCGCAGAACGACTGACTCCGAACGCGAGTCGGGGGATGACAGCGGCCCCCGCGTTCGCGATTGGAATCGGCTCCCCGTGATGGGTGCGACGGACCGTCACGACAGATAGACCGCCAGTCGACCTGCCCCGCTCTCTCGGCCGAAGCCGCCTCTTCGCCGTCGCGGTCACGGTCTACAGATAAGCAAGGCGAGCGCCTCGGGGTCACGCCCCGGGGCGGTTCACTGACCGCCCGCCGACCGTTCGCTGACCGACTCAGTTCGGTTCGTCCGGATCCTCGTCGAAGAGTCCGAGATCCTCGGCGACGAGATCGGCGAGCCGGTCTTTCAGCCCGGGATCGACCTCCGCGATCTCCGCTCCGCCGTGTTTCCCGTCGTTGTGTCGGGAGAGCGCGTCGGCCACGTCTGACAACGGCACACGGGTCTCCGTCTCGCACTCGGTGCAGACGATCGGCACGGACGGTTCATCGGTGGACATCGTCCGAACCCTCGCGGGTGGTCCGTATAGGCCTTCGGGAGCGGCGGAAGTGGGTATATAAGCCACTGGACGGCACGGAACCGCCACTGTCTATTGTCGCGGAGTGCTACCTCGAGGCATGCGCGTCCTCGTGACCGGAGCGGCCGGCGGGATCGGTGGTGGCGTCGCCCGAACGCTCGCGGCCGCCGGCCACGCGGTGATCGGCGTCGACGTCGACGAGGACGGTCTCGCCGCCCTCCCCGACGCGGTCGAGACCCACGCGATCGATCTCCGAGACGACGACGCCGTCGCGGCGCTCCTCGCGGGCCGTCCCCTCGATCGGGTCGTTTCCTGCGTCGGCGGCTACGCGATCGCCGCGATAGAGGACACGTCCGTCGAGTCGTTCCGCCGCCAGCTCGACACCAACCTGACCGCGGTCCACGCGGTCGTCCGCGCGACGCTCCCGACGCTCCGCGAGCGCGGCGGCCGGATCGTGGTCGTCGGCTCGATGCTCGGGAGCGTGTCGCTCCCCTACCACGGCGCCTACAGCGCGGCCAAGGCCGGTCTCAGGGGGTACGTCGACGCCCTTCGGAGGGAGACGGAGCCGCACGGCGCCGCAGTCTCGCTCGTCGAACCCGGACCGATCCGCACCGGATTCAACGAGCGGGCCGCCGCCGAGGCGTCCGCCCTCGCGGCACGCGACCCCGACGGCCCGTACGCGGCCGACTACCGGGCGTTCGACGGGTACGCCCCCGCCGCCAGCGACGTGGAGACCGTGGTGGAGCGCGTCGTCGAGGCGGTCACGACCGACCGTCCGCGGACGCGCTACCGCGTGAGCCGCCGCGCGAAGTGGCTACCGCGACTCGGCGCGGTGCTCCCCGACCGGCTGTACGACAGGCTGATCCGCGCCGGGCTCCCCGGACGGCTCCTCGGACGGCTGATCGACCGGTAGCGACGGTCGACCCGCGACGCGTTCACGTGTCTGAATCGCTTCGAGACGCGTCGTCCGACTCGGCAGAGAGCTTCCGGATGGTCTCGTGAATACCGAGGACGAGTGCCGGCACGACGATCATGAAGAGATGCTCCTCGATCGGGATCCCGAACAGGTCGTACCCGGTGCGCATCGTGATCTCGAAGACGCCGACCTCCAGCGTGTACCAGTCCCAGAGGTACGCGATCGGATACAGGGCGGCGATCGTCCGGGCCGCCTGACGGAGCGCGCCGGCGTAGCGGAGCAGGCCGAACGCGAGCGCACCGAAGACGACCTCGGTGGCGAGGTACGTGTACGGCCCTAAGAGGGTGATATCCGGCAGCGGGGTGCCGGACAGCGGCCGGAACCAGACGGCCACGAGCAAGAGGGCTAAGAAGACGTAGGCCCCGCGGATCAGCAGCATCGTCGCGACCGTCGGGCCCGCCCGACTGGCCACCAGCGCTATCGAGCCGAACGCGAGCGCCGCGGCCGGTGCCGACGGGGGAAACAGCCCGCCGACCGTCCCCCAGAGAACGCCGACGAGTCCGGCCATCAGCAGGGAGAACGCCAGCGTCCGGGCTCGCGGTCGGCCGAGCAGTACCGAGACGGTCCGCTTGTCGATCGACCGGTCGTACGCGTAGTCCTGTTCGTCGTCGATGATCTTCACCCCGGCGAGCGTCGCGAGGAAGACGAGCGCGAAGCCGAGTATCGTCGCGGTCACCTCGGCCGTCTGGACGTAGAACCCGCCGAGTAGCGCGAGCGCGATACCGGTCGGGTACCCCAGCGTCGTGGTGAGCGGATTCGTGTCGAGCTGCGGCGCGTGGAGGTACCCGATGAACCAGGTCGGAAGGGTGACGAGCGCGGCGCCGGGACCGACGAGCACACCGAGCGCGAGCGTGCAGGCGGCGAAGCCGACGCCGGCGGCGAGGAGGGAGAGGCGACAGCCGCGGACCGTCATCGGATGGTCGTCGTCCTCGCCGCGACGATAGAAATCGACGTAGCCGTCCTTCACGTGCGCCGTGTACACCGCGAAGAAGATCGCGGTCATATGAATCGCACCCACCGAGAGCGCGAACTCGCCGGCGACGGCCGCACCGAACCACGAGGCCACGAGCGGCGGCAACATGAACACCGGATGGACCTGCGAGAGCAGCGCCCGCAGGTCAGCCCGCAGTCCGCGTTCGTGCCGAGCGATTGCCATGCGTCACCAACGCGCTAATCACGATTAGTCTTGTTGGCGGTTTCACAGGTGCGGCGGCTCGACTCGTCGAGGCGACTCCGGCCCCGGAGACGCGGCGACGACTCGCAAACGCCTAAGTCCCGGCCGCCCAAGTCGACGTATGGTCGAGGCTCCACAGACCGAGGAGGGGTGGTTCGCGCTGCACGACTTCCGCAGTATCGACTGGGACGCGTGGCGCGAGGCGCCCGAACGAGAGCGACGTCGGGCGATCGAGGAGGGCGAGGCCTTCCTGAAACACCGCGAGCTGGTCGCCGACGCCGAGGAGGGAGACTCCGGGCTCTTCTCGGTGCTCGGTCACAAGGCCGACCTGCTGTTCGTCCACTTTCGGCCGACGCTCGACGACCTCTCCGCGATCGAGCGCCGGTTCGAAGACACCGCGCTCGCGGCGTTCACCGAGCGGACGACCTCGTACGTCTCCGTCACCGAGGTGTCCGGCTACGTCTCGGACGAGTACTTCGAGGACCCCGAATCAGTCGACACCGGACTCCGTCGCTACATCGAGGGGAAGCTGACGCCGGAGGTTCCGGACGACGAGTACGTCTGTTTCTACCCGATGAGCAAGCGGCGCGACGAGGAGTACAACTGGTACGACCTCGACTTCGAGGACCGCGCCGACCTCATGGCCGACCACGGCGAGGTCGGCAAGCGGTACGCCGGAAAGATCAAGCAGGTGATCGCCTCCTCCGTCGGTTTCGACAGCCACGAGTGGGGCGTCACCCTGTTCGGCTCGGACCCGACCGACATCAAGGATATCGTCTACGAGATGCGCTTTGATCCGGCCTCCTCGCGGTACGGAGAGTTCGGCGACTTCTATATCGGGCGGCGGTTCCCGCCCGTCGACCTCGGCGCGTACCTCGCGGGTGAAACGGTACCCACGGGCGACGCCGACGAGGAGGAAGCCCATCGCGAGGGCCACGGACACGCCCGCGGCGAGGAGAGCGGCTCCGCACACGGCGAGAGCGGCCATCACGGCGACGCTGGCCACGGCGGGCACGGCGAGGGCCACGACCACGCCAGCGCTGGCGGCGGCTCCGCCCACGGCGACCACCCGCACGGTGAGGGAGACGCCGCCGGCGAGGGCGACCATCCGCACTCGGGCGGCGGCGACGGCGGGGACGGCGAGGGGACCTCCGACGCGGACATCCGCGGCGAGCTGGCTGACCTAAACATCTACGCGGGCAAGCCGAGCGGCGAGGACGTGTACGCGACGGTGCTGTACAGCGAGGCCGACGTCGACGAGCTGTTCGACGAGGTCGAGGGGCTCCGCGGCAACTTCGACCACTACGGCACCCACGTAAAGACGGCCGTCTACGAGGGGCGCGTGACCGACCGCGCCGCGGTCGTCTCCATCTGGGACACGGCCTCCGCCGCGGAGACCGCCGCCGGATTCCTCTCGGAGCTGCCGGAAGTCGTCGCCCGCGCCGGCGAGGAGTCCGGGTTCGGCACGATGGGGATGTTCTACACGGTCAAGCCGGAGCATCAGGGAGACTTCACCGACACGTTCGACGGCGTCGAGGACCTGCTCTCCGACATGGAGGGCCACGTCGAGACCGATCTCATGTTGAACGTCGAAGACGAGAACGACATGTTCATCGCGAGCCAGTGGCACGCGAAGGAGGACGCCATGGCCTTCTTCGGCTCCGAGGAGTTCCGCGAGACGGTCCAGTGGGGCCGCGAGGTGCTCGCGGACCGGCCGCGACACGTCTTCTTGGCGTAGCGAGAGCCGCCCGCGATCGACCGCCTGTTTTTAACTATCGCCTCGGCGAACGGAGGGACATGTTCGACACGATCGTGGTCGCGACGGACGGCTCCGACAGCGTTCGGCGGGCCGTCGACGTCGCGGTCGACATCGCCGCCCGCTTCGACGCCGAGGTTCACGCCGTCTACGTCGTCGACAGCGGCGAGGTCGAGTCCACGCCCGACGAGGTGCGCGACGACCTCCGCGACGCGCTCGACGACCACAGTCGAGAGGCGCTCGATCAGGTGGCCGACGCGGCGACAGACCGCGACCCGGATATCGATGTCACGATCGAGGCGCGTGAGGGGCGACCGGCGACCGAGATATCCGAGTACGCGCGCGAGATCGACGCCGACGTCGTCACGATGGGGACCCGCGGGCGACACGGCGAGAACCGCTTTCTGATCGGGTCCGTCGCGGAGCGCGTCGTCCGCACGTGTCCGATTCCCGTCCTCACCGTCCGCCAACTCACCGACGAGGACCCGCGGCGAGTGACCATCTGAGAGGTCGGAGGCGATTGCGACGGCTGGGGCTGTGACGGTAGAGACCCCGGCGACGGGGGGCGCGGTTCACCGGAGAACGGCGGAGTTTTCCCCCTCCCGCCCGGCTCAACGGTATGGACGACGATCTCATCGACGAGGCGGGGATCTCCCGCTCGCGGTACACGAGACTGCCCGGAAAAGGGTTCTTCTACCCGGACTCGCTCGACGACGAGCGCGCCGAGCAGCGGGCGAAAGAGACGATCGAGGGGAGCGAGGCGATCGTGATCGCCGACGGCGACGCCGACGGGCTCGCCTGCGCCGCGATGGTCCGGGAGGCGTACGACGCCGCTCTCGACGCCGACGACTTCGAGGCGGCCATCGAGGCGCGGCTCGCGGACGTCGATAGCGACGACTCCGACGACTCCGACGACACCGACGACCCGACCGACGACGCACACACGCAGTCTCCCGTTGGACTGATCGCGGCCGGGCCGTACTCCATCGACACCTCGCTCGAACGCGTGCTCGCGTACGCGGACGACGACGTCGACCTGTTCGTCTGTGACCTGTGTCCGGACGACTACAAGTGGATCGCGGAGCCGCTCGAAGCCCTCGCGGAGTCGACCGCCGCGATCCGGTGGTTCGACCACCACCAGTGGGACGAGGAAACGGCGGCGGCCGTCCGCGACCTCGGCGTCGACCTCGTCGTCGGCGAGTCCGACGAGGAGTGTACCGCCGACGTGGCGCTCCGCTCCATCGACCACGCGTTCGACGATCGGTGGACGGAACTGGCGGCCGTCACCCGAGACCACGACCTCTGGATCAAGGAGGACCCGCGGTCGGACGACCTCGCCGACTACTCCTACTGGGCCGGCAGCGAGGAGTACACGACGATCGTCGGCGCGTACGGGGCCGACCTGCCGGAGACGGTCCAGGCGTACGTCGCGGACCGCCGCGTCGAGAAGGAGGCGCGGATCGACGCCGCCGTCGACCGCGCGGTCACTCACGAGGTCGCCGAGTGGACCGTCGGCGTGACGTACGGCCGGTGCTCGCAGAACGAGGTCGCCGAGCGACTCCGCGAGGCCGGTGCCGACGCGGCCGTGATCGTCAAGCCCGCCGGATCCGCGTCGATCCGCGGCTCGGAGGGGTTCCAGCACGCCCACGAGGTCGCCGGGAAGGTCAACGGCGGGGGACACCCGCAGGCGGCCGGCTGCAAGCCCGATATCTACGACGACATGCTCGACTACGCCCAGCACTGGACGACGGAGGGCCAGGCCTGCAAGCGGGTCATCCTCGCGGCGTTCGAGGCGGTCGCTGAGGAGGTCGCGAGAGCGAACGCGACACCGAGCGGGGACGTGGGCGCAGATGCGGACGCAGATGCAGACGCGAACGCTGACGCAGACGCAGATGCAGACGCGAACGCTGACGCAGACGCAGATGCAGACGCGAACGCTGACGCAGACGCAGATGCAGACGCAGACGCGAACGCAGACGCAGACGCAGACGCGAACGCTGACGACTGAGCCGGCAGGTGCCCCGCTCAGCGCTAGGGGCTGCCCGCGTCGACGCGACCGCGTCGAACCGTAGTTTCTTACTTACCGCCGTCGCTCGTTGACCCAATGCCGCAGATACTGGTGGCCGGGGAGACGCTCGTCGACTTCCTCCCGGGAGACGGAGCGACGCTGCACGACATCGAAGGGTTCTCGCACCGCCCCGGCGGCGCGCCGGCCAACGTCGCGGTCGGGCTCGCACGCCTCGGCGATCCGCCGGCGTTCTGGACCCGTCTCGCAGACGACCCGTTCGGCGACTACCTCTCTGAGACACTCGGGAGCGAGTCGATCCCGACGACACAGATCGAGCGCGTCGACGGAAACACGACGCTCGCGGTGGTGTCGCCGCCCGAGGCCGACGACCGTCGATTCCGGTTTTACGGCGCCGGTGACGTCACGTTCGGCTTCGAGGCAGCGTCGATCCCGACGGGCGCGCTCGCGTCCACCTCGTGGGTCCACCTCGGCGGTGTGGCGCTGACACATCCCCGCGGGCGGGAGTCGATGGTCGAGCTGGCGACCCGGGCCGGTGACCGCGGTTGTACCGTGTCGTTCGACGTGAACTACCGACCCGACCTCGTGGCGGACGAGGAGACGGAGGCCGTGCTCACGGCGCTTCGCGAGGTCGTCGAGGCGAGCGACGTGGTGTTCTGCAGCGAGGAGGAGGTCGCCGAGACCGGGCTCTCCTCGCGGTGGGGCGCGGGGCTGGCCCGCGACCTCTGTGCGCTCGGTCCGCACACGGCGGTCGTCACGCTCGGCGCGGACGGCGCCCTCGCCGCCAGCACGTCGGACGCGCCGTGGGGCGAGACGACCGCACGGCACGACGGCTTCACCGTGGAGAGCCGCGACACGACCGGCGCGGGTGACGCCTTCACCGCTGGACTGATCGCTCGGATTTCCGCGGGTCTCGCGGACGCAGTCGATCTCGACGACACGACTGACCTCGACGATGCGCTCGCGTTCGCCAACGCGACGGCTGCGCTCTCGGTGCAGGACGTCGGCGGAATGTCGGCGCTTCCGGATCGGGCGGCGGTCGAAGCGTTTCTGAAAACGGAAGGCGAGCGGTAGTCGTCCGCCCGCGGTCGCCGGTCTACGACGAGGACGGCGACATCTCGATGTTGAGGCTCTTCTGGATGATCTGCGTGAACGCCATCGAACACAGGAAGTACCAAACGATCCACATCTGGATCGGTCCGATGATCCCCGTGTCCCACGTGATAGTTCCGGCGAGCGGAACCACGAGCTCCTGTGCGGCGATTTCCGGGTACGCGGAGGTGGACCCGCGGTAGCCGATCACCCAGAACATCCACAGGAACGCCGGAATCGTGAGGAACATGATCCACACCATCGGGCGGAACTGCTCTTTGAACATCCCGAGCTGATCGCCCATCGCCTCCATCTGTTCCTCTTGGATCGCGTCGAGCGCCTCGTCGTCGTCCTGCTCTTTCGCCTGCTTGCGGCGCTCCTGGATGTCTTTCATCCGGTCTTGGTACATGCTCATCTTGTCCATGTCCATGAGACCGGCGCGAAGGAGCGTCGAATACAGACCCGTCGCGAGCGCGACCACCATGATCACGGCGTAGAACGGGACGACGTTAAGTAGCGGACCGAGAACGAGGTCTATCGCCCCGGCGATCGTGTTTCGCACCGGTGTGACGGCGTAGCCGACGAACGTCCCGAGTGTCGCCACCGCGGCGATCTTGTCCCACTTGGTCCACGTCGTCGTCTCCGGCGTCTCGAAGTCGCCGCCGCTCGTCAGATCGCCATCGTCATCGTCCGAGAGCCCGTCTTCGATCGCCTCGCGGTCGGCGATCGCGAAGCCGGCCTCTCCGTCGACGAGGATCTCCTTTTCGATGAGTCGGCCCCACTGACCGCTCGTGATCTCGTCGCGGACGTCGACCCACTGGACCTCGCCATCGGTGGCGCGGTCGAGGACGACTTCGAGGGCGCCCCGCATCTCGCCGTCCTCCCGGACGAGCGAGCGGACTCTCCGTTCGACCTTGCTCATTAGCGGACGGTTGGCAGCGAACGGTTAAGAACCTTGTAGAATCGGCGACGGCACGTCGCGGTGACTTCCCGCCGTTCGGCGCCGCGTTACGCCCCGCCGTTCGGCGCCGCGTTACGCCTCGACGACGTCGGAGATCCGGTCGAAGACCTCGTCGGGGGTCGACTCGCCGTCGACGGTGACGAGCGATCCCTCGTCACGGAAGTGCTCCACGACGGGCTCGGTGTTCTCGTAGAAGACCTCGAGCCGCTCGCGGGCGGTCTCCTCGGTGTCGTCGTCGCGCTGGATCAGTTCGCCGCCGCACTCGTCGCAGACGCCCGGCTCCTCGGGCGGCTGGAAGTCGACGTGGAAGTTCGCGCCGCAGTCGTCGCAGACTCGGCGGCCGGTAAGTCGGTCGATGAGCACCTCGTCGTCGACGTCGAGGAGGACGACGGCGTCGAGGTCGGTGATCTCCGACAGGTACTCGGCCTGTTCGAGGTTGCGCGGGTAGCCGTCGAGGACGAAGCCGTCGGCGTCGGCGAGCGCGGTCTTCACGATCTCGTTGACGACCGGGTCGGGCACGAGCTCGCCCGCTTCCATGAACGAGCGGGGAGTGCCGTACTCCGTCTCCATATCTTTGTTCGCGCGGAGCGCGTCGCCGGTGGTGACGTGCCCGATCCCGTACTCGTCGGCGAGCTTTGCGCTCTGCGTCCCCTTTCCGGCGCCCGGCGCCCCCAACAGTAAGATCCGATAACTCATATCGCAGCGGTCGCTCGCCGCACGTAAAGGCTTGAAGATCCCGGCCAACACTACGACCGCAACCGCAGCTACGCGTCGTTCGCGTCGCTGTCCGCGTCGCTTGCCGCCTCGTCGTCTGTCTCACCGTTCGCCTCGTCGTCCGTCTTCTCATCCTCGTTCAGTCGAAGCCCCATCTCCAGTTCGAAGCTCTCGGCGTTCGAGGTCTCGAAGCCGATCTTCTTGTACAGCGACACCGCGGCGCGGTTCCAGCGCTCGACCGTGAGCCACACGGTCGTAACGCCGTTGGCCTGTCCGTGGCCCAGAAGCCCGCGGATGAGATGCGTTCCGATACCCGCTCGCTGGTACGCTTGGTGGACGAAGATCGCCAGTTCGTAGGCGTCGCCGTCGGGCACGAGCGTCGCGTGACCGGCGGCCTCGTCGCCGCACCACGCGATCACGTTCAGACAGTCGCCCTCGAGGATCGCGTCGAGCCACTCGCGGATCCGCGACTCGCCGCCGGGCGGGATCCCCTGTGCGCGGTCGGCGGGATCGAACGCGTCGTACATTTCGACCAGCGACTCGTACCCCACTTCGGAGCCCTCATACGCCCGTATCTCGATCGACCGGTCCTCTCGGTCCGTGAACTCGATCGGCGGTGCAGGGAACTCGTCGGCGATCGCGTCGGGGTAGCGGCGGTCGCTCATCTGACCAGTGTGACCGAGGTTTTGGCGTTCAACAGGACGAACTCCGCGATCGATCCGATCGTGATCTTGCCCATCGGGCTCGTTTGACCGCCGCCGAGGACGATCTCGTCGAACCCCTCCGTCTCGGCGATCTCCACGAGCTGGCTTCCGGGATCGCCCCCGACTCGCCTGATGTCGGCGTCGATCTCCGCGTCGTTGACCGCCTCCCGAGCGCGTTCCATCACGTCGTCTGGGGTGACCGACGAGTCCTCGTTGTCGACCACCGCTATCGTCAGGTCGTCGTCCGCGGCCGCCGCGCGCTCGACGGTCCGATTGAGCGCACGGAACGAGTCGTCGCTGCCACCGATCCCGCAGAGCACCTTCATATCCGCACGTCCACACGCTGATACAAAAAGGGATCTCCGATCGCCGACGGCGACCCCGCTCGACCGCCGTCGGTTCGCTGCCGCGAGCAGCACCCCCACGGGATCGGACTCGGACGCACCGACAACCCTTTTGTCCGGTGGTTTGGTTTATAACAACATGAGCGACCACACCGATCCCGAGTCGGACCCGCCCGACGACGGATCGGACCCCTCCGACGAGCCAGCCGACGCCGACGAGCGAGCAGCGTCCGCCGCGGAGGCCGTCGACAGTGGCAGCGGCGCCGTCGACAGTGGCAGCGGCGCCGTCGACAGCGACGAGACCGCCAACGCGGTCGATCGCATTGAGACCAGCAACCGCGACGAGACTGGCGAGGACGCCACCGACGCCACCGACGCCACCGACGCCACCGACGTCCCCCCGGAAGTCCGCAAGTACGAGCGGTTCAAAAAGATGGACGGCGCCCGGTACGAGCGCGTCAACGAGTTCCTCCGCGACCGGACGTACATCACGGCCCGAGAGTGGGCGATAGCGCGCCTCTGTGCGGACTTCCGCACCGAAACCGGCGTCGAGATGACGAAGATCGGCGAGAACCTCCCCGAGCTGGTCCCGTTCATGACCGACACGTACACGCCGCAGGCGGTCAATCAGGCCCGCTACTCCTTCGAAGAGAAGGTGACGAAGGCGGGCGCGACGTTCCTCTACGGCGCGATGTCCGGCTTCTTCACGGCCGAGGACTTAGACGAGATGATGTACGAGGTCACGGAGGTCGCGAAGTTCCTCCTAGAGGTGGAGGGCGTCGACCTCGCGGTCGCCGACGAGCTGGAGGCGGAGGACAAAATCAGCGAGGTGATGCGCGAGGTTCGCGCCTCCTCCGCCGACCTCCGTGGCGAGGAGGTCCGCTGCCCCGAGTGCGGACACGTCCACGAACCGGCCGAGGACCAGTGAGGCGATAGCGATGAACCGATTTCCCTCGGCGCTTGACGGACTCCCGGACGCGGTCGTGATCGTCGACACAAACGGAGTCATCCGAGCCGGGAACGATCGCATTGAGCCGCTTCTGGGGTACTCGCCCGAGGAACTGGAAGGCGACGACATCGAGACGCTCCTCTACGACCCGGACGACGGCGCCGCCGGCGCGGAGCTACATCGGTACGTCGCCGACCCCGAGCCCCGCTCGATGGCGGCGAGCATCGATCTCGCGGTGCGCCGGAAGGATGGCACCGAACTCCCCGTAACCGTCAGCCTCGGTCCGTTCGAGCAGGACGGCGAGGCGCATCTGGTCGTGACGATCGTCGACGTCGAGGCGGCGCGCGCGGAGCAGGCTAAGCTCCACCGTCGCACCGAGACGTTGGAAGCGCTTCACGAGGCGACACAGGACCTGCTGAAGACGACCGATCGGGAGGTCGCTGCACGGGCGGCCGTCGAGTACATCGAGGACGTACTGGGACACCCGATCGCCGCGGTCTGGCTGTACGACGAGTCGGCGGCACGGCTTGAACCCGTCGTCTGGACGGACCCCGCAGACGACCTGATCGGCGACCACCCCACGTTTCCGGCCAGCGAGCAGAGCATCTCGTGGACGGTGTTCGAGTCTGGCGAGCCGGAGTACGTCGCCGACACGCGTGAGGATCCCGACCGATACAACCCGAACTCGCCGATCCGCAGCGAACTCATCCTCCCGCTCGGGCGCTACGGGGTCATCAACGTCGGCGCGGCGGAGCCGAACGCGTTCGACGACTCCGACCTCGCGATCGCCCGACTCTGGGCGGCGACGGTGACGATGGTGCTCGTGCGGATCGAGAGAGAACGACAGCTCCGGGAGCGGGAGTCTGATATCGCCCGAGAACGCGATCGGCTGGAGGAGTTCGCGAGTCTCGTCTCGCACGACCTCCGAAACCCGTTGAACGTCGCGGCGGGCAACCTCGAACTACTGCGCGAGCGGCTCGACGTCGAACGCCGAGAGCAGTCCGAGCTCGACGCGGTCTCGCGGTCGCTCGACCGGATGCACGCGCTCATCGACGACATGCTGACGCTCGCGAAGCAGGGGTCCGCGATCGACGAAACCGAACCGGTGTCGCTCGCCGCCCTGGCCGAGGAGTGCTGGGAGAACGTCGACACCGCGGACGCGACGTTCGCCGCCGTCGATGACGTCCGAATCCGGGCCGACCGCAGCCGGCTACGACAGGCCCTCGAGAACCTCTTCGCCAACGCGGTCGCCCACGGGGGTACGGATGTCCGCGTCGAGGTCGGCGCGCTCGACGACGGAACCGGGTTCTACGTCGCAGACGACGGCCCGGGGATCTCCGCCGACCTCCGCGATGACGTGTTCGACGCCGGAATGTCGACAGAGCCCGACGGCACGGGGTTCGGCCTGAAAATTGTCGCCGAGGTTGCCGACGCGCACGGGTGGGAGCTCTCCGTGACCGACGCCGACGGCGGCGGCGCGCGCTTCGAGTTCCGCGGCGTCGACCCTGCGGGCGTCGCAGACTGAGAAGGCGTCGGAGTCGGATCGGCCACCGAGAGAGTCGCGTCTCAGATCGGCTCGAACGACGGGAGGTGCCGCGTCGAGAGCCCGTCCCCGTCGACCACGATGTCGACGTTCGGCTCGCGGTCGGCGCTCGGCAGTCCGACCTCGATCCGTCCCAGACTGGTCACGCCGTTGGTCTCCGAGCTCGCGGTGATCCGATAGCCGCCGCGGACGGCGGTGATCGCACGGAGCTCGACCGCCGACCGCGGCTCGGCGGTCACCGTCGGTTCGGCGACGAGCGCGTCGCCTTCCGTCGCAGCCGCGTCACCGTCGCGAGCGTCGACGCGCAGTTCGCCGTCGTTCGAGTCGGCGCCCAGTTCGTCCTCGCCCGCCTCGATCGCGTCGGTTCGCCGGACCACCCGAACCGCGACCTCGCGTGGTTCGTCCGTGACGTTGAGTAGCCGGACGCCGAGCGGCGGCGACGCCGTCTCGTCGGGCGCACGATCTCTCTCGTCGCCTTCGATCGATCGGCGTGTGGTATCCATCCGAAGCGTTCGATCGGGCGTGACGAGGTACGGGACGGGCGCCGAGGACAGCTCGCCGACCGACCGATTGCCGTCCGAATCGGTGTCGTACAGGGTACCGGCGTGCTGAGCGGTCGCGTAGTGCTCGTCGCCAGCCGCGTGGTCGAACGTCGCGACTGCGTCGACGGACACGTCTGTAGCGCCGCGCTCGACGTGGTGATTGTGGACCCGGACCGCCTCGTAGTCGGCGACGTACGCCGCGACCGCGTCCGGGGTGAGCTCCGTCGGCCGCGGCGGTGGATCGCGAGTCGCGGGCGACTCGTCGCCGCCAGCGAGGTCGGCACAGCCCGCGATCCCACCGGTTCCGCCGACGACGGCGGCGGCTGCGACGGTGTCCGCGAGGAACGCGCGTCTCTCCATATCGCCCGGTTCGAGCCGCCCCGTCATAACGTCGGTGAAAGAACAAGTACGCGCTTGTGTGTCTCGACGGGCTGCGACGGCCATCGAAAGAGTGGTACAGCGTCAGTCGTCGGCCACGGCGTCGCCGCGTCCGCCCCCTCCGCCGCTTCCGCCGTCCCCGCTACCCCCGCCCAGCTCGTCCCGCGTGCCGCCGTACCCGGGGACGGTCCCGTCGTCGTTCCAGCCGCGGAGCGCGTAGTACTCGGAGAGCCCCTCGTCGAAGCCGTCGATCGCGTCCGCGTAGGGGAGCGTGTCGTCCGCGCGATCGAAGCCGCGGGCGTTGTTGAACGCGCGCTCTAACTCGACGACTCGAGCCCCGAGACCGAGCAGGTCGTCGTAGTCGGCGCCCAAGAGGGCCCCGAGCCGGTCGTCGGTGACGACGCCCCGCGAGAACTTACAGATCACCGCCGAGTCGAGCACGGCGTTGCGGTTCTCCTTCGCGACGAGCTTCGGCGGCTTCCCGTCCAGTCCGGTCGGATCGAGCGCCTCGTCCTTGTCGACGAGCGGGTACTCGTAGGGGTAGAACTCCCCGTACATGTGGTCAGCGCCGCGGTTGGATGTCGCGAAGCCGAGCCCCTGCCCGTTCAGCGTCCGGCCGTCGTGTCCCGAGAAAGCCATCCCCTTCACGGTCCAGTCGTCGGCACCGAACTCCTCGTGGGCGCGGTGGATCCCCTCGGCGAGCTTGTCGCCGACGGCCTCGCGGTACGCGATCTGCTCGACGAGCGACCTGACGAGCGACGCGTTGCCGAACTCCGCTTCGCTCTCCAAGAACATCGAGACGACGTCGCCGCAGGAGATGGTGTCCATCCCGAGCTCGTCGCACAGCTCGTTCGCCCGCATCACGTCGACCACGTCGTCGACGCCGGCGTTCGAGCCGAACGCCATCACGGTCTCGAACTCCGGCCCCTCGGTCTCGACGCCGGTCGCCTCGTCGCGGGTCGGAAGCTTGCAGGCGAACGCGCAGCTGGAGCAGGTGCCTTTCTTGTACTTTTTCTCCTCGACGCGGTCCCCGGAGATCCCCGCCGCTCCCTCGAAGGACGTCTCGGAGAAGTAGTACGACGGGAGCGCGTCGACCTCGTTGGCGAGTTCGGTCACGCTCGCGGTCCCCTGCCGTTTCATGATCGAGTCGGAAGTGGCGGCCTCGCGGTGGACCTCCCCGGCGTCGTCGGGCCAGTCGATGTCGATCTCGGCGTCCGCATCGCCGTCGAACGTGAGCGCCTTCACGCCCTTCCCGCCGAGGACGGCCCCGAGCCCGCCGCGGCCGAACGCCCGCGTGTCCGAGGTCATGATCGACGCGAACCGGACCTCGTTCTCTCCGGCGGGACCGACGCAGGCGACGTGTTCGGGACCGAGGTCGTGGCTCTCCGCGAATCGGGCGGAGACGGCGGAGGTCTCGGCTTCGACGAGGTCAGGCACTTCCTCGAACGCGACGTTCGGCTCCCCGTCGTCGCCGACTTCGCGGACGTGAACCGCGAGCGGCTCGTCGCTCTCGCCGACGAGTTCGACGGCGGCGTAGCCCGCCCCGGTGAAGTTCCGCGAGAGGAACCCGCCGGCGTTCGACGAGAGCAGCCCGTTCGTCAGCGGCGAGAGCGCGGTCGCCGACATCCGTCCCGTGTACGAGGTGGTCGAGTACTGCATCGGCCCGGTCGAGAAGTAGAGCCGGTTTTCGGGGCCGAGCGGGTCGGCGTCGAACGGAATCCGATCGTACGCCAGCGACGTGTTGAGCCCGCGACCCCCGACGAACGCGGCGAGCCGGTCGTCTATCGGCTCCGTAGTGGCGGTTCGATCCGTCAGATCGATGGTGAGGAGCGGTCCCTGCGCGTGTCTCATACGGGTACCCAGCGGCGGAACGGCGATAAATCTCCGGGTGACGGTAGCACGCGTCGAGGGACAGGGCGGGCTGGACGCAATGACCCGGCCCGAAACCGCCCGTCAGCGTTCGAGCGCGTGATGCGTCACCGCATCGACGCCCTCGGCAGTCGTGTCGATCGTCGCGACGCGGAAGCGGTCGTCCGCGCCCTCGACCGGAATCGGGAGCCCACCGGGGTTCACGCGGACGGTTCCGTCGCGCGCTTCGGCGGCGTGTGCGTGCGTGTGGCCGTGGAGCACGTAATCGCAGTCGCCGCAGTCGACGAGCGCGTCGACGACGACCCCGCTGGTCCCGTGGGTGACGGCGACCTCGCGGCCGTCGAACGCGAGGGTCGCCGCCTCGCCGTGGTAGGTTCCGAACGACTCGACGGCCGACTGGACCGCCCACTCGCCGTCGTTGTTGCCGCGGACGGCGTGGAAGTCGACGCCGTCGGCGGCGGAAGCGGTGTCGTCGTCGGAACTATCTCTTTCGACGAGCGAGGCGAACGGCGTCACTGAAAAGGGCGCCACGAAGTCGCCGCAGTGGACGACCGCGTCGACCCTTTCGCGCTCGAACAGCGCGACGGCCGCCTCGACGGCGGCCGCGTCGTCGTGCGTGTCAGAGATGATGCCGATCAGCATGGATCGCCCAGGGCGTCGCGATCACTTAAATACGCACCGTCACGAACGCCCATGAATCGACGAACGCGGTACCGCGGATCGCGACACCTGAGTATATATACGCTTTCGCCACGGAGGCGGGTTCTCAGGGTCCGCGTATCCGGTTCCCCTTTTAAACACGTCCGGCGACGAGTGGCGGTCGTAATGAACAAGCAGAACGGATCCGGACGACGAACGGCGTCAAGACGAGCGTTTCTCTCCGCGGCCGCGGCCGTCGGAACCGCCGGGATCGCGGGCTGTACCGGCCCGCAGGTGAGCGGCCGAGGGGGGGCGGAAGCCGCCGCGACCGGTGACGGCGTCACGGAGCAGGTGGACGACTGGTCCGGAAGCGACGCGACCGACGTGGAGACCGATTACCCGTACACCTCGGCACCGACGACGATCGATCTCGACGAGACCGACGGCGCGGTGACGCTCTCGACGGAGGCCTGTCGACACCAGTTACTCGGCGACGACGCTCGGGGTGGACCGTGGGAGCTGCCGGAGGTGTGGGGGTGGAAGACCGCCGAGACCGAGCCGAGCGTCCCGGGTCCGGTGCTCCGGGTCACCGAAGGAACGGATCTCGAACTCACGTACGACAACACCGAGCACAACCGACCGCACACGTTCCACGTGCACGCGCTCCGGAAGAGCTGGATGGACGACGGCGCGCCGACGACGACGGGGATGCAGGTCGCCCCGGGCGAGTCGCACACCTACGAGATCGAGGCGAACGTCCCGGGGACCCACCTCTACCACTGCCACTTCCAGACGCAGAACCACCTCGATCTCGGGATGTACGGGATCCTCCGCGTCGACCCGGTCGACTACGAGCCCCCGGACAAGGAGTTCTTCATGACCGTGAAAGACTGGGACACGCGCCTCTCGGCGTCGACGGCGGGCGGCGACGTGTCGTTCGGCCACCGCGACCGCAACCCCGACGCGTTCACGGTGAACGGTCGGTCGGCCCCGTACAGCCTACATCCCGAAGAGGGCTCACCGATGATCGTAGAGGAGGGGGACCGCGTCCGGATCCACCTCACCAACAACGGGTACGAGGCTCACTCGATGCACACCCACAACCACCGGTTCGAGGTCGTCGAGAAGGACGGGAGCGTCATCCCGGAGGCCGCCCGATACAAGGAGGACGTGGTGCCGATCTCGCCGGCGGAGCGCAAGACGATCGAGTTCACCGCCGACGCGGATCCGGGTATCTACGCGGTCCACTGTCACAAGGTGAACCACGTGATGAACGGCGAGTCGTATCCCGGCGGGATGCTCACGGGAATCGTCTACGAGGACGCCCTCGACTCGGAGCAGTTCGCCTCGCTGATGGACCTGGCCGGCTACGACGCATAAAAACCGTTAGTTCGGTGGATCGAACCGTGCGATCCACCAGATATTCGGCCCGGGGCCGGTTGGCGTCTGTATCTGTTCGGGCATCAGTTCGGGGTCTAATTCACCGCGCCGGTTTGCAACACGCTCCGACGCGACACCGCGTCGAGTCGTTCGCTTTTGTTGGTCATGTTTGTCTCTCGTTTTCGTGCCTCTGAGCGCCGAGCGAGATGCTCTGTACGCCGTATTTATGGCACGCGTTCGCGGCCTGGTCCGAGATGAACTCGTACTCGGTGTTCTCTCTGACCGCTTTCATCTCGAATCCGGCTCGTTCGATCATCCTGGTGTATCCGTCGACCTGTTCGGCGCCGCCGATACAGGCGGCCCAGAGGTCCGCGTCGTTCTTGATGCCCTCCGGCAGCTGTCGTTCGCTGACGATGTCCGCGAGCGCCAACCGCCCGCCGGGTTTGAGCACTCGATTCGCTTCCTCGAAGACTCGGTCCTTTTGCGCGGAGAGGTTGACCACGCCGTTCGAGATCACCGCATCGAACGATCCGTCCTCGAACGGGAGGTCCTCGATGAAGCCGTGTCGGAACGTGACGTTATGGAAGCCGTTGTCCGCCGCGAGGTTGCGAGCCTTCTCGACCTGCTCGTCGGTCATGTCGATCCCCGTTACGGTACCGGTCTCAGTGACGTACGATCCGGCGACGAAGGCGTCCATTCCCGACCCGCTACCGAGGTCGAGCACCGCCTCGCCCGGCTTGAGTTCGGCCAGGTCGAAGTAGTAGCCGACGCCCGCGAACGAGTCGATCGCGGCGTCGGGAACGTACGTGAGCTCGTCGGGGCCGTAGCCGAGCCGGTCGGCGAGGTCGCGGCCCGTCTCGAAGTGAAAGTCCGCGTCGGCCGATTCTGCGACGCCCCGGTACATCGATTTGACCTCGCGTTCGAGTTTGTCCGTGTCGAGTGATTCGCTCATTCGAGGCCACCGGTTAGTCGTCGACCGCCACCTCAGCGGGCGTGTTGATGGTCATATCGACGTCCTGTGCGAGGGAGACGAACGTGTAGACGGGTGCTCGCCGTGCCCATTCGTCGATCAGGTCCTGATCGATGTCTTCGCCGTCTATCTCGACCTCGGCGGTGAGATTCTCGAAGACCGAGTCGGCCTCTTTGAGTTCCGCGAGACCGAAGAGGACGGCCGGATCGAAATCGGTCCGGACGCGCGTCTGGAGACGGGTGATATCCACGTCGTTGGCGGCGGCGTTGATGCTGATGCCGACGTTGATACAGGCGGCCAGTGCCGACAGCGCGGCTTCTACCGGCTCGAGCCGGTCGATCCCACCGACCCACCCGCCCGCGTCCAGTACCTCCTTCCAAGCGCCGTAGGGGATCGTGTATTCGCGGGTGTCGCGAGCGATCGTCTCGCCGCCGAGTTCGTAGCTATCGACTTTCGCCAGGCTGTGCGCGGCCGTCCCCTCGTACGTCGCGGACGCACCGAGGCCAAGCTGGACGGCTTGGGGGTTCTCTGCGGCGTGTCCGGCGAACCCGTTCAGTGTTTCGAGGTCGATACCGTGCGATAGTTGTCGTTCGTCAGTCATGGTTCTGTCTCTCCCCCGAGAGAGCAACGCGTGTTCTCTTCCCGGTAAGCAGAGCTACGAAGTCGTGTCTATTGTAGCTATTTTGTGAGAATCCAGCAGGTATCGCCGTTCCTGCAAGCGTCACAAAATACCCAACAACTGCAACAGAACCACTAGCTGCGAAACAGGCGAGGCGGAACCCCGCGAGTTCAGTCGTGGGGCACTGACTCGGCGCTCTTCTGTAGTTCCACGCGGCGTGCATCTGCCCTGTGGGTTTCGTAGAGGGACTCCGCCCACTCGCGGACCGCCGGCGCGTCGGTGTCGATCAACGCGTGCACCGTCCCGCTATCCCGCTCGTAACAACTGATCGTCACGCAGTCGTCGAGCAGACCGGTCCCGTACGAAGGCAGGTTGTCGTGCTCTAATATCGTGAAATGGTCCTGTCGGATCATCTCGGAACTACGATTCGGGTACGTCGACAGAAAGTAGCGGTGGCACTCCGGACGATCGATCAACCTCATCTCCACTCCCTCGGCGATCAGTTGGTAGAGCAGGTCGAAACACAGATCCATCAGCGCGACTTCCGGACGGAGAAACCGTACGGTGGTGGTCTCTCGGAGAAGCGACTCGAATCGTCCCACTGGACGGTACGGAGCATCGGGTTCGGCGACGGTTATGGTCAGATCCGACCACGTCTCGAACGGAAACGCACTGATCGCGTCGGGGAGCCACTGCCAGACAGAGCGCAGCTTTCGCTCGGTTTCAACCCGTTCGATCAGGTCTTCGATCCCGGATGCGATCGCCTCTCCCAGTCGCGTCGCCACGTACTGGTACCCGTCTTTATCGATCCAGCGTCGATCGTTGAACTCGTCCAGCGTTCGGCGCATCGTGGAAGACGACACGCCGGTCAACTCACAGAGTTCGGAGCGGCTCCGAGGGCGCTCCGTCAGTGCGACGAGCGTCGGGACACGGTGTTCGGACCGCGCGAGATACGCGATATCGACGACCGGTGAATCCGCATTATGCTGTCTCACGTTAACACACCTCAACAGTAAGCGTACGCGGGGAAACATGAAAACGGTTGTGCCCTCACACGCGACGCTCAACGAGGCGCATTTGCGTTGGACAGAATCGCAAGCAGCCTGTGTCACGCACGGCCGACGGAACGTTCACCGATTACGGGTGCAACAGCGCCCTCGGCACTTACCGCGAGAACTCGATCGCGGCTCCCTGTCCGAAGCCGACGCACAGCGTCGCGAGCCCGCGATTTGCGTCCCGTTTCTGCATCTCGTGGATCAGCGTCACCGGCAGCCGGGCACCGGAGGCACCGAGGGGGTGGCCGATCGCGATGGCGCCGCCGTTGACGTTGTACCGCTCCTCGTCGACTCCGAGTTCACGCCGCGAGTACTCGCACTGGGAGGCGAACGCCTCGTTGAGTTCGACCAGATCGTAGTCGTCGATGGTCCGGCCGGCGCGGTCGAGCAACCCCCGCGTCGCGGGCACCGGTCCGATCCCCATCACGGTGGGGTCGACGCCGGCGACGTTGTTCGTGCCGACCTCCGCGAGCACGTCGAGACCGTGGTCCTCCGCGAACGCCTTACTCGTGACGAGCGTGAGCGAGGCCCCGTCGGAGATCTGCGAGGAGTTTCCGGCGGTGACGGTACCGTCACCGGTGAACGCGGGCGACAACCCCGCGAGCTTCTCCGCGGTCGTGTCCGGCCGGATCCCCTCGTCTTCCTCGACGAGCCCGTCGTCCGTCTCCACGGGAACGATCTCGTCGTCGAACCGCCCGGACTCCGTCGCCTCCGCGGCGCGCTGGTGGCTCCGGGCGGCGTACTCGTCTTGCGCCTCGCGGCTCACGTCGTACTCCTCGGCGACCTTCTCCGCGGTCATTCCCATCTGCAGCTGGAAGACGTTGTACCGCTCCGACAGCTCCGGGTGAAGGTGTTGATACGAGTCCCCGTCCATCGGCACGCGGCTCATGTTCTCGACGCCGCCGGCGATGACGCAGTCGCGGTTGCCCGCGGCGACCGCGTCCGACGCGGAGATGATCGCCTGCATCGAGGAGGCGCACCACCGGTTGATAGAGGTGGCCGGGACGGACTCGCCGAGGTCGGAGAGGAGCGCGATGACCCGAGCGACGTTGTTGTCCTGCTCGGTGCGCTGCTGGGCGACGCCCCACATCAGGTCGTCGACGTGGTCGCCGGTCAGCCCGGTCTCAGCGAGCGTGTGGTCGATCAGGCGCGTCGAGAGGTCCTCTGAGCGGACGTCGGCGTAGACGCCCCCGTCACGTCCCTGCGGCGTTCGATAGGCGGCGGCGATCACCGGCGTGGTCTCGTCTGTCATGAAAGATTACTCTCCGGTGAGGGTATTAAACGCGGTGGAACCCGAGGAAATCTGACCGCAGTTTACCATTTATTTCTCCAGATCACCATTTCTCCAGATCACCGTTCTACTCCGCGCGCGCGACGCGGCTCACTTCGTGAGGAGGCTCTCGCCGGTCATCTCCGGCGGCTGGTCGAGCCCGATCAGTTCCACGAGCGTCGGCGCGATGTCGCACAGCGATCCGTCCGCGCGGATCGCTCGGCCGCCGTCGTCGCCGTCGGGCGTGAGGTAGACGAAGGGGACCGGATTGAACGTGTGGGCGGTGTGCGGGTTCTCCGGCGTCCCCATGTCGTCGGCGTTGCCGTGGTCGGCGGTGACGACGGCGTGCCCGCCCGCGTCGGCGACCGCGTCGAGGAGCCGATTTAGCTGCGCGTCGACCGCCTCGACCGCGGCGACGGCCGCGTCGAAGTCGCCGGTGTGACCCACCATGTCCGGGTTCGCGTAGTTGAGGACCATCAGGTTCGGGTCGGCGTTCTCGATGATACCGATCGCCTCGTCGGTGAGCTCCGGCGCGGACATCTCCGGTTGGAGATCGTAGGTGGGGACGTCGGGGCTCTTCACGATCTCCCGGAGCTCGCCCGGGAACTTCACCTCGCGGCCGCCGTTGAGGAAGTACGTCACGTGCGGGTACTTCTCCGACTCGGCGATCCGGAGCTGCGTCATGTCGGCGTCGGCGACGACCTCGCCGATCGTGTTCTCGGGGATCTGCGGCGGGAACGCCACCGGGAACGTGAACGTCTCGTCGTACTCCGTCATCGTGGTCAGCCGAACGTCCGGCTGGTCGAGGTCGAACTCCCACTCGGGACGCGTGTCGGTGAGCATCCGAACGAGCTGACGGGCGCGGTCCGCCCGGAAGTTGAAGAAGACGACCGCGTCGCCGTCGGCGAGCTCGGGCTCGCCAGCGACCACCGTCGGCTCGATGAACTCGTCGGTCTCGCCGCGGGCGTGTGCCGCCTCGGCGGCTCCGACCGCCGTTTCGGCCTCGTAAAGCGCCTCGCGCTCGACGATCGCGTCGTACGCCTTCCGCGTCCGTCCCCAGTTCTCGTCGCGGTCCATCGCGTGGTAGCGCCCCGTCACCGTCGCCACGTGGCCGGTCCCGCGCTCGTCCGCCTTCGCCGTCACGTCCGCGAGGAAGCGGTCGGCGATCTCCGGGGCCGTGTCGCGGCCGTCGGTGAACGCGTGCGACGTCGCCGGAATCCCGGCGTCGGCGGCGGCGTCGATGAGCGCGAGCAGGTGCTCGACGTCCGAGTGGACGCCGCCGTCGGAGACGAGTCCCATGAAGTGGACGCGTCCGCCGGTCGACCGCGCGTGGTCGAGTGCGCCCGCGATGGCGTCGTTGTCGGACAGCGAGCCCTCGGCGAGCGCGTCCGTGATCCGAGTGTACGACTGCTTGACGACGCGGCCCGCCCCGATGTTCAGGTGACCGACCTCGGAGTTGCCCATCTGGCCTTCGGGGAGCCCGACGCGGCGGCCGTGGACGATCAGCCGTCCGCTCGCGCCGCGCTCGGTCGCCGCGTCGAACGTCGGCGTGTCGGCGGCCGCGACCGCGTCTCGTCCGGCGAGCCGCCCCGACGGGTCGACCGGCGAATCGGTCGCGTCGCGCTCTCCGCTCTCGTTCCCCACGCCGTCGTCCGATCCGTCGCCTCCCGCTCTGTCGCCCCCTGCCCCTCGACTGAGGCCCCACCCGTCGAGAATGATAAGCGCCGTGTCCATACGCCTCCGTTCCCGGCCGCGGGCTAACTACCCTTCGCTCCGCGCGATACGCGCGTGCGCAGAGCGAAACTGACGCCCGACTCGCGGCCGACTGCTCGACTCACCGCCGACCGTTGAAGTCAGCCTTTTATATGTCCGACGCTAACCATACGTTAATGGACTCCGCGGTACTGCTCGATCTCCTCGGCAACGAGAACCGGCGGCGCATCCTCCGGTTGCTCGCGACCAAGCCCTGTTACGTCACGGAGATCTCGGAGTATCTCGACGTGAGCCCGAAGGCGGTCATCGACCACCTCCGCAAGCTGGAAGACGCGGGTCTGATCGAGTCGACGACCGACGATCAGCGTCGCAAGTACTTCCGCATCAGCCGAAGCCTCCGGCTGGAGGTGAGCGTGTCCCCGTACGGATTCGGCGCGAAGAGCGCGTACCCCGCGAAGAACAGCCTCGACATGTCCGGGCGCTGCCCGCACCTCTCCATCGAGGCGCCGGACGGGTCGGAGTCGTCGAATACCCTCGCCGACCTCGCCAGCGAGTACGCGCGGCTTCAGGACCTCGATCGAGAGCTTTCGTTAGCGCAGCGATGGGTGCAGGGTCGCGTCGAGGACACCCTCGCTCAGATCGACGAACGCCTCGGGACTGAGGCGGACAGCCGATTTTTCGCCGCGATCCTCTCCGCGCTCTTGGAGACCGACGGCAGCGTCGCCGCCGTCGCCGACGATGTGGGTGCTCACGAGGAGACGGTCGCCGACGCGCTTCACCGCCTCGCCGACGTCGGCGTCGTCGCTCGCGACGGTGACCGGTTCCAGATCCGGTAGCCCACCCAACCCTCCGGGCGCCGGAGTCCCTGCAGGCCCGGCCGGTTTCGGAACCTTTTGGCCCGCCGCCGGGAGACACCGTGTGTGAGTCGCGCCCGAACCCTCTCGCTGTTCCTGATCCTCGCCGCCGTCTGGGGCTCGGCGTTCATGGCGATCAACGCGGGGCTGGCGTACTTCCCACCGGTGTTGTTCGCCGCGCTCAGGTTCGACATCGCGGGCGTCGTCATGCTGGCGTACGCGGCGTACGTCGTCGACGACCCGTTCCCGCGAGGACGCGAGGAGTGGTCGGTCGTCGCCGTCGGCGCGACCCTGATCATCGCCGGCTACCACGCTCTGCTGTTCATCGGCGAGAGCGACCCGGCCGTCACCAGCGCTATCGCGGCGGTCATCATCAGCCTCTCCCCGGTTCTGACGACCGTCTTCGCGCGCGCGTTTCTCCCCTCCGAGCGGCTGACCGTAGTCGGCGTGCTCGGGCTCCTCGTCGGGCTCGTCGGCGCCGTCGTGTTGGCGGCACCGGACCCTTCGAATCTCGCCGGCAGCGGAACGTTCGCGAAGCTCCTCGTCCTGTTGGCGGCCGCCTCGTTCGCGCTCGGGTCGGTGCTGACCCGCGCGTCTGACGCCGACATGCCGATCGAGACGATGGAGGCGTGGTCGATGCTGCTCGGTGCCGGGCTGATGCACGTGCTCGCGGTCGGGCTCGGCGAGTCGGTCACTGAGGTCGCGTGGACGACCGAGGCGATCCTCTCGCTCGCGTACCTCGCGATCGCGGCCAGCGGGATCGGCTTTCTCATCTACTTCCACCTGCTCGACCGGCTCGGACCGATCGAGATCAACCTCGTCTCGTACGTCGCCCCGGTCTTCGCGGCGCTCGCCGGATGGGTGTTCCTGAACGAGGGGATCACGCCGAACACGGTCGCCGGATTCCTGATCATCTGTGTCGGCTTCGCGCTGGTGAAGCGGTCGGCGATCCGCACGGAGCTGCGCCAGCGCGGCGTGGTCGGGTGACGACCGAGAGATCAACAAGCCGTGTTCGACCCTGAGAACGCGGCGCACATCGGGCGTGGTTTTTATCCCATTCCGTGAGACGGGCGGGTATGTTCCCCGAGACGATCGAAACGGATCGATTACGGTTAGAACCCCGATGGCCCGAGCACGTTGATCTCGGCGAGTGCTACCGGATCTGCTCGTCTGACCCCGGTATCGACGAGGTGACCGAACACGTGACGTGGGAGCCCCACGAGACGATACGCGAGACCGAGGAGTTCCTCCGGCGCGGTCGCGAGCGCTGGGACGACCGCGAGGCCGCCGAGTACGTGATTCGCCCCCGCGAGAGCGAGGACGGGGCAGACGAGATAGCCGGCTTCACCGGCTTCGATGTCGACTGGGAGACGGGGACCGCGACGCTCGGCGTGTGGCTCCGAAAGCGGTTCTGGGGTCGCGGCTACTCCGGCGAGCGCGCGGCCGCCCTCGTCCGAGTCGCGTTCGAGGAGCTGGACCTCGATATCGTCGCCGTGAGCCACCACCCCGACAACGAGCAGTCGCGGCGGGCGGTCGAGGGATACGTCGACCGCCTCGGCGGCCGCCGAGAGGGGCGGCTGCGGAACACCCTGGAGTTCGTCGACGGCAGCGTCCACGACGAGGTGCGGTACACGATCTCACAGGCTGAGTGGCGAGCCGCGGTCGAGTGACGGGCGGAGCGGTGGGCCGCGGTCGAGTGACGGCGCAGGCGGGTCCCTCGCATCAGGCGGCCGCGAATTCGGTCGCGCCGAGCCAACAGACACTTACCGCGTCCGAAACGACGCGGCCTGCATGACTTCCTCCGAGAACGCGGAACGAACGAGCGGAATTATCGTCGGTGCCGTCGGTGGGACCGTCGCCTACGTGCTCGGCTATCTGTTCGCCTATGTCACGCAGCGCGGTCGAGTGGAAGAACAACTGCAGGGCTTCAATTTCTTCGCCGACCTCCTCGGTGGCGACCCGATTCCGGCGTGGCAGGGCGTCGGCTGGCTGTTTTATAACAGCCACTTCGTCGAGACCGAGATCCCCTCGCTGGTCGGCGGCGTGCGGTCGCTGAGCCTCATCGCGGAGGCCGACGGCGGGTCGCTGACGCTGCTGTACGCGGTCCCGCCGCTCCTGTTGATCGTCGCTGGCCTCGCCGCCGCGCGCGTCGCGGGCGCTGTTGAACCGGCAGACGGGGCGCGGTCTGGCGCATTCGTCGTCGCCGGGTATCTCCCGCTCGCGGTGATCGGTGCGTTCGCGTTCCGGTACTCGGTCGGTGAGGGCGTCGTCGCACCCGATCTCATCACCGCCGCGCTGCTCGCCGGGGTCGTCTATCCGGTCGCCTTCGGCGCGATCGGCGGGGCGGTCGCGACGCTCCTGAGCGATTGACCAAAGCGGTCGACATCGCGCGACGGAGACGCGTCAGTACGCCGCGTCCTCGGGGTCGAACCGATCGCCGTACTCGCGGGCCGGGTCGACGGGCTGTCCGTCGTCGGTCTCCGGGGCGACGTAGTCGATAAACGTCTCCACGTCGGGTTCTCTGACGCGAACGTCGACATCGATTTCGCCGAGTTCGTCGGGCTCGCCGACCGCGAAGTTGACGACGCCCTCGAACGCGGCCTGCTTTTTCAGCGAGAAGGAGAACCCGTCGTCGGTGCTGTTCCGCAGGAAGACGCGGCGGGCCGTGTCGAGGATCTCCTGTTCGTGGAGCACGTCGGAGAAGGCGTCGAGGGTGTGCGCCTCGGCGACGAGTGCGCCGTTTTCGTGGATCGGGTCCGCGTCCGGGAACACGTTCCGCACCGCGTCCGCGACCCGGTCGGTCACTTCCGTGTCGTGGACCGGGACCTCGATCCGCACGTCGATGCTGTATATCACGCGCCGTCACCTCCGGCGTTCGTGGTCGCTGGCGACTCCGCTGTTCCGTCCTCGGCGACCCCGAGTAGCTCGCGGACGCGAGTCCGGAACGCCGCGAGCGTCCCCGTGTTGTCGATCTCGACGTCCGCCCGTTCGAGGGTGTCGCCGAGGCCGAGGCCGATCTCGCGGGCGTCGCGCTCGCGGAGCGCCTCTAAGTCGGAGTCGGAGTCGTCGCGGCCGCGGGCGTCGAGGCGCTCGGCGCGCAGCTCGAACGGCGCGTGGATCGCCACGAGCGTGAAGTCGTCGCCGAACGCCTCCCGGAAGCGCTGCAGTTCGACGGTCGAGCGGAGCCCGTCGACGAGGACGGTGCCGCGGTCGGTCTCGTCGGCCGCCTCACGGATGAGCGGGAGCGTCCGTGCGGCGATGGCGTCGGGTCCCTCTTCCTCGCGGAGCGTGCCGGCCATTCGCCCGTGGTGCTCTGCGGGGTCGAGCCCGCGGCGGCGGCACTCCGCGCGGATCACGTCGCCCATCACGACGACCGGGATTCCGGCTTCCTCGGCCACGTTCGCCGCCTCCCCCTTGCCGCTGCCGGGGAGGCCGACGGTTCCGATGACGTTCATTGGCGCGGAGTAGTCCCGTGGCAGACTTAGGTCTGCTGTTGGGAGGTGGGGCAACGGTGCCGATGCGAACCGTCGGCGTTTTTGGCACTGGGTGGTTGAGGTGGGAGTGAGGGCACGTAGCTCAGCCAGGATAGAGCGTCGGACTTCTAATCCGATGGTCGTGGGTTCGAATCCCATCGTGCTCGTCATCTCCGAGCGAAGCGAGGAGTGACGACACAGGGATTCGAACTACGCGAGACGAGTGAAACGAGTCTCGCCATCGAGTTCGAATCCCATCGTGCTCGCTCCATTCGGTCGCTCGCGGGGATCCTAACCGTCTTGTTTACCTTTTTCAGCCCTTCTCGTCGACCACTCGCGAGTGACGCACTCTCAGTCCGCCGCACTCGGCGTCCCGAGATACTCCTCGTTGATCTCGTACTCGCCCTCGTCGTTCTCGATCAGGTACTCGCCGTAGTAGGGGACGCGGTTCGCGACGACCGCCTCGAACGTCTCGGCGATCTCGTCGCGAGTCATCTCGCCCATCGACCGGAGGTCGTCGTTGCGGTTGAGACAGCCCTTTAAATACCCCTCGTGGGTGACGCGGACGCGGCCGCAGTTCGCGCAGAAGTCCTCGTTCTCGACGGGATCGACGATCTCGACCATACCGCCGCCGTCGCCGTCTTCGTCACTTTCCCCGCCCACGAAGTACCGCTTGCGGTCGTGCATCTCCCGGTGCTCGACGCGGTGAGAGATGTCCGCGAGCCAGTCGTGGACCCGCCCGATGTCGATGTTCCACTCCGGCTTCCCGGTCAGCTCCGGCATGTACTGGATGAGCTGGAGCTGCAGCCCCTCGTTGTCGGCGACGTGCTCGACCATCTCCTCGACGTACCCCGCGGTGTGCGTGAACACGACCATGTTGAGCTTCACGGGATCGAGCCCGGCGTCGACGGCGGCCTTGACGCCCTCTAACACCTGCTCGTACGCGCCCGACTTCGTCACCTCCGCGAAGTCGTCGGGGTCGAGCGCGTCCTGCGAGACGTTCACCCGGTCGAGCCCGGCGGCCTTCAGGTCCTCGGCGCGTCCGGGGAGGAACGTCCCGTTCGTCGTCATCGACACCTCCATCGAGTCGGGCGTGCGCTCGATGATCTCTTCTAAGTCCTGTCGGAGCATGGGCTCGCCGCCCGTGAACTTCACCGAGTCGACGCCGTATCCCTCCACGACCTCCAGAAATCGGACCACGTCGTCCGCGCTCATCTCCGACTCGCTCGGCTCCATCGGCCCCCGCGTGTCGCCCAACCCCTCGTTGTGACAGTAGATGCAGTCGAAGTTACACCGGTCAGTGAGCGAGATCCGCACCCCCGTCACTTCCCGTCCGAAGTCGTCAGCGAGCGGCCCGTTCATAACCGGAGCAAGCCACTACGACCGCTTAAATATCCGGGTCGATCGTGACCTGTCGTAACGTGTTACGGTTACGGTTGCGGCGACGGAGATCGATCCGGATCGGTCCGCCGACTCGATCGCGACGGATCACACCTCGAGGCGCAGGCCGTCGCTCGCGACTTCGACGGTCCCGCCGAATCCGGCCGCGCGGACGCTCTCGGCCATCTCGCGCTCTCGACCGCCGGTGTGCGGGTAGAGGTGCGAGAGGAGGAGCCGATCGACGTCGACGCCCGCCAGCGACTCGCCGAGCGTCGTGGGATTCGGATGGTTCGAGACGTCGACCCCGTCCGGGAACGAGCAGTCGTGGACGAGCACCTCGCTCCCGTCGGCGAAAGCGGCCATCCCGGCAAACGCCTCGGTATCGCCCGAGAGCGTGAGCGGTCCGTCCGCCGGACCGAGGTCGTCGGCGTCCGGCGGCGCGAACCGGTACGCGAGTCCGTCCATCGAGTGTCGCGTCTCGCGGGCCGCCACGTCGAATCCGCCCGCCGAGAACTCGCGCGCCGCCGACACCTCCCGGATCGCGAGATCGATCCGGCCGTCGATGTAGTCGTGTACGTCGAGCAGCCCGTCGACGAGCGACTTCGTCCCGGTCGGGCCGACGATTTCGAGATGCTCCTCCCCGGCGAGCCACCGGGCCTTGACGAGCGGGAGCAGCGCCGCGACGTGGTCGAGATGGTGATGCGTGAGGAGAACGGTCGAGACGCCCTCGTATCCCGGGTCGGTACCCGCGAGCCGCTGGAGGACGCCGCTGCCGCAGTCGACGAGCAGCGACCGGCCGTCGGCTTCGAGGAGATACCCTGCCTGCACGCGGTCGGGCACCGCCATGGCGCTGCCCGAGCCGAGAACGGTGAGTTGCATGGTCGTGGGACGAGCGCGTAGCTACCTAATTGGCACGGAGCGGCGACCGCGCCGTCGGGAACGGGGGCGGTACGTTATTTTATCAGGAACACCGGAACCGTCGCGTCGTCGGCGACCCGGTCCGAGACGCTTCCGAGCGACTGGATCCGCTCGCGCGGCGACTTCCCCTCCGGGCTCATCACGATGACGTCGATCCCGCGTTCGTCGGCGTACGAGACGATCTCCGTGTCCGGGGTGCCGCTCACGACGTGGGTTTCGACGGAAAGGCCGTCCGCTTCGGCGCGCGCCGCGACGGCCGCGACAGCCGCTTCGCCCTGCGATTCGAGGTCGGCGACGATCTCGTCGTGGAGCTCCCCGGAGTTCGCCGTCGCGATTCGCCTATCAACCACGTACAAGGCGTGAATCGTCGCGTCGTGGTCGCTCGCCAGTCGAAGGGCGTGGTCGAGGGCGCGGTCGACCGCCTCGCTGCCGTCAGTCGGCACAAGCACGTCGTCGTACATGCGCAGTCGTTCGACGGGGACCCCCATAACGATGGGGCCTCGTGGTCGGCGGACGGGAACGGCGGCCGTCCGGACCGGCCGCCGCGCGAAGACGTCGGGCGCCTCACTCCGCGCGCCAAGGGCCGCCCAGCTCGTCCCGCGTCATCGACTCCGCTTCGCCGTCACGGAAGACGCTCACGCGGCCCGTCTCCTCGCTCAGTGTCACCGTCGCGACGACTTCCGGTCGGACGGAGGTCTCGATCGCGCTCATGTGACGCGATCCCATCCACGGCTCGTACTCCACGCCGTTGACGAGTTCTTTCTCGTCGCTTCGCGTGCCGAGGTCGCGGAACCGGACCATCTGCGCCTCGATTTCACCGTCGACGGCGACCACGACGCCCCCGTCCTGCTCGACGCTCACCGTCTCGATCGCGTCGATAAATCCGTCCTCCGTGAACACGGAGGAACAGCTCTCACGGGGCCATCGGTTGTCGCCCATGGCGTCGGCGTAGGCGCCGTATTCCCGGTCGGCGACGACCGCGAAGTACAGGCCGGGACCCTTGACGTGCGGCTCGTCCCAATCGTCGAACGTGACGCTTACGTGCTCGGTGCAGTAGGTCAGCCGGTCGACGATCTCGCGGACTCGCTCGTGGTTTCGGTACTCGATCGCCAGGCTCATTCATCCCCCTCCGGACCGACCGCAGCGGTGGCGAAAGCGCGCATACGTACAGCTACGGAGGGGTCGTATATAAGCGGTACCGAGTCGGATCGCGAGGCGATACCGGCGGGTCGTACGGGTCGTACGGATCGTGCGAGTCGGTTGTTCGTCTCACCGGAACGGGTTGAACAATCCCGCATCGAACCGGTCCGTTCGGACGAGACCGATCCCGAACGCGACCGCGACGGCGACCGGGACGAGGTTTCCGTACCAGAGGTTGATCCCGCCCCAGAGGATCACGAAGCTCACCATGTCGTCGAGCATGAACTCGCAGTTTGTCAGGCGCTCGCGGAGCCCGGACAGCTCGAAGGCGCGGTCGAGCGTCACGACGGCGACCGCAGCCGACAGCACCCACCCGGCGTAGTTCGACAGCGGAACGCCGTAGAAGGCGCCGCCGCCGAAGTTCCAGAACCCTATCGCGACCGCGCCGGGATCCAACACGACGTCCATCGCCACGACCGCCGGGATCACCGTCAGGAGACGGAGCCAGCCGTTCGACGCGCGCGGCCCGAGGAGCAGCACGCAGAGCAGGTACGCGTTCATCACGAGCGGGATGAAAAAGACGGGCAACGCGGCCGGTACGCCGCCGATCATCGGCCCGAGACTCACCGTGTACTCGAAGCTTCCGTACGGCCAGCCGGTCGTGACGCCGACCAGCTCGATGGCGTAGGTGTACGCGATCAACACCCCGATCCAGCCGATCGCCCGGCGGTCGATCGCGGGCAGCACGCCGACGACGAGCGGCGACCGCATCACCAACACCCCGAACAGCACGAACCACGGGTTGAACGCGAGCGGGTCGGGAACCCACCCCTCAGCGCTCCCGACCAGCGTGATCGCGCCGATGACGGGGAACAACACGGCGATCGTGAACCGGTTCTCGCGAACGAGCCGGTCCAAGAGCAGTTCCGTCTCGCGTCGAGTCGCGGGCAGTCGAGCGCGAAGCGCGTCGCTCCGCGTCGCGGTGTCAGCGGGTGATCCCCCGTCGGGAGCCGGTCCGTCGTCGCTCACGCGAGCACCTCCGTGATCGGGTACACCCGCCAGAGTCCGCCCATCGCCATGAGCGTGCCGACGACCGTGTTCACCGCCGGGAACCACCAGTACGCTCGACCGACGTCGACCGACGAGAGGGCGACCCACGTCACGAAGACCGGATACACGCCGAGCGCGGCGCCGAGTCGGACGTCGACCGCGGCGAACGCGGCCGCGGCCGCGGTCCACGCGAGGAGACAGTACGCGTAGGTCCGGGGCTCGCCGAGTACCGTCGCGGTCGTCCGGATCCCGGCGGCCCGGTCGGGCTCGATGTCCGGGATCGCGGAGAACGTGTGCATCCCCATCGTCCACAGCCACGCGCCGACGAGCGCCGCGACCGGCGGATGCGCCCCCGCCACCGTCGCGTAGGCGGCCGCACCGGGAAGGACGTACAGCCCGTTCGAAACCGAGTCGAGAAACGGGGTGGTCTTAAATCGGAGCGGCGGGGCGCTGTACCCGACGGAGAGCACGAGGAACCCGATCAGGTACGGCCACGCGACCCGCGGGGTGATCGCGAACGTGGCGAGGCCCGCGGCGGCCGACGCGAGCACGGCGAGCGCGACGATCCGGTCGCCCTGCCAGCGCGCTTCTCGATCCGCCTTTTTCGGGTTCAGCTCGTCGATATCGGCGTCGAAGGCGTCGTTGACGCCGTAGAGGAACACGTTCGCCGGGACGAGAAAGTAGGCGGCGAGCGCGACCGTCGTCGGCGTGAACAACTCGCTCACGTCGCCGATCCCGTACGTGACGCCGACGGCGACGGGACCTGCGAGGTACAGCCAGAAGCGCGGCCGCGACAGCACCAGCAGGTATCGGAGGTGGTCGCCCGCCGAGCGCCGTTCGGTCTGTCCGTCATCCGCCGACGGCTGGTCGGACTGTGCTCCCGTCGTGGATCGGTCGGTTTGGGTCACGGCGTGTCAGACGGTGTTCGAGATCGACTCCGCGGTCAGCTGGCCGCTTATCAGACACATCGGAACGCCGATTCCCGGGGTCGTCGTCGAGCCGGTGAAGTAGAGCCCGTCGACCGCCTCCGACCGGTGCGGCGGCCGGAGCAGCGAGGTCTGCCGGAGCGTGTGTGCGAGCCCCAAGGCGCTCCCCTGGTAGCTGTTGTAGCGGTCGGCGAAGTCGTTCACGCAGAACGTCTCCTCGAAGACGATACGGTCGCGGAGGTCGGTTCCCGTGTTCTCCGCGATGTCGTCGAGCAGGGAATCGCGATACGCCTCGCGAATCTCGGGCGTGTCCTCCAGCCCGGGCGCGATGGGGACCAACGCGAAGAGGTTGCTGTGTCCGTCCGGCGCGACCGTGTCATCGGTCTCGGAAGGCACACAGAGGTAGTACGCGGGGTCGTCGGGCCACGCCGGGTCGTCGAAGATCGTCTCGAAGTGCGGGCTCCAGTCGGTCGGCAGGACGAGCGTGTGGTGTTCCAACTCGGGTACGTCGCCCTCGACGCCGAGGTACAACAGGAACGCCGAGGGCGCGTACGTCCGCGACTCCCAGTACTCCTCGGTGTACTGGCGCTTGTGTCGCGGCAGGAGTTCCTGCTCCGTGTGTGCGTAGTCGGCGTCCGAGACGACCAGGTCCGCGAGGTAGCGGTCGCCGCCCGCGGTGTCGACGGCGAAGGCCCCCTGCCGACCCTCGATACCGGTCACCTCGGCGTCCGTGACGTACTCGACGCCGAGGTCAGCGCCCAGCTCGACGATCCCGTCGACGACGGCACCGATTCCCCCCTTCGGGTAGTAGACGCCCATGTTGTAATCGACGTGGCTCATCAGGTTGTACAGCGCCGGGGTGTTCGTCGGCGACCCGCCGAGGAAGACGAGCGTGTACTGCATCAGCTGCTGGAGCTTCGGGTGGTCGAAGTAGTCCTCGACGTGTCCCTGCATCTTCCCGAGGAGCGAGAGTCCCCACGAGTACCGGAGCACGTCTCGGTCGACGTAATCGCGGAGCCGAGGGCGGTCCTCGTATACGAAGTGTTCCATTCCGATATCGTAGGTGCGTTCCGACTCCTCCAGGTAGTCCTCGAACGCCTCGCCCGCGCCGGGCTCGTACTCCTCGAACAGCGCCTTGTTCGACTCGTGGTCTGGGAGCACGTCCACCTGATCGCCGTCCTTCCAGAACACCCGGTAGTGCGGGTCGAGCCGCTCCAGCTCGTAGAACTCGTCCGGCGAGCGTCCGAAGTGGCCGAAGAAGCGCTCGAACACGTCGGGCATGAGGTACCACGACGGGCCCATGTCGAATCGGAACCCGTCCGCTTCGAGGCGACTCGCGCGTCCCCCGAGCTGCTCGTTCTTTTCGAGGAGGGTGACGTTCGCGCCGGCGTCCGCGAGGTAACAGGCTGTCGAGAGGCCGCCGAACCCGCCGCCGATCACCACGACGGATTCACCGGCCACGGCGTCGATGTCCGGGGCCACGTCCATACGCGATCCTACGGTCGGCGTCCGTATAAATACCGGCCAGACGCGGTCGAACCGGCCGACGTAATCGCCCGTAGTGAGTACCACTAAGTCGTCGCCGCTCCTACGGCCCGACACATGGATCTGACGGTCGCGATCACCGGCGCAACGAGCGGGATCGGGCGAGCGGTTGCCGAGGCGTTCGTCGACGAGGGGGCGTTCGTCGCCGTTTCCGGCCGTGACGGCGTCGCGGTCGACGAGACCGTCGCGGATCTGAACGGTGAGACCGGCGATACCAGCGAAGGCAACGACGGTGGCAACGGTAACGGCGGCGGCGAGACCGACGACGCAGGCGACGGCTCGTCGCCCGCCGGGACCGCGTGGGGCGCCCGCGTCGACGTCCGCGACGAGTTCGATCTCGAACGATTTTTCGAGCGGGTCGCCCGCGAGGCCGGACCGATCGACGTCGTGTTCGCGAACGCCGCGGTGTTCCACGGCGGCCCGGGGGAGAGTCCGACGACCGACCTCTCGTACGCCGACTACGACGACACGATGCGGACGAACGCCCGCGGCGTCTTCGCGACGGTCACCGAGGCGGTCCCGCACCTCGCGGACGACGCCCGCGTCGTGGTCCCGTCCGGATCCGTGGCCCACGAGTCGAAGCCCGGAATGGGCGCGTACGCGGTGTCGAAGGCCGCGGCCGAGGCGGTCGCTCGCGGGTTCGCGGCCGATCTCGACGCGACCGTCGGCGTCGTCGACCCGGGGCTGGTCGCGACCGACCTCACCGGCATGGAGCGCGCTCGCAATCCGGAGAGCGTCGCGCCGCTGTTCGTCTGGGCCGCCACCGAGGCACCCGCCGAGGACCTGAACGGTGAGCGGATCGGCCTCCGGGAGTGGAAGCAGGCGACTCGGTGACCCGTCTCGGGGTCACGCCCCGAGGCACTCGGCTTGCTTCTCTGTAGCCGACAGCCCGGCGCCGACTCACGGCTCCGCGGCGGCGACGGCCGCCCGTAGCGCTTCGGTCGCGGCGCGCGGATCCGCCGCCGCCGTGATCGCCGAGATGACCGCCACACCAGCGGCTCCGGCCGCGACGACCGGCTCTGCGTTGTCGGCATCGATCCCGCCGATACCGATCACTGGAACCTCGACCGCCTCCGCGACCGCCCGCACCCGGTCCGTGCCGATCCCGTCGCGGTCGCCCTCTACGTCCTTCGAATCGGTACCGTACACCGCACCGACGCCGAGGTAGTCCGCGCCTGCTCGTTCGGCGGCCCGAGCCGCCTCGATCGTCGACGCCGAGACGCCGACGATCGCCCCGTCGCCGAGTTGCTTGCGGGCGACTCTCGGCGGGAGGTCAGTTTGTCCGAGATGTACTCCGTCGGCGTCGACGGCCGCCGCCAAATCGATCCGGTCGTTGACGATCAGCGGCACGTCGGCCGCGGCCGTCAGCTCGCGGAGCCGCCCCCCGAGCCGATACCGGTCGCGGGCGCTCGCTTCCTTCTCACGGAGCTGGACGACGTCGACGCCGCCGTCGAGCGCCGCCTCGACGACCGCCGCCGTCTCTCGTCCCGCCGACCGGCTCTCCTGTGTCACGAGGTACGTCCGCCACTCACGGGGATTCATGAGTGGTATCTTTGGATGGTGGACAAAAAGAGGTTCCGTCGGCGACAGCGGTCGATCGTGACTGAGCCCGCGGTCGCCCGCGGCGATAATTAAAGCGTGAACCCGACGCTCGCTCTCGCGTTACTCGTCGGCCGCGACCGACTCGATGACCTCGACGCTCCCGGTGAGCTGTCGGTGGACGTACGGGATGTCGATTCCGGCCTCGTCGAACGCCTCCTTGACCTCGGTGACGTACTCGGAGCGCACCCGGACGAAGTCACCGCGATCGGGGTCCGCGATCCACCAGCGCGACTGGAGCCCCACGTCGGAGTCGCCGAGTTCGACGAGTCGGACCGAGGGGGCCGGATCGTCGAGGATCGCCTCGTGTTCCTCCGCCTGTTCCACGATGATGTCCGTCGCCTCGGCGATGTCGTCGTCGTAGCCAATTCCGAAGACGAACTTCTGGCGGAGCGTCTCGTAGGCGACCGGGTTGGTGACCGCGTTGTTCGCGAGGTCGCCGTTCGGCACCGTGACCCGCTCGTTGTCGAAGGTTCGGACCCGCGAGACGCGCAGGTCGATGTCCTCGACGCGCCCGGCGTTCCCGTCCCACTCGATCCAGTCGCCGACCTCGAACGGCTTGTCCTTCAAGATGAAGACGCCGGCGACGAAGTTCCCGAGCAGGTCCTGTGCCGCGAAGCCGATCGCGAGGGCGATCGCGCCGCCGAAGACGGCGAACGCAGAGAGAAACGCGCCGTATCCGGCGATCGTGAATCCGATCGCCACCGCGGCGACCCAGACCACGGCGTTCGCGACGCTCGTGCCGAGGCTCTTGACGGCCTCGTCGAATCCACGCGATTCGACGGTCCGTCTGACCGCCGGTACGAACAGATACTTTCCGATCAGCAGTACGCCGACAAATCCGAGCACGAACAGGAGCACGGTGAACAGAATTCCGGTAGCCGCTGCCGCGAGTCCTGGCAGCCCGAACTGTAGTGGTACCATCGTCACGCATGTTCGGTAGTATATTTAAAGAGTCTGTTGGGAGAGTTGAGCATTGCCGACGTGGCGACTCCTCGCTCGCGTGCCGCGATCAACGAGCGCTTGACGGCCGTCGACCGGAGGGGCGCGGGTCCAGGGGTCCGTCGCCTCGCGCGACCGCGCGCAGACGCCGCCCGTGAACGTCTCCGCCACGAATCCGATCGGAGACCGCGGGCGGGAGCCACGCCTCCCGGTTCGTCGGCTGCGAGGCGGGCTCGACGCCCGCCGGGCGTAGCTCGTCCGGGAGGTACCGAGCGTACGTCGGGAGTCGCTCGCGGAGCGGCATTCCGCCGGCGTCGGCGACCGCCCGGAGTCCGTCGAGGTCGGGCCACGCGTACTCCGGGTTGATGTAGTCGTCCGTCACGGGGGAGACGCCGCCGAGGTCGTCGATGCCGCAGCCGACGAGGTCGGCCGCCGGCGAGAGGTTCGGCGGCACCTGTACCGACACCTCGGGCGGGAGCGCAGCCCGCGCCATCGCGACGACGCGACGCATCGTGTCGAGGTCCGGCTTCGGGAAGTCCGACCGCTCGTTCGGGACGACGTTCTGTACGATCACCTCCTGGACGTGGTCGTGTCGCTCGTGGAGCTCGCGGATCGCGAGGAGGCTCTCGGCGCGGTCCCGCCAGTCCTCGCCGATTCCGACTAAGATGCCGGTAGTGAACGGCACGCCCTGTCGCCCGGCCGCGCGGATCGTGTTGAGCCGCTGGCCGGGCGTCTTCCGGCGACCGCCGCTGTGGGCGTCGACGTCGGCGGTCGTCTCCAGCATGACGCCCATCGAGGCGTTTACCCCGCGGAGGGCGGCGAACTGTTCCTCGGTGAGATCGCCGGGGTTCGAGTGCGGCAAGAGCCCCTCGTCCAAGGCGATCTCGCAGGCGCGGTAGAGGTACTCGTGGATCGAGTCGAACCCCCACTCGTCGAGGGTCTCGTGAATCGCGGTGTACCGGTCGTCCGGCTCGTCGCCGAAGGTGAACAGCGCCTCCGTGCAGCCGGCGTCGGCGCCGACGCGACACCGCTCGCGGACCTCCGCGGGCGAGAGCAGCGACGCCTCACCGGGGACGTCGTAGTAGGTGCAGTACGTGCAGGTGTACCGGCAGGCGGTCGTCAGCGGGACGAAGACGTTGCGGGCGAACGTGAGCCCCTCGGCGGGCTCGACGGCGTCGGGAGTCACCGACAGCAGTCGCTCGACGCGGTCGGCGTCGATCGCGAGATCGATCCCGTACTCGTCGGCCGCCGTGAACACGACTCTCACTCACGGGCCGGACTCAAAAAGGGTCGCGGTCGCGGATCCAGTTCGGGAAGGGAACGGGATCACTCCCGTACGACGCCGACCCGCCCGCCGGTCGCGTCGAGTTCGAACCCGGCCTCGCGGAGCCAGCGCGCGGCCCTCGTTTCGGTGCCCTCGTCCGCCTCGTCGTGGATCAGGAGCTCTGCGAGGTCCGACGGCTCGTCCACGTCGGTCGCGAGTCGATGGGAGTCGACGACGCGAACGTCCGCGCCCAGTCCGTCGGCGATACGCCGGTGATCGAGGTAGGACGCGCCGTGGTAGTCGACCCGAAACGCGGGGTGTGAGACGACGAGCGCGTTCGTCCCGCCGCCGCGGCCGGGCGCGATGGCGACGTCGGCGTCCGAGCCCGCCGCGAGCAGCTCTCGCAGGACTGCGGGCGTCGCGAGCGCGAGATCCGCCATGGCGATCGCGACCGAGTGTGACACGTTCGTGTCGGGCGCTTCCGTGCCTCCCGCGCCGGTCAGCCGCTCGTCGAGAGCCGCGTTGACCGCGGTCGTCAACGGTCGGTCGTCGATAGTCACGGGCCGGTCGAGATCGCCGGCGACCGGCCCGGTTGCGAGCACCCGCGGCTCGCCGCCCGCCTCGTCGATCGCGTCGACGACGTCGCGAAGCATCGCCCGTGCGAACGCCGCGCGCTCGTCCGGGCCGAGCACGTCTGAGAGTCGGGACTTGGGACGCTCGGTCGAAAACGGAACGATCACCTCCATCGGCGGGAGGACGAGATTAGAACAGGGACTCCAGCTCGTCGCTCTCTTCGTTGACGAGGTCGTCGAGGTTCTCTTCGCTCTCCTCGCGGATCTCGTCTAAGTTGTCCTGGGCTTCGATGGCGACCTGCTGAAGCTCCTTGATCCGCGGGACGTTCGTGACGCCCGCGAGCAGGATCACCGTCGCGACGAAGCCGGCGCCGCGGTAGGGGTAGTCCCCGCCCCGAACTTCCATCGATCCGGTCTGCTCTTCGAGCCACTTGCGACCGCGCTCGATACCCTTCCGATTGAGGTACTCCGGCGGTCCAGCGAGCACGAGCAGGGCGCGCTCGGCGCCCTCGATCTCGCACGGAAGGGTGAGTCGGCCGAGCGCCGCCTTGCGGACGAGGCTCGTGATCCGGTTCGTGGTGTGTGCGCTGTCGAGCTCGTCGCCGCCGTCGTCGTTACGGAGCCGCGAGAGGAGGCCGCCCGAGGTTCGCTCCTCGACTTCCTCCTCGGCGTAGCCGACGGTCGAGACGCCGCCGCCGGAGAGCGTGTTGATGATCTCCGAGGAGTCGACGACGCTCTCGGCGACTTCCTGGCCCTGCTGGATCTCGCCGGCGCCGAAGAGGATACCGAACCGTCGGACGATCTCCTCGTTGATATCGGCGTAGCCGCCCTGGACGGACTCACCGGTCTTGCGCCACGAGTCGTTGTCGAACACCATCAGGTTGTCCACCTCGCGGACGAACGTCTGGAACGACCGGGCCGCGTTGAGGGTGTAAATACCCCCCTCGTCGCTGCCCGGCAGGATGCCCAGCCCGTACACCGGCTCGGTGTAGATCCGCTTGAGGTGTTTCGCGAGCACCGGCGCGCCGCCGGAGCCCGTGCCGCCGCCCAGCCCGGCGACGACGAGGAACGCGTCCACCTCGTGGACCGGAATCGAGTCGATGGCGCCCTGCACCTCGTCCATGTCCTCCTCGGCGATCTCCGCGCCGAGCTCGTTGTCAGCGCCGACGCCGTGGCCTTTCACCCGCGACTGGCCGATGAGTACGCGCTGGTCCTCGGTGATATGTTCGAGGCCCATGAGATCGGCTTTCGCCGTGTTGACCGCCGCGGCTGCGCGGACGATCTCCGACCCCGTCCGCTTGTCGTACTCCAGGAATTTGTCGACGACTTTTCCCCCCGCCTGTCCGAATCCGATCATTGCAAGTTTCATCGTGTGCTCCCTCCGCCTTTGAAATGAAGAGAACGTTATGCTGTACTTAAACCTTCGGTTGCCGTTACCAGCCGTGATATCCCGTTCGGTGACACGAACGCTGACCGTCGCGACGACCGCGGCGAGAACGCCGATTCACCGCCGCCCAGTCCGGCGATCGCTACGGTTATTCGACACCGAGATGCGCCGCGAGCGTGGTCAGTTCCGATTCTTCCACGCCGAACGCGGCGATGTCGTTGTCGGTCGTCGTGTTGTCGAACTGTAACGAACGGTACTGGTCCGGTCCCATCGGGAAGCCGGGAACCGCCCCGAGCACGGTGAGCCCGATCTTGGCGAGCGGCATCGGCAGCGGAACGATGGTGACGCCCTTGCGCTCGGCCGCGTACACGAGGTCCGTTACCTGCCGCAGCGTGAGCGTCTCAGGGCCGCCGATCTCGTAGGTCCCGCCGACGTGGTCGTCGTCCTCCAGCGCCGCGACCAGCATCGGGACGAGGTCCTCGACGTGGATCGGCTGGAAACGCGTCTTCCCGCCACCGGGAAGCGGGTACAGCGGGATACCGGGCGCGAACATCTTCTTCAGTCGCTTGGTGAACGAGACGAACTCGCCGCCCTCACCGAAGACGACGGAGGGGCGGAAAATCGTCCAGTCGAGGTCGCTCTCGCGGACGATCGCCTCCGCCTGCCCCTTCGCGCGGATGTAGGCGGTGGTGCCGTCAGGGTCCGCGCCGAGCGCGCTCAGCTGAACGAACCGCTCGACGCCGCCCCCTTCGGCAGCCCGGACGAGGTTCTCGGTGCCGCCGCGGTGGATCCGGTCGTGCATGACGTTCCCGCCCTTCGGCTCGAACAGCGGAGAGAGCGCGACGAGGTTCACCACCGCGTCCTGTCCCTCGACGACCCCGGAGATCGAGTCGTAGTCCGTGACGTCCCCGACCGCCGAGTCGACGCCATCCGGCGTCTCGCTCGGGGATCGCGAGAGCGCCGTCACCTCGTTATCGGCCGCCGCGAGCGCACGACAGAGGTACGACCCGATGAATCCTGTTCCGCCGGCTACCAACACTTTCATGCACCTCACGTCGCACGGAACGCCCGTAAATCTACCGTGATGTCTGACGGGGGGACGGCGAGGGTTCGGGACGGCGAGGGTTCGGGAAGGCGAGGGTCCGGGGAGGCGACGGCCGATCTCAGACCCCACCGTCGGGATCGGGGACCGTCAACACCGGCACCGGAGACGTGCGAATGGTGCGCTCGGCGACGCTCCCGAGCAAGTACCGCTCGACCCCGGTCCGACCTTGGGTCCCCATGACGACGAGATCGATCTCGTTGTCGGCGATGTATGACCGAATCCCGCGAGCCGCAGACGACTCGACCGCGACCGTCTCGACCGCGTCGACACCCGCGGCCTCGGCGGTCGTCGCCGCCGCTGCGACCGTCTCCTCTGCCCCTTCGACTAACGCGGTCACACCCGAATACCCCTCGCCCCCGATGAGTCCGACGTCCACGACGGAGAGGGCGTGGACCGTCGCACCGGCGTGTTCGGCGAGGGCCGCCGCCCGATCGAGTGCATCCCCTGCCCGTTCGCTCCCGTCCGTCGGCACGAGGATGTTCCGATAGGGATACCGCGCCGGAGCGCCGTCGGAGCCGATACTAAGCACCGGAACCGTCGACCTTCGGACGACCCGCTCGGTGGTGCTTCCGAGAAAGAGGCGATCGAGCCCCGTCTGTCCGCGGGTCGACATGGCGATGAGGTCCGTCCCGTACTCCTCGGCGTACGCGGTGATCGTCTCGGCGATGCCGCCCTGAAACACGTCGGTCACCGTCTCGACGCCTCGGTCGGCGGCGCGCTCCGCGGTCGACTCGACGATCTGTCTCCCCTCGCGTTCGAGCACGTCGACGACCTCGCTCCCGAGACGGGTGACGCTGTCGTGAGTCGTGTCGGCGACGTTGAGAACGTGGACGGTCGCATCGTAGTCGGCCGCGAGATCGAGGACGTGGTCGAACGCGGCGCTCGCACCGTCGCTACCGTCGGTCGGGAACAGAATGCGGTCGAGCATGTGCCCACGGTCGCGGGGTGTAGACAAAAAAGGCGACCACGGTTCGCGCCGGCGGCCAACCCGTTAACACAGAGCGACCCGGGCTCAGGCGTCGTCCTCCTCGTCGGGGTCGTTGTCGAGCCGATCGGTCTCCTCGATTCGAACCGTCGAGATCCGGGCGCCGTCGACGGCCGTCACCTCGAAGACGTGTTCGTCGGTCGTGACCACGTCCCCGACCTCCGGGGTGCGGCCGAGCCGGTCAAACACGAACCCACCGAGCGTCTCGTAGCCGTTCCGCTTGAAATCGGTCCCGAGCGCGTCGTTGACGACTGAGAGCGAGACGGAGCCGTCGGCCTCGTGAACTCCCGTGCCGATCGACCGAATGGTGTGTTCGACGCCGTCCGCGTCGAACTCGTCGCGGAGGTCGCCGACGAGCGCCTCGACGGCGTCCTCGACGGTGGCGATCCCCTCGAAGGTCCCCCACTCGTCGACGACTGCGGCCATCTGGCTGCGTTCGTCGCGGAACTGGACGATGAGGTCGCCGATCGACGTGGTCTCCGGGACCACAAGTACGTCGCGAGCGAGGTCGTCTGCGGTGACCGACTCGTCGCCCTCCGTGCCGGCGCGCAGCACGTCTTTCACGTCGACGAACCCGACCACGCGGTCGCCGTCCGCGTCCGCGACGACCGGGTATCGCGTGTGCTCCGCGTCGAGCACCGTCTCCCGGATCGCGGGGAGCGCGAGGTCGGCGCGGAGGCTCACCACGTCCGGTCGGGGGACCATCACCTCGCGAACGGTCGTGTCGTCCAACTCGAACACGCCCTCTATCATCTCGACTTCCGCGTCGTCGACGTGTCCGGCCTCGCCGGAGCGCGCGAGCACGCGTCGGATCTCCCGTTCCTCCATCGTCTCGTCTGTCTCCGACGCGGGCGGGACCCCGATCGCTCGCGTGAAGGCGTTCGCCGCGCCGTTGAACACGACGATGCCGGGCGCGAACAGGTAGTATGAGAGCTTCATCGGCGGCGCCAACAGCATCGCGACGCGCTCGGCCTGCGCGATGGCGATCGTCTTCGGCGCCAGCTCCCCGAACACGACGTGGAGGAACGTGATGATACTGAACGCGATCGCGAACGCGACGAGGTGGACGACGTTCGCGGGGAGCAGCGGTCCGATCACCGGCTCGATCAGCGCGGCGACCGCGGGCTCGCCGATCCACCCGAGCCCGAGCGACGCGATCGTGATCCCGAGCTGCGTCGCCGCGAGGTAGTCGTCGAGGTTCTCCATCACGTCTTGCAGCGCTCCCGAACCGCGGCGTCCCTCCTCGACGAGCTGCTCGACCGAGGTGGAGCGGACGCGGACGAACGCGAACTCGGAGGCGACGAAGAAGCCGTTCAACACGACTAACACGAGCGCCGCGACCACCCGGGTGGCGGAGATCGCGACGTCTATCATCGGCGCCTCCGCGGGGGGTGAGCGCGACGGGTGAGGCGGGTGTGACGGGTATCGGCGACCATGCCAGCGGTTCGACGCGGAGCCACTAAAAAGGGGTCCGTCGGAACCCGCGCCGTTTATTCCTCGCCGCCTCGGAGCGCGGAGCATGCTGATCACGCTGGAGGGGCTCGACGGGAGCGGCAAGACGACCGTGTGGGAGGCGCTCCACGACGCGTGTCCCGACGCGACGTTCACCCGCGAGCCGACCGATAGCTGGTACGGCGAGGCGGTGGCGCGGTCGATCGCGGCCGACGACGCCGACCCGCTGGCGGAGCTGTTCTTACTGACCGCCGACCACGCCGACCACCTCTCCGGAACGGTCCGGCCCGCGCTCGCCGACGGCGAACTCGTGATCTCGGACCGCTACTCCGACTCCCGGTTCGCGTACCAGGCGGCGACGCTCGCGTCGAGCGACGTCGACATCGAGCGCCCGCTGGAGTATATACGGGGGATCCACGCCGCCTTCTCGCGGCCGCCTGACGCGACGATCTACCTCGATCTGGACGCGCGGACCGCCGCCGAGCGGGCGGGACGAACGAACAAGTTCGAGCAGGACGGCTACCTCGCCGACGTCCAGGCGAACTACGAGCGCCTGATCGACGCGGAGCCCGGCCGCTTCCGTCGCGTCGACGCCACGCGATCGCCGGAGGAAGTCATCGCGCGCGTCGAGGAGCTCGTCGCCGATCTCGCAGAGGGTTCCGCGTAGGCGTCATCGGCGGCCTTACTGCGTGTCCGGCAGCTCGTACTCGTCTGGTGACGGGACGTAGAGGTAGTCGATCGCGGCGCCGAGAACGAGCGGGAGCGCGACGAGCAGGCTGAGGACGATCGTCGGACTGCCGAGGTTGACGCCGGCGCCGACGTTTAAGACGCCGGTGAAAAACAGCGTCGAGACGAGCAGCAGCATCGGCGTCAAGACGATCGTGTACACGACCGCACCCCACGAAGTCGAGAGTCGGAGTCGAAAGAATCGGGTCGTCACACCGGCGAGAAGCGTGTGGAACGCCACGAGCGCGAGGAGGCTGACGAACCCGAACAGCGCGAGCATACCTCGGGTACGGGCTCCCGCCATTTGCCCCTATCGGCCGCGGCGGAGTGGTCGGGGCGGCGGGGCGCTCGGCACAGCGGAGTGGTCGGGGCGGCGGGGCGCTCAGGGGTACAGAATCAGAACGCCCCGTCGTTGCCCTGTTGACGGGCCGACGAGAGCAGCCCGGTGACGGGCTCCGTGTACTCGTATCCGGGGATCACGCCTTGGACGTACGTCCCCTCGACGAAGGTGACGAGCGCACCGGCGTCGTCGACGCCGCGGCGCTCGTTGATGTCGGTCAGCTCGAACTCGACGCGGATCTCCTCGTCACCGATCGCGACGAGCGGGTCGAAGTCGTGGTCGCCGCGGACGACCCCGCCGACGTCGACGACGCGGAGCTCGAACGTCTCCGCCCAGCCCTCCTCCACCACGTCCGCGACATCGTCGACCGTCACCGCGGAGAGGGTCGGCACTCGAACGGTGACGGCAAAACGCGTTCGACCGTCCCCCGCCGGCTCTGCGCGCACCTCGGCGTCGAACGGCGTCGTTTCGACGGTCCACGCGGCGTCGACACCGTCGCTCGATGCCGAGGCGGCCGCTCGCCCGTCGGAGGCGGTCGCTCTATCACCGGAGGCGGTCGCTCCGTCACCACCCGCGGGCTCGAAAGAGCCGTGGTCCGCGAAGGCGCGCCGGACGCGACCGGGAAGGTCGGTCTCCGTCTCTGTCTCAGTCATACCCGATCGAAGGCGCCACGCGAGTAAAAACGCGTTGCGTCGTGAGCGGTTCCTCGCACGGTCGTCACGGCGTCTCCCTGCGGCCGTGAAGGGCACCGTCACCGGTAGTGGCACACGGGGCCGGTACTGGTGCGCCTTTGTACCTCGCCCGGCGAGAGGGAACATGGCCGAGCAGTTTCTCTCGACCGCGGCGCTTATCGATCGGCTCGCAGACGCCGACTTCGACCGTCCGCCAGCCCTCGTCAGCAACGCCCACGTGACCGGGCTCGGCGTCGCTCGCGCGCTCGACGCCCACGGCGTCCCCGTCATCGCGCTCGACCGAGCCGACGAGGCCGTGGGCGAGGGTGCGGGAGACGCGAGCGCAGACGCCGACGAAACCAGACGACACGACGGGCTCGCACCCCCGTCCGACGCGGTCGACTTCGCGGGCGCGGTGACGTACCCGCTCGACGACCTCGACGGGTTCCGCGAGGACGTGGAGGCGATCGTCGACGCGGCCGGGACCGAAGCGGTCGCGTTCGGCTGTATGGACGAGTGGGCGCTCGCGTACGCGGAGGCCGAGCCCGACGGCGTTCGACGCCCGTATTCCGGAATAGACACCCTCGACGACGTGTTGAACAAGTCGGCGCTGTACGCGACCTGCGAGGCGCTGGACGTCCCGTATCCCGAGACCTATCGGCTGGCGGAGACCGCGGACGCCTCGACTGCGGGCGCGGACCCGGATGCCACGGTCGAGGAGGCCGCCGACGCGCTCGGCTTCCCGCTCGTCGTCAAACCGGAACTCAAGCGCGACTTCGAGGAGGCGTTCGGCACGAACGTGATCGAGGTCGCCGACCGCGAGGAGCTCGCGGACGTCGTCGCGGCCGCGAGCGAGGCGGGGATCGCCGTGATGGCCCAGAAGCGCGTCGACATCGCGACCGGCCGAGACCACTCGCTGGCGTCGTACGTGCCGCCCTCGGGCGTCGACGACGCGCTCGCGGTGGTCGGCAACGCGGCGGTCCGATACCCGCAGCAGTTCGGTACCTCGTGTCTGGTCGAGACGGCAGACGAGCCCGCGATCGAGGCGCGAGCGCTCGCCGTGCTCGACGACGCGGGATACCACGGGATCAGCGAGGCGGAGTTCGTGTACGACAACGACCGCGGCGAGTTCCTCCTGCTCGACGTGAACACGCGCCCGTGGAAGTGGATCTCGATGCCCGTCGCGGCCGGTGCGAACCTCCCGATGGCGGCGTACGCGGCGGTCACCGAGAGCGAGTACGAATCGCCGGGAGTCGAGCCCGCGCGCTGGGTGTACCTCCGGGACTACCTCGCGCTGCTCGCGGGCGACGACGCCGTCTGGGACCAGCTGTCGGCCGCGGACTGGCAGCGGTTGGTTTCCGGCGCGTTCGAGCGGGACGGTGGCCCGACGACGCCGACCGCGACGCTGACGACCGGCGTCTATCGGCCATCGGATCCCGCGCCGGCGGCGAAGCTGTTCGAGACCGAGTTCGTCGACCGCGACTACTACTGCGCCTGTTGAGCCACGAGGCGAGTCGGAGAAGCATATATAGACACCCGACCACGAGGACCTATGCTCCCGGAATCGCTCGCGCCCGTCGTCGCGAACCCGTACGGTGTCACCCTCCTCGTACTCGTCGCGTCAGTGCTCGCGGCAGCCGTGATGAACTTCGTCGTCGTCCGGTACCTGCGGATATACACCGACCGAACCGCGACCGACTACGACTCGATCGTCGTCGACAACCTCCACATCCCGCTCGTTATCACGGTCTCGCTGATCGGCTTTTCCGTGCTCGCGAGCGTCCCGTCGGTGACCCAGAACACGTTTCTCACCGCCGAGCAGGTGTCGACGTTCGTGGGAAAGCCGGCGATCACGGCCATCGTGTTGGTCTGGGCCTTCTACTTAAATAGGGTCGTTAACCGGCTAGTGAAGAAGATCAACGAGGAGGGGAAGGCGTCGGACAAGCGCGGGCGGGCCTACGAGTTCGCGCCGGTGTTCTCGAACATCTGGACGCTCACGGTCGTCGCCGGGAGCGCCGCAGCGGTGCTCCTCCTGTGGGAGTACGACATCTCGCCGCTGCTCGGTGCCGCCGGTATCGCGGGGATCGCGCTCGGCTTCGCCGCCAAGGAGAGCGTCGGAAACTTCCTCGGCGGACTCGCGCTGTACGTCGACGACACCTACACGATCGGCGACTACCTCGAGATCGACACCGGCGAGGCGGGGACCGTCGTCGCGGTCGGGATCCGATCGACGACGATCCGAACCCGGGACAACATCGACATCACGCTCCCGAACTCGATGCTCAACGAGGAGCGCGTCGTCAACCTCTCCGCGCCCCGGGGACAGACTCGACTCAAGATCGACGTGGGCGTGGCGTACGGCAGCGACATCGACCACGTGGAGTCCGTCCTCGTCGGCATCGCCGAGGACGAGGAGAGCGTCCCGGCCAACCCGCGGCCGAAAGCGCGGTTCGTCGCGTTCGGCGACTCCGCACTGGAGTATCGACTCGTCTGCTGGGTGACGCGACCGGAGCACATGGGTCGGGTCAAACACCGGCTCAACCGCGAGATATATCTCCGCTTCGCGGACCACGGCATCGAGATTCCGTACGCGACACACGACGTGAACGTGCGCCACGTCGCGACCGATTCCGTATCCGAGTCCCATCCAGACCCCTCACCTGACCCAGACTCCTCACCTGACCCAGACCCCTCACCTGGCCCCGATCCCGAACGACCGTCGGAGTCGGCCTGAGACCCGCGGCGACGGGGCGCCGCGGATCCGGCGATCCGCGTCGCCCACTCGAAGCGTTATCACCGAGCCGTTCGAGAACCATCCATGTACGCGATAGTCAACGGCACGGTTCACACCGCGACGGATCGAGGGACGATAGAAGGGAGCGTTCTCATCGACGACGGCGAGATCCTCGCGGTCGGCGACGTCGAGGTCCCCGACGAGGCGACCGTCGTCGACGCCGACGGCGGACACGTCACCCCCGGCCTCGTCGACGCCCACAGCCACGCGGGGATGGCGGAGTGGGGCGAACCGGAGGACGCCGACATCAACGAGGGAACGGACGCCGTCACGCCGCACGTGAACGCGTTAGACGGCTTCCACCCCCGCGACGAGGAGCTGAAACACGCGTTCCAGAACGGGGTCACCACGGTGTCGGCGCGGATGGGCTCCGGCAACGTGATCGGCGGCGTCATCTGCTCGATGAAGACCCGGGGGCGAACGGCCGACGAGATGCTGATCCGCGAGGACGGCATGAAGGCCGCGATGGGCGAAAACCCGAAGCGGTTCCACGGCGAGGAGGAGGGCCGACAGCCCTCGACGCGGCCGGGCGTCGCGGCCACCCTCCGGCAGGCCCTGATGGAGGCCGAAGACTACGTCGACCGGCGCGGGCACGCGCGTACCGAGGGCGAGCCGTTCGAGCGCGACCTCGGTATGGAGCACCTCGCACGGGTGCTCACCGAAGGCCTCCCGCTACGAGTCCACGCGCACCGCGCCGACGACATCATGACCGTCTTCCGGATCGCCGAGGAGTTCGGGATCGACGACCTGTCCATCGAACACGCGACCGAGGGGCACCTCATCGCGGAGGAGTTCGCCGCGCGCGACGTCCCCGCCGTCGTCGGCCCCTCGCTGTACTCCGGCGCGAAGTACGAACTGCGGAACATCACCTTCGAGACGCCGGCGATTCTCCACGAGGCGGGCGTCGACGTCGCGATCCAGACGGACGCGCCGGTGTTACCCCAACAGCACCTCGACGTCTGCGTCGGGCTCGCGGTGCGCGAGGGGTTCCCGGCGGACGCCGCCCTCGACGCGGTCACCAGGACCCCGGCCGAGATCCTCGGCATCGACGACCGGGTCGGGACTCTCGAACCGGGGACCGACGCCGACGTGGCCGTGTGGGACGGCGTGTTCCACGAGAACGGCAGCCGAACCACGCACGTGTTCGTCGACGGCGAGCACGCCTTCGACCGCGAGCGCGACGCGGTCGACCCCCGAGAGGAGTACGACTGGTAGGGCGGGGCACAAGCGCGGAGACACGTATAAGAGACCACCGAGCACCCGGCGGTGTGAGCGTTCACCCGTCCTGTGAGCGTTCACCCGTCCTGTGAGCGTTCACCCGTCCTGTGAGCGTTCACCCGTCCTGTGAGCGCACACCCGGCGGTGTGAGCGCTCACTCGTCGCCGTGGGTGTATCCGCGATCGGGAAGCGGCGTGCCGTCGACGGTGACACCCGCCGTTTCGTCGACGACGCGACCCACTCGCGTCAGCCCGTGAGGGCACGCCTCGCGCAGCCGCGCCACGTCTCCGTCCGGCACCGCACAGACCAACTCGAAGTCCTCGCCGAAGTGCGCCGCCAGCTCGAACCGGTCGGCCGCGTCTTCGGCGACGGCCTCGACCGCGGGATGAACTGGCAGCGCCGCCCGATCGACTTCGAACCCGACCTCGCTCGCCTCCGCGAGCTGGTGGAGCGACCGCGCGAGCCCGTCCGAGGAGTCCATCATGGCGGTCGCCTCCCCGGCGAGTGCGAGCCCGTCGGCGACGCGGGGCGTGAACCGGAACAGATCGTTCGCGCGCTCGACAGACACGTCGCCCCCCTTTTCAAACAGCCGGAGCGCGGCGGCCGACCGGCCCCACTCGCCGGTGATACAGAGCGCGTCGCCGACGGTAGCCCCCGACCGCCGCACGACCCCGCGGTCGGTCACGGAGCCGATGGCGGTCGAGGCCGTCGTGAACTCCTCGTGGGTGTCCAAGTCGCCGCCGACGTACTCCGCGTCGACCGCCTCGCAGACGTCGACCGCGCCGGCGATGAACCGGCCGAGGTCGCCCTCGGCGAACGACCGATCGGCGTAGACGGCCACCGCCGCGGTCGCGTCCGCGCCCATCGCCGCCACGTCCGAGAGCGACGCGCCGACCGCGCGCCACCCCGCGGTGTACCGCGTCGTGCCGGGCGGGAAGTCCGTCCGCTCGTGGAGCATGTCCGTCGTGATGACGGTGTCGTCGACGACGGCCGCGTCGTCGCCGGCGTGCGGGAGGTCGGCCGCGAGGGCCCGGAGGGCGTCGCGCTCGTTCACAGTGTCCGATCGATTCGGTACGACGAGTAATAAGTGTCCGATTCGAACGCGGTGACGATTCCCGCGCCGATCCCGGGGAGGAACGACTGCGTGAACCGGCCTCGTGTCCGCCGCACCACGTCGACCATGCGTGTTGTCACCACGAGCCATTTTAGGCGATAAAACACATTAACGAATATTATCATTATCAATCATTATGTTTATTACCACCCATCCGGACCTACCGAGTGCAATGTCAGTATCCGTACGCGGACACGCAGCACGACCCACGAACCGCTCGATCACCAGACGACCGCCGCAACCACCCACACGACCCGATGACACCTGACGACATCACGACCGCTGACGACATCGCGACGAACCGAGCGACTGATCGACCGACTGATCGACCGACTGATCGACCGACTTCTCCCCGAGCGATCCCCGGGCGCACCCCGATCACCGAGGAGGCCGGTGCGCCGATGGTCCCGACGCTGCGAGAGACGACTAGTCCACGGGATTCAACGGACCCCGACACCGGTACGCGTCGCCCGACCCGGCCGCCGACGGCCGAGGAGCGAGACGCGCCGCTGGTCCCGGACCTCCGGCCGAATCGCCGATCGCGAACCGACGGGGGCTCGCGGTGACCGCCGTCCCCATGGCGGGGACCGGCGACGGCCCCCGTCCCGATTCGACGACGTTCACGCGCCGCGCGACCGACCGCCACGACGACACGACAACGGAGTAACTTCGATGCATCCCAACGAACTCGACGACGACGTCTATCAGAGAGATATCGACAACCCGGCCGGCCGTCAGCTCCGCGAGCTGTTCGAGGAGCAGGAGTACACGTTCGCGCCCGGGATCTACCACGCGCTCGACGCCCGCCTCGCGGAGATGGCAGGGCTCGATGCGGCCTACATGAGCGGGTACTCGACCGTCCTCGGCCAGTTCGGCTTCCCCGACCTGGAGATGGTCACGATGACCGAGATGGTCGAGAACGCGAAGCGCATGGTCGAAGCGACGAACCTGCCGGTCATCGCCGACTGCGACACCGGCTACGGCGGCGTCCACAACGTCCGGCGCGCGGTCCGCGAGTACGAGAAGGCCGGCGTCGCCGCGGTCCACATCGAGGACCAGACCTCGCCGAAGCGCTGCGGCCACATCGCGGGCAAGCAGATCGTCTCCCGCGAGCAGGCCCGCTCGCGGTTCGAGGCCGCCGTCGACGCGAAGCAGAGCGAGGACACGGTCGTCATCGCCCGGACCGACGCGTACGGTTCCGCCAACGGCGACTGGGAGGAACACCTCGAACGCGGCCGGATCTACGCCGACGCCGGCGTCGACCTCGTCTGGCCCGAGATGCCCGACCCGTCCCGCGAGGACGCGATCGAGTACGCCGAGACGATCCACGAGACGCACCCGGACCTCGATTTGGCCTTCAACTACTCCTCCTCGTTCGAGTGGGGGGCACAGGAGGACCCGCTCACGTTCGAGGAGCTCGGCGATCTGGGCTACCAGTACATCTTCATCACGCTGTACGGGCTCCACTCCGGGGCACACGCCGCCTACGAGGACTTCGCGAACATCGCCGAGAACGACGAACGGGCGCAGTTCGACCTCGAAGAGCGGTACATCGGCCACGAGACGGAGAGCCACCACGAGCTCTCTTTCGTCCCGCGGTACCAGGAGACCGAGGCCGAGTTCGACCCCGACGCGCGGAAGCGACACGAGGAGTCGGCCGGTTACACCGAAGACGAGAGCGACCCGATAACGGCTTCCGAGACCGGCGACGACTGAATCCGAGACCGGCGGCGGCTGAATCCGAGACCGGCGACGACACGCCGTCGCCTCGCCCGTTTTTATTCTTGCGTTCGTTCCCGTTCGGGAATTGCGCCCCGTTCTGTTAGTTCCGCAATGTCGCCGTCGCCGTACCCGTACTCGCGTAACACCGCCTCCGTGTGCTCGCCGGCCGCCGGCGGGTGGCGTCGGACCGTCGTCGGCGTCCGCGAGAAGTGCATCGGCGACCCGGGGAATCGGACCGTTCCGGCGGTCGGGTGCTCGGCCTCGGCGACCATGTCCCGCGCGTGGATCTGCGGGTCGTCGAACAGCTCTTCCATGTCCCGGACGTGACTCGCAGGCACGTCGTGGGATTCGAGCGCGTCGAGCGCCGCCGCGGTCGTCCGCTCTGCGAACTCCGCCTCGAGTTCGGCGTCGAGCTCATCGCGGTGGCGCACCCGGCCCTCGTTCGTCTCGAAGCGCTCGTCGGCGGCGAGGTCCGGCCTGTCGAGGGCCGCACAGAGCGGCGGCCAGAACGGGTCCGACGAGCACGCGACGACGACGTACCCGTCCGCCGTCTCGAACGCCCGGTAGGGGGCGATGTTCGGGTGTTTGCTCCCCATCCGCCCCGGCGACTCGCCGCTCGCGAAGTAGTTGGTCGCCATGTAGCTCGTCCACGCGGCCTGTCCGTCGAGGAGGCTCACGTCGATCTTCTGGCCGTCGCCGTCGCCGAGTTCGCGCTCTAAGAGGGCCGCGAGGATCGCCTGTGTCGCGTACATCCCCGCACCGATGTCCGCGAGCGCGACGCCGATCCGCACCGGGGGGCCGCCCTCGACGCCGGTGAAGGACATGAAGCCGCCGCGCGCCTGCATCATGATGTCGTAGGCGGGCTTGTCGCGGTCGGGCCCCCACTCGCCGTAGCCGGAGATGCCGCAGTAGATCAGTCCGGAGTTGTCGTCGGCGAGGTCGCCGTAGTCGAGTCCCCACTCCGCCATCTTGCCGACGCGGAAGTTCTCGACGAGCACGTCGGCCTCCCGCGCGAGGTCGCGGAACACCGCGCGACCCGCCTCCGTCTGGAGGTTCAGCTGTACCGAGCGCTTGTTGCGGTTGACGCTGACGTAGTAGGCGCTCTCGGCGCCGTCGCCCTCGCCGAACGCGGGCGGGACCCACGTCCGGGTCTGGTCTCCCGCGCCCGGCCGCTCGACCTTGATGACCTCGGCACCGAGGTCGCCGAGCTGCATGGTACAAAACGGTCCGACGAGGACGCGTGAGGCGTCGAGCACCGTCACGCCGTCGAGCGGTCCCGTGTCGCTCGACGGACGCTCTGCTTCACCGACCATCGGGAGTCACCTGCCGCCGCGAAACCGGTTGACGGTCCATACGTTGGCGGTCCACCCGACGGGTAATGAGCCTCCCGGCGGCGACTCCCGCCGCGTCGCCAACCGTTAAACCGCCACCCGTCGATCGATCGGTATGGATCTCGATATCGAGGGGAACGTCGCGTTGACGACGGCGTCGAGCAGCGGACTGGGTTTCGCCGCCGCACAGGCGCTCGTCCGCGAAGGGGCGAACGTAGTGATCAACGGCCGCGACGCCGAAACGCTCGACGAGGCGAAGGCGGAGCTGGAGGCCGAGGCGGTCGGCGACGCCCGCGTCGTCGCCGTCCCGGGAGACATCACCGTCGAGGACGACCTCGACGCGCTCGTGGAGACGACGCTCGACGAGTTCGGGCGGCTCGACCACCTCGTCACGTCGGCCGGCGGGCCGCCCTCCGGCGCGTTCCTCGACACCGACGACGAGGACTGGGAGCACGCCTACGAGCTGCTCGTGATGAGCGTCGTCCGACTGACGCGCAAGTGCGCGGAGCCGCTCGCCGACGGCGACGGCGGCACGATCGTGAACATCACGTCGCGGTCGGTGAAGGAGGCGATCGACGGGCTCGTCCTCTCGAACGCGGTGCGGATGAGCGTCATCGGCTTAGAGAAGACCCTCTCGAAAGAGCTCGCGCCCGACGTCCGCGCGAACGCCGTCCTCCCCGGCCCTCACGAGACGAGCCGGATCACGGAACTCGTCGAGCAGGCGATGGAGCGCGGCGAGTACGACTCCTACGAGGAGGGGCTCGCCGACTGGGCGAACAACCCGCTGGACCGCGTCGGTGACCCGATCGAACTGGGCAACACCGTCGCGTTCCTCTCGTCGCCGAAGTCCGGGTTCATCAACGGGCAGTCGGTCGTCATCGACGGCGGCGCGGGCAACGCGAACTTATAACCGACGACGCTCCCGGCGTCGGGAGCGGCACTTACGGAGAATCGAGGAGAAAGCCTCGAGCTTTAGCGCGGGGATGAATCCGACACTACCCTCCACAGTCCACTGTCCGATGCCACGGCGGGATATTCCACGCTGCCCCAACACACACCATCAAGTAAGTTTGTCTACATAGGTTATGTATGGCGAAACAGGTCGTTACTCGCACCTACACTGCTTCCATACGGAATCAGTCTCGGGTGCAAGACGACCTTGATTCGCTCGGGTTCGCCGCCTCAAAACTCTGGAACGTCGGACGGTGGACGTGTAGCCGGATCTTGGACGAAATCGATCACATCCCGAACCACACCGAACTCACCGCGTACCTCAAAACCCACGAACGCTATGGTGACCTTCATTCTCAGTCAAGTCAGCGAGTCCTTCAGGAACTCGCTGAAGCGTTCAACGGTTGGTACGGTAAACGACAAAACGGACATTCGAAATCGAACCCGCCCGGCTACCGCAAACACGGCGATGAACACCCGCGTTCCACGGTCACATTCAAGCAGAAAGGCTTCAAACTCGACACTCAGTACGACCGTGTTCGACTCTCAAAAGGATCGAACCTGAAAGAGTACTGGTCGGATTTTGTCCTGTGTAAGTACCAAACTCGCCCCGACGTTGACCTCTCCGCCGTGGAGAACGTCCAACAAGTCAAGATTGTGTGGACGGGCGACGAATGGGAACTACACTTCGTCTGTAAGGTCGAGATCGACGTGGCTGAAGTCTCCGGCGAGAATACTGTGGGTGTTGATCTCGGGATCAACAACTTTGCCGCGCTCGCGTATGAAGACGGTCACAGCGAGCTGTACCCGCTGAACTGCTTGAAACAAGACGACTACTACTTCAGCAAGCGAATCGCTCGGTGTGACGACTCGGACTCCGAGCAGGCCACGCGGCTGAACCACAAAAAGTCGGCTCGCCGCATTCACTACTTCCACACCCTCTCGAAGCACATCGTCCAGCGGTGTGTTGACGAGGAAATTGGAACGATCGTGGTGGGCGACCTCTCCGGCATCCGTGAGGATGAGGAGAACGGTGAGTCAAAAGACTGGGGCACGAACGGTAATCTCGACCTACACTCGTGGGCGTTCGACCGCTTCACCGATCTGCTCGAATACAAGGCGGAGATGGAAGGCATCACGGTTGAAAAGGTGTCTGAGCGGGATACCTCGAAGTCGTGTTCGTGCTGTGGCCAGACGCGTGATGCGAATCGTGTTGAACGCGGACTGTATGTCTGCGATGAGTGCGGTACAGTGGCGAACGCAGATGTGAACGGTGCTGAGAACATTCGGCAGAAAGTATCTCCGAATTCATCGAGTCCTTCGGTGAATAGGAGTAACGGCTGGTTGGCACAGCCATCGACGTTCTTGTTTGACAAGGAAACTGGTGCGTTCGAACCTCAAGAACACGTAACATCGTAAACCACAATATCCCAACCCAGCGGTGCGGTACCGTGGGAATCCTCGCGCTTCAGCGCGGGGAGGATGTCAAACAAACGGGTGCAGTGGCTCTGCTGACGTCCTCCGTGAAACGGGGGTGAGGTACGGCGGTTCCTCCACGCGAAACGCGGGGACGGCGGCGGATCAGACCGGTGCCGGTCACGATTAGAGTACAAACGGCTCTGTGTCGGTGGCCCGCAGCGTGACGGTCGCCACTCTGAGCATATAGGCGGTGAGGATAATAAACGGTGCAAGGGCGATCGTGAACGCGGCGGCCACGAACGTCAGGAGCGGTGAGAGACCGAGAATCCATATTTGCGGGAGGATGTTCGCGTTTATCGCCAGAATCGTGACTGCAGTTACCAGGATGGCCGGGAGCGAGACAATTAACAGCGTTCGTGACAGCATCGAGAACTCTCGTCTGTAATACAACGTCTTGAAAAAGTGGCGTCCGGTCGTGATCAGTTCGAACGCGCGGATGAGGTTCTCGAACTTATTTTCACCGCTGTCAGAGAGCTCATCCGCATACATCAGATGTAACACGCGCGACCGGTCCATCAACGGACCGATATTTAAATCAAGCCCGAGCCACAGGGTACTGAACTCCCCCCCGTCCGTTTGATCAACGGACTTCTCAACGTATGCGATGGTCTGGAGAATGGTCTCAACGTGTTCGCTGATTTCCTCGGCGTCGCTCCCGTCGAGTTCCTCTGAGACCGTCGCTAATTCGTTTGCTCGCTCGTTGATAACTCCGATCATCATAGAGAGGAACGAAGTCGGGTTCATGGTGCTGTGCTCGGTGTCCGTCAGATGGCCGATTTCGCGGCGGAACGCTAGCGTGCCCCGAAGCCGGTCTTCCTGTGCGCCGATAGAGATAATATCGTATGTGAGGACGATTGAGTTGATCGATACGACGATCGAGACCAGCAGGATAATCCCTCCCAGGAAGGTGTTGAGAACCGTCTGGACGGCACCGGTCTCGGTGAGGAGTTGCTGCATTTCGAACGGCCAAATCGTGCCGATTGCGAGGATAGCGACGAACGTCATCGTGAGAAGCGCCCCGGTGACGGCGTGCCGATTTCCCTCCAAGAGCACCCACTGTACGAGTCTGACTCCACGTCTCCCCGATGGATCCGGGAACCACCCTCGCCAGCCTCCTGCTCGGCTCATTGTGTCACCCGGATGGAGCCGGAGATAACCGGTGGTTTGACCGACGGAGATCGATTCGGAACATCCATACGCCGACACGATCGCTTCCCAGTCATTTAGTTCACAGTACCGTTATCGCCGTGCACCTGATTGGAATAGCGGCGGAGAGACGAGCGAGAACGATGTGGATCTGCTTTCCGTCGGTGTCCAGTGGAACGCAGCGGACCCTCTGTGATGAATACGCCGCGCGTATCTCACACGGCTCCTCCTCCGAATTCGGCCCGTTTGGGTCTGTTTATTCAGATGAAAGAAACATTATTTAATACCGACTACTTCAAAAAGTTATTTTTACGGCGACCTCTAAAGGGCAGAGGTGGTTTCCAAGGAACTCGATAACGTGGATAAAGGCATACTCTATCTACTCCAGAAGGACGCCCGGCGTAACACGACCGAGGACATGGCGAAGAGGGTCGGTGTTTCGTCCAGTACGGTCGCTAATCGAATCAAGGATCTTGAGGAACGCGGCGTCATTCTCAGTTATCACCCGATCATAAGGTACACTAAAACGGGGTTAGGTCATCACCTCCTCGTCACCGCGACGGTCCCCCTCCGAGACCGAGATGAGATGCTGGACGACATCATGGAGGTATCCGGCATCGTAAGCAGTCGCGAGCTATTGACTAACAAGGAAAACCTGTCATTGGAAGTCGTCGGTCACACGTCGGAAGACATCGAGGATACCCTCGACGCCCTGGACTCACTCGGCGTCGATATTGAGCGGATGGAGATGATGAAACAGGAGCGAACCAACCCGTATAACCACTTCGGGAAGGAGTTTGCAAATGAGGAGGACGCTGGATAATTTCCAGCCCCTGTTAAGTCGCTCTAGAAATTATCAAATAGGCGATGGGTACAAGAAGGGTGGAATATTACAGTGGTCCATGGCCCAATCACAGACCTCAGCAGCGCACGTCGATAGTGTAATTTGCGAAGTAGTTACTAAGATAGCCCAAGCAGAAGACGTGGACCCTCTCGAACTCACTCCGCCGCTCTTCGAAGTAATCGACCCCGACGCCTTGGCTCAGATCCTCGCCACTACGCCGATCGCTAGTCGGATGGAAGTCCGAGTGACCTTCTCCTACAACGGGCACGAAGTTACGGTCGGAGGCGATAACGTAGTTAAGGTGGTGTCAAGGTGAGTGGCGCAGTAGCCTTTCACGTAGGGTTCCCCGTTGGAGAGAACGAACCGGGGCCGATACCGAGCGACGGGACCATCGACGATGATGGGTCCTTCGCACGTGACATCTGCGACTGGATTTCGAGTCTCAAGCGAGCGCTATAATGCCAACCTCGTCATCCCAACAAACCGAAGAAGGAACGTTCCGCGTCCTTCACGTCGATGACGAGCCCGAACTCTCGGAGATAGTCGGCATTTTCTTAGAGCGTGCAGACGATCGATTCGCCGTCGTGCAGGCGACCAGCGCCAGCGACGGCTTGGACCACCTCTCCGAGCAGGCGTTCGACTGCGTCATCTCCGATTACGACATGCCCGGCTGTACCGGTATCGAGTTCCTCGAGGAGGTTCGAGGAGAGTTCCCTGATCTCCCGTTCATACTATTCACCGGGAAAGGGACCGAGGAAATTGCGAGTGACGCGATTTCGGCGGGCGTTACCGACTACCTTCAGAAGCAGGTATCCACGTGTCAGTACACCGTGCTGGCCAACACCGTTTCGAACGCCATCGAGCATTACCGGTCCATCCAGATGGTCCGGCAACGCGATCAACAGCTCCGGGACGTCATCGAGCGTGTCACAGATGCTATCGTCGAGGTGGATTCGAATTGGCGGTTCACCCTCGTTAATCAGCAGGCCGAGGAACTCTACGAGATGGACGAGGAGTACCTCCTCGATCGGGACTTCTGGGAGGTCTTCAGCGAGGCGCTCGACACTCGGTTCGAAGCGGAGTATCGACAGGTCATGGAAACACGAGAACCCACCTCGTTCGTCGGGCACTTCTCCCAGCTCGACGGTTGGTTCGACATCGAGGCGTATCCCACGTACAACGGTGGCCTCGCGTTCTATTTCACCAGCGTCCCGAAACCGCGAGACCAGATACCAGTGAGTTAGCAACGTTGGCCCCGTCGGAAATCCGCAACCGGAGCACGTTCTCCCCGAATGGGGGGAGATCAATTCACTAGATGAGATGAGGTTTTGATAGCCTGTAACGGGTGAACTCGCGGGCTCTCTCCTCGATCGGCTGTGGAAACAGGAAGCCCTACCCGCAAGGAGCGAACGGGTCAACAGTGACGAGGGGGAACGCCTGTCTCACGCCCGAAGCGTGCTGATCCCGTTGATCTCGACGTAGCCGTAGCCGCACTCGGGGCAGCGCCACTTCGTCTTCTCGCCGAGGTGGAGCGTCATCGCCGCGGTCCGGTAGAACGACTGGGCCTCTCCGCACGACGGACAGTCCACGTCCTTTTCGAGCGCCATACGTGCGGATCCGCCCGGCGCGGATTTGAAGCTACTGATTCGACGAGCGCCGTTTGTGTCCCGAAACCCATTCTTAAGTCCCCGTCGCGCCCACGGATGGGTATGAACGTCGACCTCGGAAACGCGCTTGAAACGACGCCGGGACTCACGGAAGAGACGCTGGAACGGCTCGATTCGCGAGTCGCGGCCGCACACGAGAGAATCGCTGCCGGAATGACGGGCGACGAGTTCGGCTACGCGTCGCTGACGCTCCCGGAGACCACGGACGCGGACGCGATCCGCGCGGCGACGGACCGGTTCGACCGCCCCGAGGCCGTCCTCACGGTCGGCATCGGCGGGAGCGCGCTCGGCGCGGCGACCCTCGCGAACGCCCTCGAAAGCGACGTCGACGCGTACTTCCTCGACAACGTCGACCCCGACGCGGTCGACGCGCTGCTCGCCGACCTCCCGCTTTCGGAGACGGTCGTCAACGTCGTCTCGAAGTCCGGGACGACCGCGGAGACGCTCGCGAACTTCCTCGTCGTCCGCGAGGCGATGACGGAGGCGGGCGTGGACTGGACCGAGCGCACCCTCGTCACGACCGGTGAGGAAGGGAACCTCCGAGCGCTCGCGGACGACCACGACCTCCCCGCACTCGACGTGCCGGACGGGGTCCCGGGCCGCTTCTCCGCACTTTCACCGGTCGGCCTCGCGGTACCGGCCCTGCAGGGTCACGACATCGAGGCCGTCCTCGCCGGCGGACGCGACGGGATGGAGAGCCTGTCGGGATCGCTGTTCGAGACCCCGGCGTACGCCTACGGCGCGGCGACGTACGCGCTCGCGGAGCGGGGCGCGCTCACCAACGCGGTGATGCCGTACGCCGAGTCGCTGGAGACGTTCGCGGAGTGGTTCGCACAGCTGTGGGCCGAGAGCCTCGGTAAGGACGGGCTCGGCCAGACTCCGGCGCGGGCGCTCGGCGCGACCGACCAGCACTCGCAGCTCCAGCTGTACCGCGCCGGTCCGTCCGACAAGCTCGTCTCGCTGATCCGACCGACCGAGCGCTCCGGCACGGCCATTCCCGAGACCGACCTCGACGGGCTCGCGTACCTCGGCGGGTCGTCGCTCGCGGAGCTGCTCGACGCCGAGTTCGAGGCGACGGAGGCGAGCCTCGCGGCGGCCGACGTGCCGAACCTCCGCGTCGAGATCGACCGCGTCGACGAGCGAGCGCTCGGCGAGCTCCTGTACGCGATGGAGGCGGCCTGCGTGCTGTACGGCGAACTCGCGAGCGTCTCGACGTTCACTCAGCCCGCCGTCGAGTGGGGGAAGAAGGCCGCCCGCGGGCTACTCGGCGGCGGCGACTTCCCGGAGGCCGACGCCGTGGCCGACAAGCGCGAACTCCGCGTCGAGCGGTCCTGAGTCCGGATACACTCGGATGGCGTGTCCGACCGTGTCGCCCGCCCGGTTCCGGTGCCACTAACACGACGCGGATCCAACAGTCGTCGATGACGGACGACCTCCCGGTGCCGGTCGATCGCCTGATCGCGGTGGCGAGCGCGGTGTTCGCGCTCGTGTTCACGCTCGTCGTCGCCAGCGTCGTCGGCGATGTCGCCACGTCGCTCGCCGTCCGCACCGGGACCCTCGCCGAGGAGACGAACGCGCACACGATCTTTCAGACGGTCGCGACGTTCGGAAGCTTCCTTCCGGCGGCCGTCGGCTACCTCATCATCACCGACCAGCGCGACCTCGTACCGGTCTCCCGCCCGTCGCTCCGTCGACTCGGCATCGTCGCCGCCGCCGCGGTCGGGCTCTACGCCCTCCAGATCGGCCTCCTGTTCGTCCTCCGCGAGGTCGGGCTTCGAACCGGACAGAACCCGGCGACGATGGCCGCGGGCGATCCGGTCGTCTACTACGTCGCCATGATCGCCGTCTCGATCCTCGTCGTCGGCCCGGCCGAGGAGCTGCTGTTTCGCGGGGTCATCCAGAGCGGGCTTCGGCGGGCGTTCGGCCCGGTAGCGGCGATCGCCCTCGCGGCGGTCATGTTCGGACTCCTCCACGCGGGCGTCGACGGGACGGTCGTCGAGCAGCTCGCGTACATGGGCGTGACGGTGATCTTGGGGGCGATCCTCGGCCTGCTCTACGAGTGGACGGAGAACGTTATCGTCCCGGCGCTCGCACACGGGCTGTACAACGCGATCATCTTCGGGACGCTCCTCTGGAGCGCGCTGTGACGCGGGTGGCGTGTGAGGTCGTCTCGCTCGCCTCCGCTACTCAGATCAAAATCGCGTCTTTCCCCAGCGGAGATCGTCGTAGGTCGACTGCTGATCGCTGTCGAACCGCTCCTCGAACTTCCGGCGAAGCGCGGCCTTCTCCGTGGCGGCGATGCGCGCGAGCTCGTCCGCCTTCGCGACCGCCTCAGGCGGCCCTCGGGTCGTCGCGACGTCGGCGAGTACCTGTCGCGTGAGTCGCTCGCGGATGTCCGCGTCGCGGGTGAACGCGTACGGCGCCTCCAGCTTGTAGGTCACGTCGGTCCGCGGGTCGTAGACGATCATGAACGTGGGCTCGTACAGCTCGGGGTCGAGCCCCCGGTCGATCCCGAGCGCGTCGCGGTCGGCCGCCATCGTCTCGTCGGCGCCCCCGCGACTGCGGAACCACGTCGTGAAGGTGAGTTCGTCGTCGACGCGATCGCTGCCCTCCTGCCGCTCCAGTAGCCGCGTGAAAAGCGCCGTGTCGTCCGGCCACGGCGGTTCGAGTCCCGCCCTCGAGAGCGCCCGGACGATGGTCCCGCTCGTCGGGTTTTTCACGAAACCGGCCAGCGGCACGTCGCGCTCGACGAACCGCTCGACGAGCCGGACGTAGTTCTCGACGACCGCGCGCGGCTTCGCCTCGCGGGCGAGCGCGCCCAGCTCGGGGTTGCGGTCGTCCCACGTGAACAGCTCCTTCGGGTAGATGGGGCCGTCGAGCACGAGCAAGTCGTCGACGCGGTCGGCGTGATCGAGCGCGTGCGTGCCCTCGGCGAGGTATAAGGCGAGCGCGTGGACGACGCCCTCAGCGTACCGGTTCACTCGGGGCGCGTGGAGCACGCGCTGGCGGGTGTGCCCCTCGTCGCGATCGCGCCACGCGCCGTCGAAGTTCGCCGTCGAGTCGCCGGCGTGGACGGTCGCGACGATGGTGCGGTCGCGGTGGAGGTCCAGGTCAGTCGGGACGCTCGCCATCGCGGCGTGTGCGACGTCGACGACGAGCCCGTTCTTAAATGTCGTCGGGTTGATCGTGCCGGAGTCGAGGCCGTGGACCGTCTCGAACGGCCGGTCAGCGAGCGCGGCGTCGTCGACGTGTGCACGCCGGCGTTCGTGTTCGTCGACGGGCTCGATCACGACCCGACCGTCCCGGCGGAGCTCCGGGAGCCAGTCGCTCCACACCTGCCCGGCGAGGTCGTCGTGGTCCGTCGTGTCCACGTCGTTCGCGATACCGTACGCGAGCTGCGCGATGTTCTCGACGTGGATCGGATCGAGCGTCACGGCCGTACCGCGGTTCGGAGGAATATAAAACGCGTCGGCTCAGGCGAGCGAGCCACGCCGAACGAGCCGGAACCGTTGCGGTCGACCCCTGGACTGCGGACGCCGTTCCTTCGCTGTGCGGGTCGCGGAGCGCGGAGCGCTACTCACCTCCTCCTTCCTCGCGGGCCCGTTCGCTCACGATTTGGCTCTGCAATCGGTCGAGTCCGAGCGTGAGAAGAAAGAAGCTTCCGCCGACGTACAGGAGCGACTTCGGCTCGGTGGCGAGTCGACTTATCAGGCCGTTCCCGTAGCCGATCATCGTGCTCAGGTATCCCAGTACCGACCCGGTCCACCCGAGTCCCGTGAGACCGGAGAGCTGGTTAAGCAGATCATTATCGGCATCGCGTATCACTTGCAGCGACATGACGGTTGTATCATCACCTTAACCCGAGTATTCCACGAGGGTACATAAGTTATTTTCACAATATTGAGAATGTATCTATTTCGTGAATGTGCGGTTCTCAACGAAGTTCACCTCACGGACACAAACAGGGCAAGAACCTGTTAGAAGGACGGCCATCGAGTATCGGTGCGATTCCGCACGGCCCGTCGGAGGACGCTAGCTCGTTCCTCGGGAAACGTACCACCGTCGAGGTCGACAGTCTCAGCCGTGATATTTGGAGGGCGTGAATCTTTAACTGCTGCGACGATTGCTAGCCATGACCGAATCAGCGACCGGGACGGCGCCAGACGCGTCCGGATCGTCCGGAGTAGCGTCCGAGATCCGCGATATCGTCCGGTACATCCCGGACGGCACGTCGATGCCGGATGAGATGTGGGCGAGCCGCCATCGGAAGATCCTCTTCGTCGCCGTCGCGCAGGTCCCGTTCCTGCTCGGGTTGGGACTGTACGAGGGGACTGAGGGGACCGTCACGGGCGCAACAATTCCGGCGACGCCGCCGGTCATGCTCGCGGCGTTCGCGGGGATCATTCTCGGTAGTGCGGCGCTCTCGCTGTGGGCACCGGTCGGTCGCCGACAGCGCTCCGTGCTCGCGGCGTTCAGCGTCATGACGGTGTCGATGGCGCTCGTGAAGGTTTCGGGCGGGTACATCGAGGCGCACTTCCACTTCTTCGTGTTCGTCGCCGTGCTCGCGCTGTACGAGGACTGGCTCCCGTTCGGCGTCGGCGTGGCGTACGTCGCGGTCGGCCACGGCGCGTTCAGCCAGATCGACTCGAGTCTCGTGTACAACCACGCCGCGGCCGTCGAGAACCCCGTCGTGTGGGGCGGTATCCACGCCGTCTTCATCCTCGGACTCGTGGGCGCGCTGATGGCGAACTGGTACTCGATCGAGAAGTCGCGAGAGCAGGCGCGACGGCAGCTCGAACTCGTCTCACAACAGAAATCCGAGATTCGGGACGCTGAAAAGGCCAAAGCGGAGGTCGAACAGCGCCGCGAGGAGGTCGAGTGGCTCAACCAACACCTCGAACGGACGGCCGACGAGTACAGCGCGACGATGGACCGCGCGGCCGACGGCGACCTCACGGTTCGACTCGACGCCGACAGCGAGAGCGAGGCGATGGAACAGATCGGCGCGGCGTTCAACGAGATGATGGACGACATCGAGTCGACCGTCCGTGAGATCCAGTCGTTCGCGCACGAGGTGTCCGACGCGAGCGCGAAGACGACGGACGGCGTGAACACGGCCGAGGGGCTGAGCGAGGACGTCACCGCATCTATCGCAGAGATCGCCGACGGCGCCGACCAACAGCGCGAGATGCTCGAACAGGTGTCCGGAGAGATGAACACCCTCTCGGCGACGATCGAGGAGGTCGCCTCCTCGACGGAGACCGTCGCCGACGCCGCACAGCAGACCGCGACGATCGCCGACGACGGCGAGGAGACGGCGAACGAGGCGCTGGAGAGCGTCCGCGAGTCACAGGCGGCGATCGACGCGACCGCCGAGAAGGTCACAGTCCTTGACGATCGGATGGCGGACATCGGCGAGATCGTCGACCTTATCGGCGATATCGCCGAGCAGACGAATCTGCTGGCGCTGAACGCGAACATCGAGGCAGCGCGGGCGGGCGGTGGCGGCACCGGGGCGAGTGCCGGGTTCGCGGTCGTCGCCGACGAGGTGAAACAGCTAGCCGAGGAGACACAGGACGCAGCACGGGACATCGAGGAGCTTATCGCTGGCACGCAGGCGCAGACCGAGGCGACCGTCGAGGAGGTACGTACCGCCGAGGAACACATGGTCGACGGCGCGGACGCGGTTCGGAGCGCGGCCGAGGCGTTCACGCAGGTCGCGGACAACGCCACCGAGACCGACGACGGGATCCGCGAGATCAGCAAGGCGACCGACGACCAGGCCGCGAGCACCGAAGAGACGGTGTCGATGGCCGAGGAGGTGGCCGGGATCAGCAAGGAGACGGCCGGGGAAGCGGACGAGGTGTCCGCCGCCGCCGACGAACAGCTCTCGGCGATGTCGCAGGCGACCGCCGAGGCCGGATCGCTCGCCGATCAGGCCGAGCGGCTCCGGGCGCTGCTCCGAAAGTTCGAGGTGGGAGACGGCGCGACCGACGGACCCGGCGCGTCGTCGAGCGGAACCGTCGCGATGGGCGACGGCGGACAGTCCGACTGAGCGTTACTCGCGCGGAGCGAGCGCCGCTTCGAACGCCGTTAACACCCGCTTTACTTGTGCCCCGTCCTCGACGAACACGAGCGTTCGCGGCGGTCGCACTGCTTTCGGCCTGACGCGCAGGCCGACCCCGCTCGCCGCCTCGGCGACCGCGTCGGGCGCGGCGACGAACTCGACACGGACACGAGCGGGCTGAACGTACACCTCGGCGACGAGCTCAGCGGTCTCCGCGTCCGCCTGATCGTCCCCGTCTCCCGCGTCCGTCCGCACCGCCGTGTACGCCAACGCGCCGTCGGTCGTCGGCTCGACGTCGGGGTCGGCGTCGGCGAGCGCGAGTGCGCGAAGTCGTCCCTCGTCGCCCGTGATCTCGGAGGCGAGCAGCTGTGCGATCCGGACGCCGTCGCCGAGCCGGTCCGCGGTCATCGGTCGGCCTCCGTCGTTCCGCCGGTCTGGTCGTCGCTACCTCCCGCCTCGGCGAGTTTCTCGCGAACGTCGGCCGCGAGGTGGTCGACCTCCGCGCCCCGTTCTTTCGCGTAGAGGACGGCGGCCGCTTCGATGGTTATCGCCAGCGCGCGCTGGCGTTCGTTGATCCCGGCGACCGCGCGCTGCTTCTCGACGCCCGCCGCGACGATGGCGTCGAGAGCGGTCTCGAAGGTGGACTGCTCGCGGAGCACGTCCTCGTCGGGCGTGAACCCCTCCGGGACGACCACGTCGTCAGGGTCGAAGCGCGCGACGAGATCGCCGTCCTCCTCGTCGACCAGCCCGCGGCCGACCGCGACGTCGACGAGGCGCTTCGCCTGATCCGGCGAGAACCAGTCGCGATCGAGCGACAGCGCGACGACGAACTCCCCCTCGCCGAGTCGCTCCTTCGCGCGGTGTTTGAACGGGACGGCGACGGCAACCTCTAAGCTCATGTTCGATCGGCGGGCGGTCGACGGCGGTAAACCTACCGGACCGCGAGCCATCCACGCGTTGGTCGAGCGACCCGGACGACGCCGACAACCGTTATGCCGCGTCGACGCGATGGCACACGTATGGAGACCCGCCCGCTCGGAGACACCGGTCACGACAGCACCGTCATGACGTTCGGCGCGATCGCGCTCAACTGGCTCGAACAGGAGGGCGCGAACCAGATGATCGAACACGTCCTCGACTACGGAGTCAACCACTTCGACGTGGCCCCGACGTACGGCGACGCGGAGCTGAAGCTCGGCCCGAAGCTCCGCCAACACCGCGAGGAGATCTTCCTCGGCTGTAAGACCCAGGAGCGCACCTACGAGGGCGCGTGGCGCAAGCTCGACCGATCGCTGAACCGCCTCGGCGTCGACACGATCGACCTGTACCAGGTGCACGGGCTCGAGTACGACGAGGAACTGGACGCGATCACGGGCGACGACGGCGCGCTCGCCGCGTTTCGCGAGGCAAAAGAGCAGGGACTGATCGACCACATCGGACTGACGAGTCACGGCGATCCGGACCTCGTCCTCGACGCGCTCGACCGGATCGACGACCTCGAAACGGTGATGTTCCCGCTGAACCCCGTCGTCGCCGGCAAGGACGGAGACGAGTACGACTACGAGGCCGTCCTCGCCCGCGCCGACGAGAAGAACGTCGGGACGCTGGGGATCAAGGCGTTCGCCGGCGGCTCGTGGCCCTCGACCGACGAGCTCCCCGAGGCTGACCGGCCGTTCGCGAACTGGTACCGGCCGGTCACCGCGCCCGACGAGATCCGCGAGCGGTTCGATTTCGCCGCTGCACAGGGGCTCACCAGCGTCATCAACGCCGGCGATCCGAAGCTCGTCACGATGATCCTCGAGGCCGCCGCCGACTACGACGGGATGGACGAGGCCGCACAGCGGTCGCTGATCGAGCGGGTGCGCCACGACGACAGTCCCGTGCCCGAACAGCTGCACCACTGAGAAGAGCGGATGGACGTTCCGCACACGGTCGCGGCCGCGCTCGACGATCGACCGGTGGCCGGGAGGCGCTGTCTGGAGGCCGGTGCGGGCGTCGGCAACGCGACCGCCGGGCTGCTCGCGAACGGCGCCGCCCGGGTGTACGCCGTGACGAACGACCGGGACCACGCCCGGACGACGCGCCGACGCGTCGGCGACAGCATTGCCGACAGCGACGGCGACGCTGACGACGTCGGCGACCGCTTAGCGGTACTGGAGGCGGACCTCCGGTCGATCCCGCTCCCCGACGGCTCCGTCGACCTTATCAGCGCGCACGGGCTCTGTAACGTCCTCGAACCCGCGGCGCTGTCCGCCGTCGCCGAGGAGCTCTCACGGGTCGCAGTCCCGGGGGCACAGCTCGTCGTCGACGACTACGATCCGTTACCCGACGACGCTGCGATCGCGGAGCTGTTCGCCGTCGAGAACGCCGCGTCGGAACTGGCCCGCGGTCGCCCGGCGCTCACGTTCTACCCGGCGGGGTTCCTGCGACGATTCTTCGCGGGCCACGGCTGGGAATTCCGGCGGGAACGAACGCTTTTGGAACCGGTACCGTGGACCGAGAGCCACGTCTCCGCACACGCCGACCGAGCGGCCTCTATGGCCGCGGGAAACCCCGGTGAACCGGGCGACACGCTGGCGGCGACCGCTCGCCGCCTCAAGACTGAAATCGGATCGGAATCGGTCGGTCGGATGTACGGTCTCGCGTTCCGCCTCCCCGACTAACGAACGCCGCCTTGCGTAGCTAAACTCATGGCAGATCTCCCTGTCCCTTGGACAGGAAGAGACGCACCTCGGTCTCTCCGGGTTCAGGGCGCTCCCCGGCTGCAGGGTCCTGGCCTACCACGGACTCGAACGGGCGATCGGAGTCCACGAACTGGCTCCGGGGGAAGAATCCCGCCGCGAGGACGAGCTCCCTGGCACGAGTCCAGTGTCGGCCGACGACGTCCGGTACGGCGGTTTCTCGCTCCTCTCCGATAGACGGGGTAACGGTCACGAGAGTGCCGTCGTCTACCCAGATGCCAGCCTCCGGTCGCTGCGATATGACCTCCCCTGGCGGTCGGTCGGAAAAGACCGGGTTCACTGAGTTCCCTTGCAGTCCCAGCGATTGGAGGGCCGAAATTGCGTCAGTCTCACTCAGGCCTACAACGTCCGGGACGGTCACCCGACCCGCCACCAGGTTTCGCATCACGTCCTGAGCGTCGCCGGTCAGGGCAGCCGAGCTGTGTCCAACGTGTGGCACAAGTTCCAGACGGGTTCTACCTACACGCCCTTCAGCGTCTGCCAGTGCGAGCATGTCGTTGACCCATTTGTCACTTATCTCGAGGCGCGTAGTACCGTCGGCCGCGAGGTCTTGGTGAAAGGCATCCGTGCCCACCCGAGTCGCCGTCAGTTTCGGGTTCCCCCTCACACTGACTCGCGTCGTGTCGTTACTTCCCTTGCGACATTTCAGGCTCAACTGCATCTCTGCGGTATCGCTTGCCACCCCCTGCAGCGGAACCACGATGCTCTCGGTCCCGCTGCCAGCCGCACCCATCTGGAGCGCGTAGGTGTCAACGACATCACCATTGCTGAACAGCGTGCACCGTACGGTGGCGGGGAACGGATCGGCGTCCTCCGTGTCAGTAAGGACCACCTTGCCGCTCACCACGTAGCGTCCGGGCGGGACAGATTGATTGAGGACCGTCGTGTACTCCGGTGACTGGGCGATGTCGTCGGGACCGCTGGAGCCCTCCTCGTGGAAGGCATCCGTGCCCACCCGAGTCGCCGTCAGTTTCGGGTTTCCCCTCACACTGACTCGCGTCGTGTCGTTGCCCCCCTTCCGACATCTCAGGCTCAACGCTATCTCCGAGGTGTCGTCCGTCACGCCCTGCAGCGGAACCACGATGCTCTCGGTCCCGCTGTCGGCATCACCCATCTGGAGCGCGTAGGTATCGATGACGCTCCCGTTGCCGAACAGCGTACACCGCACGGTAGCGGGAAACGGATCGGCGTCCTCCGTGTCAGTAAGGACCACCTTGCCGCTCACCACGTAGCGTCCGGGCGGGACGGATCGGTTGAGGACCGTCGTGTACTCCGGTGACTGGGCGATGTCGTCGGGACCGCTGGAGCTCTCTTCGTGGAAGCCGTCCGTACCCACCTGAGTGGCCGTCAGTTTCGGGTTCCCCCTCACCCTGACTCGCGTCGTGTCGTTGCCCCCCTTCCGACATCTCAGGCTCAGCTGCGTCATCCCCGAGCTGGTAGTGGTCACGCCCTGCAGCGGAAACACGATGCTCTCGGTCCCGCTGCCAGCCGCACCCATCTGGAGCGCGTAGGTGTCAACAACGTCGCCATCGCTGAACAGCGTGCACCGTGCAGTGGCGGGGAACGGATCGGCGTCCTCCGTGTCAGTAAGGACCACCTTGCCGCTCACCACGTAGCGTCCGGGCGGGACGGATTGATTGAGGACCGTCGTGTACTCCGGTGACTGGGCGATGTCGTCGGGACGGCTGAACCGCTCGCAATGGGCTCGCCGACAGGGTTGTGAGTCCCTGTCTCGATCGCCGATAATAACGCTTACCGGCAGACCGGTAGCCTGTACCCACCCCTCGGGATCCGGCGTGACGTCGACCTCCAGCGGTTCGTCGTCGTTCCAACTGCTCTCATGTTCGATGCTTCCCATCCCGTAGTGCCACGGGGCCTCCTCGTCCGGGAACGCGTAGCGTCCGGGTGCGCTCAGTACCACTCCGAGCAAACGTTCGGGGTGGCGGACCAGATACCGATTGGCGAACTGTCCGCCCGCGGAGTGTCCGTAGAGATAGAACCGGTCCTCCGAGGTCGGGGCGAGCAGCGTCTCGACCTCTTCGAGAATCAGATGCAGGAACTCATCGGCGCCGACCTCCCGTCCGTAGAGGCCCCGGTAGCCGCCGTACGCATAGCCGTCGTCGCTGGCGTAATTATCCTGGTCGTAGGCGGGCGCGACAATGACCGCGCCCGTGGAATCCGCGAAGCCGGTCCAGCGGTTGATGAAGGTCTCGGCCAGTGCCGCCACGTCCTCGGTCTCACCTGGAGTGCCGTGGACGACGACCACCACCGCCGAATCGAACGAGTAGCTGCCGGGGACATAGAGTTGGTACGTCCCGTGCTCATGATTCTGCTCCAACACCACTCCTTGCTGAGCGGCCGGGCTACTCATGATTCGGCCCGTGTACTAGTTCCCGCCCCTCACCGCGGCCACGGCGATCCGTAGCATAGGCGGTTGCGTGTTCCGTGAACGCGGCTCGGACATCGAACAGGTCCCGTCGCCCTCCACGTCCGTGGCTGGCGATCTCTGTACCGTCGTCCGAGACGGCTCGGTGACGTTTCAGTTCCTCGGATGTGTGCGGTAGGGTGTTATTCATGAGATGACTCACGTGTACCGTTTCTGCGAGTCAGCACATTACGCTATTTCCTGAAATATCGGCAGGAGGTGACCGATCTGCAGGAGGTGACCGGACCGGAATCCGAGAGAAAAAGTCGGTGAGCGATAGGCGCTGTATGCAGCGCGGCTGCTGAAAGCTATCGCCGACTGAGTACGAACGCCGAAACGGTCGAAGCGCGTCGTCCAACCGCCGGAAAAATACGTCAGTCGCCCGCCGGCGTTGGCCCGTCAGTCGTCGTCGCTCGATGCGGGGGACCCGCCGGGAACCGCCGCCGGTGTCGGCGACACGTTGAGCGTGTATCCGGTCGCCGCGATGACGAACAGCGCGAGCGGCGAGAGGAACGCGAACAGGAAGTACGGCGCGTACTCCAGCGTCGGGACGCCGGTGACGCCGGCCATGTAGACGGCGCCGGCGTGCCACGGGAACAGCGCGCCCGTCGGCGTCCCGGCCGCCTCCACCGCGCGCGAGAGCTGGTCGCTGTCGAGGCCGAACTCGTCGTAGGTGTTTCGGAGCGTGACGCTCGGCAGGACGATGCTCATGTACTGTTGCGCGGTGAGCGCGTTGATGACGATCGCCGAGACGCCGGTGCCAGCGACGAGGGTGCCCGGGCTCCGAACCGCCGTGGTGAACGCGTGAGCGATCACCGCCAACACGCCGGTTCGCTCTAAAATCCCGCCGAGCGACAGCGCGGCGACGACGACGGTGATCGTCCACGCGGACCCGGTGAGCCCGCCCGTCGCGAGCAGGTCGTTCACGAGCTCGGACCCCGACTCGGGGGCGGTCCCGTACATGAACGTGTCCCACGCGGCGACGAACCCGGCCCCCTGCACGAGAATCGTCGTGAGCACCCCGGCGAAGACGCCGGCGACGAGGGTCGGGAGGGCGGCGTACCCGCGCAGCGCGAGGCCGAAGGTGACCACGAGCGGAACGAACGCGAGCAGCGTGATCGCGTAAGTCTCACCAAGCGCGCCCTGGATGTCGGCGATCCGACCCGCGGGAATCGCGCCGTCGGCGCGGAGGCCGAGCGCGAGAAAGCCGAGGACGGCGATCCCGAAGGCGGCGAGTGTACCGGCCCGCATCCGCCGAATGTGTGCGTACAGATCGGTGTTGGTGACGCCGGCGGCGAGGTTCGTCGTGTCCGAGAGCGGCGACTGTTTGTCGCCCGCGTACGCCCCCGAGAGGACGGCTCCGACGGTCATCGGGGCGGGAACGCCGAGCCCTGCGCCGATCCCGACGAAAGCGACACCGAGCGTCCCGACCGTGGTCCACGAGGAGCCGATAGCGAAGGCGACGACCGCGGCGACGACCGCGGCCGCCGGGAGGAACGTCGACGGAGAGAGGATCTCCAGCCCGTAGTACATGAGCCCCGGGATGGTGCCCGCGCTCACCCAGGTGGCGATCAGCCCGTAGATCGTGAAGATGATGAGCAGCGCCTGCAGGCCCATCACGAGCCCGTTGGCGACGCCGTCGAACAGCGCTTCCCAGTCGTAGCCGAGCCAGAGGCCGAACGCTCCGACGAAAGCGATACTCCACAGCAGCGGCGCGTGCGGATCGAGCCCCAGATACGCCGAGCCGACACCGAGGAACGCCACGACGGCGAGGACCGGAACGAGCGCCGCCGCGAGGCTCGGTCGTCGATCCGGATCGAGGTCGTCGAACGTCGTGGGCGTGAACGAGTTCGTCATGGAAGCGCATATTCCTTTGAAGCATAAATATATCTCGAAATATGCACAGTAAGGATAACGATCGTTCATCGGTATCGGCGGGGGGATTCCTCGCGTTTCCGACCATGTGCCGCTCTGACGCGGGACTCGCCGAACGGACGGTCTTATACGCGTCGGCGGCGAAGTCAGGCCAACATGATATTTGAGGGCCTCCCGACGACCCCCCGATCGGAGGAACTCGTCGACAAGGCGTTCTCGCGGGCGGCGCGCGCAGGACGCGCCAAACACGGTCACGACGCCCAGGAGTCGATGCTGCGGACGGCCGGAAACGTGCTCTCGGACAACTTGGAGAACGTCGTCGTCTCGTGGCCGGACTTCGGCTTCGACGTCGATCCGTTCTACTACGAGCTCGCGGACGCCATCGTCGACGTCGATCGCCTTCGGCAGGCGCTTTCACAGGTGATGTGGGCGAGCCGCCAGATCGAAGATCTCCGCGACGAGTACACCACGAAGGTCCGTAACTCCGACGTCGAAACGGCTCGAAAACACCGGAAGCAGGCGTTCGCGCGCATGGCCGACGTGATGGACCAGATCGAAGACGACCTCCGCTACATCGGCGATTCGCGGGACCAGTTGAAGGTGCTCCCGGACGTGCGACCGGACGAGCCCGCGATCGTGATCGCCGGCTACCCGAACGTCGGTAAGTCGTCGTTCGTCAACCGAATCACTCGCGCGTCGAACGAGATCGCCGAGTACCCGTTCACCACGAAAGGCGTCCAGATCGGGCACTTCGAGCGGGACCACATCCGGTACCAGATCGTCGACACGCCGGGGTTACTCGACCGGCCGGCAGACGAGCGCAACGACATCGAGCGACAGGCGGTCAGCGCCCTCGAGCATCTCGCCGACGTCGTCGTGTTCATGCTCGATCCGTCCGGCGACTGCGGCTACCCACTCGACGTCCAGCTCGAACTGCGCGAAGAGGTCCGTGAGCTGTTCGGGGACGAGGTGCCGTTCCTCACGGTCGCGAACAAACACGACCGCTTCGAGGCGGTCCGAGCGGAGTCGGTCGACGCCACGATGAGCATCACCGAGGACGAGAACGTCGAACACGTCCTCGACATGGCGGTCGAAGCCGCCGCCTTCGAGCCCGACCTCCCGACGCGCGACGGCGGTGAGTAGGGGCGCAGCGAGTCGAGGAGTCGCGCGTCGAGGGGTCGACCCGGCGTCCGATAGACGTGTCGTGTGCGTCTTCGCGATGTCCGCCTTGCAGGCGTTTTCTCTCAGGCCTCAGCGGCGTACACGACGGTAACGGTGACTCGCACGCTCACGTCGCCGGTCTCGATACCCGTGCCCGGTGCACCGCCGTCGTCGGCTTCCGCGAGCATCGCGGTGTCGCGCATCACGTACGGGGTCGACCGGGTGTCGCCGATCGACACCGAGTGCGCGCCGGTGACGGCGAGGTCGCTCGCGTCGGCGATCGCCGCGGCGTCAGCGTCGGCGTTTGCGACTGCCGCGGCGATCGCCTCGTCGCGGACCTCGCGTTCGCGCTCCTCGCTCAGCCCGAACTGAACCCGCTGTACCTCGTCCGCGCCGGCGTCGACGGCGACGTCGATGACCTCGCCGACCGCGTCGACATCCTCCACGTCGACCGCGTACCGGTGGACGCCCTGATACGCCTGCCGGTCCGGGTCCTCTCGCGACTCCCGCGTTTCGCGGACGTCGTAGCGGTCCGTCCGGATGTCCTCCTCGTCGAGCCCCCATTCGGCCAGCGCCGCCCGCAGCGACTCGTCACCGGCCGCGAGGTCGTTACGGACCGCCGCAGAGGTCGGTCCGGTTGCCGTGACCGCCACCCTGAGGGTCGCTCTGTCCGGCTCCGTCGCGGCCTCACCGCTCGCCGTCACGTCGATACTCCGGTCGAGGGCGCCGTCGTCGCCCAGTCCCGTGTCGGCCGTCGATCCGCCGATCCCCGCACAGCCCGCCAGTCCGACGAGCAGCGCGATGCCGACGACCGCACCGATGCTCCGCGTTCGTGTCCGGTTCATGTGCGGGTACACGGCGGGTACGGATAATACACCGCCGAAAGGACAAACAGCCGTTTTTGTTATTGATCCAGCTCGGAGACAGGCGCCGGCTCAGTTCGATCGGCGGTCGCCGTCGGTATCGTCAGTGTCGTCGCTGTCGTCAGTGTCGTCGCTGTCGTCAGTGTCGTCGGTATCGTCAGTGTCGTCGCTGTCGTCGCTGTCGTCGCTGTCGTCGCTGTCGCCATCGTCGGATGCCGTCGTATCTGCATCGGCGTCCTCCGGCTCATCGTCGTGGTCGGTGACGACCGCTCTGTCGGGCGGGAACTCCTCGTCCGCCTCCGTCGCTTCCGCGGCCTCCTCATCGTGCTTGACTTCTTCGCCAGCGACCGCGGAGACGGAGTTCCTCTCGGGTCGGTCCGGTTCGGCCGCGGTCGGCAGTCCCTCGTTTCGGCGACCCCTGCCGAACAGCCGGTCGCGGATCGAACGGTGCTGCGGTCGCTCGGCGAGCAGCACCGAGCAGTCGACGTCTTTGAGCACGTCGAGGTGCAGCGTGTCAGAGATGAGCCGCGACAGCAGCCCCTTCTCCGTCGCACCGATGATGACGAGCGTGTGATCGACGGCCTCGCGGGCGATCGCCGCCTCGACGTCGCCGCTATCGTCGACCGTCAGTTCGGCGTCTGCCAGCTCGTGGTCGGCCGCCCACGCCGCGAGGGACGCTTCGGCGTCCTCCCGGCCCTCGGGGTCGTCGACGACGTGTAGCAGCGTCACCTCGGAACCGGCCCTCCGCGAGAGAACGCTCGCGACCTCGGCGGCGAGCGTCGAGTCCGGACCGCCCGCGGTCGGCAGGAGGATCCGGGAGGTGTCGAGATCCTTCTCGCTCAGGATGAGGAAGTCACAGGGGAGCTGGTTGGTGAGCTCGTCTATCGGCCGCTCGGCCCGCGCTGCGCTCCAGAGCTGGTCGTCGCCCCATCCCATCAGTACCGTCTCGGGACGGGTCCGGCGGGCCATGTTGAACACCTCCTCGAACGAGCGATGGGTGACGACCGTCGACGTCGACACGTCGACGTCGTATCCTTCCGCGGTCTCGCGGAGGCCGCTCATCTGCTCCTCGGAGACGTCCGCGATCCGGCCGCCGCTGCTCCCGGAGCGGAGAGACATCTTATTCGGCGCCTGCACCACGTGGACGATGTGGACGAGCCCGTCGTCGTGGTCGCTTGCGAGCGCGCTCGCGAGTTCGACGATCTTCTCGTCCGTGCGGGGGTTCGTGATCGGCACCATCACGCGGTACCCCTCGTTGGCGAACAACGCCGCCTCGGCGGTGTCGAGGATGGGGACGTACGAGCGACCGGCCGCCCGTCCGAGCACCCACTCGGGGACCGAGAGCCGCCGCGTCATACCCTCGAACCGCGCCTCCGCGAGCCGCTTCTCGCTGGTCTGGTAATAGTTCACGAGCGTCACGAGGACGACGCCCCCGAGCGTGTTCCCGAGCAGCACGGGAAGCACGAACTCCGTCATTCCGCCGTACAGGGTGATGCCCCCGTCGTGTAGCCCCATGTTCTGTGCGAATAGCAGGTATATCACCTCCGTGAACGAGACGACGACGTGGTACAGGTTACCGAGGGGGATCGCGAGGAACGCGAGGTAGACGACGAGCAGTCGAGTTACCGAGTTCGTCGACGCGAATCCGACCCAGACGACCCCGGCGACGATCAGGCCGGCCACCGCTCCCTTGAAGAACAGCGACCACCAGCCGACCTCGAAGCCAGCGCTGGAGACGTAGATCGCCGCCTCGATCGTTTCACCGGTAAAGACGCCGCCGTACGACAGTACCAACGCGCCGATCGCGCCGCCGACGAAGTTGCCCGCGAGCACGATACTCCAGTGCCGCAGCAGCGTGGGGAGGCTCGCGAGCCGCTCCAGCGTCAGCGCGACGGGCGGGAGCGTGTTCTCGGTGAAGAGCTGGTAGCCGCCGACGATGATGTAGATGAAGCCGAGCGGGTAGAGAAGCACGCTCAATACCGGGTGGCCGTCTGTCGCGGCCGTCATCGAGGCGTATAGGAGGAACGTTATCGTGATCGCGAGTCCCGCCGCGATCCCGCTGAAGAACAGCTCCCGCTTTCCCGAGGTCACTTCCTCGTCCGCGGCCGCGATGATCCGCTGGAACACTTCGTCCGACGAGAACCGGTCACGGACCGCCTCGCCGACGGCTGGTGCGCCGCTGCGGGACCGTTCGACGACGTCCCGTATCGAATCGCCGTCGGGCCGTGTTGAGTCAGTCACTGTCCGTACGGTGGTGGACCCGTATAAAAAGTGCTTCCTCTTTGGTCTGTGTGGGTGAAAAAACACGATCGGTTTCTTTTCTCGCGTGTGTCACCCCGATCGATCCACTATGTGACAGAGTAGTCCGGACAGATCAGATCCCGATGGAACGATCCGCCGTCAGGCTCGCTCGATCGTCACGATCCGAACTTCGACACGAACGTCGTCTCCGGTCGCGGCGTCGATCCCCCGATTGAGCGCCTCTGCGGTGCCCTCTATCTCGGCACCAGGCGGTGCACCGACGGTGATGATCGCGCGCTCGGTCTCCAGCGGGGGAATCGTTCCGGTCCGTTCGACGTCGAGTTCCAAAAGCTCCATCCCGGGGTCGAGCGCTGCGAGCTCGTCACCGACCGCCGTCCGGATTTCCGCCTCGGTCGTGGAGGCGGCGTACGACTCGTAGGTGACGCCGCCGAGGAACACCGAGAGGACGGCGATAGCGGCGACGAGGACGGCGACGCGCTTGAGGAACGCGGCGCGAGCGTCGTCCTCGCGGAACCAGCGCTGCGGTCGGTACCCCTCGTACCACAGGACGATCAGCGCCGACAGGTTGATCGAGAGGACGTTCACCGCGACGATCACGCCGGCACCGAGGACGAGTCGGGGAATCGCGAACGCGATTCCGATACCGACCGCGGCGGCCGGGGGGATCAGGGCCACGGCGATCATCACGCCCACGAGCGCCGCGGAGACGCCCGTCATGAGCGAGACGATGCCAGCGATGCCCGCGCCGATCGCCACGACGAGCACGAGGACGTTCGGGGCGAGCCGCTCCGACACTTCGGCGAGCTGGATCGGGTCAAGCCCGGGCGGGACGAGCGCGAGCGTCCGGAGAGCGAACGCGAACAGCGTCGCCGCCGCGATGGCGACGAGGACCCCGACTACCTGCATCCGGACCCCGCGTTTGAACATCGATTCGTCGTCGACGACGGTACCGATCGCGGCTGACATCGCGGGGCCGATGAGCGGCGCGATCACCATCGACCCGACCACCGTCGCCGGCGAGTTGAGGAGCAGCCCAGCCGTGGCGATCACGGCGGAAATCACCGTCATCAAGACGTACGTCCTCATTCCGGAGGCAAGCTCGTCGGCCTTCGCCTGGAGCTCCTCCCGTGAGATGTGGTCTCCTCCGCGATCGGACTCCGCGGCGTATTCGTCTTCGAGCGCCTCGAAGCGCCGAGAGATGACCGTCTCCGCGGCGACGATCACCGTATACGTCCGCTCGTCGATCCCGGCCTCGCGGAGCCGTTCGAGGACTGGCTCGACGGCGGCGGTCGGAAGCGGGAACGTCGCGACCGCGGTGTACTCGCGCCCGCTGGTCTCGTCGGTGACGACGTAGTCCACTCCCTCCTCGTCGAGCGCTCGAACCACGGCCGCGCGCTTCCCCGCCGGGATCATGACCTGAACGAGTCGCACGATCGGTGATGTACGCCGACGGGGGATATAAGGGTCGGTGGCTGGGCAGGGACATCGAGCGTTCGACCCCGCGCGAAACGGAACTTTAATGCGCGAATCCCTCGCACCTTCGGACAAGAATGCTCTCGCCGCTGGTCATCGACACGTTCCTGCTCGACTACCACCTCGGGCACGTCCTGCTGCTCGGGTTCGTCGTCTCGCTGCTGGGAGCCGCGCCGCTGAAGTCCCAGCGGGTGATCGCGTCCGTGTTCGCCGGCTTCGGCCTGATCTTCATCGTCGCGCCGAACACGACGATGCCGCCGACGTACATCCTCCTCGGTATCCCGCTCGTCCTCATCGGTGCGCTGCTGTGGACGATGGCCGACTGACGCGGCGACGATCACCGAGCGGTCTCCCGTTGTTCGATCCCGCTCCTTTTTGCACTCCGGGCGACACTGGTCGCCATGGTCACGGTACGGGCACCCGCCACGAGCGCGAACCTCGGCAGCGGGTTCGACGTGTTCGGAGCGGCCCTCTCTCGGCCCGCCGACGTCGTCACCGTCGAGAAGGCGGCCGAGACGACGATCGAGGTCACCGGGGTCGGCGCGCAGTACATCCCTGAGGACCCGAAGAAGAACACGGTCGGCGCCGTCGTGGACGCCCTCGACGCGCCCGCCCGTATCCACATTGATAAGGGCGTTCGACCCGCCTCCGGGCTCGGTTCCTCGGCCGCCAGCGCCGCCGGCGCCGCGGTCGCGCTCAATCGGCTGTACGAACGGGGGTACTCGCGGTCGGAGCTGGTTCCGATCGCCGCGGAGGGCGAGGCCGTCGTCTCCGGCGTCGCCCACTCCGACAACGTCGCGCCCTCGATCCTCGGCGGGTTCACGGTGACGACGACGGAGACGACCCACTCCGTCGACGCCTCCGTCCCCCTCGTCGTCTGTCTGCCCGACGTCGCGGTCTCCACGCGCGACGCCCGGCGCGTCGTCCCCGAGACCGCGTCGATGGAGTCGCTCGTCGAGACGGTGGGAAACGCGGCGACGCTCGCGATCGGGATGTGTCGCTCCGATCCCGACCTCGTCGGCGCGGGCATGAACGACCCGGTCGTGACGCCCGAACGCGCGCGCCTTATCACGGGCTACGACGAGGTTCGGAGCGCCGCGTTCGACGCCGGCGCCGCGGGCGTTACCGTCAGCGGGGCCGGTCCGGCGATCATCTCGGTCTGTCGCGACGGCGACCGTCGGGCCGTCGCCGCCGCGATGCTCGACGCCTTTGCCGAGGCGGGCATCGACGCCCGCGCCTACCAGACGCGAATCGGGCAGGGGTCGGTCGTGTTGGACGAGTAGGTGGCTCCGCTCGGACGGCGACGTCGCCGGTCCTCGATCTGTGAGTCCGGCTACCGGGTTGCCACCGGTTGAGCAGCGGCGAAAGGGGGGTAACTGTGTTCTCGGCCGTCGCTTAGCTGTCGGCCATACTCCGGCAGGATTCGGCGCACTCCGTGAGAACCTCGGCGCAGACCTGGCAGTGGTCGGCGTCGTGGCGCTCGCACTCTTCGGCGCACTCCTCGCAGGCGTCGGCGCAGGCCTGTGCGAGCCGCGCGCTGTACTTCGAGCTTCGCGCCATGAAGCGGGCGTGGAGGGACGTGAGGTCGGCGACGTCCCGGCAGAGCCGGGCGCACTCCTCCATCTCAGCGTTGCCGAGGCACTCGTCGGCACACCATTCACACGCCTGGGCGGCCTCGGTACAGTTCTCGATACACTCGCGCTGCTCGTCGTTCAGGCCGTCGATTTTCGAGACGGTGTCTGAAAAAGACATACATCGTGTCGTACAGCCAGTGACCGCATAAACGATGAGCCTGCCAATGAAAGGGAATGAACCGAGGGCGTCGGACGCTCACACGATCTTCATCATCCGCGTCTCGAACTTACCGACGCGCACCCGGACCCACCCCGCCAGTTCATCGTCGAGCTCCGGGTCGTCGGTGTCCACCCGAAGCGCTCGCACGTCGTCGAGCTTCGCCCGCGAAGCGACGATTTGCACGTCGCACTGCCGGATCACTGCCGGCGACAGCTGCGGGTTACCGCGCCCGAAGACGAACCCCTGCCCGCCGATGGGCGAGACGACGATCACGTTCTCCTCGCCGAGCGCGTCGAGGATCGCCGACTCGTTCGCGTCCCGAACGACGACCTCCCCGTCGCGCCAGACGTCGACGCCGATCGGCGAGGGTTCGAAGTCGAGTTCCGCTTTAATCGCGCCGACCGTCGACCCCGGACCGAGCACGAAGGTGACGCCCTCGCCGTCGCGGTCACGGATGTCGTCGGCGACCCCTTCCGCCAGGGATTCGACCGTCCCGCTCGCGGTCTGTTTCGACGACTGGAGGTCGTCGGCGACCGGCACGCGCGCGACCGCGCGAAGCTCCGGGTGGACCTCCCCCTCGCGGTAGGCGTCCTCGTCGATGTCCATCACCTCGCGGCGCTCGGTCCGCGAGAACGTCGCCGCGATCTCCGCGGCGTCCTCCGGTGAGACGCCGAACACGGAGGAGTACACCTTGACGCCGGCGGGGACGCCGAGCATCGGAATCTCGGACCCCAGCTGTTCAAGCGTCACCGCGACGTCCGTGGCGGTGCCGTCGCCGCCGACGAAGAGGATCAGATCGACGGAGTCGACGTTCTCTCCGTCGCCACCAGCGGTACCACTGCCACCCCCCGCCGCGAACGCCTCGACGACGCGGGCGGTGTGCTCGGCGGTCGTCGTCGTCGGGTCCGGACGGTCCGGACGGTCCGCCTCCGACCGCGCGAACGGGTCGACGACCCGGACCGGCTCGAAGCCCGCCTCGCGGACCAGCAGCTCGCCCATCGGATCGGCCGCTGTCGAGATCGTCGTCTCCGGAGCGACCGTCGCGAGTCGTTCGAGCGCTCGACGCGCGCGGTCCGGCGAACGCGGCTCCGCGCCGCGGGCGAGCGCCTCGTCGACCTTCCCGTCGGTTCCCTTCAGTCCGACGCGGCCGCCCATCCCGGCGACGGGGTTCATCACGAATCCGACGTGCATACGTCGCACTTCGACGGCCGCGACTTAAGCGGCGGCGTCTCACCGGCAACACGAGAGCCGATCCCGCCCCGAATCGCCCGACAATCAATACTTAAGACGCCCCCAGAACAACCTCGATTCATGATCCTCGAAGCCGCCGTCACCGAGCCGCTCCCGATCAACGCGACCGCCGCCGTCGTCCTCGTCGCGAGCCTCGCGCTCGTCGCCGTGTGGGTCGCGTATCTGTATCGGTGAGCGCCTGACGAGTCCGTCTCGCTCGGTACGACCGGATGCAGATACGTGACACCGGATCGACGGTGAACGCCGCCAAAGCCCCGGCCGCGAGGCGCGGACCGTTTCGCTACTTCGAGTCGACGATATCGACCAGCTCAGACCGCTCGCGGACCCACGCGGCCGCCCGCTCCGCCTCGTCGGCGGTCGCCGCGGTGATCTTCACTGTCACGCTCTCGCCCGGGTAGGAGCCGACGCTCACGTCGAACGCCTCCTGAAGCTCGGTGAACCGGTCCAAGAGCGCGCTCTCCGGCTCGTCGACGTCCACCGTGACGGTGTGAGTCGGCGTGCCGTCGAACTCGTCGACGATCGACTCGAACATCGCCTTCATCTCCGTCGGCACGCCCGGAAGGACGTACACCGACTCGACGACCGCACCGGGTGCGACGCCGGCCTCGTTGGAGAGCGGCCGACAGCCCGCCGGGAGGTGCGTCGTCTCCGCGGTGAGGTCGTCCGCGCTGTATCCGTGGTCCGCGAGCCACGCGGCCGCCTCCTCGTTCTGGACGCACTCCCGGCCGAACGCGGCCGCGACCGCCTCCATCGTCACGTCGTCGTGCGTCGGTCCGAGGCCGCCGGTGACGATCACGGCGTCGTACTCGGCGTGGTACTCGTTGACGACTCTCGCGATCTCGGCGACCTCGTCCGGGACGACGGTCACGCGGCGAACCGGTACGCCGCGGTCGGCAAGCCGAGCGCAGAGCCACGTGGCGTTCGTGTTCTCGGTGTCACCGACGAGAAGTTCGTCCCCGACGGTGACGATGGCTACGTTCATACGCTAAACAAGGCGGTGCGCGTTCAAAAGGTCGCTGGAGTCGGAGACGCGCGGACACCCCCTACGGCGACGAGGGGGCTCTGATCGCGACGGCGGACTTCCGCTACTCGTCGTCGTCCTCGTACACGCCGAGGCCCATCTCTCGTCGCTTCTCCTGCAGCTCCTCAAGCTGTCGGCGGAAGTAGACGGTCCCGACTCCGGCGACCGCGACCGCGATGACGAGGATCACGCCGAAGACGAGCAGATCGGTCTCGCGGTACGACTGGACCACGATCGATCCGCTCGTCACCGAGTCCCACGTGATTCGGTCCCGTCCGTTCACGGTCACGACCTCGTGATCGCGCGGCGAGACGTGACCGACGAGCGGAACGTCGGTGCTGAAGCCCTCCGGCAGCGTCACGGCGTACGACCCCTCGACGTAGGTGAGGCTGGTGAAGCGGCGGGGGGAGCCGGCCGCGGTGAAGGCTATCTTTCCGGCCTCCATGTCGTCGGCGAACCGGATCCACGTCTCGTCCGGCGTCCGGTCGACCTCGCCGCCGCGAGCGCGGAACTCGCTGCCGTCGATCACTTCGCCGCTGGGGTAGTGGTACCGGAACGCCTCGAATTCGAGCGGCTGATCGCCCGCGTACACCGTCCCGCCGTACAGTCGAAGCTCGTCGATCTCGGAGACGTTGTACACGACGGTGTACTGCCCGTCGGTCGCGAGGTCGAAGTCGGCGTCACGGTCGGTGTCGAAGTCGTACTCGCGTGGCGGGTCGGCGTCCAGCGTCTCGTTCGCGACCTCGCCACCGCCGGTCACGTAGCCGAGACAGCCGGCGCTGACGACCAAGAGGAGGACGAGCGCCGTCGCGACGAGGAGGCGTCGGTTCACGGTGTCAGTTCATCTCAGACGACACAGCGCATCTCGGCCGGGAGATACGAGCCGATCGAGGCCAACAGGCCCGGCGGGTCGGTGTTCTCGGTGCAGACGATGCTCTGTTCGAGCAGCCCGAGCCGCTCGACGGTGATGATGTCTTGGGCGTGGCCAGCGCGGTTCACCGTCGCGCGGACCTCACCTCGAGTCGCGGAGTTGACGGTGACTCGCCCGTCGCCGCGCTGCCAGTCGTACAGCCGGTCGCGCTCGGCGTCGGCCAGCCGGTTCGGCTCCGCGTTCGGGTCGCCGACATCGCCGCCGTAGACGAACCGCATGGGGAGGTGTTGGACCAGCCCGAACCGCTCGACGACCTGCGCCGGGGACCCCCTACCGAGCCCGATCTCGTCGGCGGGGACGAACACGTCCTCGCCCGCGTCGAGGACGAACCCGTCGTCGTCCCACGATTCGAGCGTGCCGATGTACTCCTCGCCGGGCGCTAAGCCCTCGTCGTGTGCGACGATCTCGCCCCACGTCTCGGCGAGGACGTTGCGGGCGACCGCCGCGTCCTCGCCGGTCACGTCCACCTGCACGAAGTCGTCGTCGCGGACGCCGACCTGCCAGTCGACCGCCAGGTCGCCGATATCGTTGCCGACGAGGGAGTTCATCCCGTCGAGCGCTCGGTCGCGGGCGTCGCCCTCGACGTAGCACTTGGTTGCGAGAACGACCATTATCCGGTCACGTCCACGTTGAGCTCGTCACGGAGCTCCTCGATGCGCTGGTCCATCGCCTCGCGGAGCCGGTCGTTGTCCATCGCCTCGACCGGGGAGCCGCACTCGGGGCACTCGAAGCCGAAGTCCATCGCCTCGCCGAACTCGAACCGGATCGAACACACCTCACACAGGTAGAACTCGTGGGTGCGCTCGTACTCCTCGCGGTCCTCCAGGGCGTCGAGCAGCCGGTACATCTCCTCTTCGAGGTTCTCCGGAATGTTGTCGTAGTGGAACGTCCAGAGGTACGTGAGCCACCCGGAGTCCTCGTCGCGCACCCGACGATAGGTGGCCAGATCGTTCTCGTACAGGATGAACAGCGCGCGGCGGACGTCGTTAAGCTCCAAGCCGAGCTCCTCGGCCAGCTCCTCGTCGGTGACCTCGCCGTCCGGCGGCGCGGCCGCGACCGGCATCCCCGTCGGTCCCACCAACTCGTGGAGGTACTTCTGGATGACGGGGTCGTTCAGTAGATCCTCAAAAGCCATTACCCGAATTTGGGAGTGGAATCGGGTTAAAAGCTCCGAAAGCTACACCCCGACGACACCGCCGAACGGGCGCGTCGCTCCGGCAAAGCTTTACGCCGGGTGGCTGACGGTTGTGTCGTAATGGGAGGACACGGGCGGGTCGGACGAGCGGTCGGCGCGGTCGCGCTGCTGGCGGTGCCGGTCGTGATCGTAGCGCTCCCCTCCGTCCCGCTCTTCGCCCTCCTCGGTCCCGTCGGACTCGACGTCTTCGGGCCGGGAGCAGTCGGCGGGTTCGTCGCCGCCGCCGTGCTCGGCGTCGGCGGCTCCGCGCTCCTCGGCCCGATTCTCGTCGACCGGCGGATAGATCGGCTCCCCGAGGCCGGACTGGAGGACCGCCCTGCCGACTTCGTCGCCGACCGCGTGGCGACGCTCGCGGACGAGGTCGGCGTCGACGCGCCGTCCGTGATCGTCGTCCGCGCCGACGCCGCCAACGTCGCCGCAGTCGACGGGTACCGCGGCTCGCGGCTCGTCGTCTCGACCCGACTGCTCTCCCTCCCGCAGGACGACCGCGACGCCGCGCTCCGACACGCGCTCGTCCGGATTCGGACGAAGCAGGCGGCGGTCACGACCGCGCTCATCCCGGCGTTGGCGCTCGTCGAGACGCTCGCGCTCGCGGCTACCCTGCTCGTCGGGCGGCGCGACGAGCGGACCGCGGCGGACCGCCGCGTCAACCGGATTCACGGGTACGAGCCGGAGCGGAACCGCGTCCCGTCGTGGGCGTACGCGGTCGCCGGGCTCGTCTTGTGGCTGATAGCGCTCCCCGCGTGGATCCCGGCGGCGGTCGGCGACCGCCTCTACGTCGCCGGGGGCCGACGACGCGCCGACGCGGCGGTGGCACGGCTCGGCGCGAGCGAGCGCGACGGGCTCGGGAACGCCGTCGCGTTCGCGAGCGACGCCGTCGGCGCGGCCGACTGGCCGCCGCTCTTGGACCGGCTCTCGTTCGTGTCGATGGCCGACGCCGAGACGGGTCGCGTTCGCGGGACGAGCCGGCAGGAGGCGCGCGTTCGACTCGCGCGGCTGCGCTCGAAACGGAGCTTGTAGGGGCGGCGCGAACTCCCCGTAGCGTGTAGGGGCGGCGCGAACTCCTCGTAGGGTCGGTGTGGACCCCTCGTCAGGGATCGATCGGAACCGAGAGTCCGATCGTCGTGCCCCCGTCGTCCGCCGACACCGAGAACTCCCCACCGGCCTTATTCACGACCCAGTACATGAGCCAGATCCCGAGCCGATCGGCGTGGGTCAGGTTGGTTTCGCCGTGTCCGAGCACGTGGACCTCGTGGTCCGGAATCCCGGGACCGTCGTCTTCGATCTCGATTGCGATCCACTCGGGACCCCGTCGTTCGACGCGGACCGCGACCGTGGGCTCGGTCCGGTCGTTGTGTTTGACGGCGTTTTCGACGGCTTCCTCGATCGCGGTCACGAGGCCGACGACCGTCACGTCGAGCGAAGCGTCGGGAAGCGAGAGGGAGAACGTCGCGTCCGGATACCGGTCGCTCATCCGGCTCACCAGTTCGGGTAACCGCTCGGTGAGGTCAGTCGCGCTGTCCGCAGACGGCGTCTCGGCGAGCGCGTGATCGATTTTACGGACCGTCTCCGCGATTCGCATCAGATCGTCCGCCGTCTCGGAGATGATATCGAGCGGCTCCTGAGACGCCTCGTCGTCAACCGTGCTCCGGAGCAGCTCGGCGTAGCCGTCGATGAGGTTCATCTTGTTGCGGAGGTTGTGATTGAGCACGCGGCCCATCACTTCCAGTCGCCGCTCGCGGATCTTCCGGTCGGTGATGTCGGTCTGGAAGCCGACGTAATGAGTGACCTCGTCGTGCTCGTCGCGGAGCGGCGCGATCGTGAGCCGATTCCAGAACGTCTGCCCGTTTCGTCGGTAGTTCAGGATATCGGTCGAGATCGGCTGCTCCTCGTCTAGCGCCGCGCGGATTTCGGCGCGGGTATCGGGGTCCGTCTCCGTTCCCTGCAGGAACCGGCAGTCCGCGCCGAACATCTCCGAGCCGTAGCCGGTGAGCGTTTCGAAGCCGTGATTCGTGTACACCAACGGGTTCTCGCCCTCGCCCGACTCCGCGACGGTGATGCCGACCGGAGCCTCGTCCATCGCCCGCTCTTTCAGCCGGAGGTCCGCGACGGTCTCCGTGAGCCGCCGCTCGCGTTCGGCGAGCCGGAGCGACGTCCGACGACGTTCGACGAGGTTGGCGATCCGCGAGCGAAGCGCTCGCTTTCGAACGGGCAGTTCGACGATATCGTCGACGTGCTCCCACGCGTGATCCCGCATCGGTGCGGTGTCGTCACCGACGAGGAGGACGAAGGGGAGAAAGACCGGTGCCGCAAGCGCTCGTCGCGGCTGGATCGTGCCGGCGACCCGGGTGAACTCGTGTGCGTCGAAGACGCAGCAGTCGAACGTCGATTCGAGCGTCTCCACGTCCGTCGTCGTCTCGACGGCATACCGCTCGCTCAGCGCCGCCGTCAACAGCTCGCGGTTCCGACCGGGTCGCATGAACAGCAGGATCCGGGGGATGTCGTCGAGTTCGGGCGGTTTCTCCGGATCGGTGGCGGGTTCAGGCGGCCCCGAGTCGTCGTCGGGTTCAGGCGGCCCCGAGTCGTCGTCGGGATCGGACGACTCCTCCGGATCGCTCGCGGGGCCGGGCGACTGTTCCGGAGTGTCGGCATCTTTGAACGGCGGATCCCCCTTGATCCCGCCGGAAGGCGGCCCATCGCCGGTCTCATGTGGGCCTGCGTTCATCTTCTCTGAGGGGAGTGTACACACGCACTAAGAGCTATCTGTCTGAGACGATAGAACTCTGCCGTACCGGTGGCCGCGACGGAGTCATCCGCTGCCGCTGTCAACGCGGTTGGTATAATACCCGGCGCGCTCACGATCCGCACATGTCACCGTCACTCGCGGAGCGAAAGTCGACAGGGAGTTCCGGACTCGACGAGATTCTCTCCGGAGGCCTCGTGCCACAGCGGAGCTACATGGTCCGCGGACAGGCTGGCAGCGGCAAGACGATACTGGGCTTTCACTTTCTGCAACAGGGGATCGACGAGGGGGAAACGGCGCTTTTTATCAACCTCGAAGAGGATCTCCGCGATCTCAAATCCAACGCGGCGGCGTTCGGCTTCGACACCGACGCGATCGAGTTCCTCGACCTGAGCCCGTCCGCGGCCGAGTTCACCGAGGATCAGTCATACGAGGTGTTCAGCGCCGCCGAGGTGGAACAGGAGCCGCTCACCCAGCGGATCGTCGATGGCGTCGCTGCGGTCGATCCCGACCGCGTCGTCGTGGATCCGCTGACGCAGCTCCGATTTCTCATGTCCGACGAGTATCAGTTCCGCAAGCAGGTCGTCGGATTTATGCGCTTTTTGCGGGATCAGGGCGCGACGGTCGTGTTCACCGTCCAGAACACCGAATCGCATCCGACCGACGACCTCGAATTCATCACGGACGGAACCGTTCGACTGGGAACCGAGGAGTACGGAAAGACGATATCGGTGCCGAAGTTCCGCGGGTCATCGACGCAGAGCGGGAAGCACGCCTACCGGATCACCGACGCGGGCATCGAGGTGTACCCGGCGCTCCAGCCCGGGGAACACACGGGCGGGGTCGACCTCGAACAGGTCTCCGCCGGCGTCGAAGAGGTCGATACACTGCTCGGCGGCGGGATCGAGCGCGGGACGGTCAGCATCCTCAGCGGACCGACGGGAGTCGGCAAGACGACGCTGGGGACGCAGGTCATGAGGGCGGCCGCCGAACGCGGCGAGCGCTCCGTCATCTACCTGTTCGAGGAGACGAAACAGACCTTCCTCGCCCGCTCTCGAGCGGTCGACATCCCGGTCGACGAGATGATCGAACAGGGCACGCTACAGGTGAACGAGGTGGAGGCACTCGAACGGTCGCCACAGGAGTTCGCGCGAATGGTCCGGGAAGAGGTCGAAGCGCGGGACGCGGACATCGTGATGGTCGACGGGATCGCCGGGTACCGCCTGACGCTCCGCGGCGAGGACGGGATGCTGCTCCAGCAGATGCACGCGCTGGGTCGCTACCTGAAGAACATGGGCGTGACGGCGATATTCATCGACGAGACGCGGAACATCACGGGCGAGTTCCAAGCGACCGTCGAGAACATCAGCTACCTCGCCGACAACATCGTCTTCCTGCGGCACCTGGAGCTCGACGGCGAGATGCGAAAGGCGATCGGCGTGTTGAAAAAGCGGACGAGCGACTTCGAGCGAACCATCCGAGAGTTTCGCATCACGGGAGACGGAATCGCCGTCGGCGAGCCCATGTCGGGAGTTCGCGGCATCCTGAGCGGGACTCCGGAGTTCGTCGACCGGCGAGCGGACGGGAGCGATTCTGCGGCCGGAGACGACGAGTAGGTCAGTTCACTTCGCTTCGCTGCCGCTGTCGGCGGCTTCGTCCGCGTCGACGACCGTCTTTCCGGTGGCTTCCGGGACGACCCTGCGGTCGGCGTCGACCCACTCGCGTTCTAACTCCGCTCCCTCGAAGATCCGGTCTAAGAAGACGGCGAGTCCGGCGACCTCGGAGTGCGGCTGGTTCGTCACGCCGACGTTGAAGTCGGCGCGCTCGTACAGCGCCCACGGCACCTTCTCACCGCCGACGACGACGAGGAGGTCGCGGGGCGCGGCGGGAGATTCCTCGTCCGAATCGGCGGGCTTGCGGTCACCGAGCCCGACCGCCGCTCGGATCTCGGCTTCGACGTCTTGGATCCGTTCGCCGTACATCGTGAGGTGAACGACGACCCCCTCGAAGTTCCGGACGATCGCGTTCTGGTCCTCGCGAAGCTCGACCTCGAAGGGGCCGCCGAACCGATCCGTGATGTCGCGGACCGTCTCGGCCGACTGGCCGGCGTTGTCGGGGAATACGACCCGATCCGCGCCGAGCGCGCGGGCCGTGAGCCCGACGTGCGTCGTCATGCGGTCGTCGCGGCCCGGCCGGTGACCGTACCGGAGGACGACGACCTCGCGTTCCTCGTGCATACTCGGAGGAACGGGGGGACGGCCGTGGTCCTTTCGATGCGGACCGACACGGACGCCGCTCGACGGCGACCTCGCCGAGCATCCGGCTCCCGAAGACCCACGAACATGGATCATTCGAGTGATCGACGGTGAGAGGTGACCACGTAAGTGAAAGATTCATTTGTGAGGCGGTCGCCGAGTGAGGTATGACGAGCGTCAAGGAGTTCCGCGTCGACGAACCCGCAAGCGCCGACAGGCTCGGTCGCGGTCGGTTCGTCTTCACGGACGCCTACTCGGTGTTCGACTGGGGACAGATGCCCGACGCCATCCCGCGGAAGGGCGCGAGCCTCTGTACGATGGGCGCGTTCAACTTCGAGCTGCTGGAAGCGGAGGGGGTCCCGACCCACTACCGCGGCGTCGCGGACCCCGACGGCGATGAAGTCGTACAACTCGCCGGGGCGAGCGCGCCGCCGACCGAGATGGCGATCGGTCTGACACGGGTCCCGGACCTGCCCTACGAGGGCCCCGAAGCGGGCTACGACTACGACGCGTTCCACGCCGCGGGCGGCGACAACTACCTCGTCCCCCTCGAAGTCGTCTTCCGAAATCGGGTTCCCGTCGGGTCGAGCCTCCGCCGCCGCACTGCGCCCGCCGACTTCGGGCTCGACGATACCCCCGGAATCGACGCCGAGGCGTGGCCGGACGGCCCCGTCGACCTCCCGGAGCCGGTCGTGGAGTTCTCGACCAAATACGAGGAGCAGGACCGGTACCTGACCCGCGCCGAGGCCGACGCGATCGCGGGCGTCGCCGACGTCGAGGCGCTCGAATCGCTCGCTCGCGAGGTGAACCGCGTCGTCACCGAACGGGCCGACGAAGTCGGCTTCGTCCACGAGGACGGGAAGATCGAGTGCCTCTACTACGACGGCGAGCTCCGCGTCGCCGACGTGGTCGGGACCTTCGACGAGAACCGCTTCTCGTACGGCGGTCGCGGGATCTCGAAGGAGGTCGTCCGCCAGTGGTACAAGGCGAACGATCCCGCGTGGGTCGACGCCGTGAGCGACGCGAAGGCGGCCGTCGCCAACCGCGACATCGACGACTGGCGCGAGCTCTGCGAGGTCGAGCCCGACCCGCTTCCGCCCGCCGTCGTCGACGCGGTCTCGGCGATGTACGCGGCCGGGACGAACAGGTACACCGGCCGAGAGTGGTTCGACGCGCCCGACATCGACGCGGCGCTCGACGCGGTCGACGAGCTGTAGGTCGGCGGCGTCGGCGACTCGTCTCCCGACCCCGCGGAGAACGGCCGAGAGAACCCTCACGATCGACGAAACGCGTGAGAACCTCTTTAGCCCCGACGCGTGTGGATCGACGCATGTCCACTGACGACGACTTCGGGGAGCGGCTCGAAGCGCAGACCGCCGCGTACCTCGATCGGATCGGCGACTGTGTCGCTCTGCTCCCGCAGGCGCTCGACGAGTACGCGAACGACGGCTCGTACCGCGAGACGGTCGCCGAGATCGCCGCGATCGAGAGCGAGTGCGACGACCGAGTCAGGACGATTACCGGCACTATCACCAACGCCGGCCCGGACGACATCGGCCTGTTGAACACCCGGATCAACTTCAACGAGTCGGCGCTGCTCGACTTTTATACGGAGCTCGACGTGGTTCCGAACCACACAGAGCGGATCGTCCAAGAGGTGCTCATGATGCAGCCCGACGCCGGCGTCGACTCCTTCCGCGACATGCGCGAGATGGCCGACCTGATCGTCGAGATGACCGCGGTCCTCGGCGACGTCGTCGAGCGGTTCGTCCACGGACTGGCGCGCAGCGACGCGACCGAGACGCTCACGGCGGGGATCGAGTCGATTCGCGACTCGGAGAGCGCGTGCGACGAGCTGCGCAACGACGCCATCGAGACCGCCTTCGCCGACGGCGCGATCGACCAACCGCTCGTCTACCGAGAGCTCGCGATCCTCTTGGACGAGCTCGCGAACACCATCGAGGACCTCACCGATCGGATGGTCGTCATCGCCAGCAAGGAGCCGGGGATCGTCACTGAGGCGGACCCGAGCGGCGGTTCGGCGTGAGCCGCGTCTCGATGTGAGCCGCGTCTCGATACGAGCCCGGCTTGCGGGTGCGGTGTAGCCCGCCCCACACGATCGCGTCGTGACGAATCGAGCGCTTACCGCCGCGCCCAGTCGAGCATGCGCTGATAAAACGGGTCCGACGAGAGCGCGTCGGCGTCGCCGACGAGCGTCAGCTGCTTTTTCGCTCGCGTGAGCGCGACGTTCATCCGGCGGTGGTCCTCGAATATCGGTCCGTCGAGGTCGCCGGTCGCGACGAGCGAGACGACGATAACCCCCTTCGAGGAGCCCTGGAAGCGGTCGACCGTGTCGACGGTCACGTCGACTCGCTTGCCGATCTCCGCGACCTGCGCGCGGAACGGAGCGATGACGCCGACGTCGTCGGGGTCGACGCCCGCGGCGAGGTAGGCGTCGACGATCGCTGCGACGCGCTCGGCCTCCCGGACGTTGCGGTTCCCGTCGCGCTCGCCATCGGGATCGACGAAGCTCACGCCGCCCGTGAGTTCGGGGGCGAGGTCGTTCGAGTCGACGCCGAGGTCGGCGAGCGTCTGTCCGGCCACCTCGGGGGTCGCCGGGCGGAGCGCGCCGTCGTAGAACTCCGCGGAGGCGAACGCCTGGATCCGCTGGCTCATCCGGTACTGCCGGTCGAGCATGACGCTCGCGTCCGGGTAGGTCTCGATGAGCCGCTGGAAGAGGGAGGTCTGGAGGTCGTTCTCCGCGCGGACCACGGGCGGCAGCTGCTCGTGGTCGCCGACGAGCACGAACCGGTCCGCGAGGTTGATCGCGGCGTGGGTGCCCGGCTCCGTGAGCTGTGAGGCCTCGTCGACGAGCGCCACGTCGAACTCGCACTCGCGCATGACCCGAGAGCCGCAGGCGGCGGTGGTGGCGGCGACGACCGGCGCGTCCCGCAGTTCGGCGGCCTTCGCGTTCGGGTCGCCGCGCTGGACGAGCCGCACGTCCTGCATGTCGCTTCGGACGCCGGTCTCGGTGCCGACCCGTAGCACGGTGTCGAACCCCTGCTCCCGCAGCGCTTCGAGGGCGTTGTCGACCGCGCGGTTCGTGAACGCCGAGAGCAACACCCGATTTCCCTCGGCGACGAGCGCGCGGATCGTCCGGGCGATGGTGTACGTCTTCCCGGTGCCGGGCGGCCCGTGGATCAGCGCGCAGTCCTCGGCGTCGACGGCGAGTTCGACGGCCTCGTTCTGCGCCGCGTTGTTGTCGATGTAGGCGCCCGGCGCGTCCCGAGGGCGGTCCTGTTCCGCCCGGAACGCCGGCTCGCGCCGCCCGAACAGCACGTCCTTGCGCCGCGCGCTCCCTTTTAAGATCGCGTCGTGGAGCGCGGTGAGCGACCGGTCGACGGAGATCTCCGAGGGGTACACGTCGAGGCGGCGGAGTTCGACGGGCTCGTCCGTCTCGACGACGACCTCGTCGCCGAGTTCGACGATCCGCCCGAGCTCGCCGTGGCCGGTGACCGGGTCGCCGTCGCTCGCGAGCGCCACGTCGCCCTCGCGGAGCTTGGAGACGGCGTCGCCGGGCTTGCGGGCGCGGAGCCGCCAGCGGTTCTCCGCGATCTCGGTCTGACCGATCGGGTCGAGGTCGACGAGCGCGCGGTCGTCCGCGGCCCGTTCCTCGGGCGTCTGCTCCCACAGCTTTCGGTACTCGGCGTGGGTCTCGCGGCGCTCCTCCTCTAAGGCAACGTAAAAGCGGTCGAAGTACTCGCGCTCTTCGGCGGGGACCGGCGTCCCGACGGACCCGGCCTTCGACTCCTGATCGAGGCGGCCGGAGACGACCATGCAGGTGTCCTGCTCGAAGCAGTACTGACAGGTCGCGTCGGCCTCGTACCCAGTCGGGACCGTCGGGCGCTCGCCGGGGTCGTTGAGCGCGCGCCACTCCATCGCGGCGAGGGCGTTGCGCTCGCGGACGACGAACGCCAAGAGCCCGCGCCCGACGGAGAACTCCTTGGCGGGAGCCAGGTCGCCGCGCTCCTCGTTGCGATCGAGGGCGGTGTTCTTGGTGTATAAGAGCGTCCCGATATCGGGGTCGACGCCGCGCTCCGCTAACATGAGGGCGTAGCAGGCGGCCTGGATCTTGTCCTGAAATCGCGGCTCGCGCTTGGTGTTTTTCCCCGTCTTTAACTCGACAGGGGTGCCGCGGCGGAGCGCGTCGGCGCGCCCTTTTAACCCGAACGTCGGCGAGATGAGGGTGAACTCCGATCGCCACGTGTCCTCGTCGGTGAGCGTGCCCTGCGCGAGCCACCCCTCTATCGCGGCCGCGTTGCGCCGGACCTCGTCGGCGACCTCCGCGGCCTCGTAGCCGAGGAGGCCGAGTTCGAGACCGGCCTCGTCGACGCGCTCTTCCACGGACGCCTCCAGCTCCATCCCGCGGAGGAGGTCGCCGAACACCTCGTGGACGATCGTCCCTTTGACCACCGGGTAATTGAGCGGAATGCCCGAGAGCTTGTTTAAGTAGTACATCCGCGGACACTGCACCCACGACCGGATCCCCGTCACGTCGACGAGGAAGTCCGGTTCGAGGACGACCCACGAGTCGCCGGTCGTCGCGTAGCCCGTCTCGCCGCCGAACTCGTCTTCCTCGGCGTCCGTGACGAGCAGTTCCATGCCCGGTTCGGCGTGGTCGGCGGTCTCGGTCCACTTCCCCCACAGCGTCACGTCGACCGGTGCGCTCGCGCCGCGGTCGGGGCGGATCCGCAGCTCGCGGAGCTCGCGGTCGCCGTACGACGTCGACACCGTCCGCGCCTCCCCGACGGAGAGGATCGGCCCCCGAACGTTCACGGTCGACGTGTGCGCCGGCGCCGAAAAACGCTGTCGGTGGGGATCATCGCCCGGCCGATCGGAGCCGACTCTCCCACCCGAACTGAAGCGAACCCTCGCGCCTGAGCCGAACCCTCGCGCCTGAGCCGAACCCGTAGCTGCCTTATATATCGCAGTTACTCTGTGTGACCATGAGCGACTCGACGTTCGACCGCTACGGACGCCCCGCAATCGCCGTCGTCGTGATCGTCATGGCGGCGCTCTCGCTGTTCAGTGGCTACCTTCGATTCGAGCAACAGGGAGTCGTCGCCCTCGCCGACAGCGCCGTGAGCCTCTACATCGCCGGGCTCATGCTGTGGGGTCTGTTCCGCGAGGGGTTCGACACGTTCCGCTTCCGGGTCCTGTTGTACCTCGGGCTGATCCTCTGGGGCAGCGTCGACTTCCTCCTCGGCACCGATTCGACGTTCTCGATGGTCCTCATCATCGGCGGCTCGCTCCTGCTCGCGCGGGCGGCGTACCAGTACGCACAGCAGCAGCGAAAGCCGGTGTACGACCGGTAATCGGCCGCTCACTCCCCCCGGCACAACGGTTTTCCCGACCCCCTACGTGGGTGATCCATGACCGGCACCGGATCCGCGTCCCTGTTCCGTCTCGACGAGGTCGGGTCGTGGGGAGCGTTCTACTGGCTCGGCCTGGTCTGTTCGGTCGGAATCGTCGGGGTCAACCTCTACGTCTGGACGCTGACTGGGATGCCCCAGTTCCTCGCGGTCGCCGGGAGCTTCGCCTTCGGCGTCGGCCTCTTTTTCACTCGGTTCTGGAGCCCGGCGCTGTACCTCCTCGGCGTCGTCCACGTTATCGCGCTCGGGGTCGTGTGGCTGCTCGGTGGGCGCGCGTACCTCGTCCTCGGTGCGGTGAACGGCGTCTTCAGCATCGGGTTGCTGTCGGTCGCGCTGTCGCTGTTCTTCGTGGAGCATCGCGAAGGAGACGACTGAGACGAGCGGAGCGTCCAGGCGGGAGCCGAGCGAGCGGCTCCCGACCGCCTTCACCGACACGCTCAAGCGGACGTGTTTATAAGAACACCACAGACATGCGCGTCCGAGACTGGGACGATATCCTCGCGACCGTCGCGAGCGAGTCCACCGATCCCGACGGCTGGCGCGCCGTCGCCGGCTCCCGACGCGAGGGCCTCGGCGAGGACCTCTATTTCGGCCACCCGAGCGTCGGCGTCTATCACCTGAAGACGTACGCGAAGAACCCGCGGGACCTCCGTGGAGTCGGCGCGCGCGTCGCCCGCAAGGTCGACGGCGACCTCGACCCGCTCTTGCCCGACGAGGAGGCGGGCGGCCGGTTCGCGGTGCAGTCGGCGCCGGAAGACGAAGACCAGGCGAAGGAGATGGCGACGCGGCTGCGCGAGACGCTGAAGGTGCACGCCGAGGCGCCGACGAGTCCCGACCACCTCTTCGAAGACGTGATGGAGGCGGTCGACTCGCCCGCTTTCGGGCCGATGGAGTACGCCTTCGACGGGCGACCGGACGAGCTCGACGAGCTCTCCGACACCTTCGACGAGGCCGAGGAGTTGCTGTCGGCCGAACTGGAGGACCTGATCGACGACGACGACGTCGGCCGCGGGTTTCACTAGCCCGCCGACGCACCGGTCAGAACGCGTTCCGTCTTCTACCCCTCGGCCGTCCTCGCTAGATCTCGTCGACGTGTCGGACCTCGCTGGCGACGCCCCGCGTCGAGTCGACCATCTCCGGGCCGGACATCTCCGCGCGACCGACCGCGAACGCCTTCGGTCCCTCGATGACGACCTCGTCGCCGACGCGAATGTCGTCGTCCGCGTCGACGACGCCGGGCGCGAGCACGGAGCCGTGCGGGACGAACGGGTCGATCTCGACCCGCTTCGTCGGCGCGTCGCTCGCGACCCACCGGCGAGCGCCTTCGATGGTGAAGGATAGCGTCCCGTACTGCGGGACCATCGTCGCGAGCTGGGGGCCGGGCTCGCCTTCGCGCCCGCGCTCGGGCTCGTCCGCCCACACCTGTAGCTTCGGGTAGCGGCCGGTCGTCCGGATCTCGGGGTCGTCGCCGGCGTCCCCACCCCCGAACAGCGCGTCGCCCGCGCCGTCGCCGAGCAGGTAGTCGGCGATCGCTTTGACCGTGTTGTGCTCGCGCTCGCGCTTGCTGTACGCCGGTTCGCCCTGCAGGGCCGCGTTCAACTCGCCGAGCGACTCGTCCGTCGTCGGGTGATCGACGCAGGTGTACTCGAACGGGACGTCGATCGCGGGGTCGGCCTCGACCCGCTCGCAGATCTCGCGGTAGCCGTGGTCGGGGACGTGGGCGACGACGCGCGAGTAGTCGTTTCGCTTCAGATACCGCCGCAGAACCTCGCTGACGAAGCCGATCTCGTCCTCGCTCCAGTCGCCGGTGACGACCGCGTCGTAGTGCTGGGCCGGATACGTCGTCTCCAGCTCCTGGGGAACCACGCCGATCGGCGAGGTCATCGAGACGGTGTGGCCGCGCCACTGGATCGCGTCGTGGAACTGTCGGTGGCTCTGCGAGTCGCTGTACGGCTTCGTCGCCGAACAGGGCACGAGAACGAGCGGCTGGTCCGTGAACCGATTTTCGTACCGGCTCGTCACCCGGTCCGCGAACCGTTGGATCTCGACGCGGTCGAGCGTCTCCGCGGTCGCCGCCGTCACCTCGGCGTCGCGCATCAGGGGCGTCCGCTCCTCGACGTACGCCCACTGGTCGTCGAACTCGCGGAACGCGGCGGTGAGCCACTGCTCGTGGCGCGCCTGCCCCTCGATGTAGTCGCGGAGGCGTCCCGCGCGAATCCGCTCGCGGACCCGCCGGAGTTCGGCGCGCAGGGCGTTGGCGTTGTGCTCCGCGCAGTCCTCGCGGGTGAACGCCGCCCGGGGTCGGGCGCAGGCCGGACAGGCGCACGGCAGTTCGTCGAGGTCTTCGAGGAAGTGCTCGGCGTCGGCGGTGAGGTACATGCCCTGGGTCCCCTTCGTGCGCGCGAGCGACGCGTCCACGAGGTCGACGCCCGCGTACGCGAGCAGCGCGACGTTCAGCGGGGTCGCGACGCCGAAGAGCGCGAGCGCGGTGTCGGCCGGAAGCGCCGCCTTCGCCGAGACGATCGCGTCGCGAAACGCCTCGCCGTGGCCGATGAACCCCTGCGCGTCCGCGAGGACGTAGGCGTCGGCGCCGACGTCGCGGGCCCTCGCGCTGTCGACGACGGCCGCCGAGGGGAAGTCGACGTCCGGGTGGTCGACCGCGAACGACTCGCGGACTTCCTCGCGGGTACCGGCCGGGAACGATCGGTGCGGCAGGACCGTGAGCGATGATTCGTCGCCGTCCGGGACCTCGCGGTCTCCGGCCCAGAGGCTCCCCGCGTCCTCGAGAAACGGGTCCGCGAGCGCCGGCGTCGTCACCGAATCGGTGAGGCGGAGCTCCCCGAGTCGGGCGGCGCCGTCGCGCTCGTGAACCTCGAAGTAGTCGGTCATACCTCTTCTCGCGGAGGGACGGTCAATTCTCTTGTGTTCCGCGGCTCGCAACGACCCGCGACGGAGACGTGAGTTCACGGCTCGCGAGTGGCATCGACGCGACACCGCGATCCGCCACAACTGTTACCCCGTAACCGACCGAAACGGTTCCATGGACCCTTCCGGACCGTGGGACCGCGACCGCGTCGACGAGTTCCTCGCAGCCGCGCGGATCCCGGTTCGGATCGGCTGTCGCACCCCGAAAGGCGCGCCGTGGATCGTGTCGCTGTGGTTCTCGTGGGACGGCGCCGTCCACTGCGCGACCAGCGCGAGCGCCGACCTCGTCGACTTCCTCGCGCACGACGACCACGTCTCCTTCGAAGTCTCGACGAACGACCCGCCGTACAAAGGCGTCAGAGGCCGCGGCCGCGCGACGGTATCGGTCGACGAAGAGAAAGCGGTGCTCCGGTCGCTGCTCGACCGCTACCTCGGCGGCGTCGACAACGAACTGGGCGAGCAACTCCTCCGGCCCGGCCGCGAGGAGGTCCACATTCGGATCGAGCCCGAGCGGCTGCACACGTGGGACTACTCCAGTCGGATGCCGTCGCCGTCACCGTCGAAACAGGGGTAGTCGACTGCGATCGCGATTGACGGACTCAGCGACCTAATTTCCGTAAATTCTCCGTCTCGACGCGGTCCGGAACGCGGTCGAGTGCCGCCTCGGCCCAGTCGTCGTGACCGAGCGTGACCGACGTCTCCGGGTTGGCCGTCGCGAGGCTCGCGACGCCCTCGGCGGCCGCGACCTGCGCCGCGTCGTCGACCCGTTCGGGGACCTCCGCGGTGAGCGGGTACGTCTCCGAGAGCGCTCGCGGGAACGGTCCGAAGGGCGGTTTAACGCGCCACACCGCGTCGTACGCGTGATTCGACGGCGCGTTCGACTCCGTGAGCAGGAGCGTGTCGGGGACCGCCAGCCGGGCCAGTCGGTCGTGGTGGCGTCCGACCTCGGGTCGTCGCGCGGACTCGTGAGAGGTGTAGAAGAACGCGTCCTTCGAGACCGGGTCGGTCCGCTCCAGCTCGTCGGCGTGGTCGAGGAGCGCTCGGTAACCGTCGAGCATCGCGGGGTGACCGCGCGCCCGGCGGTCGACCAGGTCGAGGAGGGTCCCGTTTCGGATCGCGGCTTTCACCCGGCGGAGTTCCTCGAAAGTGACGTGGAGGTTGTGCTCGGCGAGGAGCTGCTCCGCGGATCGGTCGGCGTCGCTGTCACCGTCGCTCGCGTCCAGCTCCCGGAGCGCCGCGGGCGTGTGCTCGGCGCAGACGGGACACGAACAGGGGAAGTACTCCATCTCGTCGAGGTGTTCGGTCCCGGACACCGTCAGGTAGCGCCCGTCGCGTGCCATCAGCGCGTAGGCGGCCGAGTCGAACAGGTCGCACCCGGCGGCGACCGCGAGCGCGAGCATCATCGGGTGGCCCGCGCCGAACAGGTGGACCGGCGCGTCCGGAGCGAGCCCGCGTTTCGCCGCTCGAACCGCCTCGACGACGTCTGCGTAGCGGTAGGAGTTCAGCAGGGGCACCATCGCGCCGACCGGGAACACGTCGAGGTCGGTCGCGCTCGCGTGACGCCCAGCCTCTTCTCGGAGGTCCGGAAACGTCGAGCCCTGGACGGGCGCGTTGACGAGCATCTCGCCGGTATCGGCGGCCTCGGCGTCCGCGAGCGCCCGCTTCGTCGTCTCCAACTCCTTCTCGGCGCGCTCGCGATTGACATCGGGCGGCGTCGGAACGTCCACGGGGGTCGCCACGTCGCTCCCAATCTGCCGCTGGAACTCGATGATCTCAGCCGTGGTCACGTCGATGTCGCCGTACTCGGCGAGCTGGAAAGAACCGGAGTCGGTCATGATCGCGCCGTCGAACCCCAAAAAGTCGTGGAGCCCCTGTTCGAGCACGCGGTCGCGGATACGGTCGGTGCTCCGGATGATGTAGGAGTTGGTGATCAGCATCTCCGCGCCGAACTCCTCGGCGAGCCGGCGCGGCGCCACCGTGAGGACGTTCGGGTTGACCACGGGCAAGAGCGCCGGCGTCTCGACCGTCACGCCGGCGCGAGGGACCTCCAGTCGGCCGATTCGGCCGGCGGCGTCGTGGTCCCGAATTTCGAAGTGATCGCGCATACCCGGAGTGGGCGGACGCGGGCGGTAAGGGTTGCGTTCGGGGGCGGCGGATCACGGTCGGTGCGGGCAGTAGCCCGTGAACGCGGTCCCGACTCAGAGCCCCGTCGGGTGACTCAGGAACGTCGTCTCCAACCCCCAGTCGGCCGACAGCGACTCCAGCGACCGAACGCCGAACGTCTCCGTCGCGTAGTGGCCCGCGAGGAACACCGTTACCCCGGCCTCCCGCGCGTCGTGGTACGCCTGCTGTTTCCCCTCGCCGGTGATCAGGGCGTCGGCGCCGGCCTCGACGGCTTCGTCGAGCCACTCGACACCGGAGCCCGTGACGACCGCGACCCGGTCGATCGTCTCCGGGCCGAAATCGAGTACCCGCGTCGGTGCGTCCGCGTCCTCGGAATGCCCCTCGAAGCCGTCGAGCGTCTCGCGGATCGCCGCGGCCGTGAGCGGTCCGCCGTCGAGGTCGCCGATCGTTCCGATCGTCACCGGTCCGATCTCGCCGAACGGCTCTCGGTCTGTAATTCCTACCGCCTCTGCGACACCCGCGCCGTTGCCGATCTCCGGGTGGCCGTCGAGCGGGAGGTGCGAGACGTACAGCGCGATGTCGCGTTCGACGAGCGCCGCGATCCGGTCGTACGTCCGCCCCGTGACCCGATCGATGCCGCCCCACGAGATCCCGTGATGGACGACGAGAGCGTCGGCGTCCGCCGCCGCGGCGGCCTCGATCGTCGCGGCCGCGGCGTCGACCGCGAACGCGACGCGCTCGACCGTTCCGGTCTCCGGACCGACCTGTAGCCCGTTCGCACTGGCGTCGACGTCGGCGTACGCGGCCGTGTCGAGCTCGGCATCGAGCCGTCGCACGTACTCGGACAGATCCATGGCTCGCGGTACGCGAGTGCGGGAATAAAAGGCCGCGGACCGCGGTCGGTCGTAGGCCGCGGACCGCGGTCAGTCGTCGAGCTCTTCGACGAGCGAGTCCGGCGGCGAACCGACCGCGCTCCCGGGGGCGTCTTCCGCGGCCGCTCCCGGCCCCTCGGGCGGGGCGTTGAACTCGGGATCGAACAGCGTGAGTGCGGTGCGGATCGTCTCCCAGTCGTCCTCGCCGGCCGCGTCTCGGAGGGACCGCGTCGGCGCCGCGAGCAGCTGGCCGATCAACGCGTCCGCCAGGTCCTCGACCGTCTCGCGCTGTTCGTCGCTCAGTCCGCCCTGCGCCTCCAGCCGCGAGACGGCCCGATCGACCTCGCGGGCTTTCACGCGGTCGGCACCGGCGTACATCGCCGAGATGGCGTCGTCGGCACGCTTCCGCTTGTACGCCTGGAGAATTCGGTCGAGCTCTTCATCGATGATCGACTCGACTTCCCGGGCCTCGTCAGCGCGGCTCTCGCGGGTCTTCCGGGTCACGTCTTCCAACGCGTCGATGTCGTACAGCGTCACTCCGTCGCGGTCAGCGGCTTCGGGGTCGACGTCTCGGGGCTGTGCGATGTCGATACACACCAGTCGGCCGACGCCAGCGACGTGTTCCGATTCGATTACCGGGTCGGGGCTGCCGGTCGCCGAGATCACGAGATCCGCTTCGGGGATCACCGCCGGGAGGTCTGCGAGCGGGATCGCCTCCGCCGATGTCTCCATCTCTTCGGCAACGAACTCCGCGTTCGGGATCGTTCGGTTCGCGACGACGATCTCTGAGACGGCGGTGTCGTCAAGCGAGCGCGCCGCGAGCGTTCCCATCTGACCAGCACCCACGACGACGGCGGAGCCGTCGGTCAGGTCGATCTCGCCTGCAGCCAGCCGGACCGCCGCCGAGCCGAGCGAGACGACGCCCTCGTTGATCGATGTCTCATTGCGTGCGCGCTCGCCGACGTGGAGCGCTTTCGTCACCGCGTCTTTGAGGACGGGGCCGATTCCGCCCGCCGACTTCGACTCCTCGTACGCCTCCCGCAGCTGTCCGATGATCTGGTCCTCGCCGAGGACGAGCGACTCCAGTCCGGAGGCGACGCGCATCAGGTGTTCCAAGCTCTCCTCGTGATCGAGCCGCCGGACTGCACCGCTGCGGACGTCCGGCGCGAACGACTCCAACGCGACCGCGCCGTCGACGGTCCGGTCGGTGACGACGAACGCCTCGGAGCGGTTGCACGTCTGGAGCGCGAACGCCTCCTGAACGCCGTCCCGGGCGAGCAGATCGGAGACCGTTGCGCGGACGCCGTCGCCACCCGATAGCTCGATTTCGTCAACGCTCGCACGGGTGTGTGCGACGCTCACACCGCTGATGGCCCCGGTGTCGTTCATTGACTGAGTACCTCTTCGATCACGGAGTACGCCTCTTGTCGGGCGTTAGATTCCCCCTCATGTAAAGCCTTCCAAACCCCCTCGGATCGCACGACGCGACGGATCGCCTTCCGGCGATCTGCGGGGGGTATCTCGCGGGCTTTGAGCTCCGTGCGGAGCTCGCCGGAGAGCTCGGCCATGGCACCGGCGCCGTCGATTTCGGATTCGATCCGCTCGCGGAGCGCCTTCGAGAGCGCCGGGCTCGCTCCGCCGGTCGAAAGCGCGACGCGAACCGGGTCGTCGTCGACCGTCGCGGGCACGACGACGCTGCCGACCGCTCGCTCGCCCGGGACATCGGTTCGATTAACGAGCGCGCCCGCGTCGAGCGCGCCCGCTTCGGCCGCCGCGTTGACCGCCGCGTCGTCCGTGGCGGCGACGACGAGTGCCGGAGCGAGGCGATCGATCCACTCCCTGACCGCGTCGGCGTCGGGAGCGGCCCGAACCAGTTCGACCGGTTCGCTCCCTTCGGCTGCCGACGACCCGCCCGCGAGGTCGGTAAGCCGCTCGTCGAACGCGGGGCTCACCACGACGACACGCGCCTCGTCGGCGAACCGGACCGCCTTCCGCGCGCCGACCGCGCCGCCGCCGAACACGAGCACCGTCTCGTCCGAGAAGTCGTGGTACAACGGGATCACGTTGATACCCCCCGGATCCGGATTCGGTGGATCACGCCGTGTTGCTGTCCGCTCGGTCGGCGATTCGGATTCCGGTCTTCTTGAGGATCCGAGTCGAGAACAGCGTGTCCCAGTCGCTCGCGCCGACGTCCCAGTACTCGTCCATGAGCGCTTTCACCTCCGCGATCCGGCGCTCGCTCTCCGCCTCCGTCCGCCCGTGCGTCATCGCGAAGAAGTTGTACTCCCAGACGCCCTCGTGGCGCGGGCGCTCGTAGCAGTGCGTGACGAACTCGAGGCCCGCGACCGCGGGGCCGACCTCGTCGAGGGCGTCCTCGGGCACGTCCCAGACCGTCATGCCGTTCTCCGTGTAGCCGAGCGCGTAGTGGTTCGGAATGACGCCGACGCGCCGCACCTTCCCCTCCGCGTCGAACCGCTTGATCGTCTCGGTCACCCACTCGACGTCCGTGCCGAGACGCGCGGCGATATCGGCGTACGGCGCCTCCGTGATCGGGAGTCCCCCCTGAATCTCCACGACGAGGTCCCGCTCCGCGGGAGTGAGCGTCGACCGGTCCGTGGGCGACACGTCGGGGCCGAGATCCGACAGATCGATATCGCCTTCCGGAACGGGTCCGTCGACGAGGAACTTCGCGCCGACGTGGAACTCCCGCTGTTTCGGGAGGTTGTACGTCTCCTGGCCCGTCGCGTCCTCGATCTCGGCGAGCACCTCCTCGACGCGGTCGCTCCCGTCTTTGTCCGGATCCGGGTGATCGGCGACGCTCACGACGAACCAGACGTTCAGATGCGGGTGCTCCCGCTCGTAGTTGTGCGCGACCTCGGTGAACTCGTTGAGGCGCTCGACGATCTCGTCGAATCGGTCGGCCGGTGCGTGCATCGCGACCAGCGACGCCGCCCCGCCGATCTCCTCGGCGTTGACCAGCGCGCCGAACCGCGAGAGCGTCCCCGCGTCGTCGAGTTCGCGGACCCGCTCGCACAGTTCCGACCCCGTGACGTCGACGCCGCGGTCTCGCAGCGCCGCCGCGGCCGGCTCGAACGGCCGCGTCGTCACCGGAAATCCGCCCTGAAAGGCGTTGATGATCGCCCGGTCGAGCGTCGACAGCTCCGCGTCGACCTCTTTCATGACTCCAGATCGGTGCCGAGCGAGAATAAGGGATTCGACCCGCGGGGAGCCGCCTGGGAAAACGGACGACGCTGGAACGCGGATCGGAACCGAGGAGCCGTGGAAACGCCCAGCTAGCCGTCCCGAGGCCCTGAGTTAGCTGTCGAGGTCCCGTGCGATATCCGACAGCGACGACGGCGGTCCGCGAGTCGCCTCGTACATCGCACGCTCGCCCGGGATCCGGAACCCGTACAGTTCGCCGGGAACCACGACATCGAGGACGACGCTGTCGCCGGGCTCGCGGTCGTTCGCGTCGAGCCACTCGACGAGCCGGTTCGCCCCCTCACCGGCTTCTCGCGCGAGTCGCCGGTTGTCGAATGCACTGCGAACCAGTCGGCCACGACTGTCCTCGGTCACGGGCGCGTGGCACTCCTCGCGGTCGATGACGACGCGGATCACGTCGCCCGCGGTCAGTGACAGCGACTCACAGGTTCCGGACTCGACGCGTCCGTCGAGCGCATCGTCGTCCGGGATCCGGACGCAGGGACGTCGAGTGCCGCCGCTCCGCGCGAGCGAGACGCGTATCGAGGCGACACCCTCGTCGTCGGAGGGGACACGGGGCATCGAAAACGGGCGTTACTCGTCGTCCGCGTCGGCGTCGTCGCCCTCGCCGAGCGCGGCGGCGACGTCGTCGCCGTCGACGACCGAGACGTTGATCTGCGCGACGTCGTTGTCGATCTCGCGGCCGCGGACCGTGATCCGCTTGCGCTCGCCCTCGCGGGACGGCTTGAAGCCGACGCCGCCCTCGAGGAGAAGCTCCTTCAGGCGGGTTCCGGAGACGTCCTCGCGCATCGGTCGACCCGTCTCGTCGGAGCCGCCGGTGATCGCGACCGTGTGTTCGGAGAGGCCGACGGCGTCGCCGTCGATCTCGTCGCCGATGTCTCGACCGAGGAACCGGTTGGCGTCCTGTCCGTCGACTTCGCGCTGGAACGTCTCGCCGGTATCGGGGTCGGCGATGACGACTTTGAATTCGGCCATGGGCGAACGGAGACCCCCGCGAATAAAAAGCACGTCGAAACCGCGGTCCGTTCGTCGCCGACGATTCGCGACCGTGTCAGACCGACCGTGGGCGAGCAGCCGCTCGTCAACCGTCAGACTCCGTCCGTCGAATTCGCCGTGCGCCGTCGCCCCACGACTCGACGAAGGCGTCTTCGAGGGCCCGAGCGACCCGTTCCACGTCGCTCGGTCCACCGGCCGCCTCGACGCTACCGACGGTCCCGGCGTCGAACGGCACGCCGAGCGCGTCGTACACCGGGTCCGTTACCGCGGCGATCGCGGCGGCGTCCTCCCGCTGGACGATGAGACACCCCGCGACCAGCGCCGCGTCAGCGCGGACTCGCTGCGCGATCCCCGAGAGCTTTCCTCCGTCAGCGACACGCACCGAGTGGTCCCCGGGACAGAACGACGCGTCCGGTTCGCCAGCGGTGACAGTGGCGCCGAGGGCCCGGACGGCGTCGACGACCGTCCGCATTGCGCAGTCGTACCGCTCGTCGATCGACGCCCACCTCGCGGTCGGCTTCTGGTCCGCGATCGACTCTTCGTCCGTGGTCGCCCCGCGGGTGGAGCCCCTCCCGAGCGGAATCGCGTGCGCGAACGCGAGGGTGGAGCCGGTGTACGCGACCGCTCGACCGCCGACATCCCGCTCGACCGGCTGGAAGCCCTTGTCGGCCGCGAGTCGCGTCGCTCGGTCGTAGCCGTCGACGCGCGCGTCGCGAGGGCCGAACGCGAACTGTTTCGGCGGCGTCCACACGCGGAGTCCCGGTGTCCCGTCCGCCGCGGCCGCGAGCAGCGACGCAGTTCGGTCCCGGTCCGCAGCGGGATCGTTCGTCGAATCCTGGGCAACGTCCCTCAACACGCGCATGGTCGAACTCATGTCGCGACGTGACAAGCCGCTTGCGCCCGTCCGCCGCATGACACAAACGTTTTGCCCGCCCTCGAAATGATACCGGTATCGATGAGTGACCTCGGCGCGTTACCGATTCAGGCATATCTCGCAGCTTGTCTGCTCGCCGGGGTCATCGGGCTGTGGCTTGGTCACGTCGCGTGGGAGGAGCGCGACCAGCCAGCCGGGACTGAGGCCGCGCTCTACCTGCTGTGTGGCGGCGGGATATCGCTGCTGTACGCAGTGAGAGTCGCCAGTACGAGCGAGGTGGTGATGATCGTCGCGCTCAACCTCGCGACGCCGTTACTTGCGGCGATTCCGCCGCTCTGGATCGCGTTCGTGTTGGCGTTCACCGGACGCGATAGCTGGCGAACCGAAGAACGGGTCATCGCGCTCACGACACCGGCGTTCGTCTGGCTCCTACTCGCGTGGTCGAGCGGGACCCACGGGCTTGCGCGGCAGGCACTCACGCCCGTCGTGGACGGTCCATTCACGCTGCTCTCGTACGGTCTCGGACCGGCCAGCGTCGCGTTCCTGCTGTACGCGTACGGGCTGTGCGTCGCCGGGGTCCTCCTCGTGATCGACCTCTATCGACGGACCGGGAACCGCTACCGGCTACAGACGTTCGTGATTCTCTTGGGTACGCTGCTCCCGTTTCTCGCCGGACTCGTGACGATCGTCGATCTCGGTAGCTACGCCAGCGTCGAGTGGTACCCGACGGCACTCGTGGTGCACGGCGTCTTCCTGTACGGGACCGTGTTCTGGCTCGGAACGCTCGACGCCGCGGTCGTGGCTCGTGACACCGCGGTCGAGGTCATGCAGGATCCCGTCATCGTGGCCGGCTCCGACGGGCGAGTTCGCGATCTCAACCCCGCAGCCGAGGAACTTCTGCCGCCAGATTCCGTCGGCGAGTCGCTGTCGGCGGTGTTCCCACGCTTGGAAACCGGTGTCGAACACCCGATCGCCATCGGAGACCGTCAGTTCGACATCCAAGAGGATCCCATCACGGATCCTCGGGGGACCGACCGCGGTCACGTGTTCCTCCTGCGTGACGTGACTACGAGAGAGCGTCGACAGGCAGAGCTACAGCAGCGCGAGGCCGAGCTTGAACGACAGAACGAGCGGCTAGAGGATTTCGCGGGTGTCGTCTCGCACGACCTCCGTAACCCGCTCGCCGCGGCGAATGCGGCCGTCGAACTCGCTCGTCACAGCGACGACGAGAACGACGACGCGCTCAGCCGCGCGGCCAACGCTCACGAGCGAATGGATAATCTGATCGAAGGGCTGCTGTCGCTGGCGACCGCGGGCAAATCCGTCGACTCGGTCGACCGCGCGTCGCTCGACGGGACGGTTCGACGGGTCTGGTCGCGGCTCGAAACCGCGGACGCGACGCTGACCGTCGACGGCCCGGACGCGATCGTACTGGCGGACGCTGATCGGCTCGAACAGCTCGTCTCGAACCTGTTCCGCAACGCGATCGAACACGCCGGGAGCGACGTCGCCGTCACGGTCGACATCGACTGTCAGGCAGGCGGCGTCGCGCTCGCGGTCGCGGACGACGGCCCAGGCATCCCTCCCGAGCAGCGCTCGCAGGTGACGGAACGCGGGGTGTCGCTCGGCGGTGGGACGGGGCTCGGGCTCGCGATCGTCAGCGATATCGCCGAGGCGCACGGGTGGACGCTCTCCGTCGAGGAGTCGGCGTCCGGCGGCGCGCGCTTCGTGATCGGGGGAATCGAGCTCGCGAATGACTGAGACCGTCACGCTGCCGACCGCGGTTCTCGATCGCTACAGCCGGTTCTCGCGGTTCAACTCGCCGTATCCCTCCCATGACGACGGGAGCGCGATCGATCTGTATCCGGGTGGTGAGGCCGGGATCTCCCCGGTGACGGGGACCGTCCGCGAGACGCGAACCGTCGGCTGTCCGAAGCGGTCGTACGCCGCCGAGACGGACCACCTCATCGTCGTCGACCTCGACGACGACTGGTGCCGCCGAGCCGGCGTCGAGTTCGGGACGACCGCTCGTATTCTCCACGTGATTCCGCGGGTCTCGCCCGGCGACCGCGTCGTTGTCGGAGACGCGCTCGGCCCGATGACTCGTTCGGGATTTTTCGGCCAGTGGGTTGACGACCACGTTCACGTGGGGTTTCGAGCCCCCGGCGTGAACACGCTCCGCGCGAGCGGATCGCTCCCTGTCGACGTGGCGGGTGACGTCGAACCGGTGTCTTGGGACGGGACGGGCGTCGTCGTCGAACGAGGGCCGACCCACGTCGTGCTCGACGGGCCGCGTCACCCGGCACCCGGAGACGCGTTCGCGGCGATCGCGAGCGACGAGGGCGTGCCGCTCGACGGCGGGCTCGCGCACTACGCCGGGGGCGGGGCGTTCGCGACGCTGGCGGCCGGGCGCGCGGTTCGTCTCTGGGGCACGCGAGTCGGCGTGGCCACGGATCGGGGGATCGCGTGGGACTCGATCGACGTGCTCGCGAACGGCGAGCGCGTCGTCGGGCTGTCGCTGTTCGCGGCGCGAGACGCGGGATACGGCGCGAAGATCGTCTGCCCGGATCGAGAGTTCGCTCTCGGCGAGACCGTCTCCGTGAGCGTCGTGCCGAGCGAGGATCCGATCCGACTCGGCATCGGATAAGCGCGAGGCGGCGGGGAGTTGGTAACTCGCATGGCGAACAGCCGGCGCGAACGGCTCCCGCGGCGGTGCGCCGGGCTCCGGCCTCGGCCGCCGCGGGCGAGCAGTCAGGTCACGGGGTGGCTGAGTCGGCATCGGTGAAAAACGTCGGCCCGAGTGCGACCGTCAAACGGCCCAGATGCGGTCGATCTAACCTCGTCGAGACGGCCGCCCGCAACCGCTCATCGGTTGTCGGTCGTTTCGAGGGGTACAAGCCGAGGGGCACTGTGGACGGGATATGGACCGGAGCGACATCGCGGCGATGGATCCCCTCCCGGCGGCGGCGGTGGAGGTCATCGAACGGCGGATCGAGGAGGAGCACGGCTACCTCTCGTGGCTGAACACGTCGGTCGACGTCGTCGAGCGCGGGCGAATCGTGCTCTCGATCCCGTTCGACGAGAAGCTGACGAACACCGACGGCGGCACCATTCACGGGGGCGTGGCGGCGACGCTGATCGACACCGCCGGCGGCGTCGCACAGCGGACCGCGTTCGAGAACCCGTACGCGGGCGGCGTCGCCACCGTGAACCTCAACGCGAACTACCTCCGGCCCGCGACCGGCGACCTCCGCGCGGAGGCAGAGGTCGTGCGCTCCGGCGGTTCGATCGGCGTCAGCGACATGACCGTCACCAGCTCGGTGAACGGCGAGTCGAGCGAGGTCGTCGTCGGTCAGGGCTCGTTCCGGCTGTTTCGCGAGTAGCCCGCTAGCCCGTCGAGTAGACCGTCCTCCTCTGTTCCGATCGCGTCGATAGCTGCTGCGAGCGCCCTGACTGACTCCCGATCGGCTCGGTCGGGCGCAGCGCGGACGACGACCGACTGCTCCCCGAGAGACACGAACCCGCACCCGAGCCGCTCCGCGGTCGCACGGAGGCCGAGACCGGCGTCAGCGTCCCCGGCTGCGACCGCTCTCACCGGACTCTCGAACGCGCGTACGGTGCGCTGATAGCCGTCGATCCGCTCCGCGAGATCGCCGCGAGGCACCGATCGCTCGGCGGCGAGCGCGTCGACCGCCTCGTCGAGGCTCCGCCGAAGCCCCGAGTCGGTCGGTCGGTTGACGAACCGGAGGTCGCGGTCGACGAGCGTCCCGAGTCCGTCGACATCCGCCGGATTGTCCGCGGGGACGACGAGCCCCCACTCGCGCGTCCACCCGCCGAGCGCGACCGAATCGACCTCGCGGTCCGTCGGCCCGGCGACGACCGCGACGTCCGGGACGCCGTCCCGGAGCCGGCGGAGCCCCTCGCGGGAACCGACCGGGAGGTAGCGGGGGCGATCGAGTCGATCGAGGAGGCGGTTCAAGGCGGGGTCGTCCTCGCCGACGCCGAGGAGGGTTGGGGGACGGACGTCCGGGGAGAACAATTGGACCGTGACCCGCTCGCCGGCGTCGAGGTACTCCGTGTCCGGATCGACGGCGACGACGCCGTCCGCCTCGACGAGGCTCGTCGTCGCGCCCGACCCCTTGTCGACGGGATACACCAACGGGAGGGAGGCGTCGCCCGCCGGCGACTCGGCCGCCGGACCCCCGGCGAGATCGAGCAGGCCGACGGGCATCAACCGGAGGCGGCCCTCGCCGTAGCGCTCGCCGACCCCCATCCGACCCTCGACCGTCGCGGCGGCGGGCTCCGGCTGCCCGGCGGCCTCGCGTATCGCGGTCGCGACGAACGTCCGAAAGATGGTGAGCGCGGACACCGGGTAGCCCGGGAGACCGATGTAGGCGGAGGAACCGGCGGGAGCGTCGTCGTCGCTCTCGGTCTCGTCGTCTGTCCCCTCGCTCCCGCCGCGGTCCAGCCGTCCGACGAGCATCGGCTTGCCCGGTTTGACCGCGACGCCGTGAAGCAGGAGATCGCCGCGCTCCTCGATGACGCGGTAGATCACGTCGACCGCGCTCGCCGACGTCGACCCCGACGAGAGCACCAGATCGCACTCGTCCGCCGCTTGGCGAAGGAGCCGCTCCATCTGCGCGTAGTCGTCGCCTGCGTGCGGATAGAGTACGGGTTCCCCGCCGGCCTCGCTCACGCCGGCCGCGATGGTCGTCGAGTTCACGTCGTAGATCTCGCCGCGCGAGGGATCGAGCGGCTCGCCGGGTCGCACCAGCTCGTCGCCGGTCGAGACGATGCCGACCCGCGGTCGTCCCCGAACGGGAACCTCGTCGACGCCGAGCGCCGAGAGGAGCCCGATCTCGCGGGGCGTGAGCCGGGTTCCGGGACCGAGCGCGCGGGCACCGGCGGCGATGTCGGCGCCGGCGCTCATCACGTGGTCGCCCGGCGCGACGGACGTCCGGACCGCGATCCGGTCTGGATCGTCTGTGTCCGCGGCCTCGTGTTCCCGCAACTCGTCGGTCCGCTCGACCATCACCACGGCGTCCGCGCCGTCGGGCATCACGGCCCCGGTCGAGATCTCGGCGCAGGTCCCCGGTTCGACGACGACCTCGGGGGTCGCCCCCGCGTGGACCGCGCCGACGAGGTCGAGCTCGGCCGGGTCCGCCTCGTCCGCGCCGAAGGTGTCCCGCGCCCGTACCGCGTAGCCGTCCATCGACGCTCGGTCGAATCCCGGCACGTCGATCGCGGCGTCGATTCGCTCCGCGAGGACGCGTCCCCTGGCCTCCGACAGCGACACCGTCTCCGGCTCCGGCGCGAGGTCGAGCGCGGCGATGGCGTCGCGGGCGGCCTCGGGCGTGGCGAGGTCACGGAACTCCTTCCGGTCGCTCATGGCGTCACCTCCCACAGTTCGACGTCGACGACGGATCCCGCGTCGAGCCCCTCCCGCGGCTCGGGGACGACGACCCAGCCGTCGGCGAGGGCGACGCTAGAGAGGATACCGGAGCCGCTCGCGCGGGTCGGCGTGGCGGACGGGAGGTCGCTCCCGTTCTCGTCTCCCCCGATCGGCTCGTCGGGTGAGAGCGTTACCCGCGCAAACGTCCGCGTTCCCGGCTCGCTCGGGATCTTCCGGTCGAGGATCGCGCGTCGGGTCGGGAAGGGGTCGGCGCTCGCCCCGGCGATCCGCTTCTGGAGCGGACGGAGGAACTGCGCCGCGTTGACGATACAGGCGACGGGGTACCCGGGCAGCGAGACGACCGGCGTGTCGTCCGCCTGGCCGAGACACACGGGGTGTCCGGGTTTCAGCGCGACGCCGTGGACGAGGACTTCGCCGAGACCGTCGACGACCTCGGGGATGAGGTCGCGCTCGCCGACGGAGGACCCGCCGGTGGTGACGACGACGTCGGCGTCGAGGTCGCGTTCGACCGCCGCCGTCAGCGCCGCCTCGTCGTCGGTGACTACGTCTCGATACCGCGCCTCCCCGCCCCAGCGCTCGACGAGCCGAGAGACCGTCAGCCCGTTCGTCTCGATCACCTCGCCCGGTCCGGGATCGGACTGGACCAGCTCCTCGCCGGTCGGAATCACGGCGACCGTGGGGGGTTCGGCGACGACCACCGAGCCGATGCCGACCGATTTCAACAGTCCGAGGTCGGACGGGCGGAGGACGTGGCCCGCCTCGAACAGCCGCTGACCGTCGGCGACGTCTTCTCCCGCCTCGCCGACGTTCTCGCCGGCGGCGACCGCGTCGAACGTCTCGACCTCGTCGCCGACCGCCTCGACCTGTTCGATCATGACGACTGCATCGGCGCCGTCGGGGAGCGCACTGCCCGTGTGCACGCGGGCGGCCTCACCGGGAGCGACCGCGTCGGCCTCGGTCCCCGCTGCGCGGAGCACCGCCGGGGAGCGGTCTGACGCGCCGAACGTGTCCTCGGCGCGGACCGCGAATCCGTCCATCGCCGCCCGGTCGTAGCTCGGGACCGGCGCCGGCGCGTCGACTGACTCCGCGATGACCCGCCCGTCGGCCTCGGGCACTGCGACCGACTCGGTCCGCCCGTGCGGGTCGGCCGCGCCGAGTAGCGTCGCCAGCGCGTCCGCGACGCGGGTCCGTCGCTTGAATCCGGCCTCGCGTCTGTCGTGGCTCATACTCGTTCGTTTCGCGCCCGCGTGCAAAAACCCCGCTCTCCGTCGGGTCGCGTCCCCGCCTCGGGACCCTCCTCTCCGGCGATCCGCGTCCCCGCCTCGGGACCCTCCGTCAGGTCATCCACGAGAGCACGCGAGCGGTACGGTGGATCCCTTGGAACGCCGCGACGCGGACCGTCGAGACTGCCTCCGTGACCGCCCACTTCGCACCGGTCGCGGTGCGGTTCGCACCGGTTCGCGCGTAGTAGCCGGACTTGCGTGCGGCGGCGATAACGTAGTGTTTCGCCGCCATCGGGATCGGCGCGCGACGGCCGTTTACAGTGGTCGTTCCCTCGCGGATCGCGTCGATGACGTCGTCTGCGGTGACCTCGCCGACCGAGTCGCACCCCTCGATCTCCAGTTCGGTGAACGCGCGCCCGACGTACTCCAGCGTGTGCGCGTCGCTGGCGGCGACGCCGGGGTAGCCGTGCTCGTTTGCGAACCGGCGAGCGCGCCGGTTTCGATACCCCGTGAACAGCCACGCGTTGAACACTTCGATGGCGTCGACCTCTGAGAGTTCGTCGCGGGCGGCGGCGGCCGAGCCGTGTCCGTCGGAGTCGCTCACGCCAGCGCTCGACGGCTCGTCCGGTACCGGAATGTTCCGCTGTCGAACGCCGTGTCGCGAGCGCTGGAACGGGTGCGGGACGATCGCTATCCCGCCGTGATCGTGGATCCACTCGATCGTCTCCGCGTACGGCTTCCGGCGAGGTGGCATGCGCTCGACGCCGATCGCGAGCAGGTGGCCGTGCGCGGTCGACACCTCGACGCCGGGGATACCGATCAAGCCGTACTCGTCGGCGATCGCGGCGGCTCGCTTCGACTCGCCGATCACGTCGTGGTCGGTGATAACGACCGCATCGAGACCGATCTCGGCGGCGTGTTCGAGGATAAGCTCGATCGGCTCGTGACCGTCGTAGCTCTCGTCCGAGTGGACGTGCGGGTCGATGGTGACGGTGACGCCAGGCACGCCCAGATGTACGGTGGCGACGGTATATAAACGTCCAGAGATGTCGGCGTCGCTCGCCCTGTTAAAAGAGGTCCTTGATCCGACCGACGAGCGAGCCGCCGTCCGCCTCCTCCGCCTCGGCCTCGCGCCGCTGTTGTTCCCGAAGCTCTCGGAGCTTCGCGGCCTGATCGTCGGTGCCGGAGCCGCTCGCGGTCTTCGCCTCGCCGCCTTGGAGTCCCTTCAACTCGGAGACCGCGTCGTTGACCGTCCCGGAGGTCGTCCGCGTCTCGGTGGCGGAGCCGGCGAGCCGTTCGCTGTCGATGTCGACGTCGTCGACCGCGCTCGTGTTCAGCTCGAGCCGCCGCGTCTCGGAGCGCTCGACGCCGCCCCACGTCAGTTCGGCGTCGGACAGCTCGCGCTCGATGTCGGCGCGGACGTCGGCGTCGGTCACCGTCTCGCCATCGGTCGCGGAGCCGTCTCCGGACGCCGCCGCGTCGCTGGCCACCGCTCCGCTCGCGCCCGCGGCAGCGGCGGATCCGCCGACTCCGGCCGCGCCGGTTGCGCGCTCGACGCGGTGGGCGACCAGCGCGCCGCCGGTGGCGGCGATGACGGCGACGAGGCCGACGGTGTACACCGCGACCACCTGCGCGCTGTAGTCGGCGCCGGTGGGGACGTTCCAGTTGTGCGGGTACACCCGGACGAACAGCCCGGTGGCGACGAGGGTGACCGCGGTTCCCGCCCCCGCAAGGTACAGCATTCGGCGGTCGACCGGCAGGAGGACGACCACGCCGAGCAGGAGCGCGGGAAGCCCGACCGCGCCGGCGACGGCGGCGACCTCGCGGACCGCGTACGTCGACAGGGTGTTCTGCGGGAGCGTCGCGCTGTAGAGGAAGACGACGACGCCCATCAGACCGAGCCCGATCCCGGCGAAGAAGAGGCCGAACCCGGCGTACACGTCGATCGTCCGGTCGGGGTCGCCGACGTAGCGGCGGTAGTACCCCATCAGGGGATTTTCCGCGTTCGGTTCGCTCATACACGAACGGTTTCGACCGACGCTAATGATTGTTACCCCGCACAGACCGAGGCACGGACGGGAGCGCAGGGGGCGCGGAACGGAGCGCAGGGGGCGCGGAACGGAGCGCAGGGGGCACGTAACGGAGCACAGGGGGCGCGGAACGGAGCGCAGACGAGAGCAGTCCCCATATCCGCCAGCGGACGCGATCGGACGGGGGCGTTTATTATTCGCCCTGCCCACGGACCGGTATGAACGAGGCGGCGGTGTTCGATCACGTGGTGACCGCGCTCGACGAGCGGAACTACGAGCCGCTCGTCCACGTGCCCGAGGCGCACAGCGAGACGTACGCTGACGTGCTCGACCGCTGTCGCCGCCACACGATCACGATCCGCGGGCGGTATCCGGACGTGCTCGGGTTCACCGAGTCCGACCGCGTGTTCGCGATCGAGGTAAAGGGGTCGACGAACCTCCTTCGGGGTATCGGACAGGCGTTGACGTATCAACAGGGCGCGCACGTCTCGTACCTCGCGGGCGACGACGACGCCGTCGCACCGCACGCGAACCTGCTCCGATCGAAGGGAGTCGGCGTCATCGGCGTCGACGAAGGCGGAGAGACCTCGTGGACGGCGCCGCCGAGCGCGGAGTCGACGGAGGAGGTCGCGGACATCGAGGGCCAGCTCTCGCTCCGGCTCCGCGGCGACGAGTTCGGCGGCGACATCACGACGCTGAGCCTCGCCCAGCCGCTGAACTACCTCGCACCGGTCGTCGCACTCGATCGGTACGGGCCGCTCGCGCGTGACGACCTCGTCGACGCGATCACCGACGAGTACACCTTCGGCGCCGCCGCAGAGACCGTTTCGAGCGCGCGGACGCTCGGGCTGCTCACGCTCGGATCGCCACACGAGCTGACCGAACAGGGGACGCTGTCGGCGACGGTGCTCCGCGGCTACGGCATCGGGGACCTCGACGACCTGCGGCTGGCGAAAGGGGACGTCTCACGGAGCGCCCTCGCCGCCGTTCACCCACCGCTGGCGGTGCTTCTCCGAAACGCGTTTACCAGACATCCCGAGTTCGGGCTGCTGCTTGACGCACTTCGGAAGGAGGGCCCGCGCGTGCACTTCCTCGATCTGGTTCAACGGCTCGTTCACGAGTACCCGAACGTCTTTTTAAGCGCGTTCTGTACGACGCGAGGCGCCGCTCGCGCCCGAGAGCTGATCGAGCGCGGCGAGACGGCCCGACTCTATCGCGATCGAGGAGTCTGGACCGACGTGATCCGCACCAACGTGCTGTTCAATTTCGTCCAGCAGCTCAAGCACGTCGGCGTGCTCTCCCCGGAGACGCGGAGCCACAGCGGAGCGATCAGCGAGTACGATCCCGGCGAGAAGCCGTGGATCGTCGCCGATGTCGGCGACCGCGTCTGAGCCCTCGTCCGACGAGCCGCTGCCGGGTGACTTCGACCGACCGCGGTCAGTTCCGAACGCGTCTCCCGTCAGTTCCGAACGCGTCTCCCGTCAGTCCCGAACAAGTTCGCCGTCAGTCCCGAACAAGTTCGCCGTCGGCCGGGACGCAGATTTCCGGCACCGCCCTCCCCAGCTCGTCGCGCGTGAGCAGACAGTGGTTGATCGCCTCCATGTGAACCACGCCGACCGTCGCGTCGGTGGCGTCGCGGACCGCGGCGACGTCGTCGACGCCCATCGTGATCGGTTCGCCGTACTCGAACCGCGCTGCGCCTCCGTTGAGCACGACCATATCCGGACGATGTCGGTTCAGCGCCTCCGCGACGCCGTCGTACCAAACCGTGTCACCGGCGACGTAGACAGTCTCCTTGCCAGCGAAAGCGAATCCAGAGACGGGCCCCATCTCCTCGGCCAGTTCTCCGTGGCCGTGCCGACCCGGCGTTCGGCTGATCTGGACCCCGCGGAACGACACCGCGTCGTCGACCGGGCGGACGTCGGTGAAGCCGTCGGCGGCGAACGCGTCCGCCTCCGCCGGTTGACAGAAGAGCGGCACCGCTGGATCAAGCTCCTCGCGCGCCGCCTCGTCGAAGTGGTCGACGTGACGGTGCGTGACGACGACGGCGTCGTGCGACAGGTCGACGTCCGGAAGCGGAACGAGGGGGTTGTCTCGGTCGTTCGGCGTCTCCGGGATCGGCGGGATCGCCCCGGGTGCGGCGAGCATCGGATCGACGAGGAACGCCGTCTCGCCGACGGTGATCGAGAGCGTCGCGTGGCGGACGAGACGGACCTCAGCGGCGGAGCTGTCGGGCATACGTCGAGCTTCGGCGCCGACGGGCAAAAGGCGGCCGCAAAGACGACCACCGCGAACGGTGGTCGGTCACGGGCTCTGCGGTAGCGTGGGGTGGGTACCGTTTCTCACAGGAGGGAGCTGATGGCTACGCTCCGTTCGCCGGGCGCCAGTGGCGCTCCCGACCACCGGCACCCGTACGTATCGCGGCCAAACCCAAAGCGGTCTTCCCGAACCAATCAGGTACTCGGCGCCCTCGCCGGTTCGAATCCCCGTCGGAAGACGCGTCGAATCGGGGTGACAGGTATGGGTGTGGTCGAGGAGGCGGAGTCACGAACCGCTGCCGACGAGCCTCTCGCGAACGCCGCGCTTGAGCGCCCCCGAAACGTCCGGCGGGAGCCCGCTGACGAGGAGGAATCCGGCGAAGATGACGACGAAGCCGACGACCGCGAGCAGGGAGATCGTCTCACCCAGCAGGACCCAGCCGCCGACCGCCGACACGACCGGGACGAAGTAGAACAGCAGGTTCGCGCGGGTCGCCCCGGCCTCGTCGATGAGCGCGAAGTAGGTGAGGTAGGCGATCGCGCCCGAGAACACGCCGACGTACACGAGCGCCGCGAGCGCGACCGGCGGCATCGAGAGTCCGACGACGGGCTCGCCGGCGGCGTAACTGAGGCCGTGCGAGAGCACGGCCGCCAGCGGGACGCCCCAGATCGTCCGCGCCGTGCTCGACAGCGTCGCCTCGCTGCGGCGGATCATCACGGCGCCGAGCGCGCTCGTCACTGCGGCCGCGAACAGGAGCGGCACCCCGAGGCCGCCGCCGAGCAACGCCGCGGAGTCGGGGTTCGCGACGAGGACGACGCCGACGAGTCCGAGGGCCATCCCGGCGAACCCGCGGACGGAGAGGCGCTCTTCGGAGAGCAGAAGCGCTGCGAACACCGGGGTCAGAATCGGATTGAGGCTGAAAATGACGGCGGCCACGCCGCTCGTCACGTGCTGTTGGCCGACGAACAACAGCGCGTTCGTCAGTCCGATGACGATCACGCCGGTCGCGAAGATCCCGACGACGTCGCCGACGGTCCGAGGGCGTAGCTCCGCCCGAGAGAGGTGTGTCGCCGCGAAGGCCGCGAGGACGACCGCGCCGATATCGAAGCGGATCGCGACGAAAAGCAGCGGCGGGATATGCGCCAACCCCGCCTTCGCCGCGACGAACGTCCCGCCGAACAGGAGAGCCGAGACGAGGAACAGCGCGCCGGTCCGTCGGGTGAACACGCTACCGCGACACCCCGAGAACGGTTTCAGACGAATGATCGGTCAGGCGCGAGGATCTCGTCACGATTTCACGTAGAAGACGGATCTATATAACGAAATTCGGAAAATATTCCGCGTTGAGAAACGATCGACACGTCTCGACAGCCTTTCACGGCGTGAAACCCCGGCGGAGCGCGAACCAGCGGTCGGCGAGGAGCGAAGCCGGTTTATCCCGGTGGGCGCTGGATCGAGTATGGAGGCCCCGCTCGAGGAGATCGAGTTCCTCGCCCGCTCGACGAACCGCGTCGAGGTGCTTCAGCTGCTGGCGACCGGGTCGCACACGCGGCGAGAGCTCGCGACGGTCACCGGGGCGTCGCAGGCGACGCTGGGACGGATTCTCGAGGACTTCGCCGAGCGGTCGTGGGTCAGACGCGAGAACGGCGGGTACGTCGCCACGGCCACCGGAACGCTCGTGGCCGACGGGATCGACGGTCTCGTGTCGGTCCTCGAAACGGAGGCCAAGCTGCGCGACGTGGTGGCGTACCTTCCGACGGCGGAGCTCGGATTCGACCTCCGTCGCCTCGCCGACGCGACGGTCACGGTTCCGACCCGGACGCGTCCGAGCGCTCCGCTCCAGCGCGTGCTCGACGCGATGGACGGCGCCGATACCCTGTACGCCTTCTCGCACACGCTCAACGAACAGAGCCTCGCGACGGCTCACGATCGCGTGACCACGGGGGATCAGACGTTCGAGGCGGTCCTCTCGGCGAGCGCGATCGACGCGCTCGCGGCCGACGATCGGCTCTGGACCCAGTTGCGGGCGCTCGCCCGGAACGAGAACGCGGAGATTCGAGTTCGTCGCGAGGACATTCCCCTCGCGGTCACGGTCACCGACGGCACGGTGCACCTCCTCGTTCGGGACGACGGCGGCATCCTGCGGGCGTCGCTGCGCACCGACGACCCGACGGTCCGCGACTGGGCCGAGGAGACGTTCACGCGCTACTGGGAGAGCGCGAGTCCGTTCGATCCGACGGCGTTCGAGGAGTGAGCGCCGGACCGGAGCCAGTGGCCGCGGACGGCCGGACCGTCCCCACGGGCGACCGAGTCAGCGCGTGTCGAGCAGCGTATCGATCAGCTCCGACAGGGCCGCTCGATCTGTGCGCTCGGTCGCGACCGTCGCGTCGCCGGTACCGAGTTCCTTGAACCCGGTCCCGGTCGGCACGAGGACGACGGACTCGTCGGCGTCGATATCGCCGCGCTCGGACAGCCGACTCACCCCCGCGAGCGCCGCCGCCGAGGACGGCTCGACGCAGAAGCCGCCGTCGACGGCGAATTTCCGTTGTGCCGCGCGGAGTTCGTCGTCGTCGACCGACACGACGGCCCCGCCCGTGTCCCGGACGGCGGCGAGCGCCCGCCCGCCGCTGGGCGGATCGGGGTTGCCGATCGAGTGAGCGATCGTGTCCGTCGTCTCCGAGGGGTCGAGCGCCGTCGGGTCGTCGGCTCCCGACTCGAAGGCTCGCGTTATCGGGTCTGACGCGGCGGTCTGCACGAGATACAGCCGCGGCGTCGTCTCTAAGAGCCCCGCCGCGTCGAGGTCGCGGATCCCGCGCCACAGCCCCGACGCGAACCCCCCGGAACTCGTCGGGAGGGCGATCGCGTCGGGCACGTCGGGAGCGAACGCCTCGCAGATCTCGAAAAGCGCCGTCTTGTACCCGCTGATCCGTGACGGTGCGTCGCTGACGAGCATCGCAATCGGGGACTCCGCCGACAGCGCGAGCGCGTCGTCGTACAGCGCCGCGTACTCACCGGTCACGCGGACGATCGTGGGTTCGTACTGGGCGATGAGTTCCAGTCGGACCGCGGAGATGTCGTCGGGGACGAGGACCGCGCACTCGCGGCCGAGACTGGCCGCGTGCGCCGCGGTGCTCATCGCCATGTTTCCGTACGAGACGGTGCCGACCGCGTCGTTGCCGAGCGCGAGCGCGTGTGGGACGGCCACCGCGCTCCCGCGGTCCTTGTACGTGCCCGTCGGATGCTCCCCCTCGTCCTTGACGAACACTCGACAGCCGGCGTCGTCGTCGAGTCGCTCGGTTCTGACCAGCGGCGTGCCGCCCGCCGCGCGAGCGACGCCGGAGGGGCGATCGATCGGGAGGAGCGCCTCGTAGCGCCACATCCCTTCGAGGTCCCGACAGTCGTCCCACGTGAACGCCTGCGCGTCGGTCTCGTACCAGAGCGGCTCGCCGCACGCACACCGGACGCGAGCGGCCGCCGTGTAGCGCTCGCCGCATCGATAGCAGACCGGCGTGAAGCCGGTCGATCGGGTGGACATGGACGTGGTGGGTGGTCCACGCAGGTATACGTTCCTCCAACCGGGTCCGATCGAGGGTGAAACAACCTTTTTGCCGCTATCGACCCTACTATGTAATGATGGTATCAGAAGGCGACACCGCACCCGACATCTCCGCAACGATCGGCACGAGCGACCACGAATCGTTTGAGCTGTCCGACCACCTCGGGGACGGCCCCGTCGTCCTCGCGTTTTTCCCCGGCGCGTTCACCCCGCCGTGTACGAACGAGATGGTGGCGCTCCAAGACCACGCCGACGCGTTCGAGGCCGCCGGAGCGACACTGCTCGGAGTCAGCGCCGACTCGCCGTTTTCGCAGGGGGCGTTCCGCGAGGAACACGGCCTCGAGTTCGACCTCGTGAGCGACATGGCGGGCGACGCGATCCGTGCGTACGGCCTCGAGATCGACATCGCCGACCTCGGGCTCTACGGGGTCGCGAACCGGGCGGTCTTCGTGCTCGACGACGACGGCGACGTCGTCTACGACTGGATCGCCGACGACCCGACGAACGAGCCGGACTACGAGGCCGTCCTCGACGCGGCCGAGGAGGCGTAACTCGCGACGCGGACCCCGCGGCGCGGTCGATCCCCTCGGCTTTTCAGTCGCCGAGCACGCCGCCGATCGCGCCCGCGAGCGCCGATTCGATCGCGAACAGGAACGTGAGGAACAGCCCGATAACTAACACGCCCGCGCCGCCGAGGAGGCTCCCGATCGGTCCGCCGGCCAGCCCGACGAGCCCGCCGAACGCGGCGAGCACGAGCGTGATAATAATGCCGCTCACAGAGCCCGCTAAGAGGCCGTGCCACGTCCCCGACAGCAGTCCGCCCCCGGCGACGTACCCGGCGACGAACCCGCCGATCAGCCCCGCGCCGATGTGTCCGATCACGGGCGCGAGCGACGCGAGCAGCCCGGCGATCACCATCACGACGAACCCGTAGCCGACGGCGCGCCAGTCAGTCATGCCGCCACGTAGCCGGTCGCGGAATATATACCCGCCGTCCGCGCCCGCCGTCCGCGAGGACGCGCCGACATCGGCCGTCGCAGTATCGGCCGACACAACACTCACCGACGCGAGTCGACCGACGATTTATGAGCGCACTGTGCGTATCGACGACGGATGCCCTCCGAGAGCGCCGTCGACAGCACCGCGGACGCGATCGCCACGACGCCGGAACCCCCTCCGACGAGTCGAGACGCGATCGAGTGGGGTCCGGTTCGCTACGATCGGATCCGCTCGCTCGCGGCGGGTGCCAGCCTCGTGATCGTCGTCGCCGTCGCGGCGTTCGTCGTGACGCTTGTCGGCATCGCGGGCGGCGGACTGCTCTCTGCGGACCTCGGTGCGCTCCTCGGGAGTGTGACACCCGGGGGCGTCTTCGTCGCCGTCGGCCTCCTCTTCGCGGTCGCGATCACGCTCCTGCCGTACGCGCTCCTTCACCATCGAGAATCGACGGTAGACATCCTCTCTCTCTACGACGGACGTCTCGCGCTCTCGTCGTTTCGTCCGCGCTGGGTCGCCGCCGGAGCGGCGCTTCCGATCGCCCTCGGGGCAGTCGCCCCGCACTGGCTCGTGTCGGGCGCGTTCGCGCTCATCCCGCTCGTGTGGCTGCTCCCGATGGCCGCCGCGCGCTCCGGCGCAGTGTACCGGCTCGATCCGGAATCGATGACTCTCGAACGAGAGGCCGTGGGTGCCGAGCGGGTACAGACGGACGACCTCGGGGCCGTCGTTCGCGCCCGACGGATAGACATGCCGAAAATCGAGGCCACGCTCTTCCTGCTCGCGTATCGGGGGAACGCCTGGTACCGCTCGACGCCGTGGGCGCTCGTCCCGGCGGCGCTCGCGGATGAGGTCGACGCAGCCCTCACGGACGTGCTCGCGCGGAGCGACGGGCCGGACCGCGCGAGCGCGGCAGAGCGGATCGTTCTCGCGGTGGTGGGGTCGTCGTCGCTCGTCGTCGGCCTCCTCATCGCGGTCGCCGCGGGCGAGGGGGCCGCGGGCGTGGCGCTGGCGCTGTTCACCGCGCCCTTTTGTCTGCTGTTTCTGGCGCTCGCCGCCCGGCTGTGACCGGCGTGTGAGGAGCAGCGGTCCCGGTGACCGGCGAGACGCCGACCGCGACACCGGACGTGGGACCCCCTATCACGCGACTCATATACTTGGAAGGCCTAGCACGAATATGGACAGAGAGCGTCTCGAGAGCGCGCTGGAGCGGGAGTTCGGTGGGACCGCGGCGGAGCGGCGCGCAGTGGCTAGAGCGGCCAGCGACCTCGCCGACTCCGGATGCCCCTCCCGCGACCGCGGTCACGCGCTGACCGTACCCGGAGTGATCACCCACCTCGGTGACGCACCCGCGGGGTCGTCGCTCGTCGAGCGCTGGAACTGGTGGCTGGGCGCGCTCGACGTCGCGTACGGCGGCTACGACTACTTCACCGTCCGGTTCGTCGAGGGCGACGAAGAGGCGGGTCTCCGACGGTAGCGGGGAGCGTGCCTCAGCCGAAACTGCGCCTCGCGACGTTCGTTCGAGCCAACAGTCGGATGTCCGACCGCGACGCGTCCACTTTCACTTTCACTCCGGGCATGGCTCGCTTATAGGGTGGTTCCGGGTTGATCCGTAGGTATGAGCGCGACCAGCCGCGATCAACCGCGGTACGCGACGTCGACGCGCGTGGACGTCACCGACTGTCGAGCAGACCGCATCGCTGACCGGGTTCGGATGAACCGCGTCCGCGGGAGCGAGGTGGGCCTCGAACGCCGCGGCGGTCGGACGTTCCTCGTGACGACACCGACCGAGTAACGGCGACGGGGTCGCCCGCACCGAACCGATCGACCGTACCAAAGCCGGTCGTCCGCGCCAGTTGACTCAGTCGTCCGTGCCAGTTGACTCAGTCGTCCGCGGGGGTCGGCGTTCGACCGGTTCCGCCGTCGGAAAGCAGACTGTCGAGCCCGATTCCGAGCGTCTCGTTCGTCCGGTCGACCGATTCCGACCGCGAGAGGTCGCTCGCGAGTGACCGGATCGCGTCGATGTTTTCAGGCACGACGTCGGCCTCCTGGTGGACGTTCTGGAACAGGTACAGGTCTCGGTCTTGGACGCTGATCGACTCCTCCCAGACGCAGTTCTCCCAGAGGTCGCCGCGCGGCCGCCCGACATCCGCCGCGTAGTCTTTGAGCGTACCGGCCCCGTCGATACCGGCGCGTTCGGGGATCAGGAACAGCCGAGACTCTCCACTGAGCAGCTCTCGGACCTCGGCGCTCGTCGGAGCCGTTTGGAGGGTGACGTTGACGCTGTGGGTGTGCATCGCCGTCACCGGCGCCTTGAGCGCGGCCGTGTCCACCGCGAGGTCGGGGAGGACCGTGTTCACGTCCGGACCGTGGTGGGAGGGGACCGTCGTCGGGTCGGGCACGATGTCGTTTATCGGGCCGCGGCCGGTCTCGCTCGGGTCACCGCCGCGGCGAACCAGCGTCACACGCGCCTTCTCGACGCCGTACGCCTCGTCGAGCGGGGCGAGCAGCCGCGAGAGACCGGTGGTGTTACACGAGACGACGCGGAGGGAGTCGGCGTCCGTGACCGACTCGTCGCTCCCGCGGGCGTTGAAGGACGCGTCGGCGACGCCGGCGTCCTCGCCGCCCTGGTAGATCGCGGGCGTGTCGTGGGCGTCGTAGAGCGGACGGTTTCGCTCGCCGATTCCGCTCGGACAGCAGTCGACGACGACGTCGACCGCGTCCAGCAAGTCGGCGACCGTCCCAGCGATTCCCAGTCCGGCAGCCTCGAACTCGTCGACCCGATCGTCGATCGCCGCGTAGAGGTCGTATCCGCGACGGAGCGCGACCTCGGCGCCGTAGTTCGGGCTCGTCTTCGTCACGCCGACGAGTTCCATGTCGGGTTGCGCCGCGACCGCGTCCGCGACCCGCTTGCCGATCGTGCCGTACCCGTTAACGCCCACGCGTATCATACGTGTCCGTCCTCCGGGCACCGGGATAATTCTTTCGAGCAATTTTAAAAGAAATTAACTACGCCGCGAGTAATCAGTCCGTTAATTCGCGAGACGTAAGCCTGTAACTGAGTTTCGTAATAGAGTTATTAGTTAGTGAAAACGCCGCGTCAGATGCCAAAAACTAACGCCCGTCGCCGTCGAAGTGCGCGCATGTCGAACGACTCACCACCCGCGCCGAGCGGTTCCAGAGCGGTCTCGTCCGCTCTCGCCGAGGCGGCCGAAACCGCAATCACGCAGTGTTTGAACGTCACCTCGGGCGAGACGGTCGTCGTCGTCACCGACGACGCACGCGCACCGATCGGCGAGGCGCTGTACGCGGCGGCGACCGATGCGACGGCCGACGCGACGATCCTCCGCTATCCGCCGGCCGAGCAGCACGGGACCGAGCCCCCGGCGCCGGTCGCGGCCGCGATGGCCGACAGCGACGTCTTCCTCGCGCCGACGACGAAGAGCCTGTCACACACCCGCGCGCGAGGGGCCGCCTGCGACGCCGGCGCCCGCGGCGCGACGCTCCCCGGGATTACGGAGGACGTGTTCGTTACCGGACTCGACGCCGACTACGCCGCCATCGACGCCGCCTGCGACGACGTTCTCGCTCAGGTCGCCGACGCCGACGAGGTCCGAGTCGCCTCGCCCGCGGGAACCGACATCACGTTCGGTATCGGCGAGCGCGAGTGGCTCGCCGACACCGGGATGGTCCACGATCCCGGCGAGTTCTCGAACCTCCCCGCCGGAGAGGTGTTCGTCGCGCCCGAGACCGCGACCGGCACGTTCGTCGTCGACGGGACGATGATGCCCCACGGGCTCCTCGACGAGGGTCAGGAGCTGACGTTCGAGGTCGAAGACGGTCTCGTCACGGCGATCTCGGACGACGCGGTCCGGGCGGATATCGAGACCGCGGCCGACGCCGTCGGCGACGCCGCGTACAACCTCGCGGAGCTGGGGATCGGTACCAACGTCGGCGTCGACGCGCTCGTCGGGTCCGTCCTCCTCGACGAGAAGGCCGGCGGCACCGTCCACATCGCGATCGGCGACAACGCCGGTATCGGCGGCGAGACCGACGCGCCGATCCACCTCGACGGTATTCTCCGGAATCCGACCGTGTACGCGGACGGCGAAGAGATCGAGCTGCCCCGGGCCTGATCCGCGCCCAACCGCCTGATCCGCGCCCGACCGCCTGATCCGCGCCCGACCGCCTGATCCGCGCCCGACCGCCTTTTCGCTGCTTGGCTCACTCCACGACCGCGAGCGCGACGCCCGCGACTCCCCGCACGCCGACGACCTGGTGCCGCCACCCGTCGCCGGCGTCGACACAGAGGGTTCCGGCGTCGGTGACGGTGACAGACAGACCGGGACCGTAGCCGAGCGCGACCGGTCGCTCGTCGACCGGCAGACCCGAATCCCGCCACGTCCCAGCGTCCCACTCGGCGTCTTCGTCCCCGTGGACGAACAGGTCGCCGTCGACGACCGCCATCGCGTGGCCGTCGCCGTCGGCGGCGACCGCGGTCGCATCGCCTTCCAGTGCCGTCATCCAGCCGTTCCCCAGCCAGTAGACACCCGCGGCGGCCGCCGCGAGAGGCATTCCGGACCCCGCCACGTCGCGGACGTCGTCGAGGCCGACCGAGACGAGCTCGCGGTCGGCGTCGCCGCCGGCACCGCCGTTCACCGAGACCCGATGGACCCCGTCCGCGGCCGCGACGAGGGGACCGTCGACGGCACGCGGGTCGGGGACGGTCCCGATTGAGGTCCCCGTCGGATCGGTACCCTCGTCACCGACCTCGAGACGGTCGATCTCGCCGTCCGAGCCGGCGACGAGGAACGCGTCGTCGTGGACGCCGACGGCGACGAGCGGTTTCGATCCGATCGAGTCGGTCGTGACGGGCTCGAACTCGGGATCGTCGTCGACGGGCGCGACGCGGAGTCCGTCCGCGGTCGCGATCCCGACGAGGTCGGGGGCGTCGTCGCGGACGAGGACCGCGGCGTCGCGAGCGGGGTCGCGCGCGACCATGTCGAACGCGCCCACCTTGTCCGCCGAGAGCGCCACCCGGACGACGCCGCTCTCGGTGGCGACGTACGCGTCGGTGCGGCCCGCCGTCCCGGCGTACACGCGCTTCTCCTCTATCGAGATGTCGTCCTCCGCGGGTGCCATTGCCGGGGGTTCGACGGCCGCCGTCATAAGCCCCGCGCGAACTCCGCCGTTCCAACGCTCCCGCGAACTCCGCCGTTCCAACGCTCCCGCGAACTCCGCCGTTCCGATGCGCATTAGGTCGGCGACAACCTATCCCCCGTCGTGCACTCGGTCGTCGCCGAACTCCTCGCCCTGCTCGCGGACGTGGCCCCCCGGATCGCGCGGATCGCGGCGTTCATCGCTGTCGGGGTTTTCGCCGCCAACGTCGCCGTCGCGTTCGGGTTGATCCGGTACGTCGCCGGCCTCGCCGGCTGGCTCACCCGCCCCGCAAACCTCCCGGACGAGGTCGGCACGGCCATCCTCACCACCGCCGCGTCGACGACCGCGGGGTACGCCACGCTCGCCGAGTACCGCGAATCGGGGCTTCTCGACGACCGGGCGACGCTCGTCGCCGTGATGATAAACACCTTCTTCGGGTTCGTCCAGCACGTGTTCACCTACTACATTCCGGTGTTGATCCCGATATTGGGGCTGCGGACGGGGACCGTCTACGTCTCCGCGCGAGCCGGTATCGCGCTGGCGATCACGATCACGGGCGTCCTCGCGGGAGGCTTCCTGCTGTCCGAGCGTAACGTGAATCGCGAGGCGCTGGCCGAGGTCGACGCGAGCGGCCCCGATAGCGACGACCGGGGCCGCCGTGCGCGCGTCAGGGCCGCGAGCGAGAAGTCGTGGTCGACGCTCCGCCGCATCGTCCCGCGGCTCGCCGTCGTGTACACGCTCGTGATCGCCTTCGTCACGTACTACGACGTGGAGTCGCTGACCAGCGTCGCCGAACCCATCACCGGTGTGTTGGGTCTCCCCGGCGCCGCGGTCCCCGTCATCGCCGTCTACACCCTCGATACGACTGCTGGCGCGGTTACCTTGGCGGGCACCACGGAGGGGATATTCACGGTTCGAACCGCCGTGGCGAGCCTGCTTATCGGCGGGATCCTCTCGTTCGCCGTCTCCACGTTCCGGCGGTCGATCCCCTTCCAGTACGGTATCTGGGGTGCCGAGTTCGGCACGAAGGTGATCGCCGTCAACACCGCGATGAAGCTCGTCTTCATCTCGATCGCGGTGGCGCTGCTGCTCGCTCCCGTGTGGTGAGCGATGCGGCGTGAGAAATACGATATCAAAACACCGCGACGACAGTGAGACGAACTGCCTACTCGAGGTCGAACCGGTCGAGTCGCATCACCTTCGTCCAGGCGTCGACGAAGTCCTGAACGAACTCCCCGTCGCCGTCGTCGCTCCCGTACACTTCCGCGATGGCGCGGAGCCGGGAGTGCGAGCCGAAGATGAGATCCAGCCGCGTGGCCTCCCACTCGACCTCGCCGGTCTGTCGGTCGATCCCCTCGTACAGGTCTCCGCCGCTCGCGTCGTCCGTGTTCTCCTCGACGGGCCGCCACTCCGTCCCCATGTCGAGCAGGTTCACGAAGAAGTCGTTCGTTAGCCTCCCGGGGCTGTCGGTGAAGACGCCGCGATCCGTGTCACCGTAGGTGGCGCCGAGCGAGCGCATCCCGCCCACGAGGGCCGTCATCTCGGTGACAGACAGATCGAGGAGGTCCGCCTTGTCCACGAGTAGCTCCTCGGGATTGTCGTCCACGCCGTCGCCGATGTAGTTTCGGAACCCGTCGACGCGCGGCTTGAGCGCCTCGAACGCGTCGACGTCGGTCTCCTCTTGTGAGGCGTCGGTCCGCCCCGGCTCGAACGGGACCGTCACGTCGAACCCGGCGTCGGCGGCCGCCCGCTCAACGGCGGCGTTGCCGCCGAGAACGATCAGGTCGGCGAGCGAGACGCGCACGTCGTCGTCGCGCGAGGCGTTGAACGCTTCCTGGACTCCTTCGAGCGTCTCCAGCACCGCGTCAAGCTGCGCCGGTTCGTTCACCTCCCAATCGCGCTGGGGATCGAGCCGGACGCGCGCGCCGTTGGCGCCGCCGCGCTTGTCGCTGTCGCGGTACGTCGACGCCGAGGCCCACGCGGTCTTGACGAGCTGTTGAACCGTCAGGTCGGTGTCGAGGATCTCGGTCTTGAGCTGATCGATCTCGACGTCCCCGATCAGATCGTGGTCGGCCTCGGGGATCGGGTCCTGCCAGATCAGGTCCTCGTCCGGGACCTCCGGGCCGAGGAGCCGCGACGGCGGGCCCATGTCGCGGTGGGTCAGCTTGTACCAGGCCTTCGCGAAGTTGATGCCGAACGCCATCGGATTCTCCTGGAACCTCTCGATGATCTCGCGGTACTCCGGGTCGCGCTTCAGCGCGACGTCCGTCGTGAGCATCATCGGCGTGACCGCTTCGTCGGGGTCGTGGGCGTCCGGGGCGCTCTTCATATCGTCGGCGTCGACCGGGAGCCACTGCCACGCCCCGCCCGGGCCCTTCTGAGCCGCCCACTCGTACTCCAGCAGGTTGTCGAGGTACCCCGTATCCCACTCGGTCGGGGAGCCCGTCCACGGCCCCTCGATTCCGCTCGTGATCGTGTCGCCGCCCTTCCCGCTGCCGTGGTCGTTCTCCCAGCCGAGCCCCTGCGCCTCGATGGGTGCCGCCTCGGGCTCCGGGCCGAGGTTCTCGTCGGGGTCGTCGGCGCCGTGGACCTTCCCGAACGTGTGACCGCCGGCGATGAGCGCGGCCGTCTCCTCGTCGTTCATCGCCATGCGACTGAACGTCTCTCGGATGTTCCTCGCCGACAGCTCGGGGTCGGGGTTGCCGTCCGGCCCTTCGGGGTTCACGTAGATGAGTCCCATCACGGACGCGCCGAGTCCCTGGTCGATATCGCCGGGCTTGTCGAAGCGCTCCTGCGTGTCCATCTCCGACTCCGGGCCCCAGTAGGTGGACTTGTCGGGCTCGAAGGCGTCTTCGCGGCCGCCGCCGTAGCCGAACGTCTTGAACCCCATCGACTCGATGGCGACGTTTCCGGCGAGGATCATCAGGTCGGCCCACGAGATGGAGCGGCCGTACTTCTGTTTGATCGGGAGAAGGAGTCGGCGCGCCTTGTCCAAGTTCGCGTTGTCGGGCCAGCTGTTGAGCGGGGCGAGTCGCTGCCGACCGCCGTCGGCGCCGCCGCGGCCGTCCGCCGTCCGATACGTCCCGGCGCTGTGCCACGCCATTCGGATGAACAGCGGCCCGTAGTGGCCGTAGTCGGCCGGCCACCAGTCCTGCGAGCTCGTCATCAGCTCTTCGAGGTCCGCTTTCACCTCGTCGAGGTCGAGCGACTGGAACGCCTCGGCGTAGTCGAAGTCGTCGTCGTAGGGTCCGACGTCGCGGGCGTTCTGGTCGAGAACCTCTAAGTCCAATTGGTTGGGCCACCAATCGTGGTTGGTCTGCTGAGACATTTAATCCATCACAATCTCCCTCCACCGCAAATAAAAATCTGTTCAATTTAGAGGGATACATCCGGCAAAAGAAACCTGTATTTTCATATTTTAAAATCCGGTTTCCATACTGCGAAAACCGTGGGATATCGTTATGTACACCAGCCGTGCCGCCGGGCGTATCGGCCGATCCCCATCGATGGATTCCCATGGGTCGGGCTCCGTGGTCGTAGCAGTCCGTCCGGACCGTGCGAATCGTCACCCATAGAGGCCGGGACACCTGAGGGGCACACTCAAGTTCTCGCCGTTAGACGACGGTGTATGGAGTCCAGTCGCTTCCTGTTTATATCCGCCGACGCCGCGCTGATCACCGACCTCGCGTGGCAGGTCCACCGTGAGGGCCACGACGTGAAGTACTACATCGAAGCCGAGAGCGATCAGGAAATCGGCGACGGGTTCGTCCCGAAGACGGACGACTGGCGCGCGGAGGTCGAGTGGGCCGACGTCGTTATTTTCGACGACATCTGGGTCGGCTCCGATGTCGGGACCGGCGCGCTCGCCGAGGAGCTCCGCGAGCAGGGGAAGGCCGTCGTGGGCGGGACGCCGAACACCGACCACCTCGAAGAGGACCGGGGGTACGCGATGGAGGTCCTCGAGGAACACGGCGTCAACACGATCGAACACCACATCTTCCACGATTTCGACGAGGGTATCCAGCACGTTCAGGAGAACCCCGCTCCGTACGTCATCAAACCGCTCGGTGAAGTCCAGAACGTCAAGCGATTGCTGTACGTCGGGAACGAGGACGACGGGAGCGATATCGTCGACGTCCTACAAGCGTACAAGAAGGCGTGGGGGCACCGCATGAAGGGGTTTCAGCTCCAGCGGAAAGTCGAGGGCGTTGAAGTCGCTATCTGTGGGTTCTTCAACGGGAACGAGTTCATCGACCGGGTCAATTTCAACTTCGAGCACAAGAAACTGTTTCCGGGGAACATCGGCCCCTCGACCGGTGAGATGGGGACCTCGATGTTCTGGGCGGGCCAGAACAAGCTGTTCAAGGAAACGTTCGGGAAAATCGAAGACTGGCTCGCCGACGAGGGCTACGTCGGGAGCATCGACATCAATTGTATCGTCAACGAGACCGGGATCTACCCGCTGGAGTTCACGCCCCGGTTCGGGTACCCGACGATCGCGTTACAGGAGGAGTCGATCGAGTCGTCCACCGGCGAGTTCTTCTACGATCTCGCCCACGGAAACAAGCCGGAAGTAGACGTGCACAACGGCTATCAGATCGCGGTTCGGGTCGTCCTCCCGCCGTTTCCGTTCGACGACGAGAAGACGTACGACGAGAACTCTCGGAACGCCGCCGTGGTGTTCGAGACGGAACGCAGAGACGGGATCCATATCGAAGACGCGAAGAAGGTCGACGGCCAGTGGCGGGTCGCCGGCGGCAACGGGATGCCGATCGTCGTGACCGGGAAGGGCGACACGATGCAGGCCGCACGCGAGCAGGCGTACGACCGCATCGACGACATCGTGATGCCCAACATGTACTACCGCGACGACATCGGCGAGCGTTGGGTCGACGGCGACGGCGACCGCCTGCAGGCGTGGGGGTACCTCGGGCCGTGAGCGATACTGAGAGTGGGTACATCGGGTTAATTAAGTAGTTATTTATAAATGGCCGGATAGTGTTGCTGTCGAGTATTTATACGAGATTGATGATTCTGCGGTAGGCACCTCCAAAGCCCCAGCCGCGACGGCTCGCGCGCCTTGCTGTCGTTCGAGACGCCGAAGGCGTCTCGTGATGACGAAACGGCGAAGCCGTTTCGAACCACGCCCCTCGCTCGCGATCGCTCGCTGCGGTGCTTGCTGCGGCGTGCTTCGCCCTCGCGGCTGCCCCTTTGAGTCCCACCCAGCACCGCAACCGCCCCTCATGCCTCCCCGGCCTCGTCAGTCGCCCTCCGCGATGCTCCGGGCGGCCGACTCCCTCGCACCGGCGGTTCGCGGCCCACCGGCCGCTCACCGGGGCGCGCCACCGAACCGCATTGATAGCCAGTTGTCGCAGTCGCTCATAGCTATTTAACTACTACATCGCCGCGGCCGGTCTGCTATACTCACTCCCGCAATCGGTCACACCACCGGGTCAAGGATCCGAGAAGCGAGCGACGTCGGTCAGTGCCTCCGATCGACGGGTTCCCCTCCACGACTTTTTAACCGTCCGGGTCTACCACTCGCGGTATGGCGAAGTACTCGACCGGCGGCGGTGGCGGCGGCGACGACGGCGACGCCTGTGAGCTCTGCGGACGCGAAACGACGGACCTCAAGCAGGCGACGATCGCCGGCGCGAAGCTGCTCGTGTGTTCCAGTTGTCGCCCGCACGACGACGCGGGCAACGCGCCCGGCGGCCGCGGCGGATCGAGCGGGAGCCGCGGCGGGAGTTCGGGCGGGAGCCCGGGCGGCGCCGGAGGCGACTCCACGGCGACAGAGAGCCGGAAGAAGGAGCTCGCTCGGAAGCAGGCGAAGGTGTACGACTCCGCGACCGGCGACTCCAAACACTGGGAAGAGGGCGGCACGAACTACGAGTCCGACCGGCTCCCGTACCTCGTCTCGGGATACGGCGACGACGTGGCGGCGGCCCGGCAGGACGCCGGGCTCACCGTCGAGGAGCTGGCCGAGGAGCTCGAGATCGACGAGGACGATCTCTTCGCGGTCGAGGACGGCCGCGCCGCGACCGCGGGCGTCGGCGGCTCCGTCGTTCGCACGCTCGAAGAGCGGCTCGGAATCGAGATCGTCGACGAGTGACCCCGAGCGATGTCGCGAATGCCCTCCACCTCCCGCCGTCATGCGCTAGCGCTAGCGGCTGGCGGAACGCTCGGCACGCTCGCCGGCTGTCTCGACTCGCTGGACTCGCTCGGTGACGACGAGCGCGGCGGCTCCGGCGGCGACAAGACAGTCACCGACACGACCGACGCGCCGGAGCCGGAGTACGGTCACTGGTTCGACGGCGGCGTCGACTACGCCGGGACGGTCGACCGACGCGGCGAGGACGAGGTCGCGATCGCGGTCGGCGCCGCCGACGGCTTCCGGTTCGACCCCGCGGCGGTGTGGGTCGATTACGGCACGACGGTCCGCTGGGAGTGGACCGGCGACGCCGGCACGCACGACGTGACCACGTACGACGGTCCCGCCGCGATCGAGTCCGCACTCGCCGACGAGGCGGGCCACGAATACTCGGTCACCGTGACCGAGGCGGACGAGGGGATCACCCGATACTCCTGTCGCCCGCATCAGGTGATCGGCGAACAGGGCGCGCTCGTCGTCGGTCCGGAGATCGAGTCGTACGTCACGGAGTACGACACGACCCCGGTCGACTACGGCGACTGGTTCGCGGAGACGCCGGGCGTCGCGGAGACGGCGAATCCGCTCCGACAGGATGCGGTCACCGTGCGCGTCGGTGGTCCCGGCGGGTACGATTCGGACGCGAGAGAGTGGAACACGGCGCCCGTCTACGACACCCCCGCGCTCCGCGTGACGCCCGGGACGACAGTCAGGTGGCGCTGGGTCCCCGGCGCGGGCGAACACAGCGTTGTCGCCGAGGACGGTTCGTTCGAGAGCGACCGCGTCGCCGTCGAGGCCGCCGACTCCCCGGAGAAACAGGAGGACGAACACGCCTTCGAACACGTCTTCGAGGAGCCGGGGATCCACGAGTACGCCTGCGAGCGCCACCGCGACGACGGGATGCGTGGCGCGGTCGTCGTCGCCGAGTCTCGGTCGTAACTCGGGGCGAGTGCCGGTCCGACCGCGACCCGAAACGACCAATTCCCCGGCGGTCGATCGGTCGGTAATGAAGGCGATCAAGGACAGCGTCCACGGGCACGTCCGGCTCGGCGACCTCGCCGCCGAGCTCGTCGACACGCCCGCCTTTCAGCGGCTTCGGCACGTCAAACAGCTGTCCACGGTCCGGCTGGTGTACCCCTCCGCGAACCACACCCGCTTCGAGCACAGCCTCGGCGTCTACCACCTCGCGTGCGGTGCCGTCGAGGGGCTCGGGATCGACGACGACACCGCCGATCACGTTCGCGCGGCGGCGCTGCTCCACGACGTCGGTCACGGGCCGTACGGCCACCAGACGGAGGGCGTCATCCGGCGCGAGACCGGTCGCGACCACGACGACATCGCGTGGCTCCTGACGGACGCCGACCGCGACGTGTGCCAGATCCTCGAACGAAACGGTCTCGACCCGGATCGCGTCGCCTCGCTCGTCGCTGGCGAGGGCGGTCTCGGCGCGCTCGTCTCGGGCGAACTCGACGTCGATCGGATGGACTACCTCGTCCGGGACGCCCACCACACGGGGGTTCCCTACGGCACCGTCGACACCGATCGGCTGGTCAGCGAGCTCCGACTCGCTGGCAGCAGAGGGGGGGCGAGTGACCCCGCGGACACCGAGCTGGTCCTCGCGGAGGGGAACGTCGCGACCGCGGAGAGCCTGCTCGTCGCTCGGTCGCTGATGAACGCGGTCGTCTACCGTCACCACGTCTCACGCGTCGCTGGCGCGATGCTCGAACGCGCCTGCGAGCGCTATCTCGACCGGAGCGAGACCGACGCCGCGACGTTCCGGCGTATGGCCGACCACGACCTCCTCGTCGCGCTGCGTGAGGCGGTCCCCGAGCTCGGTCGCCGGATCGAGCGTCGCGACCTGTACAAGCGCGCGGTGTGGGTCGGCCTCGGCGACGTGCCCGCCGGTACCGTCGACGCCGGTCACGGAGAGGAGCGCGCGGCAGAGCGCGAAATAGCCGAAGCGGTCGGCCTGGACCCCGAGAGCGTCGTCGTGGATGTCCCCTCACGACCCGGGTTAAAAGAGTCGGGCTCTACCGTGGTGGTCGACGGCGTCCCGCAGCGGCTGGAGGACGCCTCGGAGCTCGTTTCCGGCCTTCGGAGCGCCGAGCGACGCCGCTGGACGCTCGGCGTGTACTGTCCCGAAGAACGCGTCGACGCGGTGAGTGCGGCTGCACGCGAGGTTCTCGGGTTGCGGACGGCCTCGCCGACCGCGTGATCGACGAAGCGCTGTGAGCGGCGGATCCGCGTGCCACAGGGGGCGTGTGCGCCCCCACCGTCAATTCCGGTTTCGGCGCCGGTACCGTTTACTCCGGTTTCGGCGCCGGTACCGCGAACACCGGCCGATCGCTCCCGAGAATCACGTCCTGAGTCACGCTGCCGAAGACGGCCTTCCCCGTGGGGCTGCGCTTGCGCCCGGAGACGCAGATCGCGTCGGCGGCGATGTCCTCGGCGGCCGAGAGCAACTCGTCGGCGGGATCGCCGCTCGCCTCGTAGTGGACACAGGTGACGCCCGCCTCCTCCAGCCGCTCCCGGGCGCGACGCACCGCCGAGAGCTGGTTGACGGAGGCTCCCTCCGGGTTGTCTCGGAACACGTAACACAGGTGTGCAGTCACTTCGTCAGCCGACGTGGGTAGATCGGCGATCGCATCCGCCTGTGCGACCGCGCGCCGATCGTCCGCGTTATCGATGCCGACGAGTACGTCGTACATGATCGACCGTTCGTATAGGGGACGTATAAATCGTATCGGAGTTCCCGGGCCGTGACGAGCCGGTCGCACGGGTCTGTGAGCGCCGCGTGCGTCGAGTCCACACCCGCTCCTTTTATCCGATGCCGTCGAACACTCTCCCATGATCACGGTCAAGGACACCGTCCACGACCACATCGAGATCGACGGTGTCGCCGCGGCCCTCCTCGACACTCCCGCGGTTCAGCGGCTCCGACACGTCAAACAGCTCGGGACGGTCCAGCTCGTCTACCCCTCAGCGAACCACACCCGCTTCGAGCACAGCCTCGGCGTCTACCACCTCGCCAGCCGCGCGCTCGACCACCTCGGGATCGGCGGCAAACAGGCCGACCGGATCGAGGCGGCGGCGATGCTTCACGACGTGGGTCACGGGCCGTTCAGCCACAATCTAGAGGCGCTCACCCACCGGCGAACCGGCAAGTACCACGACGACGTCGACGAGCTGCTCGCGACGGGCGAGGTCGGCGCCGTCCTCCGCGAGTACGACCTCGACCCCGACCGGATCGCCGGGCTCGTCGCGGGCGAGGGGACGTACGGTCAGCTCGTCTCGGGCGAGCTCGACGTCGACCGGATGGATTACCTCGTCCGGGACGCCTACCACACCGGCGTCCCGTACGGGACCATCGACACGGAGCGATTCGTCCGCGAGCTGACGTTCGTCGACGGCGACGCGGGAGACGGTCCCGCGGAGTCGACGACCCAAGGCCCACGGCTCGCGCTCGACGAGGGGAACGTCCAGACCGCCGAGAGCCTCCTGCTCGCGCGGGCGCTGATGAACCCGGTCGTGTACACCCATCACGTCGCGCGCATCTCGAAGGCGATGTTGCGGCGAGCGGCGAGCGAGCTGCTCGACGCGACCGCGACGACGGCGCCGGCGCTCCGACGGATGGACGACCACGACTTCCTCGCCGCGATCCGCGCCTGTCCGGAGACGGCCGAGCTCTCCCGCCGCTACGACGAGCGCGACCTGTACAAGCTGGCGGTGTGGGCGGAGTACGGAGACGTCCCCGACCGCGTTCACGAGGCCGACCACACGACTGCGGTCGGGCTCGAACGGGAGATCGCGGAGGAGGCGGGCGTCGACCGCGAACACGTGATCCTCGACGTGCCGTCAGAGCCGTCGATGCGCGAGTCGACCGCTCGGGTCACCGTCAACGGCGAGGTTCGGCGGCTGGAACGCCAGTCGCCGCTGGTCTCCGCGCTCCGAACCGCCCAGCGCAACCAGTGGCGGCTCGGCGTGTACGCGCCCGCGCCCGCCACGGACCGCGTCGGGCGGGCGGCCGCCGACGTGCTCGGACTCAACCCCGACGCGCTCGTGAGCGAAGCTCGGAAGGCGATGCCGACGACCCTCGACGAGTTCGAGTGAGTCGGTACCCGGCGACCGGCGAAGAGAGCGCCGATCGGTTCCCGTGACGTTTTAACCTCGGGCTGGCGACCGTGCAGTATGCATCTTGAGGGGACGATACTCGTCGGAACCGACTTCGAACCCGTCGAGGGACGGGTCGTCGTTGACGACGGCGAGATCGTCCGGATAGAGGAGGAGGAGACGGTCGACGGCGGCGACGTGATCCTCCCCGCGTTCGTCAACGCCCACACGCACATCGGCGACTCCATCGCGAAGGAAGCCGGCGAAGGCCTCTCGCTCGACGAACTCGTCGCGCCGCCGGACGGGCTCAAACACCGGCTGCTCCGCTCGGCGAGCCACGCGGAGAAGGTGGCCGCCATGGCGCGGACGCTCCGGTATATGGAGGCGACGGGCACGGGCACGTTCGTCGAGTTCCGCGAGGGCGGCGTCCCCGGTATCGAGGCGCTCAGGGACGCGGTCGCGGGTGAGGGCGTTAACTTCGGCGAGCGGCTGATCGACGCGGTCGCGCTCGGCCGCGACGACCCCGACGTGCTCTCCGTCGCCGACGGATACGGGGCGTCCGGCGCTCGCGACGCGGACTTCGACACCGTGCGTGCGGAGACCCGCGAGGCGGGCAAGCTGTTCGGGATCCACGCCGGCGAGCGCGACGCCGACGACGTCAACCCGGCGATGGACCTCGATCCGGACTTCCTCGTCCACATGGTCCACGCCGAGCCGATCCACCTCGATCGGCTCGAAGACCGCGGAACGCCGGTCGTCGTCTGTCCGCGGTCGAACCTCGTGACGAAGGTCGGCGTCCCGCCGATCCGCGAGCTCGCCGAGCGGACGACCGTCGCGCTCGGCACGGACAACGTGATGCTCGACTCCCCGTCGATGTTCCGCGAGATGGAGTTCGCCGCCAAGCTCGCGGACCTTCCCGCTCGGGACGTGCTCCGGATGGCGACGGTCAACGGCGCCGCGATCGCCGGCGTGAACCGCGGCGTGATCGCCGAGGGTGCCGACGCGGACCTGTTGGTCCTCGACGGCGACTCCGACAACCTCGCGGGCGCGCACGACCTCGTTCGGGCGATCGTGCGGCGCGCTGGCGCGGCCGACGTGTCCCGGGTCGTCATCGGCGGCGAGCCGGTGGCGAACAGCTGATCCGCCAGCGACGCCCTGATACCGGTCCCGGCCGTACCGTCGATCGATGGCTACGTTTTCGCTGCTCGCCGGGCTCGCGATCGGCCCGGTCGTCGGACTGCTCGCGACGCTCGCCATGGATCCCGTAATGGCGCGGCTCCCCGAGGGGACGACGGCACCGAAGGTCGCCGCCGCCGTGCTCACCGACACGGCCGTCGACCGTGCCCCCGACCGGCTCGCGACGTGGGCTCACTACGTCGCCGGCGGCGGATCCGGAGTCCTCTTCGTCGGCCTCGTCGCGGCGGTCGAGTCGCTGGTGGGAACCGGTATCGCGGCGACGGTCGCGATAGCCGGGGTCGTCATGGTCGCGCTGATGGTCGGCTTCTTCGCGCTCGGTCCGCTTCCGAGAGCGCGAGGGCTCCCGCGCCAGCGACTCGCCCGAATCCGCCTGGACTGGGCGCTCTCGGCGGCGACGTACGTGGTCGTCGCGTCGGTGCTCGTCGCGGTCGCGGCGGGTGTCTGAAGCCGCCCACCGCGACGGAGAGAAACGATTTAGTCGCTGGGTCGTCCCCGTGAGTACATGCACGCGATCACTCGATCCGGCTGGATCGAGGTCATTTCTGGGTCGATGTTCTCGGGCAAGACCGAAGAGCTGCTCCGGCGGCTGCGACGCTCCGAGATCGCCGGGCAGTCGGTGGCCGTCTACAAGCCCGCGGTCGACGACCGCTACGGCGAGACGACGATCGGGACGCACACCGGCCGCCAGTGGGACGCACGCGTCGTCGCCAACGAGGGGGACGGACCGCTGGAGATCCTCGACGGCGATCCGTATCCGGAGGTCGTCGCGATCGACGAGGCGAACTTCTTCTCGAACGCCTTGGTCGAGGTCTGCAACGCGCTCGCGGACAACGGGGTTCGTGTGATCGTCTCGGGGACGGACCAGACCTTCCGCGGCGAGCCGTTCGAGCCGCTTCCGCAGCTCATGGCGACCGCCGAGTACGTCGACAAGCTGCAGGCGATCTGCTCGCAGTGCGGCGAGCCCGCCTCCCGGAATCAGCGGCTCATCGAAGGAGAGCCGGCCCACACCGACGACCCGACGATCCTCGTCGGAGCCGAAGAGTCGTACGAGGCCCGCTGTCGCGACTGTCACGTGGTGCTGACCGGCGAGCGACCGGACGGGCGATCGTATCTGACCGACGACAACGACGGGAACACGGAAGACGATGCAAGAGACGCGACCGGCGACTCAGGAGTCGGAATCGATCGGGAGGAGCCGATGGACGCGGTCGACGACTGAGTCGAGTCAGTTCAACTCGTGGCGTCGACGAGTGAACCGTCCGCCTCCGGGTCGTCATCGACGGTCGCGAGCCGAAAGAGGCCGACGAGCGCGACACAGACGAGGATCGCACCCTCGATCCGAGCCGCGACGGGCAGCCAGCCTCTCGGCTCCGCGTCGGCCGCGTCGCGGTACATCAGTCGCGTCCACAGGCTAACGATCTGCCGCGGAGCGAGCGTCTCGATCAGTCCCACAAGACCGGCGACGAGCAGGAGGAGCGCCTTCATACCTCCCATTCGACGGGCCCGAATAAAAAAGGATACACCGATTTCGCCCGGACAGGAGCGACGCGTCGGCGGGAGCGGCCGACACCCGAACTACCGCTTCCGCACGCGTCATTTCACAGCTTACAGCGGGGCGGCCGCCGCGGCGTACCGCCGGTACGTGTCTGCCGCCCACCGCCGGACTGCGGGCGCGTCGGTCCACAGCAACGCGGCGAGCCCGTCGCCGTCGAACAGGCCGACGACGGCTCGATCGCCGACGAGCAGGACGCCCACGGGCGAGTCGCCGTCGTGGGCAGACACCGAAACGTCGTGACCCGCGAGGGCCGTCCGAACCGCGCGCCCGGAGACGCCGCTGACCGTCGCCGCCGCGTCACCGGTGAGCACGAGTCGGATCTCCCCGTCGACCGAGTCGACGACCTCTCGGGCGAGCGACGCCGGTATTCGCGGGACGACGCCGACGATCGCCTCGTCGCCGGCGACGAGGTCGGCGAGGCGGTCTGCGGGACCGGGCATATCCGTCCGTCCGAGAACACGTACCCCGTCGTCGAGAGGGCCGTCGACTGCCTCCTCGACGAGACGTGTGAGCGACCTGGTCGGAGAGACGGCAGACTCGGAGTCGCTCGCGGACCCGTCACTCATCGACGAGCCCCGCGTCGGGCCGCACCGGATACGACTGGCGACCGCCGGTCGAGCGCCGTGCGAGCAGTCGCACACTCGCGCGACGACGGTCGGTCGGCCGCTCTTGGGTCGTCTCGTCGTAGTACACCACCGTCAACCCGAGCGCGGCTCGGAGCAGCTCGTTGGCGGCGAACCGGTATCGGTCGTCGCTCGGGCCAGAGGGCGTCGCGTCGGTCGACCGCAGGTGGCCTTCGACGAAGAGGTAGCCGCCCGGGACGAGCGCCTCGACCAGGTCCGCGAATCGGTCGAGGGTATGAAAGTAGCTCATCGCGATCAGCTCGTACTCCGCCGTCGGGAACGCGTAGGTCGAAACGTCTCCCTGAATCGTCTCGATGCCGCCAGAGAGCCCCGCCGACGCGGCGCGCTCGCGGACGACGGCGAGCCCCTCGGCGGACGCGTCGAGGGCGTCGACCGCGTAGCCCCGCTCGGCGAGAAACACGGCGTTTCGGCCCGTGCCCGCCGCCACGTCCATCGCCCGGCCACCGGGAATTTCCGGCTCGTAGGCGCGCAAAACGGCGGACGGCTCCGGCGCTCGCGGATACTCTCCGGCCGCGAACCGGGCGTCCCAGTCGGTCATAAGCGGAGATTGCGGCCGCCCGAGCGTAAACCCCACGGCGGTGGCGGACGGAGTGCGTATATGAACGCGGGTCACGGCGCAGGCGACGAGTCCGACAGCGACGGGAACGCGCGGGGCGGAGACTCAGCTCCCGAAGCGACGCTCGGCCCGTTGCTCACGGACCGGGAGGAGACCCTCGCGGTCGCGGAGTCGCTCACCGGGGGACTGGTCGGGTCGCGCGTGACTGACGTCCCGGGCGCGAGCGCCTACTTCGACCGGGGGTTCGTCACCTACGCGTACGACGCGAAGCGCGAGCTGCTCGGCGTCTCCCGCGAGTCGCTCGACGCCGAGGGAGCGGTGAGCGCCGCGGTGGCGGAGGAGATGGCGGCGGGCGCGCGGGACCGCGCGGGCACGACGTGGGCGGTCGCCACTACCGGGATCGCGGGACCGGACGGCGGCACCGCGGAGAAACCCGTCGGCCTCGTGTACGTCGGCGTCGCGTACGCGGCGCCGTGGGGGACCGGAGCCTCCTTCGTCCGGAGCGAGCGATTCGTCCTCGACGGCGGCCGCGGCGCGGTGAAACGCGGCGCGGTCGCCGCCGCGATCGACGTCCTCATCCGGGCGATCCGCGAAGTCGACGCCGGAGAGTCAGTGGAGGAGTCCGCGGACGAATCACCGGAGGAGTCCGCGGACGAATCACCGGAGGAGTCGAGCGGGGACCCGCCGATCGAGTAGACCGACCGCACGAGCGTTTATCCGCGTTGCGTGTGTACATGGCACATGATCGAACGCGTACTGGTAGCGATGGACGACTCAGAGCTCTCTGAACGGGCGCTACGCTACGCGCTCGACGTGCATCGAGACGCCGACGTGACGGTGTTACACGTCGCTGGCGAACCCTCCGGGATGATGGGAGCAGCAACCGGGATCGCGCTCGCGGAAGACAGCGAGGAGCGAGTTCGAGAGCTCTCCGAGGACGTGTTCGAACGGGCGGGAGAGATCGCCTCGGAGTACGGGGTCGCGGTCAACGTGGAGACCGAGATGGGGTCACCGGCGAGTCGGATCGTCGAGCGCGCCGCCGAGTTCGACGCGGTCGTGATCGGGACGCACAGCGGGTCGCTCGCCGACCGGCTCCTCGCCGGTAACACGGCGAAGTCGGTGTTCAAGAACGCTCCGGTGCCCGTAACGGTCGTCCGCTGAGCGGGCGCTCGCGGTCCAGATCGCTCTCACCCCGCGCCGTCAGCGGTCGATATACGCGTGGCCGACGACCGCCACGATCAGCGCCGCGACGACGATCCACGCGAACGGCTCGACCGCGAGCAGTCGAATCGGCCGGGTCACCGACTCGTCGAGCCCGAACAACACCCCCGCGGCGAAGACGATCGCGAGGACGAGGGCGGCGACGACCCCGGCGACGCCGAGCAGCGCGGTGTCGGTCCGGTCCATACCGCGGATCGGTTCGGGGTGTATATAAACCGATCCCGAGGGTAGCGGCGCGGGTCTCGGACGGAAGTACGAAGCCAGGGCAGGGATTTGAACCCCGGAAGTCTCGATTACAAGTCGAGTGCATGAACCGCCCATGCTCCCCTGGCGCAAGCGGCCGTACTCGGTCCTCGTATGAGTGCGTGTCGCTTTCGGCGAGCGAGACTTCCCCCTCCGGTCACCCGGTATCGTCGGGTGCGTGTGTTTCGGGTTCGGTCGCGGACACGGACTTCGTCAGCTCGACGCGGTGCGGCTCGTACCCGTGGGCGGCGTAGAAGGCCCGCGCCCGCTCGTTGTCGGCGAGCGCCTCCAGCGCGACCGTTTTCGCGCCCGCCTCGTGAAGCGCCCGCTCAGCCGCGGACAGGAGCGCGGATCCGATCCCGTCCCCTCGTCGTTCACGCACGACGAACAGGTTGCTCACGGTCCCGCGGGTCCGATCCCGGTCGTACCCGCCGCGCTCGAGCGAGAAGGCGACGAAGCCGACCGGGACGCGGTCCGCGTGGCCCTCCGTCGCCCGGGCAACGAGGAGCTCTCCGGTGACGGTCGAGCGCGCGACCCACTCGCGAACCGCGCCGCGGTTCTCCTCGGCGAGCAGGGTGGAGCCGTGTCGCCGCTGTCCGGCGGCGAGCGCGATCCACAGGTCGGTGACCGCATCGACGTCGTCGATCGTCGCGGGACCGATCGCGACCCCGGCGGCCTCGCCGTCAGTCATGAATCAGCTGTTCAGCGTGCAGCGTGTTGAGCCTGCCGCCGGCTCGGCTGGCGGCCACGCCTGAACGCGGATCCGCTCACACGTCCCGGCATTCGGGACAGACCGCCTGTCCGTTCATCGTTACCAACTCGGGCACGAGCCCGCCGCAGCTCTCGCAGACGCCCTGCGTCGGCGACCCGGAAGCGTCCGTCGAGGTGGCCTCCATCGCGGGGTCGACACCCCCGTTGGCGCCCGCGATCGGCGTGTCGGCGGCGCGCCGCTCCGCCATCGCATCCTCGTCGATCGGCGTCTCGTATGCGCCGTCTCCGGTCCGCGGTGCGCCCGCGGCGAGCGTGTCGCCCGCGGTGACGACGCCGACGGCCTTCCCGTCGTCGACTGCCACGAGCCGATCGACGCCCTCGGAGACGAGCCGCTCCTCGACTACGGCGAGCGAATCGTCCGGCGTGACGGTCGGGAGGGGCGGTCCCATCACGGAGCCGACGGTGAGGCCGTCACCGGTGGGGCCGTCGCCGGTGAGGCCGCCGTCGCTCTCGGTGTCGAGCAGCGCGCCGAGCGCGTCCCGACAGCCTAACCGTCCGACCGACTCGCCGCCGCGTAACACGACGAGACAGTTCGTCTCCTCCTCGACGAGGAGCGCCGCCGCGTCCGCCAAGGGGTCGGACTCGCTCACTCCGAGAAACTCTCGATGCATCACGTCCCGGACCGTGGTGTCTGTTCGCATACAACGTGGATCTGACGCGAGCGGCTAAAAGGTGCCCCCGATACCGTTATAGGGATTCCGGGCGTAGACGGCCGATCGGTACGGAGACAGCGCTCTACCGCCGTTCAAAGCTCGCGGTGAAAAAGCAGGCTTCAAACCGTCCGCCACCTGAACGGCGGTATGACCATTCCCTCGTTCGTGATCGGGATCGCGGGAGGGACGGGTGCGGGGAAGACGACGGTCTCCCGCCTCGTCACTCGCGATCTCGGCGACAGCGTCACTCGTATCCCCCTCGATAACTACTACGAGGACCTGTCACACCTCGATTTCGAAGAGCGGCAGTCGGTCAACTACGACCACCCGGCGGCGTTCGAGTGGGAGCTGCTCCGCGAGCACCTCGAATCGCTGCTGGAGGGGCAGTCCGTGCAGATGCCGCAGTACGACTTCGAGGTCCACAACCGCAAGCCGGAGCGCGTGACGGTCGAGCCGACGGACGTCATCGTGCTCGAAGGAATCTTAGCGCTGTACGACGAGGACATAAACAAGATGATGGACCTCCGGCTGTACGTCGAAACCGACGCCGACGTCCGGATCTTACGCCGGATTCGCCGGGACGTCATCGAGCGCGGCCGCGACCTCGAGGGCGTCATCGATCAGTACCTCTCGACGGTCAAACCGATGCACGAGCAGTTCATCGAGCCGTCGAAGAAACACGCCGACGTTATCATCCCGGAGGGCGCCAACAGCGTCGCCGTGAACCTCCTCGAAGAGAAGCTCCGCGCCGAAGTCGAGGGCGACGCCGTCCGGAGCTGGGAGCGCGGTAGTTTGGAGGAAGAGCTCGGCGAGAAGCGCTCGCTCGATATCGACGGCGACGACTGAGACTGAGCCCGGCTCTGTTGAAATTCCCAGTAGCTGATATAACTGGTTTCGGTCGCGATCCATACAGACACAGCGACGATAGATAGCGGGAGTGGGTATTGCGGATGGGTGGCGGTGATCCGGTAGTTAAATAACCGTGAGCGGCGGCGACGATCGCTTATAAATAGTTGTGCGGTGGCGCGCCCCGGTGAGCGGCCCGCAGGGCCGCGAGTAGCGAGGGACCGAAGGTCCCTCTGGCAGCCGGTGCGAGGGAGTCGGTGGTCCGGAGCGAAGCGAAGGACCACCGACGAGGCTGGGGAGGTGTGAGGTGTGGGGCGGTTGGGTGGGGCTCAAAGGGGCAGTCACCGGCGCTACGCGCCGGTTGCAAGCGAGAGCTCCGCTCTCGCCCTGTCGCGAGGACGACGCTCGGCGACGGAAGCACCGCAGCGAGCGACGCGAGTCCTCGCGACTGGGGCTTTGGAGGCTGTCACCGCAGAGTCGTCAGTCACGTATAAATAACTGATCGACCACGCTGATACACCGACTCCCGCTATCGGTCAAGAAGCACCGTCACCGACCGGCTGTTTCATACCGTATTGTATCGGATGGAGAAGGTTTCAACGGCGCCGCTTTTCACACCGCAACGCTCGTGATCCTACCGCTCACGACCGCGACAGCGTGACCGCGAACGGCTCGGTCACTCCGGTCCGGTTCGTGAAGGTGAGCCGGTCGGTGGCTCTTCGATCGGCGATTCCCAGAGCAAGATCACGACCGAGCCGACGACCAGTATCACACCCGCTGCCGAGAGGGCGATCAAGGGTGACACGGCGTCCGAGATCACGCCGCTCCCGAGCTGAAACGGGATGACGGTCACGGCGCTCACCATCGCCATCGCGCTCAACACCGTCGCACGACCGAGCGTTTCGATGCGGTCGTTCACGTACTGTCCAGCGAGCACTCGCGTCGGCTCGACACACGCCCACCCGACGAACAACGCGACGAGCGCTATCGGAGGCACGAACGGCATCGCCGTCAACAAGCCACCGACGAGGAGCGGGATGACGACGAACCACCGACGGAGTCCGACCCGCTCCCGAATGAACCCGATACGGTAGGTGATCGCCGCCGAGACGAGATTGATCGCCGCGTAGTACACCCCGAGCAGCGTTTCGACGTTATCAGTCGAAACGACGAGCCCGGAGGGACGCTCTCGACCGGGAACCGGGAGTGAGAGAGTGAGACGCATGTTCAGGCCGGTCACGACGGACTCGAAGACCGGTTGGAGGAAGATGAACACGAGATAGGTAACGGCCGAGAACAGCACGAAGTAGTAGAGGATGAACGACCGGAGGCGACGCTGGCCGACGGCCTGCGTGACGACGCCCCACGCCTCTCGGATCCCCATCTCGCTCGAACCGCTCTCCGTGTACGTCGCCGGTTCATCCAGTGTCGCGATCACGAGCAGCCCCACTCCGGTGAACAGCGCAGCCACGAGAAACGGGTACGTGAGGTCGAGTCCCCCGAGATACCCGCCGACGAGTGACGCACCGACACCGGCCGACAAGGCGACCGATTGTCCGCGTCCGCGGACCCGAGTGAACTCGTCGCTCGCAGAGACGTCCGTGAGCGTTTCGTACACCCACGCGTCTTCCGTTCCCGAGCGGAAGTTATAGCCGAGCGACCAGCAGACGAACAAGGCGGCAAACGCGAGAAACGAAGCGGCGAACGCGATTCCGACCAACGTCGCCGTAATGAGTGCCGATCCGACGAGGAGGCTATTTCGACGGCCGATTCGGTCGCCGACGTACCCCGTCGGCACCTCCCCGAGAACCGTCGCCAGGTTGTAGAGCGCTTCGATGACGACGATCTGCGTGAACGAGAGCCCCTGTGAGAGAAGGTAGAGGTACATGATCGGCCGATAGAACTCGACCGCTTCGGTCGCTTTGTAGAGGTAATATTTGAAGACTGCTCCGGGAACCGCCATATCCCCACTGTCACACCACCGAACCCTAACGACTGTGGAATACGCCAACGCCCGCCGCATCTGTATCGGTCCCCGAAACTGCCTCGGTCCCGAGGTCGTGAATACCCGCTAGCGTCCCCGAAACGTGGGAATTACTGGTAGGGTTAGATGAGGTCGCGACGTAGCGTCACCCATGATCCGAGCGATTATCGGCGTCCTCGGCGGCGTCACGGCCGTGACTCCGAAGCGGATAGTCGACGCGTACGAGACCGTCGCGATCGAGAACGCGGCCGAGACCGAGATGCGCTCGGGTGCGGAACCGGCGATCCGGGCCGAGAGCGCGTTGGTCGCCGCCGTCTGTCTACTCGGCGGGCGCGCGTACGCCTGGATGCTGTACGTCACTGGCGGGTTCGGCGCCGTCCTACTGATCGCGCCGCGAGCGTACCGCGAGTTCGCGAGCCGACTGCTCTACGCCGATCCGGACGCCGTGGTGTGGGCCGAGCGGTTCACGCCCGCTCTCCGACTGCTCGGTGCGCTGTACCTCCTGTTCGGACTGCGTGAGTTCCGATCGCGCCGTCGACGAGACGGAGCGTGACGGGAGCGTGCCAGTGGTCGGACTGTCACCCCGCCGTCAGCGAGACTCGCCCCTGCCTCACCGCCGTCGACTCGCCACGCGTTCCTCGGCCGTCTCCGTCGAGACCACCTCGTAGAGGATCGCCCGTCCGCCGTCGTCCTTCGGACGGAGTACTCGGCCGAGCCGCTGGGTGAACTCGCGCTCGCTGCCGGAGCCCGATAGCACGACGGCGACGTTGGCGTCCGGGACGTCGACGCCCTCGTCGAGGACGTTGGCGGCGACGACGCGGCCGTACGTCCCCTCGCGGAAGCGCTGCAGTATCTCGCGACGCTCCGTTGCGCCCGTCTCCGCCGTGATCGCGGGCAAGAGGAACCGCTCGGAGAGCCGGTAGACGAGGTCGGTGTGAGCGGTAAAGACGATCACGCGGTCGTCGCGGTGGCGGTCGAGGATCGATTCGAGCCGGTCGACCTTCCGGCTCGCGTTCATCATGATCTCTCGGGCGTCGTTTTTCGCCAGGAGCGCCTCGCGCGCGGCGGGGTCGTTCCCGGAGCGCTTGACGAGCTCTCGGTAGTCGCTCCCGCTCGTGAACGTGATCCCGGCGTCGCGGACGTACTCGACGAACGTGCCTTGCTTCTCGTCGTACCGCTCGCGTTCGTCGGGAGTCAGCTCCACCTCGATCCGCCGGATGTCGTACGGCGCGAGGTGATCCCCGGCGAGGTCGTCGACGTCGAGTGCGTAGGCGCGCTCGCCGATCAGTTCGGCGACGGTCTCGTGGGCGCCGTCGGGTCGCTCGAACGTCGCCGTGAGCCCGAGCCGAGCCGGTGCCGCCAGCAGGCGGGCCACGTCCCGGTATCCCTCCCCACCGAGGTGGTGGACCTCGTCGAAGACGGCGAACTCGAAGGCGTCGCCGATCGATTCGGCCTTGAGATACGCGGAGTCGTACGTCGACACCGTGACCGCCTCCTGCCGTTGCTCGCCGCCGCCGAACCGCCCGATCGGAACGTCGAACTCCGTCTCCAACTCTCGCTGCCACTGGTCGAGCAGGTCGACGGTCGGAACGACCACGAGCGTGGGTACACCGAGCTCCACGATGGCCCGGATCGCGATAACGGTCTTTCCGGCCCCGGTCGGGAGTTCGAGGACGCCGCGGTCGTTCGCGTCACGCCAGGCATCGAGCGCCTCTCGTTGGTACTCGCGGAGGTCGTAGTCGGTCGAGAGCGTCGCCGGGAGTCCCGCGTCGTCCGCGGCGCGGTCGCTGGCGTCCAACACCCGGTCGTCGACGCTAACGCCCGCGACCTCGAGCGCCCGGCGGATCGCGGCGTAGCGGTAGGCGGGTGCCCGAGCCGTCCCGGATCGAGGGTCCGTCTCGACGCCCGGTAGCGGCGGGAGCGACGGAGGCTCGGTATCGACGCTCCCAGCACCACCGTCACCGCCGGCGTCGACTCGGATCGTCCCGTCCTCGTACGTCAGCCGGACATCCATCAGGAGCGGTAGTCGGCCGAGTTACAAAGGGCCACCGTCTGCGTTGCCCGCGCCCGAGCGACGACTCCAAGTATCCGGACCTGAAACGAGGAGGTCATGAGTCTCATCGGATCGGTCGCCACGTTCGTCGTCGGACTGCTCGTCGGCGGGTTGGCCATCTTCATCGCCGCCGCCGTCGTCACCGGCACGCGGGATTACGGGCACGCGGTGTTCACCGCGCTGTTCGGCGCGATCGTCTGGGGGCTGTCGGCGCTGTTCCTCTCGTGGATACCGCTCATCGGGGAGTTCATCCCGCTGCTCGCGTGGGTCTGGCTGATACGGCGGCGGTACGGCACCTCCTGGGTACACGCCGGGATCATCGGCTTCATCGCGTGGGCCTCGGCGATCCTCGTGCTGGCGGTGCTTCCGTTCGCGGGAATCTCCGATGCGGTCGGCGTCCCGTTCGTCCGAACGCTCGCGATAGTGTAGCGACCGACGAGCACGCGGACCGGTACCGGGTCCCTAATTCTCTCGTCTAACGGTACCGAACCGTCCGCTGCTGTGCGATCCCGGACTCGCAGCCGTAGTATCGACCGACGTACCATCTCCAATCTCGCGATGAACGTACCTTTTAGGTCGTCGCCGGATGCGAGTGTGGTATGATCGACAGGCTGCTCGGGCGCGCCGGGCTCAAAGAGCGGATCGAGGAGCTCGAAGAGGAGAAACGGCACCTCGAACGGCGCGCGTCGGCCGAAGAGGAGCGCCGCGCTGACGCCGTCGCCGACCGCCAGCGGGCCGAAAAGCAGGTCAACGAGCTCGAACACCGGATCGAGTCGTTGGAAGAGCGGCTCGACCGCACGAGGGGCGAGGAGGAGGCGGTCGAGTTCCGACGGGTGAGCGACGTGCGCGGTGCACGACTCGACGACGTGCTCGGGCGCTTCCGCGGCGTCGCGAGCGACGACCCGGAGGGGCTGCTCACCGCGTTCGTCCCGGACGGCGACGCCGTGCCCGCGACCGTCTCGGACTGGTTCGGCGACCGAACCGCGCTCGTCCGCCGGGCCGCGCCCGCGGTCGTTCTCGCCGATGACGCCGGCGCGGTGAGCGCCGCGATCACTCCGTCGATCCACCCGGACCCGTTCGACGGGTGGGACGACGCGTTCCGGCTCGACCGGAGTTGGTTCCGACCGACCGGGCGGTTCGCGTTCGCCCTCGTTCGTTCGGACACCTTCGCGCTCGGAACCTACGAGGGCGACGAGCGCGTCGGCTTCGAGGGGTTCGCCTCGGACGTGAAAGAGGCGCACTCGAAGGGCGGGTTCTCACAGGGCCGTTTCGAGCGACGCCGCGAGGGACAGATCGACGACCACCTGAAGCGAGCGAACCGGGCCCTGTCCGCCGTTGCCAGCGCAGACGACGTCGACCGCGTGGTCGTCGTGGGGGAGCGAAGCGTTCTCGGAGGCGTACGCTCACACGCCGACGTGACGGACGTCTCCGACGCGACCGGGAAGCCGGAGTCGGCGCTTTCGGACGCGTTTCGCGACTTTTGGACGGCGCGGATTCACGGGATATGAGGCCGAAAACCGGCTGTTGAGCGGGAAGAAGCCTCAGACGTTGAACGAGAAGAGGGCCCACATTGGGCGAAAGGGGCTCCGCGTTGAACGAGAAGGGACCGTATACCAATACGACCCGACGCCGTGGCCCGAGATGGGGGGGCCTGTCACACGCTCCCTCCATCCCCGACGTTTCATCGGTCTAACACACAGCACTAACTACGAGCGGGAGCCATCGAACACATGACGCGGCTCCTTTCCCGGCGCGACTCACGCGCGTCCGGGCCTCTCGTTCTCGTCGCCGTCGCATCACTCATCGCTGTCGCGCTCCTCGTGGGTGTCGTGGTTCCCGGGGCAGCCTCGGTCGTCCCCGGTGCGACGGACGTCTCCACGGCCGGTCCGGAAAGAGGGGAGCACCCCGTGTCCGCAGCCGAAGCGGCGACGCGCTCTGCGGTTCTCGGACCGTCGGACGCGGTGGCGTCGCCACGCGGCCCGGGATCACCGCGCGACGCTGCCGCGTCGCGCACGGGGGCGACGACAGCTGCGACGCAGACCGAGGACACAGATGCGATCCACCTCGAAAACGGCCTCTCTCTGACCGACGATCCCGGTACCGTCGGCGTCACGACCCGGGCGGAGATCCCCGACCGCGTCACGGAGCTGGAAGTTACGCTGTACAGCGCGACCGACGCCCCGATCGACGCGGAGGGCTTCGAGCGGGTCGACGACGCCGACCGTGACGGGTCGGTTTGGGCCTGGGACGGCCGGACGGATTCCCCGTCGCTCACCTACGCGATGGCCGCCAACGACACGGTCGAAAACGACGACGGCGGACCGATCGCCGCCGGCGGCACCTACCGCTTCGTCGACGCCGGCGAGTGGGCGCTCGTCCAGACGCCGCGGACCGCCGCCGCGTGGTCGTACACCGGACGGTTCAGCGGACAGGTGCGGCTCGAACGCGAGACGGTCGTCGACGGCGAGGGCGTCGCCTCTCAGTCGATGGCCTTCCTCGGGCCGTACGAGGAACGAGTTCACGAGGACAGGTACCGCCTAATCATCCCCGAGACGGCCGATCTGACCGTCGATCCGGACGCGGTGTTCTCGGCCTTCGAGGGCGCGGAGACGGCTCTCGGCTCCGACCCCGCAGGCGGGGCGGTGTTCGCGGTGGCCGCCCCGACGGGAGACGTGTCGTGGGGCGTTCGAGGGCTCCAGACCGGCGACGCCGACCTCTGGGTCCGCGACGGGGAACCGGTGGACTCGGCCGACGACGTCTGGACACACGAGTACGTCCACACGCGTCAGTCGTACCGCGCGGAAGCGAGCGGCGCGTGGTTCACCGAGGGATCGGCCACCTACTACGCCGCCCTGTTCGCGCTCGACCGAGGCGACGTCGACTTCGACGACTTCGAGCGGACGCTCGCGCGGGGGGAACGGGAGCCGGGGGCGTCGGCGGTCCTCGCCGATCCGAGCACGTGGAGCGGCAACGCCGAGTACGTGAAGGGAGCGCTCGTCGCCGCCGAACTCGATCGTCGGATCCGACTCGCCTCCGACGGTTCGGCGTCGCTGGCGACGGTCCTCCGCGAGCTGAACGACGCCCCCGAGCCGATCGCGAACCGCGACGTCCTCGGCGCGGTCGAGTCGGCCGCCGCGTCGGGCGGCGACGAAGACGCGGCCGCCGAGGTTCGCGCGACGGCCGAGCGACTGACGAGCACGAGCCAGACGCCGACGACGTGGGACCGAGCGGCTCACGCCGAGGCGTTCGGCGAGACGCCGGCGCGGATCGGCTACGGTCTCGACGCGGACGGCGTGCAGGCGACCGGCGCGTTCCGAAACCGTTCCGTCGAGCGCGATCCGGTCGAACTCGTCGCGAACGAGACGCTCGCGCTCTCGGTGGGGGTCTCGAACACCGGCGGTTCGACCGGCAGCTACGACCTGACGCTCCGGGTCGACGGCGAGTCGGTCGCGGAGCGGAACGGAACGGTCGAGCCCGGCGGGGAGACCGCCGTGCGCTTCGAACGCGCCTTTCGCGAGCCGGGCGAGCACGAGGTCAGGGTCGGAAGCGAGACGCTCTCGGTCGTCGTCACCGAGCCCGCCCCGGTGCTGGTCAGGGGCGTCACCGCCGACCGCGACGCCGTCGAGGCTGGAGAGTCGGTGCGCGTGACGGCGACGGTCGGCAACGACGCGGCGATCCCCGCCGAGGGTGTCGTCGAGTTCGTCGCCGACGGCGCGGTGCTCGCGACCGAGCGCGTCCGGCTCGACGCGACCGCCGAGACGACCGTGTCGCGCGACCTCGCGCTCGACGCGAGCGGCGGCTCCGGACCGGTCACGGTGCGCGTCGTCGGACCCGTCGACGAGGCGTCCGCGACGGTGGACGTGGCGGGTGGCGTCCCCCTCGGCGGGGTCACCGACGGGGAGGTTCCCGGATTCGGTCCGGCGACCGCTCTCGTCGCAGTTCTCTCGGCTCTCGCAGTTCTCGCGTCTGGCGTGCCGAGCGTGCGGAACGGTCGTCGCCGGGAATAATTAGAATGGGGCGTCGGAGGCGTCGGGGCCGTCGTTCGCACTCGGAGACGCGTCGGCGGCGGCGTCCGCGGAGCCGTCGCCGTCCGGCGGGGTGGCCTTTAGTTCGCCGACGTCGCGCTCCCACGCTTCGATCCCGCCGCGGAGGCTGTCGACGCGGGCCTGCTGGGTCCCCGCGTAGCTGCCGACGAGCTGTGCCGCCTGTCGGCTGGCGACTCCGTGCGGGCAGACCGTGACGATCCGCGAAGCGCCCGCAAGCGCCGCGACCCGGGTCGTCAGCTCGGGGAACGGAATGCACTCGCTGCGGGGGATATGTCCCCGATCGAAGGCCCGCTGATCGCGGATGTCGACGATTCGGATATCGGACTCGCCGTCGGCATCTCCATCCACACCGAGCAGCGCCGCCAGCTCGTCGGGATCGATCTCGCCGTCCATTATCGGGGGAGGGGACAGAGGCTCGCCGTGAGGACGGCCCGCTCGTCCGTGTCGTTCCGCGCGCCGTGGACGGTGCCGCGCTCGTTGTGGACCACGGCGGGGGCGGCGAGCGTCTCCGTCTCCTCCCCGCTCGTCACCGTGAGCTCGCCGGCAACGACGTGAAAGACGTTGGTGGCGTCGGCGTGGGCGTGGGGCTCGACGGCCGCACCCGGGCCGAGAACGAACGCCTTGACGAGCACGTCGTCGCTGACGACGAGTTCGGTGCTTTCGACGTCTCCGGCGGCGGGGTCGAGGTCGTCGACGGCGGCCGCGTATCGATCGATGGGCATACAAGCCGGTCGCCGCCGCGACACAAAAACTGTGCGGCGCGAGCCCGTCACTCGCGTGCGCCCGGCGGCAGGGGGTCCGCGTGGTCCGCGATCGCTTTGGCGACGCGGTGCGGCTCCTCGTGGACGACCCAGTGCGTTGCGGTGTCGATAGTGAGCAGCCGGCCGTCGGCGCAGTGGTCGACGCTTCGGCCGGCCATCCGCTTCGTGAGGAAGCGGTCCTGTGCCCCCCAGATCACGAGCGTGGGCACCTCGACGCGGGTCGTCTTCGGCGTCGGACGGTCGCGGACGATCGCCCGGTACCAGTTCACCATCGCTTCGAACGCGCCGTCGCGGTTCCACGCCCGGCGGTACCGCCTGAAGTCCTCCTCGTCGAACGTCCCGGGATTGCTCGATTCCCGGAGCCCCCGCACGGCGAGCCGCCAGTTGCCGGCGCTGGCGACCGCTTCGGGGAGAATCGGCAGCTGAAACGCGAGCACGTACCAGCTCTTGAGCCGCTGGTCCCACGAGTTTCGGAGGGCCTGCTCGAAGACGGTCGGATGCGGGACGTTGACCGCGACGAACTCGGAGACGCGGTCCGGGTGGTGGAGCGCGAGCCACCAGCCGACCGCGGCCCCCCAGTCGTGTCCGGCTACCGCCGCCGTCTCGTGGTCGTACGCGTCGATCAGGCCGACGACGTCGCGCGCGAGTTCGTCGATCCGGTAGTCGCTCACGTCGGGCGGCTTCTCCGAGAGGTTGTAGCCGCGCTGGTCGGGGACGACGACGCGGTAGCCCTCGTTCGCCAGCGGGAGAATCGCCTCGTGCCAGCCGTACCAGAACTCCGGGAAGCCGTGAAGTAGAACGAGCAGCTTTCCGTCTTCGGGACCGGCCTCGACGACGTGGAGACGGACGCCGTTGGTCTCGATCAGTCGCGACTCGCCCGGGACCTCCTCGGGGATTTCGTCGGCCGGATTCGATTCGGTCGAGGCCTCGTCGACATCACGGCGATCGTCCGACTCGTTGCTCATGCACGGTCTTCGACGGCCGCGGGCAAATAGCTAGCTCCGCCCGCGTTCCGTGACCGGAATCCTCAAGCCGCTCGCGGGCTGGATATGAGCTATACGCGTGACGCAGTCCCTCAACGCAAGCCGGACCGCACGTCGGACCGCCAACCCCGCGCCGCGCACGGGGTCCGTCCGTCCGCGGCTCGGCCTGTCCTCACTCGAGTCTCCCGCTTTCGGACGCGTCACTGCCCGCCCTCTGCTCCCTCTCAACTATCATGGTACCGGATACACCGCCTGCGTCTGATCCGTCGGCTCGGTCGAACGCGTCTCGTACGGACGCGTCGGCGTCCGTCTCGAACGTCGTGCTCGTCACGATCGACTCGCTGCGCGCGGACGCGCTCGGCCCGTACGACGACGACCGACACTCGCCCGTCATCGACGGCCTCGCCGCCGACGGGACGGTGTTCGAGGGGGCGTTCGCGACCGGAAACTGGACGCCGTTCTCGTTCCCCTCGATTCTCGCGTCCGAGCCCGTGTTCGCGCGAAACGGCGACATCGGCGTAGACGGTGCCCGGACGCTCGCGTCCGTGCTCTCGGCGGCCGGAGTCGCCACGGGCGGGTTCAACGCGGCGAACGGCTTTCTGACGTCGCACTGGGGATACCCCGACGGGTTCGACGCGTTCGAGCCGTTCATGACGAACGTCGGATCGAGTCGGTACAGCCGATACCTCGCCGCGCACCCGACGGTGGAGGCGTGGATTCAGCTCCTGACGTCTCCGGCGCGGCGGCTCGGTGCGAAGCTCCGCGGGGGGACCGACGAGCGCCCGTTCCTCGACGCGTCGCGGATGTTCGACGTGGAGGACGCCGCGACCGCGTTCATCGACGAGACCGAGGGCCCGTTCTTCCTGTGGACGCACTACATGGACACGCACACCCCGTACGTCCCGTCGCCGCGGTACATCCGGGAGGTGTCCGACGGGCTCGTCGGCACGCATCGGATGCTCCACGCGCACACCCGTACGAGCCTCGGGCTAGAGGTCGGCGAGCGGACCTTACGCGACCTGCGAACGCTGTATCAGGCCGCGGTGCGGCAGGTGGACGCCAGCGTCGGTCGCGTGCTCGACGCGCTGGAGGCGGCCGGGGTCGCCGACGAGACGGCGATCGTCGTGGCGGGCGACCACGGCGAGGAGTTTCAGGAGCACGGCCACCTCGCGCACTACCCGAAGCTGTACGACGAGCTGATACACGTCCCCTTCATCGTGAACGTCCCCGGGGAGGACGGCGGTCGGGTCGCCGAACACGTCGGGCTCGACGCGATTCCGCCGACGATCGCCGACCTGCTCGGCGTCGAGTCGCCCTCGGAGTGGCGCGGGGAGTCGGCCGCGCCCGCGGTTCGCGGGGAGGCGGACGTGACGGGCGAGGCGGACGTGACGGGCGAGGCGGACGTGACGGGCGAGGCGGACGTGACGGGTGAGGCGGGAGGCGAGTCGGCGCGGGACCCGGTGGTGTCCGTCAGCGTTCGCGGCGAGGAGATAACCCAGCAGCCGATCCCGCGGTCGATCGACGACGGCGACCTGCTCGTGAGCGTGCGGGACGCGACGTGGACGTACATCGAGAACACCGACACCGGGGCGACGGAGCTGTACCACCGGCCCTCGGACCCGACACAGCAGGACGACCGGTCGGATGACTCGACCGCAGAGGAGCGGGCGGTCATCGACCGGTTCGCCCCCATCGCGGCCGAGCACGCCGCGGCGTTGCACGAGCGGGCGGCGGAGCGGGCCGACGCGGAGAGCGGGGACAGCGAGGGGGATAAAGCGGGAGACGCGGACGAGGTCGGCGAGGACCTCGAAGCTCGGCTGGAAGCGCTCGGCTATCGCTGATGGTCCGGGCCGTCCTCCGCAACCTCGCGGGCGGGCCGATCGCGGTCCAACTGCGGCGGTTCGTCGTCGTCGGCGCGGTCACCGCCGGGATACAGATGACGCTGTTGTGGCTGTTCGTCGACGGGATCGGGATGAACTACCTGATCGGCGCGACGGTCTCCATCGAGATCACGATCGTCCTGTCGTACGTCTTCAACAACGCGTGGACGTTCGAGGCGAGCCAGAACACGGGCGTCAGAGCCTACCTGACCGGGCTGCTCCAGACGAACGTGGTTCGCGGGACCGCGATCCCGATCCAGCTCGGCGTGCTCTACGCGTTCGTCGAGTGGGGTGGGATGATGTACCTCGTCGCCAACGTCGGCGCGATCCTGATAAGCGGAATCTACCGGTTCGTGTTGGACTCGCAGTGGACGTGGGGGTGAGGGTGGGTTTTCGTGGGGATGTTTGAGTGGAAGTTGCGTGCGAGGTGTGTCTGTACGAGTAGTGGGAAGACCGAGGCCTCGCGGTCGAGGGCGGCGCGAACACGCGGGAGCGACCCCGATATCGACACTCTCATCTGTTGCAGCCACGCGTTCGAGCGCTGCTCGATGTTCGCCGACGCCGCGTTGGTTCGCATCGCACTCCGTCAAAAATCACCGAATTCCGCACGCTTCCGGAGCAAACGGTATGCGCGGCTCAGCTACGTCTCTTCGTCGGACGGCGGACGCTTCGAGAGCCGATCGAATCGGTCCTGCGCCGCCTCCGATCGGGTCGCCGTCCGCTCGGGCTCGTACGAGGCGGACTCGATGCGCCCACCGCCGAGTGTCACCGAGAGAATAGCGTCGGCGTGCCGCGCGTTCGACGGGAGCCGAGAGTCCTCCAGAACCGCGTTCCCGACCTCCTCGCCGTCGCGTTCGAAGAACACGGTCGCGAGCCCGTCTTCGACGGTGTCGACGACCGCGGTGTACTCGCCGTCCGGGAGTTCGATATCAGTCATTCGTAGCGCACCTCGATCACGCGTTCTCCGTCGGCGTTCGAGAGTATCACTGTGTCGCCGTCGTTGTTCCAGACCGGCGAGCCCGATCCCCAGTACAGCTCGGTGTCGGTGTCGGTTCCGCTCCCGGTTCGCAGCGTCACCGTCGCGCCCGGATCGAGCGTGAACCCGTGCGGGAACTCGTAGCTCCGGGCCGCCTCGTCCTCGACGGTCCAGCCGGACAGATCGATCGGCTCGTCGCCCGCGTTTTCGAAGACGACGTACTCGTCGTTGAGGTTCTCCCAGTCGTTGCCCTCGGCGTCCGCGTTGATCGCGGCGATCGCCGGCACCCCGTCCGACTCCGTCGACGTCGTCTCGTTCCCCCCGGCGGTGTCGCCCGTCTCGTCGCCGTCGGCCGCAGTCTCGTCGTCGCCCCCACGCCCCTCATCGTCGGCCGCGAAATCGCTCTCGACCGGACCGCCGCCGAGCCGAGCGCGCTCGACGACGTCGCCGCTCGTGCCCGGCGCGATCGGGTCGCCGTCGCGGATCGCGAGCGCGTCGGTCGGCGCGTCACGCTGCGTCCGTACGGAGACGCCGCTCCCGTCGCTCACGAGCACGGTATCGCCGTGCGTCGCGGTCCAATACATCGGGATCGACCGATCCGAAAGCCGCCGTAGGACCTCGTCGTGCGGGTGTCCGTACTGCGAGTCGTACGCGCTCGAAACGACAACCGCCTGCGGCTGCACCGCGTCGACGAACGGCTCGCTCGACGAGCTCGACGAGCCGTGGTGGCCCGCCTTCAGCACGGTCGACCGGAGGTCACTGCCGTACGCGTCGACGAGGTACCGCTCTTGGTCGTCCTCGGCGTCCCCGGAGAGCAGGAAGCTCGTCTCCCCGTGCGTGAGCCTGAGGACGATGCTGTTCTCGTTTCGGGCTTCGTTTTCGAGGTACGGCTCGGGCGGCCCGAGCACGTCGACGTCGACGTCCCCGAACGAGATCGGGTCCCCCTCCCGCGTCTCGTACAGCGTCACGTCGTGTTCCTCGACGGCGTCGAGGTACTCGGCGTAGGTCCGCGTACTCGCGGCGATCCCCGGGTCGTATATCGCGCCGATCCCCTCCGCTTCCGTCTCGTAGTACTCGATGACCGCCGCGTTGCCGCCGATGTGATCCGCGTCGTTGTGCGAGGTGACGAGATGATCGATCCGGGTGATGCCGTGCCGCTGTAAGTACCGTAACACGCGCTCGCCGTCGTCGTTGTAATGGCCCGTGTCGACGAGCATCGTCTCCCCCTCCGGACCGACGACGAGCGTGCTGTCCGACTGCCCGACGTTGATGTAGTGAATCTCGACGGTCCCGTTCGCCGTTTCAACCGTCGATTCGTCGCTCGTGTTCGGTTCCGTCGGTGCTTGATCGGCGGGTACTGCGCCCGCACAGCCCGCGAGGAAGAGGATCCCCACTACCAGGAGAAGCTGTAACACACCTCCTGTTAGTTTCATATTCTGTTACTATTCTATACGGGCAAAGAGATACGGATCTGTTAACAACTCACATTCGGCCAGTTCGCGACCGGGTCTTCGAGCCGTGCCACGCTGTCCAGGGTGACGGGGCGATTACAAGCGCAGGAGTGTACCGACGCGAAGTGAGACACAGACGAGATCCCTCGCTCGCTTTGCTCGCTCGTTGAGGAAGGGGCCTTAGCACCTCAAGTCAGGTAAAAACGGATGCGGGAGAAGTGGGCCGGCACGAATGTTGAATCACGCGAGACTCGCTCCGCTCGTCTCGCTTGCTCTCGTTCGCTCCGCTCACGAGAACGTGGTACGGCCACCCGAAGGCCGTGGCTGGTCAGCGTAAAAACGGATGCGGGAGAAGTGGGCCGGCACGAATTTGAATCGTGGTTACGGCCACCCGAAGGCCGAAGGATACCAAGCTACCCCACCGGCCCGCATCTCACAGAAGGCCGCTCGTTCTTTTAATCCTTCCGAAAGCAGGGTCGACTCACTCGCCCGCGGCACGGCCAATCGCCCGAACGCGCCTTCGTGCCGCGCTCGATAGCGCCCTCCCGACGCACCCGATTCGCCCTCACGCCTCGAAGTACCGGTCCCGGTGCGCCCGACAGCCGGGGTTGAACGCGGCGCCGCACTCCGGGCACGCGTCGTCGTCGGGCTTCGCCCGGTGACAGTCGGGCGAGGCCCGGTTGCCAGAGGGACTCTGTCCCTCGCTGTCGTCGGACTGCGTCCGACTGCGAGAGGCGCGTTGGACCTCTCCGTCGCCGTCGAGGTACGCGGTCGCGGTCAGCGTCGCCCCGCAGCCCCCGCACAGCACCGCCGGCTCGTCGAACCGCTCGCGGGGCCACGGCTCCGGCTCGTGGCCCGTCGCGGCGTCGTGACACGCGTCACAGGGGTAGTAGACCTCACAGCAGCCGAACCGCAGCGCAATCACGTCGACCGGCGCGTCCCAGTGGGCACACCGCGTCTCGGGGTCGACGTCGACGCCGCGGAGGGGGACGACGAACCGGTCGTCAGTCGCCGGCGCGGTCGTGGTGCGGCGGTCGACCGACTCGGAGTCCGCGGTCGCGTCGACGTCGTCCGCCGGAGTGTCGGACATCGCCTGTCGCCCCCGTATCAGTACGACTCGTAGCCGTCGGTGTCGAGCCAGTTGTGGACGACCGCGATCGTGTCGTCGGCGTGGAGGAGTTCCGGCCCGACCCGCACCCGTCGGTCCGCGGCCGCCGACAGCGACGACTCCTCGTCCGCGGTGAAGTCGTTGTGATCGGAGAGGACGAACACCGGGTCCGCGGGCGGTTCGGCGTCCACGAGCGGGTCGCCCGCCTCGTGCAGTTGGACGAGCGTCGGGTCCGCGGGCCCGCCGTCGGCCCCGGCGTCGTCGCCGACCAGTCGGTCTAGCGTGGCCTCTAGTCCCATCCGTCGGAGCTCCACGCCGGGAGAGACGTCGGCCGGCATGTGGCCGATCGCGTCCGCTTTCGCGTCGATGGCGTCTCGGACGCGGGCGGCGACGTTGCGCTCGTCGGGGTGGAGATGTCGGAGCGTGTCCGCGTCGAAGGTGACGGTGAACGCGTCGGCGATCACGAGGTGAACCCGCACGCGTTCGCGGATGCCGTGCGAGAGGAACACCCCGGTCGAGACGCACCGACAGAGGAGGTCGAGCCGGCCCGCCCCGGGGATGTCCGACAGCGAGATCGCGTCCGGATCCGTCGGGACGTCGTGGCCGATGACGACGAACTGGCGCATACGGTGGGGTCGACCCGGGTCCTGATAAGGGACCCGACCGTAGAACGAGCATGAGCGTAACCGGACTCTGTCACGTCTGTGAGGCGGCGGTGGCGCGTCACAGCTGCTCGCAGTGCGGCCGGGCCGTCTGCGACGACCACTGGAACGACGGGGTGGGCGCCTGCACGGCGTGCGTCGGCGGACCGCGTCAGTGACACTGCGGGGCGAGAAACGGACCGGTCATCGCGGCCGAGCAGCGCGGCGACCGATCCGCTCTCAACGGAACTGATTCAGACGCTTTTTGAGGCGCTTCGCCGCGTCGCCGGCGGCACCGATATACGTGGCTTCCTCGGCCGGTCGGCTCGACTCCTCGCCCGCGAAGATGATCCCCCGAGAGGAGTTGACGAGCCCGACGTCGACGGCCGTGTCGGGATGCGGCGCGAGCCCGTGCTCGACGGCGGCCTCCGCGTCGCCGCCTTGCGCGCCCACGCCGGGAACGAGGAACGGGATCTCGGGCACGACCTCGCGCACGTCGGCGAGCTCGTCGGTCGTCGTCGCGCCGACGACGAGCCCGACGTTCGCGTTGGCGTTCCACACGTCCGCGAGCGCCGCGACCCGTTCGTACAGCGGCTCTCCCGAGGCGAGTTCGAGGTCCTGAAGGTCGCTCCCGCCCGGATTCGACGTCCGACAGAGGATGAACACGCCCTTGTCCTCGCGGTCGAGGAACGGCTGAAGCGAGTCCCGTCCGAGATACGGGTTCACCGTGATCGCGTCCGCGTCGTCGAGGGCCGCGGCGTACTGCCGGGTCGTGTTGCCGATGTCGGCGCGTTTCGCGTCGAGGAGGACGGGAACGCCCTTGCCGTGGGCGTACGCGATGGTCTCCCGAAGCGCGCGCCAGCCGTCCGCGTCCTCGTAGAAGGCCGCGTTGGGCTTGTAGCAGGCCGCGTGCTCGTGGGTCGCGTCGATGATCCGGCGGTTGAACGCCCACCGCGGCAGGTCCGCGTCGGCGACGAACTCTGGCAACCGGCTCGGGTCGGGGTCGAGGCCGACCGAGACGACGCTGTCGACGGCCTCGATCCGGTCCCCGAGCGTCTCGAAGAAGCTCATGGACGATGCTGCGAACGGGGGCGCGCTAAACGTTGCGTTCCGCGGGCGGAGCGTTCCGGGAGCGGTCACCCCCGGAACCCCCAGCGCCGCCGTCGCCGATCCGATGACCCGCACACACCGAGATCGTTCCGAAGAGGCGTCGCTCCCGTTCGACCGCAGACAGCCGGTCCTCGAGGGCCCGACACGACGCGGCCGTCCGCTCCGCGAGCCGATCGAGCGGATCCCGCGAGCCGGCGTCGAACAACCGACCGTTCAGGCGGGCGAACGCCCACAGCCCCGCGTTCGCCGCTCGGTTGCTTCCGGGGGCGAACCCGGCCACGACCACGTCGCTCGCCAGCTCGCACCACTCGCTCACGACCGCGTACGGGTCGGGGAACAGCGACGTGACGAACGTCGCCAGCACCCCGTCGACGGACCGGACCGGGGGATCCGTGGCGTCGCCACAGACCAGCGAGACGTTCTCCCACCCCCGTCGCTCGACCAGCCCGCTCGCCCGATCGAGCATCGCGGGCGTGAGGTCGACGCCGACGACGCGTCCCTCGGGGCCGACCGCCTCCCGGAGCGCCGGGAGGTTGGCTCCGGAACCACAGCCGAACTCGACGACGGTGTCGCCCGCCTCCAAACCGAGGGCGTCGACGCAGCCCGCCCGGACGCCCCCGACGGAGGCGGTCGCCCGCGCGAACCAGTCGTAGACGCGGGCCCACGCCGCGTAGCTTCTCCGAACGCGGTTCGCACGGTCGCTTTCCGGCCCGGCGGGTCGTTTCGGGTCGGTCGATCGTCTCGGCCCGCTCCGGCGTCCCGGGGTCACGGCCCTACGTCGATCGCCGCCGGTGAGGTCTTCGGCCACCACTGTTCCGGGCCGTCCCGCGCCACGGTGGAGTAGCACCGCTCGGTGTCGCCGCAGTCCCGCGGGCGCTGGTAGTCGATGCCTCGTTCTTGTAGGTAGGTCACGTAGCCGTCGTCGACCCGGTCGAGTTTCTCGTGGCACACCCACTTCTCGCCGCAGACGCGCGCCCCGACGTTTCGGTACGGGCAGGTGAACGTGGTCCGCTCCGCGCCGCCCTCGCTCGCGGTGTCGTCGATGTCGACGCCGACCGACCGATAGGCCAGCCGGAGCCGGCGGACGACGTCCTCCGGCGACGACGCGCCGAGGAAGAGCCCGTGTGCGAACACGTAGCCGAAGTCGTGAAGCGCACGCTCGAACCGGGTCAGTCCGGCGGGGTCGTCGTCGACGAGCGACCGGAGGGTGGCGTACCAGTCGGACACCGCCCGCACCTCGTCGGCCAAGTCCGCGGCCGTCGCCAGCGCTCGACGATTCTCCGGGAGCGGGGCCGCGCCGTCCGAGAGCCGGAACGAGGGCACCCCCTCGACGTGTTCGAGCACGTCCTCGCGCAGGCAGTCACCCGCGGCGAACGCCTCGGTCACGTCCCTGAGTTCGGGGTACCATTTCGTCGCCATCGTGCCGTAGGTCCCGTCGAGGAGGTCGTCGACGCGGTTGAGGCGATCAGCATCGCTCTCGTCGGGGAGGGACGGGAACCCGACGACGACGTGGCGGAGTTCGTCCGGATCGGGGCCTGCCATGGGTGTACATGGCATTCGATGCTCTTCAATCCGCAGGCAAATTACCGCAGTCGATCAGCGAGACCGAATCCGCAGTCGATCAGCGAGACCGAATCCGCAGTCGATCAGCGACCGAGTCGCTTTCGCAACCGACGCACCGCTCGACTCGCGCGCCGTCCGAGTTTCGTCGCCGCGAACGCCCCGCGAACGAACCAGTCGGTGGGGATCCGGTCCGGGAACGCGAGGGGACCGACGCGCGAGACGCCGACGGTCCTGGATTCGACGTACCGCTCGATCCCCTCGCGGCCGTGTCGTCGCCCGAGTCCGGAGTCGCCGAAGCCGCCCATCGGGGCGTCGGTCGCCCCCCACGTCGCGAGGAAGCCGTCGTTCACGTTCACCGTGCCGCAGTCGATCTCGCGGGCGATTTTTGCCCCTCGCTCGCGGTCGGCCGTCCAGACGCTCGCGTTGAGCCCGTACGGCGAGTCGTTCGCGGCCGCGACCGCGGCGTCGACGTCCCGGACCGGCGTCACGGCGACGACGGGGCCGAACGTCTCCTCGCAGGCGAGCGTCGAGTCCGGATCGACGTCGGTCAGCACCGTCGGCTCGTAGCAGTACGGGGCCACGTCGGGGCGGCCGCGACCGCCCGTTAACACCGTCGCGCCCGCCTCTCGCGCCCCGTCCACGTGGCTCTGAACCCGCTCCAGCTGGTCGGCGTCGATCAGCGAGCCGAGGTCGGCGTCGAAGTCGTAGCCGGTTCCGAGCGAGAGCCGTTCGGTCTCAGCCACGAACGCGTCACAGAAGGCCTCGAAGGCGGGTTCGACGACGTAGATCCGCTCTGCGGACAGACAGAGCTGGCCGGCGTTCGCGAAGCAGGCCTGGACCGCGCCGCGGGCCGCCTCCGCGACGTCCGCGTCGTCGAGCACGACGAGGGGGTTGTTGCCGCCGAGCTCCAGCGAGCAGTCGATCAGGTTCCGCCCGGCCCGCTCGGCCACGGTCCGACCGGTCGCCGTGCTCCCCGTGAACGCGACGTAGTCGACCCGATCGATCAGCGCCGGTCCGACGGTCGGCCCCTCGCCCGTGACGACCTGAAAGAGGTCGTCCGGCAGCCCGGCGACTTCGAGCAGCTCGGCGAGCGCGAGTGCGCCGTACGGCGTCTTCTCGTCCGGTTTCAGGACGACCGCGTTGCCCGCGACGAGCGCCGGAAGCGCGTCCGCCATCGACAGCGTGAGCGGGTAGTTCCACGGGGAGATGACGCCGACGACGCCCCGCGGCTCGTAGGTGACGGTCGCGGTCGTGATCCCGGGAGCCACCGGTCGCCGTCGCTCCTCGGCGAGGACGCCCGGGGCCGCGGTCGCGAGCGACGAGCACCCCATCGGTACGTCGAACAGCTCCTCGACGGCGGTCAGTCGCGATTTCCCCGTCTCCAGCTGTAGCAGATCGAGAAGCTCCGCTCGGCGACCCAGAACGAGGTCGCCGAACCGGTCGATGACGGCCGCGCGCTCGGCGACGGGCGTCTCCGCCCACGCCGACTGCGCCTCTCGCGCGCGCTCGACCGCGGCGTTGACATCGGGGGTGTCGCAGGCGGGTACTGACCCGATCCGTTCGTCGGTGGCTGGCGCGAACACGTCGAGCGTGTCGCCAGATTCGGCGGGGGTAACGCGGTCGGCGAGGTCTGCGAGTCGCCGGGCCGGGAGGTGGGGTGCGTCGCCGAGGGCGGCGGGCGTGTCCGTGGGGGACATCGGTTGTCAGGAATAACGGCGACAGCGGGAAAGCCGTACCGGTGGCGGCGCCGGGACCGAGCGCCCGCAGTCACTCGGGTGGTGACGGGAATCAACCGGTCGGCTCGAAGTCAGTCAGTCGCTGCGAAATCAGCTACCGGGCTCGCGGTCAGCCCCCCGACCCGGATCCGCCCTCGACATGCTCGGGGAGATCGTCGCGCTCCGAGAGGAGTTCGATGACCTCGATCAACAGCGACACGGTGAGGGGCCCGACGATGAGGCCGATCGGCCCGACGGTGAGGATCCCCCCGACGAACCCGACGAAATACAGTCCCGGCGAGATCTCTCCCGTCCGATCGGCGAGCTGGGTGCGGATCACCGCGTCGGGAACGAACGAGACGAGGACGAGTCCGAGCACCAACACCGCGACGGCCCGCGTCGTGGCACCGACGAGCAGATCGCTCGCGGCCAGCGTGACGACGAGCACGCTCGGCCCGACGACCGGAACGAACTGTAAGATTCCGGCGATCACCGCCAACGTGAACGGCGACCGGTATCCGAGCAGGGAGAACACGGCGAACCCGAGGACGAACGTCGCCGCGGCCGTCGCCGCTTGGAGGACGTAGATCGAGTACAGCGTCGTTCGCGTCCGAACGTGTAACCGCGTCGGGATATCGTGGTACGCCGGCGGGATCACGCGGAAGACGGCGGTCTCGACGGCACCCGGCCGATAGAGGAGCCCGTACACCAGAAAGGTGAACACGGCGAGTTCGAGGACGAGCCGCGGTGTCGCGGCGCTGGCGGCGATCGCGACCTCCCGGATCGCCGCCTGTGCGGACGTCACCAGCGGGGCCACCTCGATGGCCAGTTCGAACCCCCCGACGCTGATCGGGACGGTCTCGGGAACGCGTCCGAGGGCGTCTATCAGCTGCATTCGTTGCCGGTAGAGGACGAAGAAGACGGGCGCAATTAACGCGACGGCAGCGAGGAACGCGCACGCGGTGGCGGCAGCGCTGGCGATCCGGTGTGAAACCCCCCGGCGGACGAGCTGTTGTCGAAGTGGGTAGAGGACGTACGCGACCGTGATCGCGAAGACGACTGTCTGCAGGACGTCGGCGAGGACGACCGCCGTGAGCGCGGCCACAGCGACGAGCAGCGCGGCGAGGACTCGCTGGCGAGAATAGACCATGTCGCCGCCTCACAACCGCGAGTGAAAATCGTTCCGGCAGCGGAATTAACGCGTTCTTCCGGCACTCCCGCACGCGGCCGTTTCGGTCTCCCCGCACGCAGCCGCTTCGGCCTCCCCGAACGCGGTCCCGGACACTCGCTGACCGCCACGCGGAGGGACGAGACCGCAGCATCTAACGTCGCGCCGCTCCGAGTCGGCGTATGCACATCGACCCGTTCGGCCTCGAACGCTGGTTCGCGGAGTACGAGCACGAGGCCGACATCATGTTGGCCGAGAGCGGTATCCGGTCGCTCGACGCGAGCCGCTTCGACCTCGACCCGGGCCGACTCGACTACGTGATCCCGACGAACGGCGACCCCGAGTTCCGCGCCGCCGTCGGCGACCGCTACGGCCGGAGCGCCGACGAGGTCCTCTTCACCTGCGGGACCCAGGAGGCGAACTTCCTCGCGTTCCTCTCGCTTCTGGGCGACGAGGGGGGAGTGGACGAATCCGATACCGTCGGCTCCGGCACCCACGCCGTCGTCGTCACGCCCACCTATCAGGCCCTCCACGCGGTGCCCGACGCCTTCGGCGAGGTCACCCGCGTCGAGCTGGAGCCCCCCGAGTGGAAGCTCGATCCCGACGCGATCGCCGACGCCGCCCGCGACGACACCGCCGTCGTCGTCGTCAACAACCCGAACAACCCCACCGGACGGTATCACGACGAATCGGCGATGCGGGCGGTCTACGACGTGGCCGTCGAGCACGACGCCTACCTGCTGTGTGACGAGGTGTACCGCCTGCTGGCCGAGGAGCCACAGCCGCCGGTCGCGAGCTTCGGCGCGCACGGCATCTCCACGACGAGCCTCACGAAGGCGTACGGGCTCGCCGGGCTCCGCTTCGGCTGGATCGCCGGCCCGGAGGCGGTCGTCGAGCGCGCGTGGCGGTGGAAGGACTACACCACCATCTCGCCGAGCCTGTTCGGGCAACACGTCGCCGAGCAGGCGCTCGGTCGGCGCGAGACGCGGATCTTGCAGGAGAATCGCGAACTCGCTCGCGAGCACCGTCGCACGGTCGCCGACTGGGTCGACCGCCACGACCTCGACTGGTACGACCCCGTCGGCGTCAACGGCTTCGTGACGATTCCCGACGAGTTCGACGACGCCGAAGCGTTCTGTCGCACCGTCGTCGAGGCGGAGAGCGTCGTGCTCGCGCCGGGGACGCTGTTCGGCTTCCCCGACCGCTTCCGGATAGGGTTCGGGCTTCCCACCGAGGAGTTGGAGGAGGGGCTCAGCCGAGTGAGCCGGGTGATCGAAGCCGGTCCCGCGGATGGGACTGACCGCGGCAGCGCGGCCGACGGGGGTACCTGAGATGGGCCTGCTCGACGGGCTACAAGACGATGTCGTCGGATTCATCCGTAACCCGACGGACGAGCAGAAGATACTGTTCGTCGCCATCGTCGCGATGATCGTCGCCGACCGGTACTTCTGGTGGATCGACTTCCCGTTCGTCGTTCGGACGACGGCCGCCGTCGGGGTCGGCTTTCTCGTCATGTTCATCGTGAGCTACCTCCTCACCGGCGGGTTCGTCCCGCCGGACGGGAACGCAGACGACGAGGACGAGCCCGAGGAGTACGAAGACGAGTTCCACCCCTAACGCGCTCGCGTGCCGCTCTCGGCGAGGTCAACGACGCCGTCGCCGTCGTTCCAAACCGTTTATACCCGCGCCTCTGAAAGTAGCGCGTATGCCGCGAGAGCAGAAGCAGGTTCGCGAACTGCAAGAGGGCAGCTACGTCATGATGGACAGCTCGCCTTGCAAGATCAACCACTACAGCACAGCAAAGCCCGGCAAACACGGGAGCGCGAAGGCGCGCGTTGAGGGCAAAGGCGTCTTCGACGAGAAGAAGCGCTCGCTCTCGCAGCCCGTCGACGCGAAGGTCTGGGTCCCGATCATCGAGCGGAAGCAGGGCCAGGTCGTCTCCGTCTCCGGAAACGACGCGCAGGTCATGGATCTGGACACCTACGAGACGTTCACCATGCGCATCCCCGAGGGCGAGGACTTCACCTCCGACGACACCATCGAGTACCTGGAGTACGAAGGCCAGCGCAAGGTCGTCGGGTAGTCGAGGCCATGTTCCCCGGAGCGACGACGGACCGCGAGGCTGCTTCGTACGTGGTCGTCGGCGCTCCCCTCGACGCCACGACCACGTTTCAGCCGGGCACCCGGTTCGGACCGGACCGGATCCGGCGATTCGCGCACACCTACGACGATTACGACAACCGAACCGAGAGCGACTTCTCCGCGCTCGGCGTCTGTGACGCCGGCGACGTTCAGCCGTGGGACGACGTCGAGGCGTATCTCGACCACCTCGCCGCCGAGCTCCGGAGCGTCACGTACGACGGCGCGGTCCCGCTCACCCTCGGCGGCGAGCACACGGTCACGTACGCGGGCGTCGAGGCGGTCGATCCCGACGTGCTCGTCGTCTGTGACGCCCACCTCGACTTACGCGATACCTACGACGGGAACCCGTGGAATCACGCCTGCGTGACGCGCCGGTGTCTCGACGATCTCGGCGTCGACCGCGCCGTGATCGTCGGTGCGCGCACCGGCTCGAAGGCGGAGTGGGACCGCGCAGCGGAGGCCGACGTTGAGGTCGTTCCGCCGGAACGTGCCAGAGAGTGGCTCGACGAGATCGACGCGGACACCTTCACAACTGAGTCGGTGTACTGTTCCATCGATATCGACGGCCTCGACCCCGGCTTCGCGCCGGGAACGGGGACCATGGAGCCGTTCGGGCTCGACCCCCGCGAGGCCCGCGATCTCGTCCGGGCGGTCGCACCGCACGCGGACGGGTTCGATGTCGTCGAAGTGAACGACCGCGACGACGGGCAGGCGGCGGCGCTAGCGGGTAAGCTCCTCCGAGCGTTCGTTCGGACGCACGCCGCGGCGAGCGCGGACGACTGATCGTCGGCAGCGAACTACCCGAGTTCCGAGAGTCGTCGCCGAGCCGCGGTGACCGCCGCCATCGAATCGATCCACTCGCGGGGATCGGTACACCAGATGCGGTCGCCCTCGACGCTGACGCAGAACACGGAGTCGCTGGAGGGCGACAGGGTTACCCCGTCGACGTCCGAACGGTCGCCGAGGTGGGAGTCGATCAAGCGGCGGGCGGTCTCCGCCTCCGGCTGGAGGCGGCTGCCGGCGGCGTACTCGACGGCTATCTCTGCCATACCGATCCCTTCGTACTACACGATTAATAAGTACAGTTTACGGGCAGTCCTTGCGGCGTTTTCACGCGCTTCGCGACGGTCTCTGGGGCTTCTCACGATGCCCGCTTCGGATCGCCCGCAATCGACGGACGCCCCGCGTCGATCGCCCCCGCCTCATCGATCGTCGTAGACAATCTCGCCGTCGACGACCGTCATCGCCACGTCGATGTCGCGGATCGACTCGGAGTCGGCCCACGGCGACGCGTCGAGGGCGACGAAGTCGGCGCGTTTCCCGGGCTCGATCGTCCCGAGCCGGTCCTCGTCGAAGCCGGCGTACGCCGCGCCCGTGGTGTAGGCCCGCAGCGCCTCCGTCACCGCGAGCCGCTGTGCGGGGGCCGGTGCGTTGACCGCGTGGTGGACGCCGAAGAGCGGGTTCATCGGCATCCCGTCGGAGCCGAACGCGAGTCGGACGCCCGCGTCGAGCATGTCTCGGTAGCGGTTCGTCTCGGTCCGCCGGTCGCCGAGCCGGGCGTCGTACAGGCCGTCCTCGCCCGCCCACTTGAGGAAGTTCGGCTGGACGCTGGCGACGACGCCCGTCTCGGCCAGCCGCTCGATCGCCTCGTCGTCCGCGAACTCGACGTGTTCGATCCGGTGGCGAGCCTCGCCCGGGTCGGTCGCAGCGTCGCTTTCGTAGGCGTCGAGGACGGCGTCGACCGCGCGGTCGCCGATCGCGTGCGCGGTGAACTGGTAGCCGGCGTCGGTCGCGTCCGCGACCGTCTCGGCGAGTTCCTCGGGGTCGACGACCCACTGGCCGGTCTCGTCGGGGGCGTCCGCGTACGGCTCGGAGAGCCGAGCCGTGCGACCGCCGAAGCTCCCGTCGGTGTACGACTTGATCGCCCCGGTCTCGACCCGCTCGCTCCCGTCGTTCGTTCCGAGGCCGACCTCGCGCAGGGCGTCGAGGTGGTCGCTCCAGTAGTTGATCCGGACGCGCGCGGTCAGTTCTCCGGCCGCGTCGAGCTCGCGGTAGACGCGGGGCGCGCGTGACCCGCGAACCATGTCGTGAAAGCCCGTGATCCCGTGGCGCGCACAGTGGTCCAGCGCGGCCGAGGCGATCTCGCGGGTCTCCGCGGGTCCGGGTTCGACGGCCTGGTAAATCGGGTCGATCGCGCTCTCGAGGAGGACGCCCGTCGGGTCGCCGCCGTCCTCGATCGATGCGTCGTCGTGCGTGGGCACCGTCTCGTCTGGCACGGCCGCAAGCGCCTCGGCGAATCGGTCGAAGACGACGCCGTTGACCGCGGCGACGTGCATGTCCTCGCGGAAGGCCGCGACCGGCCTGTCGGTCGAGACGCGGTCGAGGTCGGCGCGGGTGAGGTAGCGTTCCTCGTCCCACGTCGACTCGTCGTAGCCGTAGCCGAGCACCCAGTCGTCGGAAGCGCTCGGGTCTCCACCCTCGCCCGGTTCCCCGTCTGTCACCTCTGCCGCGCGGGCCGTGAGCAGTGAGACGGCGTCGTCGGGTGAGTCGGCCGCGGAGAGATCGGCGTGGACGAGGTAGCGGCCGACCGTCGTCAGGTGCGTGTGCGCGTCGACGAAGCCCGGGAGGAGCACGCGGCCGTCGAGGTCGATCACCTCGGTTTCGACGCCGGCGAGGAACGCCACGTCGTAGGTGCGTCCCAGTCCGACGATCGCACCGTCCCGAACGGCGACCGCCTCGTGCGTCTCGTGCGGGGGCCCCGCGTCGTTAGCTCGGTCGCTGTCGACCGCGAGCGTGTAGACGTCTCCGTTAACGAACAGTCGGTCCGCGGCCTCTGTCATGGGCGGTTCGGGGTGTGGAAGCGTGTTAACCGTTCGGGAAACGGCGACCCTTTTATTCGATCGCCCGACGAATCCCGAGATATGTACGATCGGATACTCCTCCCGACCGACGGCAGCGAGGGCGTCGACCGCGCGATCGACCACGCCGTCGACGCCGCGGACCGCTACGGCGCGACGCTCCACGTGTTGTACGTCGTCGACAGCGACATCGTCAACGCGTACTCCGGCGACGAGTTCGTCGACGGCTCCGAGGGGGCCTCGGAGACGCTAGAGGAACTCGGTCGCGAGGCGCTCGATTCGGTAGCCGCTCACGCGGCCGACGCCGGGGTCGAAACCGTCACCGAACTGCTGTACGGGGTCCCCCACGAGGAGATCCTCCGGTACATCGAGAGCGAAGACATCGATCTCACCGTGATGGGATCGAAGACGCGGTCGGGCGGCTACCGGCGGATGCTCGGGTCCGTCACGGAGCGGGTGTCGCGACAGTCGTCGGCCCCGGTAAGCATCGTGAAAACGACGATTTCGGAGTGACCGGATCGCGGGGCGATTCATAAGTTATCGCCGGTATCCACCGACGCGTTATGCGCTATCGCCGACGTGCGTCACCGTTTTATAAGCCGTCGCGGATGTTCACCGCAGTTGCGCATTTATAAGGCGTCCAGCGTCGCCCGCTCGACCGCCTCGGCGGCCATCGCTTCGCCGCCGTACTCCTCGACGAACGCGTCGACGTCGTCGCCGTCGCTGAACGGGATCAGTTCGGGCCCCATCGCGCCCGCGACCTCGCTTCGCGCGACGACGGTGAGCGCCGGGAGCCGCGAGAAGGCGGCCGCCTCGACGTGCGAGGAGAACAGGGTGTCGTCGCCCTCGGAGAACGCCTCGTAATCGACGGTCGAGTAGTCGGTGAGGAACGTCGCGAGGGCCTCTCTCCCGTCGTCCTCGGCGTCGAACAGGTACGCGTACGTACAGGTGCTGCTGCAGAACTGCCCGGGACGACCCCCTTCGGGTTGGTCATCTGCGAAGTGGATCTGGCCGACCGGACCGGGGTGGTCCTCGATCACCATCCCGCACTGGTCGCAGGCGCGCTCGCCGTCGAGGGCGGTCGGCGAGACGTCGTCGACGGCGTCGTCGCCGAGACAGCCGGCGGCGGCGACCGCGGTCCCCGCGGCGAGGCCGGTCAGCAGTCGTCGTCGAGACAGCGCCGATAGGTCGAGTTCGGGCATACGTACTCGTCCGATTTCGGTGGTCTTAGGCCCTCGGGACGCGTTCATCGTCTCGTTCGAGGAACGAACCAGATCGGCTATACCGCGACCGGACAACGGTCTAGTGTGGCAGTTTTCGATCCGTACGGCGACCGGTCACGGCTCGCGCTCGTCGGGCTCGTCGCGGTCGTCGCAGTCGCCGCGGTCGCGACCGCGGGCGCGTTCCTCGCCGACCCCGCGGAGGCGACGCCCGACCCCGTCCGCTACGACGACACGGTCGCGCTCGGGCTCTCCGCGGAGACCGACGAGCTGATGGCCGCCTCCGCGCGGATCCCCCGCGTGCAGGTGTTCTACTCGCAGCTGCAGTACGTCGTCGGCTACAACGGCGTCGAGTCGTTCGTCGACCGACTCGGCGACGACCGAACCGAGCGCCAGTTCGGCTACCCCCTCGTCGCGTACGTCGAGACGTTCGACGGAACCGACCCGGGGACGACCGAGTCGGGCTTGTTCCGGACCGCGGCCGGACGCGCCCCCGCGTGGACGCCCGCCGACGAGGCGGCGTACGTCGTCGACAGCGACGCGCGGACCCCTTCCGGCGAGACCGTGATCCCGTTCGCGGAGCGGGACGCCGCCGAGGCGTTCGCCGCGGTACACGACGGCGCAGTCGTCGATTGGGAGACGGTTCGCGCCCGCTCGTTCGCGGTCGACTCGGCCGAGACGGTCCGCGAGACGGCCCCGGCGCGGTGGGCCGCGGCCGACGACCGCGTCGCGGCGGCCGAGCGGACCGCCGACCGGCCCGTCACGGTCGTCGTCGGGGAGGACGCGCCGACGATCGCGGCCGCGCTCGACGAGGCCCCGCCGAACACCGCGGTCGTCGTCCCGCCCGGTCGCTACGAGGAGACGCTCGACGTGACCAAGCCGGTGACGATCGCCGGCGACGACAGCCAAGCCGCCGGCGACGACGCCCGGATCGTCGGCGACGCGAACGGCTCCGTGATCACCGTTCGCGCACCGAACGTGACGATCTCGGGGGTTTCCATCGACGGCACGGGCGACCAGACGCGGGACCCGGACGCGGCGCGGGAGGCCGCACGGGCGGCCGACGACGAGACGTGGGACACGAACATCCAGCTCGGCTACGGCCACGGCGACGCCGGGATCCGCGGGCTCGGCGCGCCCGACCTCTTCGTCGACGACGTGGCGGTCGCGACGAACGCCAGCGGCGTGCTCCTCCGCGACGGCTCCGACGCGGTGATCCGCGACCTCCGCGTCGACGGGGCCGACGACTGGCGCGACGGGTTCATGGGCGTCACCGGCATCGAGTCGCGCGTGACGGTCACGGACAGCCGGTTCGCGGACGGTCGCGACGGCGTCTATCTCCACCGGGCCGACGGCTCGGTGATTCGGAACTCGACGTTCACGGTGAACCGCTACGGAACCCACCTCATGTACACCGGCGACGCCCTCGTGGCGGACAACGCCTTCCGTGACATGTCGTACGGCGGGATCACGGTGATGACACGGCCCGCGAACAACGCCATCGTCGGAAACGACGTCCGTCGCTCCGGCGCGGGGATCCAGGCGTCCGGCACCGGGACGTACGTCGGCTACAACGCCCTCTCGAACAACCGGCTCGGGCTCTCCACCAGCTCCCGCGGCTCGCTGTACGAGCGCAACGTCCTCGTCGACAACGAGATGGGCGCCCGCGCGACGACCGTCGTCCCCGCCAGTCGCGTCGTCGCCAACGACTTCGTCGGGAACGACCGGCACGCGAGCGCCGGGGCGGGCGCGCTGCGCGTCTGGGCCGACGGCGACCGCGGTAACTACTGGGAGGGCGCCGACGTCGGCCTCCACGCGCCCGGCGAGCGAGCGTACCGTCCCTCGTCGCCGGTCGACGCCGCTCTCCACCGAGAGCCCGCGGCGGTCGCGCTCCGCGAGTCGCCGGCGAGCGCGCTCCTCGACCGCCTGCGCGGCACCGTCCCCGGTGCCCGCTCGGGGAGCATCATCGACCCGGTACCGGCCACGGAGCCGCACGCGCCGGACCGGGTCGCCGCCGCGGCCGACCCGGACGGACCGCCCGCACACGCCGACTGGCGGGGCGAGTTCGCCGCGACCGCGGGGACTGCGAACGCGACTGCGACCGCGACCGCGGGGGTGAGCAGTCGATGACGACCGGCGACCGCCGCCCGATCGCAGCGCTCGACGACGTGACTCGTACGTACGGCGGCGTCCCGGTGCTCGACGGGGCGTCGCTCGCGGTCGAGCCCGGCGTCACCGCCGTCGTCGGCCCGAACGGCTCCGGGAAGTCGACGCTGCTCGGGCTGCTCGCCGGCACCGTGACGCCGACCACGGGGACGGTGCGGCGACCGGGCGCGGGCGAGAGCGGCGACGGAGTCGGCGCCGCGAAGCCGATCGGCTACCTCCCGCAGCGGGTGCCGTTCCGCGGGGGGTTCACGGCGCGCGAGACGCTCGCGTTCTACGCCCGGCTGGTCGGCGCGGACCCCGACGCGGCGCTCGACCGGGTCGGACTCAGCGACGCGAGAGACCGGCGCGTCGAGGCGCTCTCGGGCGGCATGAAGCGGCTGCTCGGTATCGCGCAGGCGACCCTCGGCGACCCGTCGCTCGTCGTCCTCGACGAGCCCGCGAGCGGGCTCGACCCGGGGATGCGCGAGCGCGCGTTCCGGACGGCCGCCGAGACGGCCGCCGGGTCCGACGGCGGCAGGGCGGTCGTCCTCAGTTCGCACGACCTCGGCCTCGTCGACGCGTACGCCGACACCGTGGTCCTCCTCGCTCGCGGAGGGATCGTCGCCGCGGGGGCGCTCGACGTGCTCCGTGCGGAACACGACGTCGGCGACGCCGCCGGGCTCTACCGCGCGCTGGCGGTCGGCACGGGAGACGAGGAACCGGACGAGAGCGGAGTCGAGACCGGCGACGGCTCGGACGGGACGGAGGGCGGGCGGGAGACCGTCCACGTGACGGGGGTGTCCGAGGAATGACCGACGCGTCCGGAGGCGTCGGGGTCGGACGGCTCGGGGCGATGGGGACCGTGTTCCGCCGCGAGCTCGCTACGGTGCTGCGCACGCCCGGGTACGCCGCCCTCGCGGTCGGGCTGCTCGCGGTGCTCGGCGGGCTCGTCGCCGTCGGCGGCGGCGGAGCGACGGGGTTCGTGCCGGCTGTCGTCGACCTGCTCCTGCCGACGGAGGTGTTGGTGCCGCTTTTCGCCGTCGCGTTGGGATACCGCTCGCTGCTCGCCGACGCCGCGAGTGGCGAACTCGCCGTGATACGAACGTATCCCGTGAGCGTCGGGAGCTACGTGCTCGGCGTGCTGCTCGCGCGGTGCGTCGCGCTGCTCGCGGTCGTCGGCGTTCCGTTCGCGCTGGTCGGGACGTACGTCTGGGTCACGGCAGCGCCGGACACCGGTATCTTCGCGACTCACACCGGCGTCGACTCGCCGCTCTTGTACCTCCGGTACCTCGCGCTCGTCGCGCTCCTCGGCGCGGCGTTCCTGTCGCTGTCGGCCGCGGTCTCCGCGGTCGCGTCGAGTCGGCGAAGCGCGCTCGCGCTCGCGGTCCTCGCGCTGGTGGCCGGGGTGCTCGGCGGCGACCTCGCGCTCCTCCGGTCGCTGGCGGAGGGGACCTCGGCGGCCGCGATACCGGCTCGGATCGCGCTCACGCCGAACGGAGCGTTCCGCGGGCTCGTCTTCGAGCACGTGATCGGCGTCGCGTTCGCCGACGACGGCGGCGTGGTCGACACCCGGCGCGCGCTCGGATCGCTCGTCGGGTGGACCGTCGCCGGCGTCGCCGTCTCGGTCGGCACGCTCGCAGTCGGCGGCCGAGTCGACGCCGCGGTCGAACGCGTTCGGACTCGGCTCGAGTGAGAGCTCGCCGCGACCGATTCTCGTTCACGACTCGCCGGGAACGGTCCCCGGCGCGTGCGCGTACACCGCGTAGAGGATCGTCGCCGCGATCAGGAAGTCGAGGCTGTGCTCGACGAAGTGGTGCACCGGCATGGGCACGTGCCCGAGGACCGTCCCGGCCCCCACGACGGATCGAGCCAGCAGGGCACCGACGGCGACGCTGATGAGCAGGTACTGCCTGCTCCGGCGGCGGCGGTACGCGACGAGGCTCACGGCGAAGAGCACGGCCGTACCGATCCCGGCGACGGCGATCACCGCGAGCAGCGCAAGCGACCCCTCTACGCCCCACTCTTCGATGGTCAACAGCCCCAACGGCGCGAGCGTCGCGATCACGGTGCGTCCGCTTGGGGCGGGCGCGGTAAGAATACACCTCCCGACCGCTCCCGCCCGAAGAGAAGCCGCGCGCGCTTTTTATACACCGCTCCGCTACGCGATCTGTCTGCACATGGCGACGACCAGAACTCGGGTGCGACGGCACGTCCGCGACACGCCCGGGACCCACTTCAACCGCGTCGGCCGCGAGCTCGACATCGCCACCGGTCAGGTGCAGTATCACCTCCGGCGGCTCGTCCGTGACGGCGAGATCGTCGTCGAGCGCGTCGGCGGTCGCTCGCACTACTTCGAGCCCGCCTTCGAGCCGTGGGAGCGTCGAACGCTCGCGTTCCTCCGCCGCGAGACCGCCCGCGAGATAATCGTCCGGCTCCACGCCGACGGTGTGGTGCGACAGGCCGCGCTGACGGACGAGCTCGGGCTCGCGCGGAGCACGGTGTCGTGGCACGTCTCGACGCTCGTCGACGCCGGTGTCGTCGAGCGCTCCGCGGATCGCTCGGTGACGCTGACGCTGGCTCGCCCGGACCGGACCGCCGAGCTCCTCGATACGGTGTCCCCCTCGCTGCCGGACCGGATCGTCGACCGGTTCGTGCGGACCGTCGACAGCATCCTCGAGTGACCGTCGGTCCCGTTCGACGGTCCGACGGCGGCGTTCGGCGTTCGCACCAGATCCGTTAGGACCGCACGCCTCGAAACCCGAGCATGCGCGCGTTCGCGGGCGGCGTCGAATCGCTCCTGACCGCGATGACTGCCCCCCCGTTACCGCCGCGGGTCCCGCTCACGACGTGTGAGCCGTCGGGAACCATCCATTCGAGCGAGCCGATCGGGCTCGCCGTCTTCGCGCTAATCGGCCTGCTCGGCGGCGCTCACTGCCTCGGGATGTGCGGTCCTCTCGTGTCCACGTACGCGGATCGAATGCGGACCGACGGTGCCGGCGGTACTCGAAGCGGGGGCGGAAGCGGCGGGGATGGCGAAAACGGTGGCAACAGGAGACCCGCCGGGCGGCGCGACGACCACCTCACCGTTCGGCAGGTCCGCCAGCACGGCCTGTTCAACCTCGGACGCGCGGCGAGCTACGCGGCGATCGGAGCGCTGTTCGGACTCGCCGGAAGCCTGGTGTTCGTCACCGGGCGGACCGTCACGGCGGTCGCCGCCGACGTCCACGCGCTCACCGGGATCGCCGTCGGTGGGGTCATCGTCGCCATCGGGCTCCGGTACGCCCTCCGACTGGAGATGCAGTCGCTGCCGGTCCCGGGACTCGACGCGGCGTCGGGGTTCGTCACCGGGCGGATCGTCCCGCGCGTCGACGCGTGGGTCGGCGACTGGCGGATCGTTGGTCTCGGCGCGGCACACGGGTTCCTTCCCTGTCCGCTGTTGTATCCGGCGTTCCTCTACGCGTTCGTGCAAGGGAGCGCGCCCGGCGGCGCGGTCGCGCTCGGCGCGCTCGGCCTCGGAACGGTTCCCGCGATGTTCCTCTTCGGGACGGTGTTCCAGTCGGTGAGCGTCGCGACTCGCTTGCGGCTACACAGGGCGCTCGGCGTCGCGTTCGTCGCGCTCGGGTACATCCCCCTGCAGCACGGGCTCGCGACGCTCGGCGTGCCCCTGCCGCACCCGCCGATTCCCTACTACGCGCCGTTGTGAGTTCACGTCCGCCGCCGCGCCCCGTCCCGTTCGACGGTCGCACCAGACGCGTTATCGGTCCGGAGTCCGTCGATCGCACCATGAGACGGCGGGCGCTGCTCGGCGGAATCGGCGCGATGGCGACCGGGAGCACCGCGGGCTGTACGTCGCAGCTGTTCGACGACGGGCCCGACGGCGTCGTCCTCGATCCCCAAGACGATCAGATCGCCGACAGCGAGGCCCTCGCGTACCCCGCGTACGGACAGCGGCTCCCCGCCTTCGAGCTTCCCGACCCCCTGACGGGGACGACGCTAGACAGCACCGAACTGGACCGGACTGCCGTCGTGACGGGCGTGTTCACGACCTGCCCGGTCGAGTGCGACGTGCTCCTCCGTCGGCTCGTCGGCGTCCAGCAGCGGGTCGCGGACGCGGGACTGACGGACGACGCCGCCTTCCTCCCGATCACCTTCGACCCGGTGCGCGACGACGAGGCCGCGCTCAGGGAGAACGCCGAGCGAATCGGCGTCGACCTCGATGCGGGCAACTGGCACTACCTCCGGCCCGAGACCCGCGAGGACGCGAAGCGGATCGTCGACGAGCGGCTGGGGATCGGGTTCGAGCGAACGACCGAGAGCGACCGCCTGGAGGGGTACGATTTCACCCACGTGGTCGTCACGATTCTCGCCAATCCCGATGGGGTCGTCGAGCGGGCGTATCGCGGCGAGCACGTCGACCGCGATCGGGTCGCGAGCGATATCGACGCGATCGCGACCGCCTTCGACTCCGCGTGACTCGCTGTCGGAGCAGCGATACCGGTCCCCGCCGCGTGACGCGGCGATCGCGGGATCGGCACCGACCCCCCACGTTGCGCTGTCCCCGCTCGTTGCGCTGTCCCGATGACTGCCGGATGGGGAACGCACAAGCCACCGGCCGGCGTCCGGGTCCACATGAACGTGGACATTCTGCTGTACGACGGCTTCGACGAACTCGACGGGATCGGCCCGTACGAGGTGTTCGACTACGCGCTCGGCTACGCCGGTGAAGACGGGGATCGAGCCGGGCGCGTCCGGTACGTCACGCTCGACGAGCGCGAGACGGTGACCGCGAGCCACGGGACCCGAGTCGGGATCGACGGGACGCTCCCGGCACCGGGCGACGCCGACGCGCCCGACCTGCTGGTCGTCCCCGGCGGCGGGTGGAGCGCGCGCGACGAGGAGGCGAGCGCGTGGGCGGAAGCGCAGAAGGGGGACGTGCCGCGCGCGCTCGCCGATTATCACGCTGCCGGAACGCGGATCGCTTCCGTCTGCACCGGGTCGATGCTGCTCGCGGAGGGCGGCGTGACGGACGGGCGAAGAGCGGTCACGCACGCGGCCGCGATCGACGAGCTCCGGGCGTCGGGCGCGAACGTGGTGGACGCTCGAGTGGTCGACAACGGCGACCTGCTCACCGCTGGCGGCGTGACCTCGGGGATCGACTTGGCGCTGTACATCGTCGGCCGGGAGTTCGGCGAGGAGATCGCCGACCGCGTCGCGACCGTCATCGAATACGAGCGGCAGTACGAGGTCGCACGGGAGGAGTGATCGTTTCTGGGGCGCCGCCGCACGGGAAGAGGAGCCCGCAGCGATGATGCTCCCCGCGCCGCGCCCGACAGGGGGTCAGCGATTGCTTAGTCGTCCGCCGTGTCGTCCGGCAGCGGCGGTTCGTCCACGCCCGCGCCGTCGACGGTCGTGGTCTCGCCGTCACCGTCGACGGTGATGACGGTGCAGTCGAGTTCGCCCCGAAGGAACGAGTCGATGTCGGGGTCTGAGAGCAGTTTCTGAACCATCCGCCGCCACCGTCCCGCCTGCTTCGAGCCGATGACGACGACGTCGGCACCCTCGGCGACGATCTCTTCCAGGATCGTCTCCTCGACGAGAAAGCCGCGGCGGACGACGTATCGCGCGCGGTCCACCTGACCGATGCGCCGCTCGACCGCACGCTTGAGGTCGCCCCGAGAAACGCCGCCGGAGTTCTGGTACAGATCTACGTGGAGGATCGTGAGGTCGGCGTCGCGCTCTTCGGCGACGCGAACGGCCTCCCGCAGGGTCGCCTCGGAGTGCGACGACGGCGGGTACCGGACCGGCACCACGACGAGAGTCATGTCTGATCGGTTGCATTCGAGACGTAAATACGCTGTCGATGCGAATGATCGAGTTGAGAATTAGGAGCCCGCTCTTCACGCAACGGGAGCCCCCGTGATCGCGGCGAACTGCTCCGGGTCGAACCGAACCCCGCCGACGGCGTCGATCCACGGCAGCCCCTTCAGCCGCTGAGCTCGGCCGAACGGGAGCCGAACGACGGCGAACCCGGATCGGTGGTGAAGCACGAGCCGACCCGCAGTCCCCACCAGTCCGAGGAGCCCGGCGACGAACGCGTCGTGGTCGACCTCGTCCCGCCGCGTAACGAGGAAGAACCCCTCCGTCTCCGGATCTGGTCCCGTTATTTCGATCGACGCGCCGAACCGCTCCGCAAGGGTCATGCACCCTTTGCCATCCGCTGTGCCTGTTCGATCCAGTCCCCCGTCCGGCTCGTCGACACCCGCGCGACGTCGGCGACCGTCTCCGGGTCGAGCGTTGCGAGCTGTGAGGCGTTCTGGACGCCCGCATCACGAAGCCGGCTCGCGTACGTCGGCCCGATTCCCGACACCGCTTCCAAGGCGATCGGCTCGCGGTCGCCGCCGAGTCCCTCCTGAAGGGCGACGATACGGTCGGCCGGAATCGACAGCGTCTCCGCGAGCTCCTCGGGGTCCGGTCGGATCAGCGACTCGAGATCGGTCACGCCGGCACGGCGCAATCGATCGACGACCGCGTCACCGTTCTCGGGGTCGACCTCGGCGATCGCGCGCCGGAACGTCTCCATCCGGGCGCGCTCATCGTCACCGGACTCCCGGTCGTCGTCTTCGAGATCCGTTTCTCGGTCGTCTTCGGGATCCGTTTCTCGGTCGTCTTCGGGATCCGTTCGCGTGTTGGAGGCGTCGTTCGCGTCCGCGTCGCGCCCGGCGGGTTCGTCCGCGTCGTCGCTCGCCTCGTGCTCGTTCTCGTCCTCGGACTCCGGCTCCGCTGCAGGCTCGGACTCCGGCTCGGACTCGGCGGCGAGCACGAGATCGACCGGTGCCTCGGGCTCCGCGACCGTGTAGGGCTCGGGGAACTGCTCGACGACGGTTCCGGGCGCGGCGTCCGGGTCGGCGATCCGGTCGACCGCTCCGACGGCCAACTCGGCCGAAGCGAGGCGCCGCGCCGCGACCTCGCGCGACAGTCCGCGGAGGTCGGGCACGTCCGTGTATCTCGGTCGCTCGCGCTTCGGCTCCCCCCGGGGTGCGCGCAGCCGGAAGGAAACCTCGCTGAGATTCGCCGACGCGGAGGTCTCGTCCAGCGACGGAAGATGCATCCGCAGTCCGTCCTCCGTCTGGATCACGTTCGTCTTGAGCGTGAAGTCGACGTCGTCGACGCGGTAGCGCTCGCCCTTGAGGTCGTCGTCGACCTCTTGGAGCGCGGCGCCGAGGTTCGCGAACACCGTCTTCGGCTCCAGCGCCGGTCTGTTGGCTTCGAGCTCACGGATTCGGTCTTGGAGCCGTCCGCGCTCGTCTTCGAGGGTCGAGAGCTGGCGCTCCAGCGCGTTTCGCTCGGTTTTGACCTCGAGCACGTCGGTCTGGAGTCGCACGAGCGACTCCTGCTGGCCGGTGATCAGTCGCTCGATGGCCGCCCGCTCGATGGTCTCGAGCTTCTCGACTTCGAGCTGGCGAATCTCCTCCAACTGAAACGCCTCGCCGAGACGGACCGTGTCGTCGCGGGTCTCGTACCAGTCGCTCATGGCTGACGGGTCTCGGGCGGGACCGGCGCGATGCGGAGTCGCACCTCGCTCGCGAGCTCGGCGTCGACGTCGTACTCGTGTTTGACGCGGTGGTTCAGCGGCAGCGCGCTCACCACCGGTTTATACCCCCGGACCTTCTTCGTCTCGGGGTCCCGGATCTCACGACCCTCGATCGAGAGCGTCAGCTCCAGGTCCGCCTCGACCTCCGAAAACCGGAGCCACGACGCGTCGAGGTCGTAGGCGAGACTCCCGTCTTCGATCTCCCGTTCGATCGCCCGCTGGGACTGCACGGCTCGGCGGTCCATTTCCTCTTGGCCTTCCGCGACGGAGAAGGCGACGGCGCGAATGAACTCCTTGAGCGGTCGCTCGAGCCACCGATCAGTCGCCACGGAGATCCCCCTCGACGGCCTCGAGCTCGGCAGTCGGTCTGGCGGGGCTCGGCAGCGGCGTCGGTTGGAGCCGCGCCGCGAGTCGGGCGTTTGCGCTGGCCTCGCGGTCGAAAGACCGTCGGTCGATCACGCGCTGCGTTCCCGCCTGTAGCTCGAGCGGTCGCTCCGTGTGTTCTCCCTCACGGTCGAGATCGCGTCCGTCTCGCTCCGTGACGCTAACGTCGACCTCGACCTCGATCGTCGCGTCGCTGAACTGATACCGGGCGGGCGTGAGTCCGAGTTCGAGCAGGGAGCGGGACTCCGCGGGGGCGGTCGCCGTCGTCATCGATCCGTCGACGTCGATAGTGCGGGTGACGCTGGGAACGACGTCGACCGTCGTCTCCGCGAGGGTGTCGAGCATCTCCGCGGTGTGAGCGTCGAGGGCCGTCTGGGCGTCGGCGACGCCCTCGGCCAGCAGGTAGACGAGGTCGTCGAACGGGACGTCGGCGATCGGTCGCGTCGGTCGGTCGGAGGCGGTACTGCGCGGCGGTAGGTGATGGGCGCGTAGTGGCATGAATGTCGTGGCACGAGTGTCGTGATGACGTTTCGCGGATCGGGAGACGGTCAGTCGCCGTCGACCCGGAGCGGACGGGGGCTATCACTCGGTCGGTCGGTTGTCAACCGTCTCGACTTCGGGGAAGAGGTACGGCGGCTCCGGCACCGGGACCATCGTTGTCTTCAGTTTGCTCGTCCCGTGGACCTCCTTGCCGAACTTCCGGTTGTGGCTCACGTCGGTCTGGATGCTGCCGCCCCAGAGACCGAATCCGGCCCTCGCTTTGGCGCTCACGTCGATGTCGGTCTCGCGCTCGGTCGTCGTCTTGATGTCCATCTCGACCTCGATGACGGCCTCGGAGAACTGGTAGAACGTGGGGAACAACCCCGCCTGTAACAGTGAGACGTCGATCGGATCCGCGGAGTCGTAGGTGACGTCGCCGTCCGAGCCGATCGTTCGCGTGATCGCCGGGACGACCTCGATCTCCGTCTCGGCGAGGATCTTCGCCACCTCCACCGAGTTCATGTCTAACTGGTTCTGGGCGTCAGCGATGCCCTGCCCCATGCTGGCCACCATCTCGGGAAACGGCACGTCGAGGAGTTCTTGTCCTACAGACATTCTTAATCAATTATCGTAATAAATATTAAAGTAGTATGTAAGAAATTGGATAGAATACTGCCACTACGTTGGCAGTGCGCGGGCCGTGAGAGCTTGAGGAGTTGTCTGTCGTATTGGACCGTCTTCCGAGCCCTCGTTCGCTACGCTCGCGAGGACGAGGGGACAAGTCGGTCCACAGTCGGCTACGAATCGCTTTGAGAGAAAGTCCGCCCTCCCCGAATTGAACGGGGGACAAGCCGATCTACAGTCGGCTGCTCTACCAGGCTGAGCTAAGGGCGGGCAAGCTATTCTACCCGCTGGATCCGACTTAAGGGTTCCCTTTCAGTGCAGGTGTGATCCGACGTACCGCGGCACGGATCGACCGCCCGAGGGGCCATCGACGACCGACGCGATCGACGCCCGCGCGGGATTTTTAAGTCGCTCGCGGCGGGAGCGAACGTATGGCCGACGGCGACGACAGACAGGCGACGTTCGGGTCGGACGGGAGCTTGGAGACCGACACGACGCCGGACGCGACCGGCGAGAACGACTTCGGCGAGCCGAAGGAACCGAACGAGACCGACGGCGGGTACGGCCGCTACGTCGTCTCCAGCCTCCTCCAGAAGGCCGTGCGCCGCTCCGACGAGGAGGTCGCCGCGTGGGCCGCGTGGGAGCTCGCCCGCTCCGGCTACGCCTGGAACCTCTGGGACCGCCTCACCCTCTACGTCGTCGAGGACCTCCGCGCCGGCAGCGACGTCGCCCTCGCGATCGAGCGCTACGAGGAGCTCGCCACGGAGCGCTGGGAGCCCGCCGAGTGGAAGGGCCGACTCTGCGCGATCCACGCCGCGCTGGCGGCCGCCCGCGCAACTTCGACGCGCGAGGCCTCCAACGCCGACGCGTACTTCTCGGCCGTCGCCGACCGCCGCGCCGAGGCCCGCGAGCGCGGCGAGGAGCCCGCCCACGACTTCCCCGTCGGCAAGCTCGAACCGGAGGGGACCTTCGACGCGATCTTCGACGGCCACACCGGCGAGGGGGCGCGACTCGGCCGCGGTACGCGCTTTTTCAAGACGCACGGTGCCCGCGTCGGCCCGGAGGGCGAGGACGAGCAGAGCGCGCGGTGGCAGCGTCTCGCGATGCTGCTGGACGAGGACCACGACTACGACGCCGACGAACTCGACCGGGCCGTCGAACCCGTCGATCCCGACGATCCGTGGGGTGAGCCGGACGAGACGGATAGCGGCACGGACGAGACGGACGTCGACCAACCAAGCGGCACGGACGAGACGGACGTCGACCAACCAAGCGGCACGGACGGAGAGCCAGCAGACGACACGCCCGGCGGCTCACTGAGCGACTTCACGGAGTAACCGGGTCGGAGCGCCCCGCCGACGTCGCGCTCAGCGGTCTCCCGGTCCCCTTCTCGTACGTCGGACGAGCGACGCAGCCGCAGCGAGTGACACGACCGCGACGAGCGGTCCGAATCCGGGGATATCGTCGTTCGTCTGTGCATCGTCGGCGACACCGTCTTCGACGCCCTCGGCGGTACCCCCACCGCTCTCTGTCGGCTCCGGTTCCGGGGGCGTCGCCTCTACGGCGGCCGCGACGGCGGCGGGCGCGTCGGCGACCCCGTGACCGTATCGGGCGTCCGGGCTCGACGCGCCGGTCGGGTGAACCGCGGTGTCGACGATCGCGGCCTGCAGATCCGCGTCGGTGACCCGCCCGTCCGTGGCCGCGACCGCGAGCGCCGCGATCCCGGAGACGTGCGGGGCCGCCATGCTGGTCCCCTGTCGGCGGACGTACCCGTCGGTCGTTCCCGCCGCCGCGCTCACGACGCCGACGCCGGGTGCCGTCACGTCCGGCACGACGTAGTGCTCGGGCCAGTCGTCTGGGTACGCTCCGAACGCGGCGGTGGCGTTGATCGGCTGCCCGCTGGAGAACGCGGCCACCGCTCGGTCGTGATCGACCGCACCGACCGCGAGCGCGTCATAGACGTTTCCGGGACCCGACGAGGTGTCCGGCCCCTCGTTTCCGGCCGCCGTGACGACGATCGATCCCGTCGCGCGGGCGTTGCGGACCGGAGCGATGAATCCCCGGAACGTTCCGTTGGCGCCGAGGCTCATCTGGAGCACGTCGGCGTCGTTCTCGACGGTCGCGTGTTCCATCGCCGCGAGCACGCCCGCGAACGTCGCTGACCCGTCCTCGCCGAACGCGTCGATCGCGTACAGGTCGGCGTCGGGTGCGACCCCGATGTGTGTCCCCGAGGCGTTCCCCCCGCTGACCGTTCCGGCGACGTGGGTACCGTGGCCGTCGGGGTCGACCGCGTCCGCGCGATCGTCGCTCAGGAGGGTCCCGTTCTCGTCGAACGACGCCCAACCGGCGACCGTGATATCCCGATGTGCGGGGTCGACGCCCGTGTCGATGACGGCCACGCTCGCGCCCGCACCACGGGTGCCGAAGCGCTCCCACGCCGTCGGCGCGTCGACGAGGCGTAGCCCGGCCGTGTGCGTCCCCGACGGCTCGGCGTCGATCTGCGGCGGATGGGGTACAGCCCGAAACGCGGCCGGTTGCGAAGCACTCGCCGCCACCCCGCCGTCAAGCGTCTCGATCGCGACGTTCTCGTGAATTCGGGTGACGTTCGCGACCGCGAGCAGGTCCGCGGTATCGACCGCGTCGGCGTCGACCGTAACGAGCATCGCGTTCGCCAGCCAGAACTCGCGCTCGACGGTGACCCCCGGACGCGCGTCGGCGAACGACTCGAAGGCCGTCTGCTCCGCGGCGGCGTGCTCGCGGAGGTCGCTGACTGCTTCCGATCCGTCACCGTCGGACGATCCGAGCTCGTCCGGCTCCTCGACGGGTGTGAACCGGACGATCACCGTCGTCGTCCCGTTCGCGTCGTCGAGCGGAGTCGAGTTCGCGGCGTCAGTGCCGTCTCCGAGCGTCTGAATCCCACTGTCGACCCCGGCTGCGGCGGCCGCGGATCCCGCGAACCCGACGAGGAGGACGAGCAGGGCGAGAGCGACGACGAGCAGCGAGACTCCGCGAACGAGGGCCTTCGATCCGGGAGCGTAGACCGACACCACCGGCGGAGCCGCGTTCATACATTAGACAATATCGACGAGTGGAAGTAACTTCGGCTCCGTGCCGGTCATCCGAACGCCCGCCGCGGTCGAGTCGGCTGATTGTCCGGATACTGTCGGCGCTCCGAATACCGTCGACCCTCCGGATCACCGGTTTCACCAGCGCTTATCACGCACGCGACCATTTATCACGCACATGGTAGACGTAGCTATCGTCGGCGGCGGACCGGCCGGACTCAGCGCGGGACTGTTCGCGGGAAAGAACGGACTTGAGACGGTTCTGTTCGACACCGATAAGACGTGGATGCACAAGGCGCATCTGTTCAACTATCTCGGCATCGGCTCGGTCGGCGGCAGCGAGTTCATGGCGACCGCCCGCCAGCAGGTCGACGACTTCGGCGTCGACCGCCGCGAAGACGAAAAGGTCACCGAGGTCGAGTCGTCCGGCGACGGGTTCGCGTTGACCACGGAAGACGGTGAGTACGAGGCCGACTACGTCGTGTTAGCGACGGGCGCGAACCGCGACCTCGCCGAGTCACTCGGCTGCGAGTTCGGCGACGACGACACCGTCGACGTCGGGGTCTCGATGGAGACGAGCGTCGCGGGCGCCTACGCGACCGGCGGGATGGTCCGCGCCGAGGAGTGGCAGGCGGTCATCGCGGCCGGCGACGGCGCGGCCGCCGCGCTCAACATCCTCTCGAACGAGAAGGGGGAGCACTACCACGACTTCGACGTGCCCGACACCGCGAGCGCGGTGTTCGGCGGGCTCATCGACGACGAGTAGTCACCCGACGATTCACTCCCTAGCTGCGGAGACGACGTCGGCGTCGGTCGGGTTCGCGCCGCCGTAGCGCTCGACGAACGCGTCGAGCTGCGCCGGGTCGTCGGCGCCGGGGAGGGGTTCGGTCGCCGTCTCACAGGACGCGTCGACGCCCAGCCGTTCACAGACGCGGTCGGCGGTCACTTCGGCCATCTCTCGATACGTCGTCAGTTTACCGCCGACCACGCTGAACAGGTTCGGTACCCCTTCGTCGCCGTGATCGATAAGCGTGAATCCTCGGGAGATTCCCCGTCGGTTCGCCCCGGCCTCGTCGGGGCCGTACAGCGGCCGGACGCCCCACCAGGTCCTGACTTCGGGCGCGTCGGCGACTCCCGGGAGCATCGCCGCGCACTCCTCGACGGAGCGCTCGACCTCCCAGTCGGCGGTCTCGTAGTCGTCCGGATCCGAGACCGGAACGCTCGTCGTTCCGAGTACGACCTCGCCGTCGTGGGGCACGACGATATCGCCGTCGTCGGGGTCGCGACACCGGTTCAACACCGGACCGAGACCGTCGTACTCGACCGAGACCATCACGCCGCGGCTGGGGGCCATCCCGACCTCGACGCCGGCCAGTCCCGCGATCCGATCGGCCCACGCCCCGGTGGCGTTGACGACGTACGCCGGGTCGAGTGTCGCGTCGACATCGCCGCCGACGTGGACCGCCGAGACGCCGCCTCCGTCGGCGTCTTCCCCGTCGTGAGCCGTCTCGATCTCCTCGATCGGGGCGTGGGTGTGGACGGTCGCTCCGTGGCGTTCCGCGTCGGCCGCGTTCGCGGCCACGAGCCGCGACGGATAGATGACGCCGTCCGGGACGCGGAAGGCCTCGGCGACCTCATCGGCGAGTCCAGGGACCAGTTCCCGTGCGGCGTCTCCGTCGATCCGCTCCGTCTCGATGCCGATCTCTTCGCAGGCGCTCAGTTTTTCCTCGAAGTACTCGGGATCGTCGCCGTCGAGTCGAACGAACAGCCCGCCCGTCTCGCGGACGCACGCGCCGGCGATATCGCGGAGCGTCCGGTTCTCGGCCAGACACTCCGCGGCGCCGGGCGCGTCGGCCTCGGCGTACCGCGCCCCGCTGTGGAGCAACCCGTGCGAACGCCCCGACGTGCCGCCCGCGAGCCCGCCGCGTTCCGCGAGCGTCACGTCGACGCCGCGCAGCGTCAGATCGCGGGCGATACCGGCGCCGGTCGCGCCGCCGCCGATCACGAGGACGGTCGGATCGTTCGGGTCGTCACTCACGCAACTACACCCCTGTTGACGGGAGCGAGTCGATTCTCACGGCCCGTCACGTCCCGCTGTCGCTCCGGTCGAGCGTCCATATGTATGTTACGAGTGAACACACTTGAGGCTGCCGTCGACGGTGGAACGGATCCGAAAATCGGCTACGAGGCACCCCCCTCGCGACAGAACCAGACTCGTTTTCAGTCCCTGTGACGCGTCGGCTGCGACCCGCTCCTGCGATACGGCAATCTAGTTTACTTCGAGTCGCCGGGCGACACCGAACAGGTGTCGACCCCGATCAACGAGTAGAGCCCGCAGGTTCCAGTCGCCGCCGTCGCGAGCATCGCGGTGGCGGCGATACCGAACACGAGTGCGGCGATACTCGGAAGCGGAACGGCTCCCGCAAGTACGCTCAGCGAAAGGGCGCCGAACACGGCGCCGAGGGCCGTCCGAACGCGCTTATCTGTCACACCGACATTCTGATTCATACATGTTCCAATACAATGCACAACCGTAAATACGTTCTTACTACCGCCCCGCGCGGCCGTGTCAGTCGAATGTATCGGGAGCGTCTGGTGGCTAGCAGTCGCGTTCTCGCCGCTGCGACCGTCGCCGTCGCTGGCCTTGCAGCCGCCGCGGGGTCAACGACCGACGAGACATCGACCGACGGGGACTCACACTTAGCGGATCACCGTCACGGGAACGTCGGCCTTGTCGACAACGCTCTTCGCGACGCTGCCGACGACTCGCTCGCGCTCCTCACTCAGCCCGCGGTGGCCGACGTAAATCGCGGCCACTGGCTGTTCGCGAGCGTACTCGGTGATCGAATTGGCCGGCCGTCCGGTGAGTAGCTGCGTTTCGATGTCGATCGGCTCGTCGCCGACCGCCTCCTCGGCGATCCGTCGCGCGTTCTCGAGGATTCCCTGCCCGGCTTCGACGGCCGCCTCCTCGCCCGGCAGGATGATCGTCCCGTCAACGAGCTCCGAGTCCGGAGTGAGTACGTGCGCGATTTCGAGTGTCTCGTAGAACGCGACCGCCTGCCGTGCCGCGTATCGGACCGCCTTATCGCCCTCGGTGGAACCGTCAGTGGCAACCAGATAACTCATACGTGAGTGTAGTGAGGACGGCACCATAACTCCTGTCCGGCGTTCTCATCGGGTAGCATCGACACCTCGTTCATATAGTCGACGGCGGAAACGTGTCTCGGCAGTATCGCGCCACAAATCGACCCCTGTCGTCCCGCGAGTCCAACGCCTACCGTCCAGCAAGTTCGACCCGGTCGCCGTCCGACGCGTGGATCGCGTCGAGTACCTCTTGCACCCGGGTCGCCTCGTCGAACGACACGAGGTCGCCCGACTCACCGTCTATCGCGGCCGCGAACTCGTCGAGCAGCGTCGCCGTGGTGTCACCCCGCTCGTCGACGAGGGCCGACTCGCTCTCGCGACCGCGGTCGCGAACGAGCCGGTGCCACGCCGTCAGCGTCAGCGACCCGTCCTCGCCGACGACCGTAATCGCGTTCGCCTCGTCGCCCTCGTGGTCGCACAGCAGGTCGAGCGTGCCGCGGACGCCGCCGGCTCTGAACGTCCCGACGACGTCGTCTTCGTACGTCTCCGGCCCGGTGTAGCCGACGTCGGCGCTCACGGCGTCGACGGAGTCGAACAGTTCCTGCACGCCGAACAGAAAGTGCGTTCCGACCTCCCGCAGCGGGCCGCCCTGCTCGCGGGATTCGAGCCAGGAGACGTCCTGCCACTCGCGGGGCCACTGCGGGAAGCGGAACCGCAGTTCGACGCGGCGCGGGTCGCCGATCGCCCCGTCGGCGACCAGCTCCCGCAGGCGGACGAACCCCGGCGTGTACCGGAACGGGAGGTTCACGGCCGTGACGCGGTCCGTCTCCGCGGCCAGCTCGGTCATCGCGCGCCCGGTCTCGGCGTCGGCGGCGATCGGCTTCTCGCAGATCACGTGTCGGTCCGCGGCGAGCGCGCTCGCGACGACTTCCTCGTGAGCCAGCGGCGGGACGCCGACGTACACCGCGTCGAGCCCGTCGAGATCGACGAGCGTCTCGTGGTCGGTCGTCGTCACCGTGTCGTCGGTTCCGTGGTCGGCCGCCAGCGCCGCGGCTCGATCGGCGTCGAGGTCGCAGGCGGCGGCGAGCGCGAACCGGTCGTGGGCGTCGATCGCGGCGGCGAGTCGGTTCCCGATCACGCCGCAGCCGACGATGCCGATGTCGTACATGGATCCGCAGAACAGACTGGGAGGTTTGTAGTTTCGGGGACGGCGCCTACGGGGACCCGGATCGGTTGCCGCCGAGCGGCTGCCAGATCAGTCGTCGTTCAGCGGCCGCGCGACCATCTCGCCCCACGAATCGAACCCGTGGCGGTCGTAGAACGCCTGGGCCCGCCCGTTCGCCGGATCGACGTCGAGCGCGATCCGGTCGAGCGGGAGGGCCTGATCGCCGGCGAGGTCGACGGCGGCGGCCATGAGGTCGTCGGCGACTCCCGTCCCGCGGTGCGCGGGCGCGACGTACAGCTCGTTGATCACGGCGGCGTCCCAGATCATCGCGAGGCGCTCGGGGAGGACGAAGACGTAGCCGACGATGTCCTCATCGGTGCCGGGGTCTCTCCGCTCGTCGGCGTCCAGATCAGCCGTCGCGTCGACCGCGACCGTCACGCACCGCTCGTCGTCGGCGACGCAGCGACCGACCCACGCGAGCCATCGGTCTCGGTAGTCGTCGGTAAGCTTCTCCTCGTACGCCGCGGCCTTCTCGTCGCCGCCGGTGTTCTCGCCGAGGCCGCGCTCGAAAGCGAGCTTGCAGTCGTACAGGCCGTCCGCGTCGGTCTCGGGGTCGTACGGTCGGAGCGAGACGGTCACGTTACTCACCGTCGGCACAGTGGCGGTCGTGATCGGCGGCCCCGTCGAGTCCGACGTTCTCGTCGGTCATCTCCGCCTGGTCGAGCACGAACTCCGCGAGCGTGGGGACGAACGTCCCGATGTCCGTGACCATCCCGACCGCCTGCGCCGAGCCGCGATCGAGCAGCTGCGTGACGGTGGCGGGGTTGATGTCGACGCAGACGGTCTTCGTCGTCGACGGCAGGCAGTTCCCGACCGCGACGGAGTGCAGCAGCGTCGCGAGCATCAACACGATGTCGGCGTCGTGCGCCTGATCGCGGATGGCGTCCTGCGCCTCGACCGCGTCGGTGATGGTGTCCGGAAGCGGTCCGTCGTCGCGGATCGAGCCCGCGAGCACGGTGTCGACGTCGTTTTTCACGCACTGGTACATCACGCCCTCACCGACGATCCCGTCTTCGACGGCCGCCTCGATCCCGCCGGCGCGGATGATCTCCGAGATGGTCCAGATGTGGTGTTTGTGCCCTTTCCGCGGGTGTTCGAGCGTCTCCACGTCCATTCCGAGCGAGGTGCCGTACAGCGAGCGCTCCAAGTCGTGGGTCGCGAACCCGTTCCCGGCCGAGAGCGCGTCGACGTATCCCGCCTCGACCAGCTTCGCGAGCGCGTCGCCCGCGCCCGAGTGGATCACCGCGGGGCCGGCGACGACCATCACGTTCCCGCCCGATTCGCTCACCGCTCGGAGCTCCTCGGCGACCTCGCGGATCGTCGACTCGGAGGGGCGCTCCGAGGAGACGCCGCCCTGCATGAACCCGAACGCGCCGCCGCCGCTCCGCGGACGCTCCGGGGGTCGCACCCGGATCCCGGACTGGTCGGTCGCGATCAGGTCTCCCTGTTTGACCGCGTTAAGCACCTTCGTGTACGCTCGGGGGCCGCCCGCGGGACCGTCTGGTTCGACGACCAGCGCGCAGTCCATCTCGATGCGCTCCACCTCGATCCACTCGCCCTCGTACAGCACCTCGGTCGGGTGGTTCGTGGTCGAGTAGAAGTTCGGCGGGACGACCTTGTCCGCGGGCGCGGCGACGAGGTCCACGTCGGTCGGGTTCTCTAACACCGCGCCGTTCTGGTGAAGCTCGTGGAGGATCGCCTGAAGCGTCTCCGCGTCGTCTGCCGAGACGGCCATGCGACAGTACGACTCGGCCTCCTCGTGGGTCCCCACGTCGAACTGCTCGACGTCGAAGGAGCCGCCGAGGTCCATCACCGCGCCGAAACAGCGCTGCATCGTTCCGCTGTCGATGATGTGGCCCTCTATCTCGACAGTGCGTGAGTGGCTCATACGTCACCGTTTCGCCGCGCGGAGAAACCGGTTTCCCATTCGGCGAACGTCGCGGTCACGCCGAAAAAGCGCGATGGCGACCGTCGAATCGGCCGGCGCCGACCCGCTCAGATCAGCCCGAATGCCCCGAGTATCTGATTCCCGAAGATCATCGCGATCAACCCGAACAGCATCACGAGCCCGGACGACACCGTTATCGTGCGGACCGCGGCGTGGCGGTCGCCGAGCGGGACTCGGCTCATGACCGCCTCGGCGACCATCCGGAGGATCCGCCCCCCGTCGAGCGGGAATGCGGGGAGGCAGTTGAACAGCGCGAGCTGGATGTTGATCCACCCGGTCCAGAACAGCAGGTTCGCCAGGAGGAACACCCCGCCGCCGAGGACGGCGAGTGACCCGTCGACCATATAAAAGTTGGTGAGCTCACCGGTGAAGCCGGCGAAGTTGAACGGAAGCCCGAACAGACTGCCGAGCGGGAGGATGAGCGCCACGAACACGAGGCCGAGCGGCGACTCCGTGAGCCCCCCGAGCGCGAGTCCGTCGGTCGCGCCCTCGCCGCCGTCGCCGCCGAGTAGTTCGAGATACGCGCCAGCGGGGTACTCCGACACGCCGACGTCGTCGAGCGCGAGCCCGCTCGTTCCCGGGAAGACGTTAACCCCGATGAACCCGCCGTCGCGGTTCGGGTGTTCCGCGAGTTCGACGTCGTAGCTCACGCGCTCGTCGGCGGCGTCGTACGCGACGACCTCGACCGTGGTACCGGGCTCCCGCTCCCCGAGCACCGACGCCAGGTCGTCGTTGTCGCGGACGCGGTCCCCGTCGATCTCGACGACCGTCATCGGCTCGCCGAGCGAGGCGCCCGCGTCGTGGATCGCGCCGCCGTCTTGTACGCCAACGATGTACGCGCCGATCGGGATCTCAGTCCCTGACGCGGCGGCGTCGCCCACGGCCGACTCGGGCCCCTCGACCGCGACGGTCGCGCGCTCGTCGTCGCCGACAGCGGCGAAGAAGCCGCGCTCGGTCGCGACCGTCTCGCCGTTCACCGACGTGACCGTCACGGGCGCGTCGGTGATGGTCACACCGAGCGGGTTCCCCCCGGCGGATCCGATCACCTGGAGCCGCCGATCCAGTTCGACCGAGCGCGAACCGTCGCCGTCGTCGACCGTGAGGGTCACGCTGTCGCCGGCGTCGGCGATCGCGCTCTCGAACTCGGCGGCGGTGTCGACGGGCGTCCCGGCGACCTCGACGATCCGATCGCCCTGCGTGACGTCGGCGGCCGCGGCCGGCGATCCGGGGGTCACCTCGCCGACCGCGTAGCCCGGTGCGGGCGAGATCGCGCCGACGACCGGCCCGAAGAGCAGGGCGAACACGACGATCGTGAGGAGGGTGTTCGCGGTGACGCCGGCGGCGAACATTCGCGCGCGAGCGCCCCGAGAGGTCGCTTGCGTCGCCTCCTCGTTCGGTTCGACGAAGGCGCCCACGGGGAGGAACGTGAAGAAGACGAGCCCCATCGACTCGATGTCGATCCCCTCGACGCGACAGAGGAGTCCGTGTGCGCCCTCGTGCACGATCATCGCGATGGCGAGGCCGACGACGATCTCGAGGGCGACCGAGAGCGGGAGGAAGTCGTTGACGCCGGGGATGATGAGGAAGTTCTGCGGCTGTTGGATCGCGGCGGGCTGCGGGCTAGCGAGCGTCGAGATCGCCGAGGTGACGATGAGGACGAACGATCCGATCATCGCGACGAGCGCGCCGCCGAGCCCGAGGTTCGCGACCGCACGCCAGAACCGCTTCGGCCCGGAGAGCCGGTCGAGGAAGACGCGTCCGCGGAGGGTGCGGAGCGTGAGTACCGGTCCGGAGACCCCGACTGAGTCGGGGAGAATCCCGTTGTTCCGGAGCCACATCGCGGCCGCGGAGTACGCGAGGATCCCCGTGAGGACCCACAGCAGCGTGTTCTCGGCGACCAGCGCCGTCAGCGTGTTCATTACGGGTAGATCCGTGGCGGCCGTGTGTAAGCCGTTCGGTTACCGGAGAGGGAGATGGTCGTGCGGGCTCGGGAATCTCGTTTTCGTCGCTCGGAGTGCGACCGCAGAACGACCGCGAACTCAACACCCAAGTACCCCCCGGATCAACGACCGCGTATGATCGCGCTCATCGATTTCGTCACGCGGGTAGTCGGCGACGTCGGTCGATTCCTCGACATCTTCCTGAACGACCTGATCCTCGGTGCCGGAGATCCGCTGTCGGTGCTGCTGGTCCTCGTCGGACAGGTGCTGCTTCTCGCCGCCGTCGCGGTGTTCGGGTACGCTGCCGTCGGCGCACTACTCCGCGAAATCGGCGTGAACCTGCCCTCACTCGGCGGTCGCGGCCGAAGTGAGTAGGCCCCGGACAGGAGAGTCAGATCGGGAGCGGAAGAAGATCAGATAGGTCGGCCGTCGTTCAGTCGTCGGCCGTCGTTCAGTCGTCGGCCGTCGTTCAGTCGTCGGCCGTCGTTCAGTCGTCGGCCGTCGTTCAGTCGTCGGCCGTCGTTCAGTCGTCGGCCGTCGTTCAGTCGTCGGCCGTTTCACTCGCGGTTCTCGCACCCGCCTCACCGGCGCTCAGCCCGCGCTCTGTGCGCTCGGCCGTCGGGACGGTGAACGCGTCGAGCGTCGCCAGCAGCTCGTCCGACTGATCGGAGAGGGTGTGCACCCGCCGAGTCACCTCCGAGACGGTCGCCGTCTGCTCTTCGGCCGCCGCCGCGACCGTCTCCGACTCGGTGGCCGTCTGCCGACTGACCGCAGCGATATCGTCGACCATATCGACGACCTCCTGTGTCGTCCGGGCCTGATCGTCGGTCGCGTCGCTGATCTCTTGGACCGTCTCGTCGACGGTCGTCACGTCCTCGACGACCCCCTCGAACTCGCGGAGCGTGGACTCGATCGTGTCTACGCTCTCGGCGACCTGCGCCTCCATCGTCTCCACGTCGGTCGCCGTCTCCGTCGACGCCGTCTGCACCTCGTCGATGCGCCCGGAGATCGCCGCGGCCTCCGCGCGGGTCTCCTCCGCCAACGCCTTCACCTCGTCCGCGACCACCGCGAAGCCGTCGCCGGAGCCGTTCGCCCGGGCCGCCTCGATCGACGCGTTCAGCGCGAGCAGGTTCGTCTCCTCGGCGATCCCGTCGATGACGGAGGCGATCTCGTCGATCTCCTCGATCCGGTCGACGAGGTCGGCCACCGCGGTCGCCGTCTCCGCGATCCGCGCCTCCAACCGCTCCAGTTCCGCGATCGCCTCGACCGCCTCCTCGCGGCCCGCTTTCCCTCGCTCGGCGGCGTTCCGCGCGGTCGCGGCCGCGTCGTCGGCCGACGCCGCGATCTCCTCGACGGTCGCCGAGAGCGTGCTCATCTCGCCGGAGACCGCCTCCAGTTGATCGGTCTGTGTAGCGGCGCCGTCGGAGATCTCTTGGACCGAGCGCGCGACCTCCTCGCTCGCGTCGTCGACCTCGTCCATGCTCGCCCGCACGTCGTCGCTCGTGTCCGCGACGTCATCGGTGAACGCGTGGACCTCGCCGACCGTTCCGCCGAGAGTGGCGACGAGCCGGTTGTAATTTCCGACGAGCGCGGCGTATCTGTCCTCCGCTGTCGCCAGCGCGTCGGCGTCGATCGTCGCCGTGAGGTCGCCGTCCTGCGCGCGCTTCGCGGCGTCGGCGAAGGCGTCGACGACCGATTCGAGCTCCGTCGTGTACGCCTCCATGTCGGCCGCCATCGCCGCGAGCGACTCGCCGAACGCGCCCGGGACGTCCGCGTCGACCGCGGGGTCGTCGAACCGTCGATCCGCGAGCGCCTCTGCCTGCGCCGAGACGGTTCCGAGGTACTGCTGAACGTCGGCGAAGGCGTTCACGAGGCTACCGATCTCGTCGGGCTGGTCGCTGCCGGTGAGTTCGATCGCCTCGACGTCTCCGGCCGCGATCGCCTGGGCACCCGCCTCCAACTGGTGTAGCGGGGCGACGAAGTCCCGGCGCACGATGAGCAGCGTGTTGTAGATGGCGACGACCGCGCCGAGAAACAGGACCCCCGAGACGACGTACATCCGTGTTCCGGAGAACAGAAACGGAGAGAGAAAGATCGCGACGGTGATCAGAAACTGGATCCCGACTGCGGTGACCACCTTTCGCTCTATCGACGCCGAGACTCCCAAGCGGTCCATCGTCGCCCAGAGGAACGACTCGTATCGACCTCGGAGGCCCGACGATCGCTGTCGCGTGTTCGACATACCGCTAGCTCGACGGAACCGGGTTATGAACCTCTCCCCGGAGTTATCAGCGGCGATTCTCGATTCCCGGGGCGTGAGAATCCGAGGCGTGTTGGACGTGGATTCCGGGGAGGTTAGAACAGTCCGTCGAGCGCGTCGGCCGCGAGGTCGACGCTCGCCTCCAGATCCGGGCCGAGCGGCGACCCGACGACGAGCCCGTCGGCGTGCTCGGCCACGCTCGCGGCGCGCTCGTGGACCGCGTCGGGATCGCCCGCCATACAGAACGCGTCGACCATCTCGGGCGTTACCAGCTCGAAGGCCGCCGAGAACTCGCCCGCCGAGACGCGCTCGCCGATTTCGGACGCGGCGTCGGGGTCGATCCCGTGTCGCTGCAGGACCGGAGGTGCCGCCCCCGCGGTGATGAACGCGACGGGCGGGCGAGCGGCCTCGCGGGCGGCCGCCTCGTCCTCGTCTATCGAGACCGCGGCGTAGGCGACGAGGTCGAAGTCGCCGCGACCCTCGGGGCGGTCGGAGAGCCCGTCGTCAACCTGGTCGCGGGCCCACGCGAGGTCATCGGGATGCGAGCCGTTGTACAGGAGTCCGTCGGCGTGTTTCGCGGCCATCCGACACATGTGCGGGCCCTCGCCGCCGACGTGGACCGGGATGTCCGCGCCCTGCGGGGGCTCGTAGTTGAGCCCGGCCTCGCTGGCGTCGAACGTCCCGTCGTGGTCGACGCGCTCGCCAGCCCACAGCGTCTGGGCGGTCTTGAACGCCTCAAGCACCGAGCGGAGGCCGCGCTGGTCGGCGAGCCCGAGGTTGCGGAGCGTCGAGGGGTCGCCGGGACCGAGTCCGAAGACGGCGCGCCCCTCCGACAGCTCGTCGAGCGTGGCGACTCGCGAGGCGAGCGTCACCGGGTGCGTCTCGTAGGGGTTGGCGACGCCCGGACCGAGCCGGACGGAGTCCGTCGCGGTCGCGAGCTGCGAGAGGAACGCCCACGGGTCGCGGTTGTTGTAGTGACACGTCGAGTAGACGGCGTCGTAGCCGGCCTCCTCGGCCCGGACGCCGAGGTCGACGAGGCGGTGCAGGTCGTGTTCGGGGGTGAGTTCGATACCGAGCATGGTTACCTTTCAAACGTCCACTGTCGGAGCGCCTGCCGCACGAAGTCGCCGTCCGCCTCGCGGAAGTGATTGTCCGAGCCCTCGTGGTCGCCGAACGACCAGTCGCGAACGACGACGACGGGGGTGCCGCCGTCGCCCTCCCCGGCGACGAGGTTGGCCGCCGCCGCGAGCTCGTCGATCACGTTCTGGACGGTGACGCCCATCTCGCGGCCGTCGCGGTCGCGCTCGCCGCGCCAGTCGCGGCTCGCCGGGATACCGGCCCAGCCGATGGCGACCCCGCGCTGGCCGTGTCTGAACGGGCGGCCGCAGGTGTCGCTGACGACGACGCGGTCGGCCGCGATCCCCTCGCGGATCCGCGCCGCGCTCTCCGAGGGGCGCTCCGGGAGCAACAGCAGGTCCCCGCCGGGGACGTTCGACCGATCGATGCCCGCGTTGACGCCGATGTGACCGAACCGAGTCGCCGTCAGGAGGAACGGTGCCTCCATGATCAGTTCCGTCGACTCCTCGATCACGGCCTGCGCGAAGCGCGGGTCCTTCTGTTCGCCCGCGATCGCCGCGAGCCGGTCGGCCACCTCGTTCGCGCGGGGGCTCGGCTGGAAGTCGCCGAGGTCGCAGGTGCGGCCCTCCGCCTTGGAGACGACGGTGCTGGCGACGACGACGACGTCGTCCGCGCGGAGATCGACGCGCTCGTCGATCATCGCCGCGAGGTCGTCTCCCTCCCGGATCTCAGGGAGGCCGGGCACCGCGAACAGCTCCATGCGATCACATGCGGGGCAACGAGGAAAAACCCCGCCGGTACCGGGTCGGTTTGACGGTATCCAGAGCGCGGTGCGAGACGACTAACGATCGTTGTCGAATACAAGGAGAGTCCGAGTCTGACAGAAATATAGACTCAAATACAGTAATAAATCTCATACTAGTAAACGTGTATTAGGAGATCGGCGGAATAACTGTTGTTTTAGCTGAACTCTTTTGTACGGTGAAACGCGAGTGACGACCGCGATGAGCGAACCAACACCCGAAGACGAATCGGATCCGATCGCGACGCAGACGCGCGTCCCGTCGGAAAGCGACGACCCCGAGTCGATGGTGACGCAGACCCGCGCGCCGTGATCGGGCGCAACCGACGGCCCCGAGCATTTTTGCTGACTCCGTCCGCACGCCTTATAAACGACTCACCCAAACTCGCACGTGTGGACCTTCACGTCCGGTACGAAGGGGACGACGACCCCGACAAGTGCACGGCCCGGAAGCTCGCGCGATTCGACCTCGCCGAGCTCCACCGGTCCGACCGCGCCACGCCCTACGGCGTCGTGTTGAACCCCCACGCCGAGCGCGCGCTGTCGCCCGCCGACGCCGACGTCGCCCGCGAGAACGCGCTCGTCGCGCTCGACTGCTCGTGGGAGTCGGCCGGTGAGAAGATGTTCTCGCTCCCGGGCGAACACCGGGCGCTCCCGTACTTAGTCGCCGGCAACCCCGTGAACTTCGGGCGACCGATGCGGCTCACCACGGTCGAGGCGTTCGCGGCCGCACTCATCATCCTCGGCGAATCCGACCACGCCGAGCGGATCATGGCGAAGTTCACGTGGGGCGAGACGTTCCTCGAACTCAACGAGGAGCCGCTCCGTCGGTACGCCGACTGCGAGGACTCGGCCGAAGTCGTCGCCGTCCAACAGGAGTACCTCGACCGCGAGTGACGTCTACGGCCGTCGAGACACGTCCTGTATCACTCATCGATGTGGTGACCGCTCACTTCACCGGAAGGCCCTCCGCACATTCAGCGTCGAAAAAGAGGGTGACCGGAGGATATCATTCCTCTTTTTCGTACGGTTCGCCGACTGATGACGGCATCCGCGTTTTTCCCCAGACGGTCAACACGACCACGACTGCGGCGTACGGGAAGAGGTTGACAAGCCTGCTGGGAACCTCGATGCCGACCGTTTGGAACTGGATCTGAAGCATGTCTAAGCCGCCGAATAAGACCGCGGCCATCGCCGCACCGAGCGGGTTGTAGTTCCCGAACAGGTACGCGACGATGGCGATCCAGCCGCGGCCGTCGACCATTGTCGGGCCGGTTCCGACGAAGTTCCCCGCGTGAGCGAACAGAACCGCGCCACCGGCACCGGCCATCGCGCCGGAGAATATCACCGTCGCGTACCGCACACGGTTGACGTTGATACCGGCCGTGTCGAGCGCAGTTGGGTTCTCACCGGCCGCCTGTATCCAGTAGCCGTACCGCGTCCGGTAGAGGAAGACCCACGAGAGGAGTACAACACCGATAGTCAACAGCACGAGCGGCGATTGATCGAAGAGGATTTGACCGACCCACGGCAGGTCGGCGAGATACGGGACCGCGAAACTGTCGACGCTCGCGAGGCCTGGACTGTTTCTACTTCCCCACACGTAGGTCGCGAAGAACGGCCCGAACCCGAGCCCGATAAACCAGACCGCCAGCCCGGCGACGATCTGATTCGCTTGGTACCGAATCAGAAGCAGCGCAAACACGACCGTCAGCGCCAAACTCGCGAGGATCGCGGTGAAGACGGCGACCCAGATGTCCGCCTGTGTCGGTGACGTGCCGCCGAGTGCGAACACCACGCTCGCACTGGTGATCGCACCGATGATCATGAACCCCTCCAGTCCGATGTTGAACACACCGCTTTTTTCGGCGTACAACCCGCCGATCGCGGCGAGAGCGATCGGCGTCGCCATCTGGAGCGACCGGTTCACGTACCCGACGGTAACCAGTCGACCGAGTTCCCAGTCGGCACGGACGACACCGTACACGCCGAGGAGACCGAGAACGACAGCGAGCGCGACTCCCACCCGAAATCGGGTCGTCGCGGCATCGCCGGAATCGCTCATCGGTCGTCCCCCGTGATACCGAGACGAAGCGCGGCCATACGGAACAGTTCCGGTGCAGCGACGAACAACACCACGAGGCCGATGATTCCGTCGATGAGTTGGACGGGGACGTTACTGGCGATCTGGATGTGTGATCCCGCCGAGTTCAACCCGCCGAACAACAGCGCGGCGGGAACCACACCGATCGGGTTGTTCGCGGCGAGTAAACTGACGGCGATCGCGTCGAATCCGTAACTGCCGATCCCCGACGGGTCAGTGAAGTACCCCTGGATCATGATGGCGAAGACGGCGCCGGCGATGCCCGCGATCATTCCCGATAGCGTCATCGTCGTGACGATCGTTCGCTTAGCGTTCACCCCGGAGTAACGGGCTGCCGAGGCTTGGATCCCGCTGGTGACCATATCGTAGCCGGTGTTGATCCTCGTCATGAGGAACGCGACGACGACGACGACGACGAGCGCCAACCCGAGTCCGACGATCGAGAAGTTCGGGTCGTCGAACACGATCCGCGGGAACGTCACGTACTCGGGAAGCCGTTCGGTTCGCACCGACGTCGCGTCGGCCCCGCGGAGCCTGCCGCCGACGAGCCATCCGCCGACGCCGATCGCGATGAAGTTCAGCATGATCGTCGTGATGATCTCGTTCGCGTCGGCGTACGCCTTCAGCGCTCCGGGGAGCGCACCGTAGAGTCCCCCAGCCACCGTCGCAACGAACAGCCCAAAGCTGATCAACAGCACACCGCCGACAGGCCCGGTGGGGAGTGCCGGCGCAGCCCACACGATGGCGACGACGCTGGCAAGTCCGCCGACGACGAACTGTCCTTGGACCCCGATATTGAACACCCCAGCCCGAAACGCGACGGCCACCGCAACACCGGCCAGAATAAACAGCGTCGTGAACCGGAGCGTGCGTGCGACAGCACGTTCGCTCCCGAACGCGCCGACCGCTAACTGAGCGGCAAACCGGGCCGGATCATAGCCCGCGATGCCGACGATGAGGATCCCGATGGCGAGTGCGAGTCCCGCAGATGCCGCCGCAATCGCGACCCGTTCAACGACAGTAGCCGCGGTCAGTCGCGCCATAAGGCGTTTAGCGCCGGCGAATACGCGTTGTCCGCCGGTTGCGCTCATCGGTCGTCACCGCCCTCAGCGAGCTGCTCGCCGGTTGTGCGATCGGCCGGTAGCTCTTGGCCAGCCATCAGGAGACCGAGGTCCTGTTCGGTGACGGCCTCGGGATCGACGACGTCGATAAACTCTCCCTCGTACATGACCGCAATGCGGTCGGAGAGCTTCTGAACTTCCTCGAGTTTCGAAGACACGAGAACGACCGCGAGTCCCTCGTCGCGGAGCGAGAGCATCCGGTCGTGAATGAACTCGATGGCACCGATATCGACGCCACGAGTGGGGTGCGCAGCGATCATCGCGTCCGGACCGTGCTCGATTTCTCGACCGACGATGAATTTCTGCTGATTACCGCCCGACAGCGATCGTGCCTTCGTCTCGGCGTGGGGGGGCTGCACGTCGTACGCGTCAACGATCTGTTCGGCGTGGTCCGCGACCGCCGACCAATCGATGATCCGGTTCGACACGAACGGCTCGATCGTCTGATTACCCAAGAGTGCGTTTTTGACGAGGTCGTACTCCATAACCACTCCCTCTACCTGCCGGTCCTCTGGGATGTACGCGATGCCGTCCTCGATCCGGGAGCGTCGGCTGTTAGTCGTGATACGGTCGCCGTGGAACACCACCTCACCGTCAGTCGGTGTCCGAAGGCCGGTCAGCGCCTCGACCAACTCCGTCTGACCGTTGCCCTGTACGCCAGCGATACCGAGAATTTCGCCTTCACGGACCGTTAGTCCGACATCGTGAACCTGTTCGAGCCCACGGTCACCACGGACGTGGAGCTGTGTTGTTTCGATAACTGGCTCGCCGAGTGAGGTCTCTCGTTGCTCCCGTTCCGAAGTGATCTCTCGACCGACCATCATTCGTGCGAGATCGGTTTCGGTGGTCGAAGCCGCGTCGACGGTCCCGATCACGGAGCCGTCGCGGAGCACGGAAATCTCACTCGCCGCCTTCAGCGCTTCGTCGAGCTTGTGTGTGATGAAGATCAGCGAGTGGCCGTCGTCCGTGAGATCGCCCATGAGCTCGATCAAGCTGTCCACTTCCTGGGGCGTGAGCACCGCGGTCGGCTCATCGAGGATGAGGATCTCCGCGCCGCGGTAGAGGCTCTTGACGATCTCGACGCGCTGTCGAATCCCGACGTCGAGATCTCGAACCATCGTGTCGAGATGCCGTGCCACGTCGAATCCGTATCGAGAACTAAGCGCTTCGATATCTCGCCGCGCCGAATCCTCGTCGATAAGCCCGTTTGTGACGGGTTCGTGACCCAAGATGATGTTCTGGAGGACGGTCATCGGCTCGACCAGCTGGAAGTGCTGATGGATCATCCCGATACCGGCATCCATCGCGTCCCGTGGCGAGTCGAATGATCGTTGCGTGCCGTGGACCGCCACGGTTCCTTCGTTCTGTTGATACAGTCCGTACAGAACGCTCATTAGCGTCGTCTTACCCGATCCGTTCTCACCGAGTAAGGCGTGGACAGCGCCCTCTTGAAGGGTGAAATCGACGTCGTCGTTGGCCACGACGTCGCCGAACCGTTTCGTGATCCCCTCTAACCGGACGGCAGGCGGCGTGTCGGTGGGTGTGCTCATGTAGTGCGGAGATTCTCAGTGGTCGTCGTCGATACACGTCGACTGGAGTCGAACCGTCGATGGGGGACGGTACACCCCCCTTACGCGACGTGGTTAACAGCCAGTCGGACCGCAGGTCAGCTCGATTTCCCCGTCGATGAACGCCTGTTTCGCTTCCTCGAGCGAGTCGTCGAGGGCCGCGGGGAGGGCTCCCTCGAACTGTTGGCCGGTGATAAAGTCGATCCCACCTTGCTCGATGCTGAGGTTCTGTTCACCCGAGACGCTTCCCCAGTCGTCCTGTGCCGCTGCAGCACCGACCTGATACGTCGCTTCGTTGAGTGCCTTGACGGCCGAGCCGAGGATGACGTCCGCGTACTGCTCCGCGGTCACTGACTGATCGACGTCGACGCCGAGGGCGAACCGGTCCTCGTTTTGCGCGGCGGCGAACACCCCGCGGCCGGCGGCCGACGCCGCGTGCCAGACGATATCCGCTCCGTCGTCGATCTGTGATTCCGCGACGTCGCGCGCCGCGCTCGTGTCGGAGAAGCTCCCGCCGTACCCCGTGAGAACCTCGACGTCGTCGTTTACCCACTCGACGCCCTCGATGTACGATTGCTCGAAGGCGTTGATCAGGTCGATATCCTCACCGCCGACGAAGCCGACGGTCGTTCCCGACGGATCGGTACTGCTACCGGCGTGAGAGATGTCTGCAGTCGTCAGCGTTCCCGCAGCAACGCCCGCGAGGAAGGACATCTCGTTGTTCATTTCGATCCAGCCGGAGACGTTGTCCTGTCCCTCGACGTGGTCGTTGATCAGCATCCAGTTCTGATCCTCGTACTCGACGGCGTTCGTTTCGAGCGCGTCGAAGTGGTTGAACCCGACGAGAACGATGACGCTGTATCGTTGTTGTTCGGCGAGCTCCGCCTGCACGGACTGGTACTCCGCTTCTTCGGTTTCCTCGACAGCGTTGACCTCGCGGTCGAACTCCTCGGCCGCTTCTTCGAGCCCCTCCAGCGCGTTGTCGTTGAACGCGTTGTCGTCGAATCCGGCAGGGCTCGACACGATCGCGAAGTCATTGCGGTCACCCGCCTCATCGTCACCCAAGCATCCGGCGAGTGCCCCGGCCCCGACTACTGCGGCACCGGTTCCAAGGAACGACCGCCTGTTCAACCGTGCTGACGAGCGCTGAATGTCACCGTGGTTTGGCGTTGATGAGTCTTGCATTTCATGACGAAAAACCATGGTATACCATATAAGTACTCGTTTTCTAACAGGACATTCGCGATCTCAGAAGCCGGCACCAGTCCGAGCGAGCGCTCCAGCACGGCGGCCGTGGCCGACGAGTCGTCGGCGACGAGCGTACCACGACCGCGGCGAGCGCGCCGACGACCAGTTCCCGAGCAGGCCGTTGAGCAGCATCGTCATCGAGGCTCGATCTCAACGCTGACGTCGTCGACGTAGTGAGCGGCGTCGCCCTCCCAGATCACGGCGTGGCCGATCGCGACGTAGAGGGTGTCCGTCGAGAGCTCCGGCGTCGTCCATTCGAAGCGATACTCCCGCCAACCGTCGGTAAGCCACAGCGGTTCCCGAAGCCCACCGTAGGGCGCCTCCCCGAGATCGGTCGTGTTCACTCCTGGGTGTGGAAAATCCTCCTCGACTGCCGGTGGGTCGGGACCGAGATACATCACCGCGTCTCGAAGGGTGTTGAACGACTCCGACTCGCTCCAGATCTGGGCGGACACCGTCGCCTCGTATGCCTGCCCGGCCTCGATCGAAACGGGGTGGACGCCCCAGGTCACGCCGTCGTCGTAGTCGCCTTCGTTCCAGATCCGCAAGGAGTATTCACCCGACGCCGCCTCCGCTTCGGAGATTCCGAACTCCCACTCGAACTCCTCGAGGTCGACCTCGGGCCCGATAGCTGCGCCGCTCTCCCACTCGCCGAGACCGTCCTCGAAGCCCTCTTCGAACGCGGGCTCCCTTGATTCCCCCAGACAGCCGGCAACGGTCACCGCTCCGGTCGCCGCACCGAGCTCGAGGTACTCTCTTCGTCGCATGGGACCACTTCACAAGAGACGCACATAAAATCGAGTTTCGACCGAGAAGTCCGGGTTCTCTGGTGACAGAAGATGCCTCACCAGATCGAGGAATCGGTGGACTGCGGCGGGAAAGACGTTGCCGCAGTGAAATTGTGATGCTTCCTCGCGCTCGCGGCCGCGGATGTCCGGGTTCGTAGTCGTCTACGTCCGAGCGAGTCGAAGACGTCCGGAATCGACGATACGGATTTACTGCTTGGGAATCTATCGCGACTGATGACACAACGATCCCTCCTCGTTCGCGCGCTGTGGTTCGTGTTCGTCGGCTGGTGGGTAACACCGATCGTCGTCAACACTGCGTGGCTGCTCAACGTCACGGTTATCCTGCTGCCGATAGGCATCAAGCTGATCAACCTCGTGCCGACGGTGCTCACGCTCGCGGAGCCGCGGTCGCTTTCGGAGCCTGAGTCGGCGCGAGGACAACGCTCGCTCGCCGTCCGGGCGATCTACTTCGTCCTCGTCGGGTGGTGGCTGAGCCTGCTCTGGGCGAACGTGGCGTCGGTCCTCGCAATCACGGTCGTGGGGCTCCCGGTCGCAATCTGGATGCTCAACCGGCTGCCGTACGTCACGTCGCTGTACCGGTTTCACGGGTGACCCTGGCGGTCACTGCCCGGTCGGCGTCGTCCGAGGCGGACCTCAAACCGAACGAAAGCGTGTCGTGACGTGGGCACGGATTCTGCGTGACGAGCGCGTCGGTCGGGTCTTCGAGCGGATATGTCTTTTATACAGAACTTCGGCAGTGCCAATTTTCGCAGTCCCCTTGAGAAACGGCACTCGCTACTGTTCGGTCGAACTGTTGTACATCGCATCGAACACTTCCTCACCGCGGATCAGGTCGTCGACGCCGTTTGTGAGCGTCACCTCGCCGAACACCGTCGCTCGGTAGTACGTGTAGAGGCCGTCTGCTCCTCGCTCGGTGTGTTGACGTTTTTCGACGAGTCCCACGTCGACGAGTTTGTTGAGGTGGTAGTGGAGGGTACTGTCGTCGATGTCGATCGCTTCTTCCAGTTCTTTGGGGCTCATGTCGCCGCTGTGGACGAGCCGATAGAGGATTTCGTATCTGGTGCGGTGCCCGACCGCTGCGTGCATCGCTAGGTACTCGTCAAGGCTGAGGACGCTCTCCTCCGGCAGTAGGTCTTCGGGATCCTCCGGGAATCCCCCTCCGGCCGTCTCCGTGTGGTCCGTCGCCATCTTAGTCTACGGTACGGGAGAGAGAGTTTTAGGCTTTCTCAAGCCGAATCCTCTCAAAAATTGGGTCTTTTAAGTATTTTCAGCGGGCACGATCGCTCAGGACTATGGAGATTACGCGCGACTTGATTGCCGAACGGTTAGGTCACGTGACGTACGACCGGTTTCTCTTCTACTTGATGGGCCCATACAAATCGTTCAATCTCAACTACGTCCTCAGCGAGACGGAGCGCCAAGAGATTGACGTGGAGGACCTCCCGGGGCCGCTTCGCCAGTTGTTTCAAAACAAAGAAGAGATCGACGCGGCGCAGGCACTCTTGCGACGGGTGCAGGGAGCACTTCGCGTGAAACCCGGAGTGAACGCATTTCTCGCTCTAGACGTTGACGTGGATACTGATGATGTGGACGCGGCGACTCAAAGCGTCGAGTACACGCAGTGTAGCAACGCGACTGCGTTCATCTTGCCGTTTCTCGGCCATAATTTCGGCGTCGGAGAAGAAGCAGGGAGTATTCTGGAGGCGCTTTCGGAAACCCACGGTGACCGGTTGATCTTCATTCACGAGGACGATGTCACGAGTGCGATGATACGGTCCGCACAGGTGCGATGGGACTTGCGAGTAGCAACATACGAGACCGAGTCAGAGCTCATTTCGAAACTTCGGCTGTTCGCCGGTGGTATCATGCATCGAGAACGCCGGGGAGATCTCGAGCTGTTGGATTGATTTGGCGCTGTTGAAATCCTCAGTAGGCGATCCACTTTGACTCCTTGTGCGGTCAATACAGGGGACTCAGATACCGATGTAGAGCGCTACGCTCCCGACGGTACCCCGGGTTATTGTCCCTCGATTTCGACGATCGCAAGACTGCGGGGGGTTTACCCCGGTGACTGTAGATGCCTCACTATATCGGAGAATCGCAGGACGGAGGCGGGTTCGATACACTTTCTGAGTCGCATTGCGCGTGAACATGGGTTTACCTCTGGTTAGTTCACAGCGAAAATCGGGAGAAGGCGTCGGATTAGAATGCTCCGGCTGGGATTCGAACCCAGGTCATTGCCGTGAGAGGGCAATATGATTGGCCGGACTACACCACCAGAGCGCGCGTCCGTTTGACGCAGTTACGGATACAACAGGATATTGTAAAACAGTTCCGTTTCGGCCCTGCTGTGCCCCGGTTTGTCGTGGTCCAGTTCGGTCAGTTGCGGCGAGGGGCACAGCGCTCAGATGTCGACAGCGAAGGGACCAGCCGCAGCCGTCTCGGCGGCGATCGCGGCCAGTAGATCGGCGACCGCATCGAGATCGTCGAGGTCGACGACTTCGACGGGCGTGTGCATGTACCGGTTCGGAATCGAAACGTTGAGCGACGGGACGCCGCCGCGCGAGGTGTAGAAGGCGTCGGCGTCGGTGCCGGTCCGGGTGCCCGCGGCCTGCAGCTGCACGTCGATGTCGGCGTCCATCGCGGCCTGCCGGGCGAGATCGACGAGAACCGGGTGGTTCGCGCTTCCTCGCGTAATAACCGGTCCCGCACCCAGCTCGACAGGGCCGCGACGTTCGCGGTCGACATCCGGGTTGTCGGTGGCGTGCGTGACGTCGACGGCGACGAACGCGTCCACGTCGTCGAGGTCGACCCCGACCATCCGGGCGCCCTGTAGTCCGACCTCCTCTTGAACCGTGGAGACGGCGTAGACGGTGGCGTCAACATCGGCGGCGGCCGCACGGCGGAGCCCCTCTGCGGCCGCCCAGGTCCCGGCCCGATTGTCGATTCCGCGGGCGGCGATGCGGTCACCGACCAGCTCCTCGATGTCCGTGGAGAAGGTGACCGGGTCACCGACCTCGACGTGCTCGCGGGCCTCTTCGGGGTCGTTCGCTCCGATATCAACGAACTGTTCGGGGATCGCCTCGTACTCGTCGTCTTCGGGGTCGCGCAGGTGGATCGCGGTCTGGCCGATGACGCCCTGCACGGGCTCGTCGGCGTGGATCGTGACGTGTTGACCCTTCGAGACGGTTCGATCGGAGCCGCCGATCCGACCGATCCGGAGGAAACCGTCCGCAAGCACGTCGCGGACGATGAACCCGATCTCGTCTGCGTGGCCTGTCACGGCGATCGTCGGTGCGTCGGGGGCGCCTTCGTGGACGGCGATGGCGTTGCCGTAGGCGTCGGTCGAGACCGCGTCGGCGAACCCGCGGACGTACTCGGTCCAGACGCGCTGGCTCGCCGTCTCGAATCCGGAGGGACTGGCGGTCGCGAGCAGATCACCGAGGAACGCTCGCTCTGGCTCGTGCATGGTCGTGGGTCACCCGGGAGCAGACAAGAACCCGCCGATCAGGACCCGCTACCGGCGGCACTAATAAGCCGATCGCAAGAGAACGAACCGGTATGAGCGACACATCGTTCACGATACTCGAGGTGCACCTCGGCGACGGTGACATCCAGATCGGTCCCTTCGGGCTGGATGTCGCCCCGGGCGAACAGGCGGAAGTCGCGGGAGAGCCCGCGAGTGACGAGGAAGATGAGACCGAAACTGGCGGCAAAGGCGGGCGCTGTTCGGTGAAGTCGATCGTCGGCGTCGTGCTCGCCATGGGGCTACTCGCGGCGGCCGCTATCGCCGCGACAAAGTTCCTCGGTGACGACGAGAAGGCCCCGTCGGGCACTGCTAGCGGCGCCTGAGAGGTCTGCGTGCGGCGTGGACGACCACTACGAACCGACGCAAGCGATTTGGGTCGGGCATCCCTCCGTGTTGTATGGACATTCTCCGAAGCCTCCGTGCGGTATCCGAGGCCTCCGGCCCGGGCGTTATCGACTGGGACCGAGCCGCGGCGGCCGCGAAAGCGGGCACCGACTCGGGGTCCCTCGCACTCACCGCCGCCGAGCGGCAGGGCTACGCGGCCGACGTACGAGATGCACGGACACGCCTCCGCGACGTCGCCGGGATCGAGTTCGACGTGCCGGACACGATCGAGATCCAGAACCGCCACCACTGGATCGACGCGAGCGTCGACACGTTCCGGAACGTGATGGCGCCGGTCGAGGCCGCCGCGACCGGACGGCAGGACGCGGACGGAGATCCGTTCGGCAACGCCGTGATCGGTCCCGTCGACGGACCGATCGGCGGCCCGACAGGCGGCCCCCTCGGAGCGTTCTCACAGGACCTCTCGCGGGTCGCCAACACGGGAACGATGGCGTTCACCCTCGGCTTTCTGGCGCGTAACGTGCTCGGACAGTACGACCCGCTGTTGCTCGCCGACAAGCCCGATGCCGACCACGGCCTCTACTTCGTCCATCCGAATATCGTTACCGTCGCCGCCTCTCTCGACGTCGACTACCCCCGGTTCAGGCGCTGGATCGCGTTCCACGAGGTGACCCACGCGGCGGAGTTCGGAGCGGCCCCGTGGCTACCGGAGTACCTGGAGTCGCGCGTCGAACGCGGCGTCGACGAGCTGACGGCCGGCGGGCTCGACCGCGAGTCGTTCGCGGAGCTGCAGACGGCGATGACCGCGGTCGAGGGATACGCCGAGATGCTGATGGACCGCGCGTTCGACGACGCGTACGACGACCTTCGACGCAAGCTCGACGAGCGGCGTGGCGGCGGCGGACCGATTCGTCGACTCGCGAGCCGGCTGCTCGGTCTCGGGCTGAAACGGCGGCAGTACGAGCGCGGTGCCGCCTTCTTCCGTCACGTCGCCGACGCTCGCGGGATCGAGGCCGCCGGGGCCGTCTGGGAGCGCCCCGAGAACCTCCCGACGAGCGCGGAGATCGAGGACCCCGACGTGTGGCTGGTGCGGGTCGATCCGTCGTAGTCCGCGTCGAACCGGGAGGCCCCCAGACCGAGTTAGGACAGATCGAGTGCGATCGGGGTTTCTCCGCCGAGGTTATCGCTCACGGGACATCGCTGCTCGACGCGAGCGAGCCACTCGTCGCGAGTCTCGTCGTCGACGGGATCACCGTCGTTCGACCGTAGCTCCGCCTGGACCGACGCGCGAATCTCTTGGAAGCCAGCGCGGGTGTCGACGTCCGCTCCCTCGAACTTCGCCGGGTCGAGGTCTCCTTCGAGGTCGATCGCCAGCTCGACGATCTCGATGTCCATCTCGCCGGCGACGACGCGCCCGACGATACTCAGACAGCCGCCCAGGGAGCCGAGCAGGTACTCGACCGGATTCGGTCCCTCGTCCGTGCCGCCGAGCGATTCCGGCTCGTCGATCACGAACTCGAACTGCCGGGTCTCCGCGCGGACCTCCATGCCGTCTTTGAGTTCCGTACGGGCGTCGAACGTCGCGGTCTGGTTTACGTCGCTCATACGTGACGACACGTGTCAGTCGAATATCAACGTCGGGGACCGTTCCCACGACAAGAGATCGGCTACGCCAGCCGCTTATCGCGAAACGCGCGGATCACGTCCTGTCGAGCGATGATCCCGACGAGTCGCCCGTCGTCGTCGACGACCGGAACGCGGTTGATGTCCGGGTCGTCGCCAGCGAGCAGGTCGAGAACCGTATTGACGTCGGCGTCCGGCGTGACCGTCGCCACGTCAGTACTCATGACGTCGGAGATAGGGCGGTCGGCGTTCCGTACCATGTCGACGCCCAGATCGAGGTCGGCCCACGGCGGCTTTATCTGATACGTGAGCGTGTCGACGAACGGCGGGAGCCCGATCGGGATCCACAGCGTCTCGTCGTCCGGCTCGAACAGGTCCACGAGGTCGGACTCGGTGACGACACCGACCACCCGGTCCGCGTCGTCAACGACGGGGAACCCGCTGAATCCGTAGCGGGCGAATCGCTTGAACACGTCCGCGACGTCGTCGTCGGGAGCGACCGTCTTCACGTCGGACTCCATGAGGTCACGCGCTTGCATACGGGAGCCGTCGCGTCACGGGCGGGTAGTCGTTTCGGCCGCGAGCAGGCGACCCGAAAGCACTCCTCGAGAGTGTGGACGGAGGGTAGACGGGAAGAAGGCCGAAAAAGGAGGGTCGCCGCGTCACCTCACCGGCGAGTCACGTCGGCTCACTCTCGTCAGATTCGTGAACCTGAACCCACCCGTTGCCCCGCACTCTGATCAGGTATTCGGTGTAGCGAAACTCGACGCTACCGGTGCCGTTCGTAACGATTCGTTCGCCGTCGCGACCGAAAAGGGCCGTTTCGATGGCAGCCACGTCGACGCTCTCGTACAGGGGTGGAGACGATATCTCGTCCGGAGGTACCCCCTTAGCGTCCGCGATCGCGAACACGATAACGGTCGAGAGCTCCGTGTTGCCTGCAGGGTCGTAGGGCCGTTGTGCGACTTGCTTCCAGTGCGCGTCTCGCCCGAGGGTCGAATCGTCGTCACGGTCTGAGTTGCTATTATCACTCATCGTCATCCTGATCGCTCCGTGCGTGTGCCTCTCGGGGGCTATCGAGGCTGCCGCCTATCCCTTCGAGTGCCGCCAAGACCTGCTCGGCGTTCCTCGCAGCCGTAACCGTCTCGCTCGCCGCGTCGAACCAGACAACACCGTCATCAGCCAGCTTCGGAACGTGGACGTGGTAGAGCGAAACGTACACACGTTGCTGCTGGCTGTCGGTGACGGCGTCTTCGGGTATCTCGTTCTCCCAGGCGGCGATATTTCTCGCCAACTCTCGTAACGACCTCCGTGTGTCCTCGAGAAGCGAATAACAGAGGTATCGGCGCCGAGGGTGACTCAGTGCCTCGTAGACGTGGGCTAACTCCAGTACCTCTACCGGGATCTCCTGTCCCTCGCTCGACGGACTCTCAGAGCCAGTGTCAGTCTCGGTATCCTGCTCAGGCTCTTCATCCATGTGATATCTACCAAGCAACCAACGTATTAACCGGTTTCGTCGATTAGTATATAACTGGCGCAGATCTGGTGAACTCCCCGGTAGAGACTACAATCGAAACCGGTTACGGTCGACAGAGAGACAGCGCGTGTCCGGTCTGGGCGAGCGATTCAATTGACTCGCCAGCGAAACTACCGCCATGAGTGATAACCCACTCAACAACCTCGATCGCCGGATCCTGCACCTGTTGCAGGTGGACGCCCGTGGGGCCTCCGACACGGACATCGCGAATGAGACGGACGTGACTGGAACGACGATTCACAACCGAATCACGCAATTGGAGGAAAAGGGCATCATCACCGGCTACAATCCGGAAATTGACTACGAGCAGGCGGGGTATCCGATGCAAGTGTTGTTCATCTGCTCGACGGACCTCTCCCGTCGCTCGGAGATGGCGGAGAAGGCCCTCGAAGTTCGGGGTGTCGTTAACGTCCGGGAGATGCTGTCCGGCGAGGAAAACCTACATATCGAGGTCGTCGCCGAATCGACTTCCGAGATCAAGGAGAGTACCGACCAGTTAGACGACCTCGGCCTGCGAATCGTGAGCAGCAACCTGCTGGCAGAAGAACACATCCAGCCGTGGAATCACTTCCATCAACGGCTCGCCGGAGAGGACGCCGATGCGCCCGAGGAAATCGGTTCGTCCGAAGAGTAGCCGCTCGCCGAACGGAAGAGAGTAGTTGGAGAACCGAATCCGATCCCCACGCGCTCCGGTCTGCTGACTCTGTTTCCTTGGAGAAGTCAAACAAACACCCGGTTTCGTTCGATATTATCAATTATGTATAATTATATTAAAAAAGACATTAAGTCGGTCCGGCCAGGAGGACAGGCAGTGACATCATCGAACACAGCGAGTTTGGGCGAGACATTCGATCTGCTGACGCACCCCTACCGACGCTACGTCTTATATTACCTACGAACACACTCCGAGGTAGTCGCCATCGACACCCTCACGGCGATGCTCGCCAACGAGCTGGAAGATCCATCCGCGACGGCTGCGAACGATACGACCGAACGCATCGAGATCGCCCTCCATCACATGCACCTCCCGAAACTCGCCGACGCTGGCCTCATCACGTTTGCTCGGGGCGGGCAATCGGTTGCATTCGACGGGATAAACGGGCACGGCCAGTTCATCGATCAAGCGGCACGTGTCGACGGCTATGTACCGCCCGCCGCGGGCGATTGAGAACGGTGGCTCGACCAGATCGATTCCATCCACGGCGCGAACGATAGAGATAGTATGACAGGGAATCGTGACGACGAACTCATTCATCGGGAATTGAACACCGACAGAGGGGTGCCGGCTGTTGCGATCGCGGAAGGTGTCGCTGACTTTGAGGGAACGCGAGTGAGCGAACTGACGCCGACATGCGACTGTATCGACGGGATGATCGCGGAATCGTATCCGAACCCGCCCTCACCAGAGGCACAGATAACGGTCGAGTTCACGTATCGCGGCTACCGCAGTACCGTCGAGCGGAGCGGCGCCGCGCAGTTCGTCCGGGCTGCGTACGCGGGCTGTATCACTGGACAGGTTAACGACAGTGTAGTATGGCCGGGGTGGGCTCCGAACCCACGATCTCCGCATGTCCCAGGTCCGAGGCTCGGCGGAGCCACGGGAAGGACGCGGACGCTTCCAAGGCGTCACCGCACCGAATCTCCGAACCCTATGAGTGCGGCGCTATGTCCAGCTAAGCCACCCGGCCTCACTCGATCGTACCGCGATGAAACTCTTTAACCTTCCCATCCGTCGGAGGGTTGTGAGTGGGTGACAGAGGCGGTCCGGGCGAGCGGATCTGAGAACTGGACCCCGCGGATTTATCACCGGCGGGGCGGATAGCCGCGATATGAGCCTTCCCGAACTGCTCGCGGAGACCGTCGGCGACGAAAGCGTCGTCGCCGCGGTCTCACTCGGGGGTGACGACCGCCTCGCGGTCACGCCCACGCGAACCCTCATTTACCGCGGCGACGGGCTGTTGTCCGACGAGTCGGTCGCGGAGTACTCCCACGACGTCGAGCGCATCGCGCTCTCGACGGGTCGCCGCAAGGCGAAGCTCACTCTCGACTACGGCCTCGACGGCGACGAAACGCTCTCCGTTCCGACGAAACGCGCCGACGAGGTCCTCCATCCGATCCTCGCGGGAGTCCTCTCCGCGAGCGGCGTCACCGGTCCCGGCGAGTCGGTCGTCCGCACGTTCCGCTTTTCGGAGCTCACCCTCGTCGTGACCAGCGACCGGCTCGTCAAACACGTCGGCTCCGCGGTGTGGGACGACGAGTTCGAGGAGTTCCCCTACGCCTCGCTCACCGACCTCGACTTCGAGGAGGGAACCGTTGCGACCGCAGTCGTGTTGACGCACGACGGTCGATCGGAGCGGTTTAAAGCGCCAAACGAATCCGCCCGGGCCGTGCGGGAGACGCTCGTCGATGCAGTCTGTGCGTTCCACGGCGTCGACAGCCTCGAAGAGTTCCGAGTGACCGTCGCCGAAGACGGGGACGGCGAAAGCGGCGGCAGCACGGAAGACGCCGCGACGAGTACCACCGACTTCGGCGAGGGTCCGGACCCGCTGTCGGCCTCCCCCGTCGCAGACGCGGAGGCCGAGGCGGAAGCCGAGGCAGGATCCGGGACGAACACGGCAGTTGAGACGGACCGGACGACCGAGGCGACCGGGACAGGCGGAACGGCCGGGACGAGTGCAGACCCGCTCTCTGCCGACGTGGGCGACGCCGAGCCGTCTCCCGACGTACCGACGGAGGCGGCGGACGAGGACCAATCCGAGGGCGCCGCAGCCGCGCGGGATGCGACGAATACGGACGTAGACGCGATTGACGACTCGGTCGGCGGCCACCCGGCCGACGCTGACCTCAGCCGGAGCGAGTCGGACGACGGCGGCGGGGTCGACACCGGTTCAAGTGACGGCCCGGCAGCCGACTTCGCGACCGTCGGGACCGGCGAACCGGACCCCGCGTCTCCCGCGACTGACACCTCGGCAAACGCGGCGGATATCGACGACGCGACCGACGACGCCTTCGATGGGTCACCGTTCGAGACCGCTGGCATCGAGGGGGAAGACCTCGCGACCGAAGTCGCCGAACTCCGCCACGCCGTCGAGACGCAGTCGGAACGCCTCGACCGGCAGTCGGCGCTCATCGAGCAGCTGATCGCGGAGCTCCGGCGGGGTCGGTGAGGCCGCAGTCGGCCGTTTGTCGGCAGTTGATAGGACCGCAGTCGGCCGTCCGTCGACGGGAAATGCACTCGTCGCGGCGTTCTCCGATCCGATAGCTGCGACGCGGGGTTTATAAGCGAAACGACGAAGCTTCGAAGAGTGACCGCGGAACTCGGAACACAGGCCGACGCGCTGCTCGGCAGCGTCGCAACGATAGAGGCGCGGCTCGCGGTGACTGTCGGGATCCTGTTCGCGACCGTCGCCGTCGGCTGGCTGGTGCTCCCCCGGCTCGTTCGTGTGGCCGAGCGAGCCGTGTCCCGCTGGGTGGAGCGCTTCCTCGACGACCGCGGGGAACACTCGATCGAGACGCTCCGCGAGGCGGTTCCGATCTCCTTCGGACTGCGGCTGCTCGTCGGCACCCTCCAACTGGCGCTGTTCGCGCTTGCCGCCGCCGCAACCCTGACCCTGTGGGGCCAGTTCAACGTCGTCGTCGCGGTGCTGCCCGTCGCGGAGAACGCCGTGACGATCGGGGCACAGGCCGTGCTTTCGGGGCTGCTACTCGGCGCCGCCTACGTCGCGAGCGACGTCTTAGAGGAGTACGTGTCGGCGATGTCGAACGACAGCGACCGCATCACGGCACACCAAGAGCAGCTGCTCACCCGGATCATGCAGGTGGGACTGCTCGTGGTCGCCGGGATCACCGTCCTCGGCATCTGGGGGGTGAACCTCGGTGGACTCCTCGTCGGAGCGGGGTTCCTCGGCATCGTGCTCGGGATGGCAGCCAGACAGACGCTCGGGTCGCTCATCGCCGGCTTCGTGTTGATGTTCGCGCGCCCGTTCGAGATCGGCGACTGGGTCGAGATCGGCAACGAGGAGGGGTTCGTCACGGAGATCACCATCATGAACACGCACATGCGGAACTTCGACGGGGAGTACGTGGTGGTGCCCAACGATCTCGTGACGAACCAGGCGATCACGAATCGGAGCCGCGAGGGACGGCTCCGGATCCACATGGAGGTCGGGATCGGGTACGACGACGACCCGAACCGCGCGAGCGACGTCGCCGAGGACGTCCTCACGGAGATCAACACCGTCGCGAACAACCCGGAGCCGTACGTGATTCCCTCGGAGTTCGGCGACTCGGCGATCGTGCTCGATCTCCGCTTCTGGATCGACCCGCCGACGCCACAGGCGCGGTGGCGGTCGAAGGCGACCGCCGTCGAGGAGATTCAGCGCCGATTCGCCGAGGCCGGGATCACCATCCCGTACCCCCAGCGCACGGTCTCGTACCCGCCCGGAACCGCCGAGGGCGACGAGACGGTCGAACGCGTCGAGCGGTTCGAGACGCCGGAGGGGCGACCGACCGGCGACGACTGACCCCCGCGAAACGCGCAGCGTCTGGCAGGCGGGGATCAGTCACCGATCCCGACCGAACGCCGCCGCGAACGTCGCTTCCTCGACCGCCATCACGGTCGGCCGTCCGTGCGGACACGCGTACGGGCGCTCGCACTCGCCGAGCCGATCGAGCAGCGATCGCACCTCGTCACGCGTCAGTTCTCCGAGGTCGCCGCGCTTCAGCGACGGGTGACAGGCGAGGTCGGCGAGCAGCGCCTCGCGGGCGTCTCGCGGCGACTCGCCGTCAGTCAGGGCCGCGAGCGCGTGCCGGAAGGCGTCGTCGTCGGCGGTCCGGCCGAACGGGGCCGGGACCGCGCGGAGCCGGACGGTTCCCCCGCCGAACGGCTCCGTCTCGAAGCCGAGCGCGGTGAGGGCGTCCGCGTGCGCCTCCGCCGCGGCCGCCTCGGGCGCCGACAGCGACGCCGTCGCGGGCGGGTCGAGCTCGGCCGTCGGCACTGGGTCGCCGTCGAACGCCCGCGAGAGCCGCTCGTAGTTCACCCGCTCGTGGGCGGCGTGCCCGTCGATCACGAGTAGCTCGTCGCCCGACTCGACGAGCACGTAGAGGTCGCGAAACGTCCCGATCGGCTCGGCGTCGGCGAACGCCACCGAGCGCGTCCCGTCCGCCTCCCCGACCGAACCGAGTGCGCTCTCGAGGTCGGTGTCGACCGCGGCCTTCCGCCGGAGGTCCGCACCGGTGAGCGCGTCGTCCACGGCGGACTCGACCGCCTCGGCGACCCGGCCCGCGTCCCGGAGGCCGATCGCTCGCTTCGCGGGGTGGACGTTCGGGTCCACTCGTTCCGGTGGCACCGCGACGTCGACGGCGGCGATCGGCTCGCGGCCGTCGGGGAGCAGTCGACCGTACCCCGCCCGGACCGCGGCCGCGAGCCGGTCGTTCCGGACCGGCCGACCGTTCACCGCGATCCGGACGTAGTCACGCGAAGCGCGGGTGATCGAGGGGTATCCGAGCGCACCGGAGACGGCGACAGAAACCGACGTGGCGTCCGTCTCGTCGACCTCGATGTCGACCGTCGCCGCGAGAGCCGTCGACCGGCTCGCAGTCTCGCGGTCGTACACGCCCAAGAGCGCGTCAGTGATCCCAGATCCGGGCGTCGACAGCGTCGTCGAGCCGTCGTGGTCGAGGGTGAACGCCACGTCCGGGACCGCGAGCGCGTAGTCGGCGACGACCGTCGAGATCCGGGCGAACTCCGCGGCGGCGCTCGCGAGCGACTCCCGCCGCGCCGGGCGGGTCGCGAACAGGTCCTCGACGACGACCGTGGTACCGCGGGCGCGGCCGGCGTCCGTGACGGTCGGGTCGTCGCCGTTCGTTGAGGTACCGTCGCCGTTCGCCGCCGTCCCGTCGACGACGACCCGAGTCCCGACCGGACCGCCGTCGCTCGTCGTCAGTTCGAGCCGCGAGGCGTCGGCGATCGCGGCCAGCGCCTCCCCGCGGAAGCCGAGCGAGTCGACGCCGACCGGGTCGCCGTCGGGAGCCAGCTTGCTCGTCGCGTGACGCTCGACGGCGAGACGGGCGTCCTCGCGGGTCATACCCCGGCCGTCGTCGGCGACCCGGATTCGGTCGGTGCCGTCGCCGTCGACCGCGATCTCGACGCGTGACGCGCCGGCGTCGATGGCGTTGTCGATCAGCTCGGCGACGACGCGGGCGGGTCGGGTGACCACCTCGCCGGCCGCGATCCGGTCGACGGTGTCGGCGTCGAGCCGACGGACGCGAGACGATTCGTCGTCGACGGGGCCGGGGTCGGTCGTCTCGCACTCACTGACCGAGTCGTCGTGATCGCCAGTCGGCCCGTCGCGCTCACCGCTCATCGTCGAGCCTCGACTGAATGTCGTGTAACGCGTTCAGGGCCTCGATCGGGGTCATTCGTGCGAGGTCGAGGTCGCAGAGATCGGCCACAAGGTCGGGTGGAGCGCCGGATTCGGCCTCGCGAATCGCATCGTCTCTTCCGCGTTGTCGGATCTCGTCGTCCCGTGCGTCGACGGTGTCGGCGGGGTCGGCGTGCTCGGCGGTGTCGGCGTGCTCGGCGGTGTCGGCGTGCTCGGCGGTGTCGTTCACTGCGGATCCGTCGGACCGCGCCACCTCGTCTCCGTCGACGAGCGCTCGCGAGCGATCGACGACGGGCGCCGGGACGCCGGCCAACTCAGCGACCTCGACTCCGTACGACGAGGAGGACGCGCCGGGAACAACCCGGTGGAGGAACGTCACCTCGCCGTCCTCGCGGGTGGCGGTAAAGTGGAGGTTGAAGACGCGCTCGCGCTCGTCCGCGAGGTCGGTGAGTTCGTGGTAATGCGTGGCGAACAGGGCGGTCGCGCCGAGTTCGTCGTGGACGAACTCGATCGCGGCGCGGGCGATGGCGCGCCCGTCGGTCGTCGCGGTGCCGCGGCCCACCTCGTCCAAGAGCACCAGCGAGTCCGGTCCGGCGTCGTGGAGGATCTGCGTTAGCTCGCTCATCTCCCGCATGAACGTCGACTGCCCGCCGGCGATGTCGTCGGAGGCACCGACTCGGGTGAACAGCCGCTCGAAAACGGGAAGTGTGGCGGCCTGTGCGGGAACGAACGACCCGGTCTGTGCGAGTACCGTCGCGAGCGCGACCGACCGCATGTACGTCGACTTCCCGCTCATATTCGGGCCGGTGATCACGGCGACGCCGCCCCGCGGGAGGTCGACATCGTTGGGGACGAACGACGGCTCGGTTCGCTCGACGACGGGATGACGACCGCCCTCGATCGAGACGCCCGCGTCGGGGTCGCTAACCATCACGGGGCGGACGTAGTCGCCCTCGACGGCGACGGTCGCCAGCGAACAGAGCGCGTCGAGGGCGGCGAGCGCGTCCGCCAGCGACTGGATCCGCTCTGTCTCGCTCGCCACGCGCTCCCGGACGTCGACGAACAGCTCGTACTCCACCGCGTCCGCGCGCTCGGCCGCGCCGACGATCTCCTCCTCGCGCTCCTTCAGCTCGGGGGTGACGTACCGCTCGCTGTTCTTCAGCGTCTGGCGCCGACGGTAGTCGTCCGGGACGCGATCGAGGTTGGCGTCGGTCACCTCGATGTAATAGCCGTGGACCTGGTTGTGTCCCACCGACAGCGAGTCGATCCCGGTGCGCTCGCGCTCCGACACCTCCAGGTCCGCGACCCACTCCCGCCCCTCTCGCTCGGTCGCACGCAGCGCGTCGAGCTCCTCGTCGAATCCCTCGCGGATCACGCCGCCGTCGGTGATCTCCGGCGGCGGGTTCGCGGCGATAGCGCCGTCGATCAGCTCGCGGATCTCGGCCAGTTCGTCGAGCCGGTCGCGGAGTTCGCGGAGGTGAGCGGTTCGGGGGTGCTCCTCATCCGTGCCCTCCGGGTCGCCCTCACCCCCCGCTAGCGTCGACTTCAGCTCCGGGACGACCGCGAGCGTCGCGTGCAGCGATCGGAGGTCACGGGCGTCGGCCCGCCCGCGGGAGACCCGCCCGACCAGCCGTTCGAGGTCGTACGCGTCGGCGAGCGCGTCGGCGACGCCCTCCCGGACGAGGCTTCGGTCAGCCAGCTCGCCGACCGCGTCGTGGCGGCTCCGGATCGGGTCGGCGTCGACGAGGGGCCGCCGGAGCCACCGCTCCAGACAGCGGCGGCCGAGCGCACAGTTCGTCTCATTGAGGGCGTCGAACAGCGTGTCGCTCGCCCCGAGCCCGCGGTTCTCGAACAGTTCGAGGCTCCGCTGGGCGGCCGCGTCGAGTCGGAGCCGGTCTCGCGGGTCGTACCGGCGAATCCGGGTGACGTACGAGAGCGGGCCGTCGTCGCCCTGCGTGTACTCCGCGTACGCGAGCACGGCACCGGCAGCGCGAAGCTCGGCGTCGGCCTCGAAGCGACGCTCGGGAGCGGGGAGATACGCCTCCAGCCGCTCCGTCGCGGCCCGCCGGTCGAAGACGCTCGAGTCGTACTCGTGGGCCGTCCAGCCGCGCTCGGCGTCTGCGGGCTCGAACCCCGGTGCGTTCGGACCCGCGATCAGCTCCGCCGGGGCGACGCGGTCGAGTTCGCCGGCGATCGCGTCGCGGTCGCCGGACGTGACGAGACACTCGCCGGTGGAGACGTCGACGGCGGCGAGGCCGATAGAATCCAGAGAGCCGTTCGTCTCTCCACCCCCGGCCGCCACCGCCGCGACGTAGTTCGTCGTCCCCGCCTCCAGAAGGTCGTTCTCGACGACGGTACCCGGGGTGATCACCTCGGTGACGGCGCGGTCGACGAGTCCGGAGGCCTGTTCGGCGTCCTCGACCTGATCGCCGAGCGCGACCCGGTACCCCGCGTCGAGCAGCGATTCGAGGTACGGGGCCGCGTTGTCGATGGGAACGCCGGCCATCGGATAGTCGCCGGTCGAGTCCGATCGCTCGGTCAAGGTCACCTCGCAGACGCGGGCGACCGCCTCGGCCGCCTCGCAGAACGCCTCGTAGAAGTCCCCGACCTGGAACAGCACGAGCGCGTCCTCGTGGGCGGCACACAGGTCCGCGTACTGCGAGAGCATCGGCGTGAGCTCGTCGCGGGCGGCAGCGACCCCGGGCGGGAGCCCCGTCACCGTCTCTCGGTCCGCCGTTGGCATATCACGGATCCGGTCGGCCGCGGACATAAACGGTGCGGAGGCGTCGCTCCGCGAGAGCAATCGTTCTCCCGATCACCGGTCGCCGCAACCGTTGCCGTGCCCCCGCCGAGACGCTTACAACGCTGGCGCCCCGATTACGGCCGTGACGAACCGCGCGATCATCGTCGGACTGGCCGCGACGTTCATCGGGCTGACGGCCCTGCTCGCCGTCGCCGGAGTGGTCGTCTCGCCGGTGCTCCTCGCCGTCGCCGTCCCGTTCGGCGTCGTCTCCTACTTCCTCTGGTACCACGCCAGCGGCCGACTCCGCGACCGCGTCCGTCGAGAGGCGTCGCAAGCGGGCCCGGCCGAGCGCGAGCGGGCCCGACGGCGAGCCCGAGCCGCGGAGCACCGCCGGAACGCCTACCGCTCCGCCGGGGCGACAGACGGGGGCGTCGGCGGGTCAGCCGACGGGTTCGGCCCCCGAGGAAGCGGGAACGCCGGTGCGTGGGACCCGCGCGACCGCGCGCCGCCCGCCGACGGGATGACCGAACGGGAGGCGTACGAGACGCTCGGCCTCGACCGGACCGCCGACCGCGAGGCGATCCGCTCGACGTACCGCGAGCGAGCGAAGCGACTCCACCCGGACGGCGAGGACGGCGACGAGGAGGCGTTCAAGCAGCTGAACGAGGCGTACGAGGTCCTGAAGGGCTGAGTCGGAGGCCGGCGTGTGACCCGGGTTGTGGCGAATTCGTTACTCGTTCCGAGCCGCAGCGACGACCGCCTCCGCCTCCGCGAGCTCCCCGCGCGTGTTGACGTTCGTGAACGTGCGCTCCGTCGTCCGCTCGTGAACCGTCGCGTCATCGACGGTTATCCAGTTCAGCCCGTCGAGCGGCGCGACCAGCTTCCGGTCGCCGCGGTCGAGCGCGCGGTCGCAGGCGGCAGCCATCGCGTCGGCCCGGTACACCGCCTGCGTCGTCTGGAGCCATCGGTCGTCGATCCGGGGGATCGCGGCGTCGTGGCCCGCGGCGTCCGCGACGAGCGAGTCGAGGAAGCCGGGGTCGACGAACGGCATGTCGCAGGCGACGACCGCGACGTACTCGCCGGGCGCCGCCCGGCAGGCGTTCCGGACGCCCGCCACCGGCCCGAGGTCGACGTCGTCGTCGAGCGCCCAGCGGACCGGGAGTGTGATCCCGTCGAGTGCGGCGGCGACGGCGTCTCGCTGGTCGGGTCGGCAGTTGATCACGAGGTCGTCGACGACCGGGTCGCCGGCCGCCGCGCGGTCGCCGCCGGGAGGGATCGGGTCGTCCGTCCCCGCGAGTCGGTCGGCGACGCGGCGGATCATCGGAACACCGCCGAGCTCGACGACCGACTTGTCGGCGTCGCCGAAGCGGGTCGACCGTCCGCCGGCGAGAATGGCTCCGCTGGTCATGACTGACCGGTCGGTCGCGGGGCACTTCGCGGTTGCGGTGCGGCGTCGAAATCGACCGGTATCTCGGGCGAACGCCTCGCCCTGGAAAAACGTCCGAGCCGCCGATATCCGGGCGAAAGCGACCCGTTAAGTGTCCGGCGTTCCATCGATCGTACATGGCAGAGGCCACGGATTTGGCGGAGCTGAAGCGGGGGACCGAACTGGTCAAGCGCGGCTTCGCGCAGATGCAGAAGGGCGGCGTCATCATGGACGTCGTCAACAGTGAACAGGCCCGCATCGCGGAGGACGCCGGCGCGGTCGCCGTGATGGTACTGGAACACGTTCCGGCGGACATCCGCAAGCGCGGCGGCGTCGCGCGGATGCCCGACCCCGAGCGGGTCCCCGAGGTCATCGACGAGGTCTCGATCCCCGTGATGGGCAAATCGCGTATCGGCCACCGCAAGGAAGCGGAGATCCTCGAAGCGCTCGGCGTCGACATGATCGACGAGTCCGAGGTGCTCACGCCCGCCGACGACGAGTACCACACCGACAAGCGCGACTTCGCGTCGCCGTTCGTCTGCGGCGCCCGCGACCTTCCCGAGGCGCTCCGACGCATCCGCGAGGGTGCGGCGATGATCCGCACGAAGGGCGAGGCCGGCACCGGCGACGTGAATCAGGCGGTCAAACACCAGCGCACCATCAAAACCCAGATCCGCACGCTCACCGGACTCAACTACGAGGAGCGCGAGAAGTGGGCCCGCGAACACGGTGCCCCCCGCGATCTGGTCCACGAGACCGCGGAGGCCGGCCGCCTCCCGGTCGTCAACTTCGCCGCAGGCGGGATCGCGACGCCCGCCGACGCCGCCCTCATGATGTACCACGGCTGTGACGGCATCTTCGTCGGCTCCGGTATCTTCGGCGCAGAGGACCCCGAGGCGATGGGCGAGGCCATCGTCGAGGCCGTCAACAACTGGGACGACCCCGACGAGCTCGCCCGGATCGCGAGCGGCACCGGCAAGGGGATGAAGGGGCAGTCGAACGCCGACATGCCCGAAGAAGAGAAGCTGCAGGGTCGCGGCGTCTAGCTACCGAGACGCGGATGCGGGACTGATTTTCCCGATCACGGCAACACGAGAATGAGCGCGGTTCGGCTCTGTTACGGCGCGCGAGCAACTACGCCGAACGTCTCCGTGCGCTCGGCGGCGGTAACGATGTCAAACCCTTCGGTCTCCAACGCCTCGACCGCGTCGCTCGCGGCGTACCGTTCGTCGGCCGACGGACCGTGCTCGCCGTCCCCCGCGGCGGACCAGTCGAAGATCACGAGCGGCGCGCCCGGGTCGAGCACTCGGGCGAGCTCGGCGGTCGCCGCCGGGCTCGCGAACTCGTGGTACGTCATCGTCGAGACCGCACCGTCGAGTTCGCCGTCCGCGAAGGGGAGGTCCGCGACGTCGCTCGCGACGAGTTCGACGTTCTCCGGGACGCCCTTCTCGCGGTAGAATTCGTGCATCTCGGCCTGCACGTCGACGCCGTAGACGGTCTCGGCGTGTGGCGCGAGGTCGTCGGTATAAAATCCGGTGCCGCTGCCGAGGTCGGCGACGGCGTCCAAGTCGGCGGACGCGGACTCGGCGCCAGCCAGCAGCGGTCCGATCAGCTCCTCGGCCGACACCCAGCGGTATCTGACCTCGGGACGCTCCAAGCGAGCCGCCTTGTCGGCGTCGAACGTGTGGAAACCCATATGCGGTCTTGCACGGCGAACACTAAAACGCGTCCGATTGCGGAGGAAAAGCGAGAGCGGACCGGCCTCACCACTCGGCTTCGAGCGCGTCGAGCAGCCGGTCGATCTCGGCCTCGGTCGAGACCGCGTGGACGGAGGCGCGGATCCCGTCGGGATGCGGGAGCGACCGGACGACGATCCCCTCGTCGGCGAGTCGTTCGACGGTCGCCTCGGGGTCGTCGACGTCGATCGTGACGAGACCCGATTCGTACCGTCGGGGACTCAGCAGCCTACCGGCGGGCACGCCCGCCTTCAGGCGGTCGGTGAGCGTCTGGATGCGGGCCGCGATCGCGTCGAGCCCGACGGCCTCGATCGCGTCGAGCGCCTCGACCAGCCCGACGTGCGCGGCCGCGGTCGTCGATCCGACCTCGAAGCGCTTCGCGCCCGCCTTGTACTCGATGTCGGGCGCGTTCGGCGCCTCGACGCTTCGGTAGCCGACCGCTCGCGGGGCCAGCTCGGTCGCGGCGTCGCGGTCGACGTACAGGAACCCGGCCCCCCACGGGCCGAGGACCCACTTGTGACCGGCCGCGGCGACCGCGTCGGCGCCCCACTCGGCGACGTTCATCGGCCCCTGCCCGGGCGACTGCACGGCGTCGACGAGAGTGAACGCGCCGGCCTCGTCGGCGATCTCCACGAGGTCGGCGACCGGGAGTCGCGTCCCGTGCGTCCACGTGATCGCGCTGAAGCAGACGAGTCGCGCGTCGGCCACGGCCTCGGTGTACGCGTCGCGATCGATCCGGCCGTTCTCGGTCTCGAGGACGCGGACCTCGACGCCCTCGCGTTCGAGCCGCTTCCACGGCAGGATACCCGCGGGATGTTCGAGGTCGGTCCGGACGACGACGTCGCCGGGCCGCCAGTCGATCGCCCCGGCGATCCGGTTGATCCCGTCGGTCGTGCTCTCGGTGAGGGCGATCTCGTCCGGCTCGGCCCCGACGAAGTCGGCGATGCGCTCGCGGACCGCCTCGTACGTCTCGAAGGCGTGCGTGTACGGGTCGGTCGTCGCCGAGCCGTACTCCTGGTCAGCGATGTAGTCGGCCGCCGCGTCGACGACGTACTCCGGGCTCGGTCCGTGCGCGCCGAAATTGAAGTAGGCGGCGTCCGCGAGCGCCGGGACGTCCGCGCGCAGCTCGCGAGGGGTCATCCCGTCAGCGTCGAGCTCGGAGACGCTCATTCAGGCGGTATACCCTGCGACGGTCTGGGTGAGCGCCTGTTCGGTCTGTGCGCCGACCATGCGCTCGGCGAGCTCGCCGTTCGCGAAGACGAGGAGGGTGGGAATTCCCTGTACCCCGTACTGCGAGGCGAGCGCTTGGTGGACGTCGACGTCGACCTTCACGACGGCGGCGTCGGTCTCGGCGGCGATCGACTCGATCGTCGGTTCCATCATCTGACACGGGCCGCACCAGTCGGCGTAGAAGTCGACGAGGACGACGGCGTGGTCGGCCACGAGATCGTCGAAGTCGGCGGCGTCTGTCAGCTGTATCGGTTCCGTGGGGACGGATTCGGTTGAACTCATCACCATACCGTACGCGCCCCCCGCAGATAATAGTTTTGGATAGTTATTACAATACCATACATCAAGAGGCGACGCCGTCAGCAGTTAGGCCGAGGTCGCGACGCCGCGGCGACGCCGGACCGCCAGCGCGCCGTGGTAGAGAATGACTCCGCAAACCAGAAGCGAGGAGCCGATCAGGATGACGAAGCTGATCTGATCGAGAATCGGCATCGCGAGCCACGTCGCGAGCTCCCCGAGGCCGACCGCGAAACTCGCCAACAGGAGCATGATGCCGAAGTAGATCGTCACGTCGTCCTCGTTGACGTACGCGGTCGCGCCGGAGCCGATCCGCGCGCCGAGCGCGCTGCCCAAGAGCAGCGCGGTGACGATTCCGAGGTCGATAACGCCGGAGCGGCCGTACGTGAACGCGCCGATCGCACCGGACATCAACCCGCCGAACAGGCTGGTCCCGACCGCGGCCGCCAGCGAGGTGCCGATCACGTAGTAGATGGCCGGCATCCGCACGAAGCCGCCGCCCACGCCGAGAAAGCCGGAAACGAGCCCGACGCCGCCGCCGACTCCGGAGATCGTCCACAGCGACGCCTTGCTCCCGTCGGCCAGCGTCATCATCGGCGGAATGTTGTACGACTGGATCTTCCGAGCGATTCCGGGGACGTCGTCGCTGGGGCCGCCCGCGCCCGCGTCGTCCGTATCGTCCGCGTCGTCCGCCTCGTCGTCGTCCTGGTTCATCGCGCTCCGGGTGAACAGGACTCCGATAGCCGCGAGCAGGAGGACGTAGGCGGTGCCGATCACGACGTTGGCGATGCCGAGCACTTCGAGTCCGAACACCAGTCGGCTGCCGAGCTCGATGCCGAGGGTGATACCCACGAACATCAACGCGCCGAGCCGGTAGTCCACTTGGCCGGCGTCGTGGTGTTTCATCGTCGCGATCACCGCCGTTCCGAAGACGAACGCCATCGAACTGCCGATGGCGACCGGGGCTGGATACCCGAGGATCAGCAGCGCGGGCGTGACGAGAAACGACCCGCCCATTCCGAAGAAGCCGAAGAACACGCCGACCATGAACCCGAAGGCGACGAAGAGGGCGAACAGGCCGGAGCTCAAGCCGAGTAGCTCGAACATTAGATCCGTTCGAGTCGCCTGAACACGGTCGGGCCGAGTTTCTCTTCCAAGAATCCGTACCCGACGTACAGCACGGCCGCTTCGACGAGAACGACCGAGATGACGGCCAGCGCGGCCATCGACGGCGACGCGCCGGGAAGCAACTCCGTGCCGGTCATCGGCGATTCCCCCCAAGTGTGACGGCCGAGTCCGCGGACCGCATCGGATCGATTGCGCTCATGTATCTGCTCGTAACAGGCGGCAGGATATAACGGTTTTGGGCTAAATATACAATACTATATCTCCATGACGGACGGAGCACCATAGATAACTTATGAGTCAGTTATTCGACCGAGAGAGTCCGAGCGATAGTATTCAACGGATCGCCCGACTCGACAGTCAACGTGTGAGCGAGTAGTGTACACACCGAATGGGTACCGGACCGTGATCAGCGATCGCCGATGAGCGTCGCCGCTCGATTCGTCTAGAGATGTGTGTACGTGGGTTTTACACACACAAATACGTCCGAATCGGAGCCACCACAACCGCCCGATCGTACCCGGTACGACCGCTCAACCGATCGGCTATCGGTCGTCGCTCTCGTTGTACCGCTCGGGGAGATGCGGCGTCAGCGCCGGCGGCAATAGCGGAATGATCCGGGCCGTGAGCTCCGCGAGGTACCGGCGGAGAACGGTGTACACGATCGCGACGAGCAGCGATGCGATCACCACCTGTCGGAGCGTCCCGTCGACGAGGTACAACAGCGGGAGCGACAGGCCGGTCGCCAGCGCGAGGTCCTGATAGGAGCCGTCGTACGGGATCCTGCCGCGTGGGGCGATCCAACGGCGGCGGTAGTGATCGTACACCGCGCGGTCCGATGTCCCTTCCCACGGCCGGAGCTCTAAGCCGCCACCGTACACGTCGGAGAAGCTGTGAAGCGCCGCTCCGAGCAGGAACAGCGCGGCTCCCACCGTCACCGTCGACGGTGCGACGACCGCGACGAGGAGAGCGACCACGGCGAGTACGGAGTAATACACGGGGTAGTGGAGGGTCTTCCGGTGGCCGGTGTACATGTCGAGATCGGGGAAGAGCCCGCCGAGCGCGCCCGCCGCGAACCCGACCGTCGCGAACTCCGGCGCTATCCACACCAGCGGGGCGGCGAGGAGCATTCCGGCGATCACGTGGGTCGGCAGCATCATCTTGCCCAAAACCAGGCGACAGAAATATATGAACGTGTCGACCGCCACCGGAGAATCAAACGGCTGTTACCCCGTTTCACAGCCGTAGATAACCGATTTCTCCGGATACGGGCGGAGGGATCCGCGACGCCTCAGATATCTCGGCGCTCGAACAGCGCCTGTGAGAGGATGAGGAGTCCGACGAACGCGACGAGGAGGATGACCGTATCGATGAGGTCGTACGAGCCGTCGATGAGTATCGGCGTCGGTTCGTAGTACTGCGTCGGGCTCAGGTACTGGATCCAGTCGTAGGCGTCGGCCCCGCCGACGACCGACTCGACGAGGTACAACACGAACACGGTTCCGACGGCGGCCCGCTCGGCGATCGCCGCGCGGTCGACGGCGACCGAGAAGGCGAAGCCGATGCCCGCACACACGAGGAGGTAGGGAATCGACAACAGGTGCGCCGCGACGAGGTTTCCGACCGCGATCGTCTCGCCGATCGCGACGACGAACAGGTAGATGATCGGGCCGCCGAGGACGTTGACGGCGAGCATCGGCACCGAGAGCGCGGCGAACTTCTCCACGAGGAGCCGCGAGCGCGTCACCGGAAACGACAGCAGCAGGTCCATCCGCTCCGACTCGACGTCGCCCGCGATGGTGCCGCCGCCCACGTACGCGAAGTACAGCCCCAAGCCGAGCAGCCACACGAAATTGAACACCTGCGCGCCGAGAAACCCCTCGACCGTCGAGAGGCTCTCGATGCCGAACGCCTCCAGCATCGCGGGCGGGAGCTCCTCGAAGATGTCCTCGTAGTCGACGCCCTCCAAGACGCTGAAGTACCAGACGATGAAGCCGGAGTACGCCGACACGCCGGCGGTGAGTATCGCCGCCCCGCGTACCTTCCGTCTCGCCTCGTACCGCGCCGTCTCAAACATCCGCCGGCCCCTCCTCCCGCTCCCCCTCCCGCTCCACCGAATCGTCGACACCACCGGCGCCGTCGGCGTCGGCCGTTCGGCGATCGTCGCCGCCGCCATCCTCGCCGTAGTAGTGCACGAACACGTCCTCGATCGGCGGCTCGCCGATCTCGATGTCGCGGACGTCGTGGGCCGCGAGTTCGCGCAGGAGGGCGTTCGGGTCTCCGGCGTAGATGAACTGTGCACCCTCCGCGAACGGCGTCGGGTCGACGACCCCGTCGAGCGCGGTGATGGCCTCGATCGCCGCGTCGCTCGCGTGGATACGGACGTGTTTTCCCCCGCGGTCCAGCAGCGCCTCGATTCCTTCCAGCTCGACGAGCGATCCCTCGCGGAGGATGCCGACGCGGTCGCAGATCCGGCGGACCTCGCTCAGCACGTGCGACGAGAAGAATATCGTCGTGCCGCGGTCGCGCTCGCGCCGGACGAACTCGTTGAACCCCTCCTGTTTCAGCGGGTCGAGCCCGGCGGTGGGCTCGTCCATGATGACGAGATCGGGGTCGTGCATGAACGCCTGCACGAGCCCGAGCATCCGCTTGTTCCCGGTCGAGTACTCGCGTATCGGTCGCTCCACCGGCGGGGTGAACACCGAAAGCAGCTCCTCGCGGCGACTCTCGCCTTTGACCGCGCCGTGGTAATCGAGCACCGTCTCACCGGTCGCCGTCTCGTCGAATCCGAGCTGCGCCGGGAGGTAGCCGATACGCCGTTTGGCTTCGGTCAGGGCGACCTCGTCGCCGATGTCGGCTCCGAGCACCCGCGCGGTCCCGGACGTGGGCTTCAGCAGTCCGAGGAGGAGGCGGATCGTCGTCGACTTGCCCGCGCCGTTGGGGCCGAGGAAGCCGAATATCTCGCCGCGATTGACGGTGAACGAGACGTCGTCGTTCGCGAGGACGCTCCCGTAATCCTTCGTCAGCCCCTCGACGACGAGCGGCGAGGCGGGCTCATCGGACATAGTACCACCACGCGCCGCCGGCGACGACGATCAGGAGGACGACGAGCACGACGACCTCTGCGGGGAACTCACCGCCGGACGAGGGGACGACCGAAACGGCGACCGTCGCGGTGTCACCGGTCACGCGGACGCCGTCGAGGTCCGTGTAATCGGTCGTCACCGTCGCGGGGTACCGGCTCTCCGGTGCGGCGCCGTCGACCTCGACGTCGAACGCGACCTGTCCCGTCTCGCCCGGTGCCAGCGATGGAATCACCGTCGTCCGAAACTCGCTGTCCAGCGGCGCCTCGACCGCGAGCGTGAGCGAGACGTCCCGCAGTTCCACGTCGCGCTGATTGGTCACGTTGAGGCGTAACACGCCGTCGTCCCCGGCCGTGAACGTCGGATCGACCGGAGCGACCCGCACCGCGTCGCGGCGCTCGGCCACGTCGACGCGGACGGACGACGCCGCCACGCGCTCGTTGCTGGCGGCGGTCCGGTAGCTCGTCGAGAGTCCCACCTGCTGTGGCACCGCGTCGGCCGCGTCGGGGACCTCGCCGCGGAACCGGAACGCGGCCGTTTCGCCCGCCCCGAGGTCGCCGACGGCGTACCGCGGACTGCGCGGGACGAACGTCGAGTCGTCGACCGCGAGCACCACGCCGCTCACGTCGGTCGGGCCGTCGTTCCGGATCGTTCCTCGGACCGTTCCCGTCTCGCCGACGCGGAGCGTCGACTCCTCGACCGCGAGCGTGAACGACTGCTCGGGCCGCGGCTCGAAGCCGACGGGGATCCCCTCGTGGGCGCCGCGGACGCCATCGGGGGCAGTGTATCGGACGGCGGCGGTGAGATCGAACGGCCGAACTGGCGCGTCGGCACGAACGCGTGCCGGGAACTCGACCGCCGCCGTCTCACCGGGATCGAGCCGATCGATTCGCGCCGTGTTCCGGTCCGTCTCGCCGAGCGTGAGATCGGGACTGCTGGCCACGAGTTCGACCGAGAGGTCACGAGCCGCTCGGGCCCCGACGTTCGTCACGTTCGCCGTGACCGTTCCGGCGTCGCCGACCTGCACGTCCGACGCGACGGTCCCCACCGCGAATCGGGGGGCGTCGTCGACGGTCACCGAGACGCGCTCGGTCGTCGACCGCGAACGGTCCTGCACGACGCCGCTCTGCGGGGCAGAGAGGAACGTGTGGGAGTACCGGAGCCGCACGTCCACGTCGTACTCGCCCGGCTCGGCGTCCGCCGGCACTCGGACCGCAATCGGGACGTCTCTGACGCCGCCGTCCGGGATCGAGCCGACGGCGACGCGCCCGGTCTCGATGACCAGCGGGGAGTTGCGCGGCCGGACCTCAACGACGACGCTCCGGGCGGTCGTCACGGTAGCGCGTCGGGCGTCGGAGCCGGCGGCCACCTCGCCGTCGTTCGCGACTTGGAGTGTGAGCTCCGTCGCGGTCCCCGGAGAGAGCGTCGAATCGGGGGCATACACGTTCAGATCCGGCTCGCCGCGAACGAACGAGGCGTCTGTCTGCGCGACCACGTCGCTCTGTGCGGCTCGGTCATCCTGTGCGACTCCGAACCCGGCGAACGCACCGACGCCGAGGCTCGCGACGGCGACGAAGACGAGCGCACCGAGGAGGAACCCGCCGTAGCGCTGGCGGGACATCTACGCCTCCGGGCCATCGCCGAACTCGTCCCGACGAATGGAGGGGGTCGGCCACGCGCTGCGGTGACGGCTGCGTGTCATGTTTGGACGTGCACCCTCCCGACATATATGTGTATGCGTGTGGTACGGTAGCACAATTGTCGGTGGCTTCGAGTAGTCCGCGCGCTTATCCCGACGGCGACGAGTGAGAGCGTATGCTCATGACGCCGGGACCGACCGCGGTCCCCGAACCCGTCCGCGAGGCGATGAGCCGCGAGCTGATCAATCCTGACGTCGATCCCGCGTTTCGGGAGATATACAGCCGGGTCACTGCCCGACTGGCGACGGTGTACGGCGTCGACGATGTCAACGGCATCGACGGCGTCAACGACGTCAGCGGCGGAGCGGAAGCCGAGCGCGACGGGGTCCATGACATCGTCGTCCCCGGCGGTGAGGGGATTCTGGGTCTAGAGGCCGCGATCGCCTCACTCGTCGAGCCGGGTACCGAGGTGTTGTGTCTCTCAAACGGGCTTTACGGCGACGGATTCGCCGACTTCGTCGAGCAGTACGGCGGGGAAGCGACGCTGGTCGCGGCCGACTACGACGAACCGCTCCCGATCGCCGACCTCGAATCACGTCTCGCGGACGAGCCCGACCGGTTCGATATCGCGACGATGGTCCACTGTGAGACGCCGACGGGGACGCTCAACGATCTCGGTCCCGCGCTCGACGCGCTGGAGGGGGCCGGAACCGGGGACGGAGTTGCCGGTGGAGATCCGGACTCGGGGGTTATCACCGTCGTCGACGCGGTCTCCTCCCTCGGCGGGACGCCCGTGCCGACCGAGCGGATCGACGTCTGTCTCGGGGCCTCACAGAAGTGTTTCAGCGCGCCGCCGGGACTCACGACCGCCGCTATCAGCGATCGCGCGTGGGCGGCGATGGAAGAGCGGGATCCGCACACGTTGTATACGAATTTCCTGCCGTGGCGGGATACCTCCGGAGGATTCCCGTACACCCATCTCACGACCGAGGTCGTCGCACTCGACGAGGCACTCTCGTTACTCCTCTCGGAGGGCCTCGACGCGGTTCACGACCGTCACCGGACCGCCGCGACACGGTGTCGCGAGCGCGGCAGAGAAATTGGGCTAGAGCCGTATCCGGACCCGGAGCGCAGTTCCCCGACCGTGACCGCGTTTCACGTCCCCGACCGTGCAGAGGCCGTACAAACGGCGCTCCACGAGGAGCACGACGTGCTCGTCGCGACCGGGCTCGGAGAGCTGTCGAACGATGTTCTGCGGGTCGGACATATGGGACATAACGCACGAGTCGAACGCGTGGAAGAGACGATGGACGCGCTGGAATCCGCGTTGTAGCGCTCGCACTCGGTCCAGTTCCTCGCCCGCGCTCAATCCAGTTCCTCGATCGCTCGGGCGGCGGCGAGCACCTCGTCGTGGAGGTGCCCGTTCGAGACGACGAGTCCCGTCGAGTCGTGTCGCCAGCGGTTTCCGTCCAAGTCGGTCGCTTTCCCGCCCGCCTGGCGGACCATGAACACGCCTGCGACCGAGTCCCACGGGTTCGCCCGCAGGTTCGAGATCGTTCCCTCCAGCCCGCCCGCGGCGACCGTCGGGAGCACGACCTGTGCCGCGCCGAGCCGGCGCATATCCCCGAATCCCTCGACGATCGCCTCGCAGGCGCGGGCGTACTCGTCGCGCGAGTCGTGGTCCCACCACAGCGTCGGGTCGACGACGCCGCGGCGGGGGTCTCGCACGCCGCTGACGGTCATCCGCTCGCCGTTGCGGTACGCGCCGTCGGCGTCCGCGGTGTAGGCGTCGCCGAGCGCGGGCGCGACGACCGCGGCCGCGACGGGCTCGCCGTCGACGACGGCCGCGACCGCGGTGCACCACACCCGAATGTCGCGGACGTAGTTGTGCGTGCCGTCGATCGGGTCGATCACCCACGCCGCGCCCGTCTCGGGGACCGTCTTGCGTTCGTCCTCCTCCTCGCCCACGACCGCGTCGTCCGGGAACGACTCGCGTATCTCGGCGATCACGGTGCGCTGGGCCGCCCGGTCGGCCTCGGTGACCACGTCGTCCCGGCCCTTGCGCTCCACGTCGACGCCGTCCCGGAAGCGCTCGTTTGCGACCGCCGCACCGGCCCGCGCAGCGCGCTCGGCGACGACGGCACGAACCTCTGTATCGCTCATGTCGATGCGCTCCGCGCGCCTCACGCGTATAAACGTCGATCCGACGGATCGGATCCGGCGGCGACTCGACGCCGTCCGACGACTGTGAGTCGGGAGGTCCCGCGAGTATTAACTCAATTCCGAATCCGAGTACCTTTAAGTAGGTCCGAGTGGAAGAGTGGTGTATGGAACCCGAGGAAGCGGTTCGTCAGCTCGAGTACGCCATCGACGCCTCGCTCGACGAGACCGGACAGCGCGCGGCCGCCGGCTACCGCCCGACGTTCGAGCGCGTCGCCGCGGACGCCGACGGGACCGCGGTGTACACCCTCGCCAGCAAGCTCTCCGACGAAGTCGTCGCCGGAGGCTGCCCGACACCGGCCGAAGCGAACGAACGGGCGGAGCGCGTGCTCGGCGACCGAGCGTACACCGACGGCGGAGCGTAGTCTATTCAGATATAAGACCTTTTTAGACGCAGTGCAGATGCTAGAAGGGTCTTACAGACAGGTCCAATTCACCCAACATAGATACAAACACACGTCGTCGGAAGCGTCTAAACGGGGCTAAATATGTTAAAATAGATACGGCGCGTCCTATCTCTACAATCCGTTACCCTGTTCCTCAGCAACGACTTGGAAGCTTTCGTCAATATTGTCGCTGCTAAGGTTACTTTGGTCTATTTTGACACCAACGGCAACTGCCTGACCAGGACTCAAACTTTCAGAATTATTTTGGCTTAGTTTTGTTCGGTTTCCGGGAGAACTACCGGTATAAAAAGTCACACCGTCAATACTTTCAGTGATCCACACATCAATTTCACCAACGCCACTCCCAGAGTTATTCGACAGGTTTCGGATCTCGAATGTCCCGTCGAACCAGTAAGTCGAATCCGGATTCACGCCATCGCCGCCTAACGAATTTCCTTCTTCAGGATCCCCACTACGCGCACTCGTTGGGTTGTCGCTAGTGAAATCAAGACTCAGCTTCTCATCCTCGTACTCGACAAAATTCCCGTTTCGCGTATCGCCTCCGTCGCTGAGACCACTATCAGGCCGCTGCAGAGCGATGTATGCGGATGCGTCACCGACTGTTTCAATTTCAATGGCTCGATCGCCTGAATTAAATTGAGACACAGCCCCCGTACCCATTGCAGCCGCGCTTCCAGTTGCCAATGCACCTGCGCCGATCACGAATTTGCGTCGTTCCATATCGTATCTCACCTGTGTTCACGCACCCCCGCAACCCGAACGTCCGGGCCGGGAGCGCTCAAATAACCCATATGCAGGGTGGTACTTCGTTATGATATTCCCGATGTGAAGGCGGGACGAAGTCGTTGCAGCACAACCGTCTCCCGTTGGAGCGCAGGCTGTCCCCGCAACCGGCACCGGTGAGATCTTGTAACATGGTATACGGCTCTCGACTCGATTCAAGCATTCACATCGAACCCCACAACTCCACCCTGAAACCCCGTATATGGCCCCTACCGAATGATAAACGGCTACTAACGATTCATAGGGAGCGCCATCTCATGTCAGTATTCATGATACGAAATATAAACTATCCTACCTGTTTATGAGGGAGCCCCGCACACGATCGTGCGAACACAGCCCGCGTCGCATGGGCGTCTCAGACCGATAGCCAATCATGTCAGAATCAATATCGGCCGCCACTACCCCAGCGGAAGTATCGAACGAGAACCGAGGTGAACTCTCCGATGAAGAGATCTTCGACGTCCTCTCGAACCGCCGCCGCCGGTACGTGATCCACGCGCTGAAACACGCAGAGCGTCCGATCGGCGTGTCCGAGCTCTCGCGGCACGTCACCGCGTGGGAACGCGGCGTCGAGCCGGAGGAGGTCACGTACGAGGAGCGCCGAAACGTGTACAGCACGTTACAGCGGATACACATTCCAAAGCTCGAAGAGAACAACGTCGTCGCGGTCGACGACACAGAGAACATGATTCGACCGACCGACGAGCTGAGGAACCTCGAGATCTACGTCGAGGTGCTCCGGAGCAGAGAGATCCCGTGGAGCACCTACTACCTCGGACTCGTCGGCGTCTGCGCCGCGCTCTTATTCGCCGTGATGACCGACATCCCGGGATTCGCGGCGCTCTCGTCGCTCAGTGTCGGCCTGTTCGCGGCGACTGCGTTCAGCGTCTCAGCGATCGCCCATCACTTCATCGGCCGCCGAACGCGACTCGGCCACACTGAAAAGCCGACCGAACTCCACGCGCACGAATGAGCACAGCAATCCGAACACCGTCGACCCGCGTGAGCGCCCTGCGCGCGTTGAGCATTGCCCTCGCGTTCGCGGCGGTGCTCGGGCTGATCTTTGGCACCGCTGGCTTCTCCGCGATGACTGCCGACCGCGGGCTCGCGGTGAACGTCACCGGCGATGAGAGCGCGTATCTCGGGTACGATCCGGTCACGGACGCGGTACAGGACGGCGATCCAACCCCCGTCGTCGAGTACCGGAACCAGTTCGACGACGACCTCGACGAGTTCGATGTCACCGTCTCCCTGTTAGATCCCGAGGGAACACGAACCGAGATCGCCTCGGCTGACTACCCTGACAGTCTCCCGAAGGGCGGAAGTGGGACGGTCGACCTCACCCTTTCGTGTCCCGTCGGAGAGGACGTCGACCTCCGCTTCGAGGCGTCCGGAAGCGGAACGGGCGTCAGCGTCTCGCTCGACCGCGTCCACACGGTGACGTGCGTCCCATCGGGACCGGCGGTCGCAGGGGTCCAGTATGCGGGCGTCGGGAGCGCCCACGTCGAGTCGACGGATGGGGATGCGACCGTCGAGGCGATCGTCTGGCTCACCGATGCCAACCCCGGTGCGGGCGGCTCCGACGGAGCGCTGCGCTCCGAGAGAATCTCGAGGCTGAACACCGCGAAATCCGTCCAGTCGCAGCTTCCGTCCAGCGTCTCGAACCGGCACGTGGCTGCCATCGAGTTCCCCGAGCAAGGGGTCGGCTTCTTCCATCCCGGATGGAACGGGGAGACACACGTGAGTCCGCAGAGCGGAGCCGGAGTCGAGTCCGACGAAGTCCCGCTGGACGCCGAGACCGTGTCGAACACGTCGATCGTCTACGACCAAGACCGCGACTGATCTCTCCTAGAGTTCGATTCGATCGCCGATCGCTGGCGCGCTCGCCGCGAGGCCGTCTTCACGCAAGTCCGCCGCGAACGACTCACAGCGGTCCCCGTGGTTCACTAACACCCGGGCGTCGCGATACGAATCGAGGAACGACTCCAACCCGTCCCGGTCCGCGTGCGCGGAGAAGTCGTACGACTCGACCCGTGCGCTCACCGGACGCACCTGTCCGTTTATCGCCAGCCGTCCGTGTTCGACCAGCTCCCGACCCGGCGTCCCCTCGACCTGGTACCCGGTCAGCGTCACCTTGTTCGTCGGATTCCCGCGGATCTTCGGGAGATACGAGTGAACGGGGCCGCCCGCGAGCATCCCCGAGGTGGTGATGATCAGCGCGTTGTCGGCGGCGATCCGTTCGCGCTGGCCGTCCCGACCCGTCACGAAGCGTGCCGCTCCCTTCGCACGGCGGAGCGCCTCCGGATCGCGGAGGAACTCGGGGTACTGCCGGATCAGCCGCGTCACTTCGATCCCCATGCCATCGACGTAGGGCGTGAAGTCGTTGGCGGCGGCGACGAGCAGCAGCTCCTGCGTCCGACCGATCGCGAAGGCGGGAGCGACGACCGTTCCGCCCTCCCATATCGTCGTGCGGACGCTCTCGGCCCAGCGGTCCTCCACCGCCCGACGGTCCTCGTGGGTCACGTCCGCGTACGTCGACTCGCAGATGACGACGTCCGCGTCGGGCCGAGCCGTCGTCCCCGACACGAGCCGTTGGTCGTCGGTGTGGAAGTCGCCGGTGTACAGCAGGCGAGTACTTTCAGTATCGGGCTCCGTCCGATCGCCGGTGTGACCCCGTCCCACGCTGTCGTCGACGAGGACGTGCGCCGATCCCGGAATGTGACCCGCGTTGAACAGCGTCACCTCGTATTCGGTCTCGCCGGCCTCGACGACGAACGGCTCGTCGTAGGCGTGTCGCTCCTCCACCTCGCCGAGCCGCGCGACGTGTTCCTCTGAAAAGGGACACAGCGGGCTGTTACCGTGTAATTTGAGCGTGTCACGCGCCAACGTCCGCGCGAGCTCCGCGGTCGGCGGCGTCCAGTGGACCTCCGGTCGTCGGTCGCCCTTTAACAGCGCCGGCACCGCGCCGACGTGGTCGAGATGACCGTGCGAGACGACGACGGCGTCCGGTTCGGGGTCGCGCACCGGGTACTGCGGGGGGTCCGCGGTCAACAGCCCGTAGTCCAAGAGCAGCGCGTCGTCGACGAGGACCGCGCTCCGACCGACCTCGCGGGCACCGCCGAGGAACTCGACCTCCATTACCGGCCCTACTCCTCCGCGGCGTTAGTGTTCGTCGGTCGCGAGCGTGTCGAGGGCCGGGAGCGGGCCGACCAACCACACCCACGCCGCGAGCATGAGCGCGCCCGGGAGTTCGGGCAGGGCCAGCCCCGTCACGGGCCACCAGCCCGAGAGGAACGTCGTCCAGACCGCGAGGTGGATCGGCACGAACGCGAGCGTGATCCGCCCGGTTCGCGTACTGCGTCGAGCGAACCCGTCGACGGCGAACAGCAGCGTAACGAGCGCGTAGAACCCGACCGCGGCCGGGCCGTGTAGGGGCTGCGTGAGGTCGAACGCGCCGATACCTGCCATCGAAACCATCGCCAGTCCGAGGACGGCCGCGCGGAGCGAGCCGACGAGTCGTTCCCGCAGGGAGCCGCACCCACCCCCCATATCCCGTGACCGTCCGACCACCCAGAGGCCGACGGCGTAGCCGACGCCGACGGCGCCGCCGACGATGAGGCCCCAGTTGAACGCCGGGGCGCTCCGCGGTCGCACGCCGAGATCGGAGAGCGCGTCGCTCGTCCACGAGAAGGTCGGATCGAGAACAGTTGCGCTCGCGATTCCCCCGAGCGCCAAAAGCGTCGCGACGGCGCCGAGTGCTGCGGTTACAACGCGGAGACGGGCGGCGCGTGAGACCCCCTCGTCACCGGCCCTCGCGACGGCCTCGCGCATCCGTGAGCGCTCCGGTCAGTCGAGTCGCTCCGCGGCGTCTCGCTGGACGAGCGGAGCGGCGTTCTCGACGGGAAGGGTCACGACGTCCTCGCTCGCGAGGTCGTACTCGCGCTCGTCGACGCCGAAGATAGCTCCCACGTCGCGCGTGATGCGAACCGTCGCGCGGTCGTCGGTATCGCTCGACTCCGCCGGGTTGGGCGCTCCGATCGGTTCTCCGGATGACGAGGGACCGCTCGCCGTATCGTCCGGACCGGTCACGTCCGGAGCGCCGGGCGGTGCGGGCTCGGGCGGCACCGCCGTCGGGCCGCCGTCGGTCGTGGCGTCGGTCGTGGCGTCGGTCGGCGGGTCGGCCGACGCGTCGCCGTCGGCTTCGGTCTCGGTCGGATCCAGTTGGCCCGAGGATTCCGCGGCGGTCGACGACGGATCCCCGGACGCGTCGAGCGCGTCGGCGACCTCGTCTCCCGGCCCGCCCATGGCGTCGGCCAGCGCGCCGCTCCCGTCGTCAGTGGGATCGGCCGCTGCGTCTCTCTGAGAGGAGTGTGGCGCGTCAGCCGAGTCGGCGACGTCCGCTGACCCGTCACCGTCAGTCGGTGCCGGTTCGTCGGCGAGATTCGACGGGGGCGGTGCGGGCCCGTCCGCCGCGCCCGTCGTCCGCGGGTCGGCGGGGCCGGGATCGCTGGCCGGCGGGGTCTCGCCCGAGAGCACGTCGAGGACTCGCGATTTGTTCTCGCTGATCCGGTCGACGAGGTCGTCGAACAGCTGCCGCTCTTCGGTCGTCATCCCGTCGGCGTCGACCGACATGTCCGCCGCCGCGAACGACGCGAGCTTGACGACTTTTCCGACGCGGCGCTCGTAGAGCGCTTCGGCGACCTCCTCGGCCGTCTCGACCTCGTCGGACATCCGCCGAACGTCGTCGTCGGAGAACGGTTTGGCGACCTGCTCGGCGCGTCGGTCGCGGGCCGCGCGCATGTCGCCGACGTACGCGGCGACGTCGTCGTAAAAGGAGTCCCGCAGGTGCTGGAGGCTGTCCTTGCGGCGTTCCTTCGCCTGGGCCGATCTGAGCTCGTCGAGATTCATCGTTCGGGGGCTTTCCGCGCCTCGCCGCGGGCCATCAGGAAGACTCCCACGAACTCGGGCACGGTGTTTCTACCGGGTTCAACTCTGACGCGCTCACCGTTTAATTCTACCGTCCGATCGGCGTCGGTCTCGATCCGGATCTCGCGACCGACGAACCGGTCGGGCACCGCGTCGCGCAGCGGGTCGAACGCGTCGAGATCGGCGCGGTCGATCGGGGTCACCACGAGCCCGGAGCCGCCGTGAAGCGTTCTGGGGAGGCGAATGAGCCGACGCGTGTCGGTGGTGACCGGCTCGTCGATCGGGGCGGTGTCGGTCGCGGCCACGCGCGCGGCGAGCGCGGAGACGAGCCGCCGCACGCCCGGACCCCCGGCCTCGACGTTGCCCTCGCGGACCGCGGTCGGGTTCCGCTCGAACGCGCCGAGGATCGTCTCCGCGCGTCCCTCGCCGATCCCGTCGAGCTCCATCAGCCGCTCGCGGGCCGCGTCCTCGTCCATGTCACGGAGGTCGTTAGCGTACTCGACGAGCGCCTCGTGGACGCGGGCACCCCAGCCGCCCTCGGTTCGGAGGACGCGCTTGGTCGTGCCGCGCTCGGAGACGGTCCGAATAAGCCCGTCCGTGTTGAGGTCGATCGCGCGGACGTAATCGACGACCTCGCGGCGAGCCTCGCTGTCGAGCTCGCGAACGCTCTCGTCGCGAACGTGCACGTGGTAGCCGCGCCCGCCCGAGAAGACGACGGTACAGTCGTCGAACGAGAAGTCGTCGTCGAGGAAATCGAGGAGCCGGAAGAGGGCGTCTTTACACGCGGCGAGCATGTCGGGGTATGCGGTCGCCTCGGGATCGACACCGGGCAGGTGGTCGGCGTCGAGGTCGAACACGAGATCCGCCGACCGCCACCCCTTCTTCGACATCGTCGACGCCCCGGGATCGTCGTATCGAGCCGCCGAGAAGTACGCGTGTCGAGGCGCGTTGTCCGCGAAGAACGTGTCCACGTCACCGAGATCGTACATCGACTGGTGACGGACCATGGTCGTGCCCGAGCCCGGGGTCCACGGGATGTGGCCCCACTCGCGGAGGTTCGCATCCGGAGGGAGCTCCGGCGACGCGTGGCGGTAGTAGTCGCCGAACCGCCCTTTCAGGTACTCGCGCGTCCGGTCGTCCATCGTCTCGTCGAGTACCCGCGGTCGACGTATCAACGTGTCGTTCGCGGGCGGCGGCTCCCTCACTTCCGTTGGAACCGTCGCTACAGGGTCGTGACAGCGTTCGACATAATCGGGAGAAAAACCGGGCTCTTAGGCGTACTTCGCGACGATATCGAGAACCTCGTCGAGCTCGTCGCCGTCCAGCGAGTAGCGCTCTTGGGCGAACACCGAGCGGAGCTCGGTGCGGTCCTCGGGGAGGAGGTCGGCGATCTTCACCGCCGTCGGCACGTCGATCTGTTCGAGCTCGGTGAGCTCTTCGACGAGCTCGCGGGACTCCTCGCCGTCGAGGCGCGCGAACCGGTTCACGTGCTCGATCGCGCGAGCGAGCTCGTAGCGGAGGTCGCGGTCCTCGTCTTCGGCCCGGTCGGCCTCGATGTCGACGAGGATCTCTTTCGCCTCCGCGGTGGTGACGTACTCCTCGTCGAGCTTCTCTTTGAATATCGTCATCTCAGTGCTGCTGGGCGGACATGTGTGCGGCGCGCACGATGAGCGTCTTCGTCTTGCCGCCGTCCGTGATCTCGACTTTGAACGCGGCGCCCTGCTTGCCCGTCACGGTTCCCGTACGGCCGTCGAAGCGCGGGTGGAAGCGGCCTTCCTGCACGCTGGGGTCGATCTTGAGGTGAACCTGTGAGCCCGCCTCGAACTCCTGGATCGCTCGCTGCGGCGGCGACGTACCGCGGTCGCGAGGTTTGTTCGAGAGCTTGTCACGGGTCGCCTTCTGGGGCCCATTGGAACTCGGCATGGTCTTGGGCGTCCTTCCGCTGCCGCAGGTATAAATGGTGCGTTACGTTCCGGCGAGCGCGATCCGGCCGTGGTACTTAACAGCGAAGCGACCGGTGAACCGCCTCGGGGTCAAGCCCCGAGACACTCGCCTTGCGTATCTATAGAGACCGGCGTGATTCGGGAACACGACCCGGTGAGAATTCGATGCGGCGCAGGAAGGCGACGACGCTCCCCCCATCGAAAGCACTAATCAACTGCCTCCCATACCAATGTTGGAATGAGTCATCAGCTGCCGGACGTGCAAGCGTCGGCGCCAGACGTGACCGTCGGGTTGTCGCAGGTCGGCGTCACCGGCGTGGAGAAACTCGTCAAACTCGCTCGCGGCGATAAGCGTCCAATCGTGCTCATGGCCGAGTTCGAGGTGTTCGTCGACCTCCCGAGCGGCCGGAAAGGCATCGACATGTCCCGCAATCTCGCGACGATCGACGAAATTCTCGAAGAGATCACCCGCGAGGAGGCGTACCGCGTGGAGGACGTCTGCGGCGACGCCGCCGAGAGACTCTTAGAGAAACACGACTACACCACCACCGCGGAGGTGTCGATGACGGCCGAGCTCGTCACTCGCGAAGACACGCCTGCGTCCGGTATCGAGACCCAGAGCACGGCGACGATCATCGCCAGCGCCATCGCGACCGACGACGGCACGCACGAGGAGATCGGCGCCGAGGTCACCGGGATGACCGTCTGTCCCTGCTCGCAGGGGATGAGCGAGTCGCGTGCCCGCGAGAAGCTCGCCGAGTTAGGTGTCGACGACGAGACGACCGAGGCGTTCTTGGAGGCCGTCCCGCAGCCCGGACACTCCCAGCGCGGCCACGCCACGCTGACGGTCACTACTGAGGGCCATCCGGATATCGACCTGCGTGACGTTATCGACGTCGCCCGCGACTCGATGAGCGCTCGCATCTACAACATGGCGAAACGTCCCGACGAGGACCACATGACGTATCAGGCGCACGCCGACGCGAAGTTCGTCGAAGACTGCGTTCGCGCGCTCGCCGAGGGGACCGTCGAGGAATTCGACCACCTCCCGGACGAGGCCGTGGTCCACATGAAACAGTCGAACGACGAGTCGATCCACCAACACAACGCCCACGCGGAACGCGAAGTGACGATGGGCAATCTCCGCGACGAGCTCGGCAACTGAGCCGGCTCGACCCGTTCGAGCGCCGAACTCATGCGGACGGGCGGGGACGGGACTGCGCGCGCGACGGTGGGAGCGGGATTCGAACCCACGAGGCCTCTCGGCCACCTGCTTTCCAAGCAGGCACCTTCGTCCGCTCGGTCATCCCACCACGGTCGGTCCGTCGGCTCGCGCCGCAATTATCTGGGGCCCGCCGCTGGGGGTCCCACGGAGAGGTCCGTCACGGGGGGTTCATCGTCGAACACGGATGCCACTACCCGTTTCAGTCGGCGGCGTCGACGATCTCGAACAGCTTCCTCCAGTTCTCGTCCGATTCGCTTTCGGGGAGCATGTCCCGAAGCTGTTGGAAGTCCGACTCCGGAACCTGCGCGTGGACGAGGTCCATCACGATCCGCGCGTGATACGCCGCGTCCGCCGGGTCGACACCCTCGATCTCGCTCACCCGCTCGACGAACTCCGACCAGTCGAAACGCTGTCCGTGTTCGTGGACCGCGCCGGTGAGATACCACTTGATCTCGATGGGAAGCGACGCGGCGAGGTCCTCCGCGTTACCTTCGGGGATCCGCTGTCCGAGCGTCATGAGCGTCGCGCGAATCGCTCGCAACGTCTCCCCGGTCCCGGGCGTGCCGAGTCGATGCTGTGCTTGACCGGTGAATTCATCGAAGTTCATACGTCCATAGACATCATGAACGATCATTAAGTAAGAGGGTCGTTCCCGCTCCGTGGAAACGGCGATCGAAACGGACCAGACCCGAGTCGACGGCCAAACGACCGCCTGCCCCGTCGATCGCTACCCCAGCGTCAGCGGCTCTGCCTCGGCCCACCGCGGCTCGAACTGGTCTTTCACGCTCGCTGCGAACTCGGCGTCCTTGACGTCTATCATCGCGAACGGCTCGTCGCCCGAGAGCGGGTGCGGCACCTCGATACACACCTCAACGCCGTCGAAGACGTTGAACGTCCCGTCGACATCGGGAACCGTCCGCACTTCAAATCCGTCCATGTCGGAGAGTTCCGCCGTGTACCGTCGGCCGACGCTTCGGGGTAGCGCGTCGACGGTCGCCGGCGACAGCAACACGCGGATCTCGACGCCTCGGTCGAGTGCCGACTCCAGTTCCGCCGCCACCTGCTCGCCGACGGTTCCGAGGTCGAATCCCGTCGCGGGCGCGCCAGCGACGACGACCATCCGGCGTTCGGCGGCCGCGATGCGTTCCAAGAGGAGATCGGTCGCGTCCTCGGCGCCGACGGCGGCGGTCCAGAACTGCCCGTCGACCGGTTCACCCGCGTCGAGCTCCGTCGAGAGGTCGTCGACGACCTCCTCGTACTGCTCGGCCTGCGTCGCTAACTCCCGCTTTTTTTCGTCCAAGAGCCGATCGAGCGCCGCGTCCGGTTCGACGGCGGCGTACTTCTTCGGCCGACTGGCCGCCTGACTCCGAACGAGGTTGTGCTGTTCCAAGCTGTTGAGCACGTCGTACACTCGCCCCATCGGGACCTCGCTGGCGCGCGAGAGGTCCTTCGCCGTCGTCGGTCCCGTCCGTAAGAGCGCGCGGTACGCCCGAGCCTCGTACTCGGAGAGACCGAGGTCGCGCAGAGATGCCATATGCGACGATTAGTTAGCAGCGTGATAAACGCGTCGGCGGTTTACACGGAACGCCGGTTGCTACGGCCGAAATAGGTCGTCGGAGGTCCGGCGTCAATCTTCTCGACGATAGGCGAGTAACGAGTGGACTGAGCCGATGGCGCTACTCGACCGTCTCCGCGACCCGCGACATCAACTCCTCCGGCGTTTCCGCTGGCATCGATGCCGACGCCGCGTCACCGGAGAGCACGACCGCCGTTCCCTCGTCGACCGGCACCGGGCTCGGCGCGTCCTCTCGGTGCGCGTTCGGCGCGACGACCTTCTCGTGGTCCGCCACGCGCCACGCGGCGCGGTGGAGGTCGCTCCCGGGCGCGTCGCCGACGGCGACGACGGTCGTCCCCCGGCGTATCCGTCCCGCGAGGCTCCCGTATCCGGCGACTTGGACGCTGAGACGCTCGGTCGCGCCAGCGAACGCCTCGGCCGTCTCTCTGGCGACCGTCTCGTAGCGCTCGTCGCCGGTGAGGGCGGCCAGATCGAGCAGCGAAGTCGCCAGCTCCACGTTCCCGTCGAGCGGGCGGAACGGCCGGTCGAGTAGTCCCGCGCCCGACCGCGGCCCGTCGACGAACGAGCCGTCGACCCGGAGCCGGTCGATCGCTCGGTCCGCAACCGCGCGGGCGGCGTCGACGCCGTCGCCGAGCACGCCGGCTGCGCGAGTGTACGCGCTCACGACCCGCGCGAGATCCTCCAAGAGGTCCGCCTCGCCGACCTCGTCGCTTCCGCGGTAGTGGACGACCTCGCCGGTGTCGGGGTCGATCAGGTCGCGTTCGAGCCCATCGAGGATCCGCTCGGCGTACTCGCGGGCGCGCTCGTCGTCGGTGTAGGCGGCGACGGCGAGCAGCGCGTCCGCCGCAAGCGCGTTGCCGCCGGCGAAGACGGTGAGGTCGCGGCGCGGCGCGTCGAGGTCAGCGCGGTCCTCGGCCGAGGCCGCGTAGTACGCGCGGCCGAGCCCCGGACCGAGGCTGCCGCCGACGCCGTAGCCGGTCCAGAGGTCGTCGGTGAGGAACGCGACGGCGTCCGTCGCAGGGTCGAGGTAGGCCGGATCGCCCGTGTAGAGGTACGCGTTCGCGAACGCCCGCGTGACGGCCGCGTTCGTGTCGAGCGGCTTCTCGTAGGCGACGTCTCCCCAGTCGCGAGTCCCGGCGAACCGGAAAAAGCCGCCAGCGACGTCGTCTGCGAGGTGGTCGCGCACCGCGTCGAGCGTTCGGAGGGCGCGGTCGCGGTCGCGCTTCAGCGCGAACTCCACGGTCCGCGGGAGCGGGAACTTCGCGTCGGTACCCCACCCGGCGTACTCCGCGTCGTACTTCGCCTCGAGCTGGCCGGCCAGGTGGCTCTCTATCGCGTCGGTCACCTCGCCGCTCGGCGGGAGGTCGGCGTCGAGCGCGCGCGGGATCCGACCCGCCGAGCGGCCCTTGTCGGCCCACAGCTGTCGAACCGATTCGAGCACCTGCCGCATTCCGTCGACGTCGAGGTAGCCAGCGCCTGTCAGCAGTTCGCCGTCCGGAGTGAGGAAGGCGGTCGTCGGGAACCCGCCCATGTTGTACCGCTCGCGAACCCGGGGATTCCGGTCGACGTCGACGCGTACCGGCACGAATCCCTCGTTGACGTTGGCGGCGATCCGCGGCTCCGCGTACGTGATCGCGTCCATCTCGTGACAGCCCTCACACCACGTCGCGGACAGCGAGAGGAGCACGGGCCGGTCGCGCTCGTCCGCCTCGGCGAACGCCTCGTGGCCCCAGTCGCGCCACTCGACGTGTGTCTCGTCGGTCATACGGAACGTCGGTCCGGGCGGTGGGTAAGCGCTTCGAGACCGATCGGTGAGGGCTGATCGGCGGGAACAGTGGAGGGAAAGCGAGAGCGTGGAGGGAAAGCGAGAGCGTGGAGGGAAAGCGAGAGCGTGGAGGGAGGGCGTCGTCGTCGGAGGGCGACGGCCTGTCGTCGTCGGTGGGACGATTCGGGGGGCGTGGCGGCCTCAGCGCTTGTAGTCGTGGCCGACCGCGAGCGCGAGGGCGTTGGCGACCAGCAGACCGACGAACAGCAATCCGGTGGTTCCGTTGAGCCCCATGTATAGCAGCACCGGGTACGCGGTCGGAATCGCGATCGCCGCCCAGAAGGCGGCGGCTTTCACCGTACCGGTCATCAGTCCGGCGACCTGTCGGCCAGATGCGAGTCGCGTGGAAGCGGGGGTTGACATGGACGATTATTCATATAACTGGACACCACATATAGCCCGCCGAGGGTTCGGGGGATTTCACCACGTTTCCCGCCTATCCGGGACGTTTTAAAACGCCCTAAGAATCAACGTAACTCTTTATCGAGCGCTCTGATACTTTGTTACCCGATCATAGTTTCGAACTACTGCCGGTCCGGACCGGTCGGTCGATCCTCGACTCGCGCTCGCTCGCTCGGTTCCGCCTCGTACCGATCCGCCGCGGACGCTGCCGCGGGACCAACCGCTTTACCGGTCCGGTGAGATCACCCGGTATGACCGCGAACGAGCCGACGACGGACGAGGAACGCGACCCATCGAGCACACCCTTCGAGGCGGCGAGGAACGCGAGCGCACCGAAACCGGCGGCGACCGACGGCGGGTCGCTCCCGCACGTTGCCGTCGTCGCCTGCGGCGGTACGATCGCTTCGGAGCCCGACGAGGGCGGCGCGGCGCCGGCGAAGACGGGCGACGACCTCGTCGCGGCGGTCCCCGGCGTCGAGCGGTACGCGACGGTGACCGCGCGCGAGGTCTGCTCGCAACCGGGGTTCGACGTCCGCTGGCGCGACGTGCTCGCGACCGCGGCCGCCGCCCGCGACGCGGTTGACGACGGGGCCGACGGCGTCGTCGTCACGCACGGGACGGACACCCTCGCCGACACCGCCTTCGCGCTCGACCTGCTGACCGATCTGTCCGCACCGGTCGTCGTCACCGGCGCGCAGCGACGGCTGGACGAGCCGTCCAGCGACGCGCCGGCGAACCTGACGCTCGCGGTCCGGGCCGCGGCCGACGATCGGTTCACGCCGGGGGTCCACGTCGCGTTCGACGACGAGCTTCACGCCGCACGCGACGTGGTCAAGGGCCACAGCAACGCGCTCTCGACGATGAAATCACCGGGAACCGGACCGGTCGCGACGGTCACTCGCGCCGACGAGCGGATCGTTCGCGAGCCGCGCCGCGGCGTCGCCGCCGCCCCGCTCGACGTCCTACTCGAGACACCCGACGGGGTCGACGTTCCGGAGGTGCCCGTGATCCACTCCGGGACCGGCGTCGGGGCCGACCACCTGGTGCGCGCGGTCGACGCCGGGGTCGGCGGCCTCGTGATCGAGGGGACCGGACTCGGGAACGTCACCGGCGCACTCGGCGACGCCGTGAGTGAGGTCGACGATGACGTACCGGTCGTCGTCGCCGGGCGGCCCCCTGCGGGCCCGACCGAACCGGTCTACGGGACACCGGGCGGTGGGGTAACGCTGGCGGACCACGGCGTCGTCTTCGCGGGCGCGCTCCCCGCCTCGAAAGCGCGGATAGCGCTGGCGCTCGGCCTCGCGGCCGGGGTCGACCGCGACACCCTTCCGTCGCTGTTCCGCCCGCCCGCGTAACACAGACCGTCGTTTGTGCCTCCACGAGGCCCTTATGTATCGGCCGCCTAGGGGAGAGCATGACCGAACGCGGCACTGAACGCGAGCGTACCCGACGGCGGTTCCTGTGGGGCGTCGGCGCGAGTGGGGCCGTCGCCTTCGCTGGCTGTACGGACGGCGGAGATCCGAGAAGCGGAGACGACTCCGGTTCCGGAGACGATACCACCGACGGAAGCGGTTCCGACGACGGAGACGAGCCGGATGACGGCGACGCCGACGACGGGTCCACTGACGACCTCGTCACGGCGGTCCACCAGACCGGCGGCGCACTCACCGGTCCCGCGTGGGACCCGGAGGTTCGACGGGGGTTCTGCGTCCTGTTCCGCGACGCGGGGGAGGCGTCGTGGTTGCTCCGCGACGCCGACGCGGAGACGCGGGCGTTCGTCGAGGAGACCGATTTCGGTGCGTCCGCGCTCGCGTACGCGGAGTCGATCGGACCGACCACCTGCCACAACGAGATCGCCTTCGCGGACGTCGCCGTCCAAGACGGGGTCCTCGTCGGGGACGCGGCCGTCGAGAACACCGCCGGAGACAACGAGGCGTGCGGCGAGGCGATCACCTATCCGGGGGCGCTTCTCCGGGTCACGGTCGACCCGCTCCCGGACGCGATCCGGCTGTCGATCACGGACGGCTGGGGAGAGACGAGCGTGGTGACCGGCGAGGACGGCGTCAGCGACTCCGAGGCACTCCCCGGCGGCGTGCGCCCGGACGGTGAACCAGCGGTGATCCCGACCGAGTTCGAGTGCGAGACGGACGGGTTCGAGCGCCACCCGCAGGCGTACGAGGGAGCGGTCAACTGGGGTGGCGGGAGCGACGTCGACGACGGCGACTCGAACGGCGACGCCGACAGCGACGACCGGACCGGCGGCCCGCTCGCTCTCCGAGTCGTGATCCCCGGCGACGACGGGGGCGGCGACGGGAGTGACTCCGCGCTGACGATCGCCCGCGGCACCGGGTTCCGGATCGAGTTGACGAACGTCTCGGGCCGCCTGACGTACGTCGGTAACCGAGGAAAGTACAACCTCGAACTGCGCACGGGGTCCGGGTGGACCGAGATCCGCGGCACCGACGGCGACGCCGCCTTCGTCTACACCGACGAGGCGCTCGCGATTCGGCCGGGCGAGACGCTCAGCTGGGTGTTCGAGATGACGGAGACGGGTCTCGTCGAGAACGGGCCGCACGCGGACGCGCTTCGGGTGTGTCCGGACCTCGTCCCGGGGCGCTATCGGTTCGTCTTCTGGGGCGCGGACGACCTCGCGGTCGCGTTCGACTACGAGGGCTGAGGCCGCCAGCGCGTCCTCCTCGCGAACCCACCGGGGCGCGATCGACACTCACACCCGGATCTCGATCAGGAGGTCAGATTCGGGGGAGTCGCCCATCACGCTCCGAATCCGGTCCCACGAGAGGTCCGCCCGCGCGGTGACGGTCTCGGCCGCGATCGCGCCGCAGGCGTTGCCGACGAGCAGGGGGACCTGATAGTCGCGGGGGTCGTGGGAGAACCCCTCGTCGCCGACGATCGCCGGTTCGCGGAGCGCGGCACCGAGGAACCCGGCTGCGAAGGCGTCGCCCGCGCCGGCCGTGTCGACCGGATCGATGTCGAATCCGGGGTGTGAGACGTCGCCGTGGGGGGTACGGATCGTCGCCCCCTCGCCTCCGAGCTTGATCGCGACGACGCGGTCCTCGGGCTCCCACGGGTCGATATCGGTCGCGTCGGCGAGCGCGTCCGCCTCGCGGGCGTTCACGAAGAGCACGTCAGTGGCGTGTACCGCGGCGTCGAACTCGCGGTCGCCGACCCGCCGACCCGGGTCGAAGCTGCGGGTCGCACCCGCCTCGCCCGCGGCGGTCGCCAGCGCGGCGGCCGTCTCGGGCTGCTGGCCGGTGAGATGGAGATGATCGGCCGCCGCCAACGTGTCGCGGTCGAGCTCGGCCGCCGTGAACGACTCGTTGGCCCCGTCGTTCGCGAGCATGAGCAGCTCGCCGCCGCCGTCGACGATGACGTACTTCACCGAGGTGGGTTCGTCGGCGTCGACCAGTACCTGTCCGGGGTCGACGCCGGCGCTCGCCAGCTCGCGGAGTGCGAGCGCGCCCGACTCGTCGCCGCCGACGCTGCCGTAGACGACCGACTGCCCGCCCAGATCGACGAGCCCGACCGCGACGTTCGCGGCGCTGCCGCCGCCGGACTGTTCGAGTCGCGTGATGCGCGTCTCGCCGTCAGGCTCCGGGAGTCGGTCGACGTGGATCGTCACGTCCCAGTTGATGTGGCCGGCCGAGATCACCTTCGGGGTGCGGCTCGACTCCTCGGGAGCGAGGTCGGGATCGGAGTCGACGGTGAGGTCGGAGTCGGCCTCGGGGTCCGACTCGACCCCGAGGCCCGGACGGTCGCCCTCGCTCATGATTCCGCCCACGGCTCCGCGGCCCCCTCGCCGAACAGCTCCCGCATCAGCGTCACGATGCTCTCCGGCGGGAACTGGCCCTGCTCGGTGACGATCGCATCCATGTACCGCGGGGGCGTCACGTCGAACGCCGGGTTCCGGACGTCGATCTCGCCGATCTCCTCGCGAGACTCCGGATCGATCACCTCCTCCTCCGACCGCATCTCGATCTCGACCGTGTGTCCGGTCAGCGTCTCCGGGTGGAGCTTGATCGTCTGTGCCGCGGTCATGATCGGGACGCCGCGCTCGCGGGCGTTGACCGCGAGCCCCGAGGTACCGATCTTGTTTATGACGCCGCCGTCGGCCGCGATCGAGTCGGCGCCGACGATAACGTGATCGACCTCGTTGAGGTATCGACGCGCCGCGGAGTCGACGATGAGCGTAACTGGGACCCCGATGTCGCGGAGCTGTTCGGCGGTGATGTGCCCCTGCTGTCGCGGTCGCGTCTCCTTCACGACCGCCGATATCGACTTCCCCTGCTCGACGGCCGCCTCGATACACGCCAAGGCGTCCGTCGAATGACAGTGAGTCATCACCGTGTCGCCGTCGGCGAGGCGGTTCGCGCCGACTCGACCGAGATCGTCCTGCGCGCGGTCGAGCTGGCGGACGAACTCCTCGCTCGCAGAGATAACGCTGTCGCGCAACTCGTCCGCGTCCTGCCCGTCCATCCGCTGGAGCACGTACCTGAGGGCGTTCGGCAGCGAGACCGCGGTCGGGCGCGTCTCGCGCAGCGTCCGCGCCGCCGCTCGCATCGACGCCCGAAACGCCTCCGGGTCGCTCGCGGCCGAGCCTTCTGATGCGGCCGCACGGGCCTGTTCGGCGAGCGCTTCCGCCGCCGCGGAGGCGATGGTCGCGGCACCGCGAATCTCCATCGTCGCGATCGATTCGGCGGTCTCGCGTACCGCGGCCGCTTGCTCGGTATCGGTCATACCGATCCCGTAGCCGTCCGGGTATTTATAAAACCGGGCGACCGACCCGCCGAGGGTGCGGCGAGCGGGGCGGAGGGACGGACCCGACGGGAGAGCGGCGAGCGGGGCGGAGGGACGGACCAGCCGAGGTGCGGCGGGCGGACGAGCCGCGAAGTCCCGCGCCGACTACGGCTCGTCCGCGTCCGGCTGCTGGCCGTAGCTCTCGAACCGCTCCTCGACGGTCGCCATCTGCTCGTCGGTGAGGACGTGGGGCTCCCCGACGGACGACGCCCTGAGGTAGAGCCGACAGATGTCCTCGACGTGTCGCGTGTTCTCGACCGCCGTCTCGATGTCGGGGCCGGTGACGACGAGCCCGTGGTTCGCGAGGATCACGGCGTCGGAGTCGGCCTCGGCCATCGCGGCGACGGCGTTCGCGGCCAGCGCCTCCGTGCCGTACGGCGCGTAGTCGGCGAGCGGGACCTCGCGGCCCACGGCGGCGATCATGTAGTGAACCGGCGGGAGCCTCCGGTGGAGCGTCGCCATGGTCGTCGCCCACGGCGAGTGAGTGTGCACGATCGCGCCCGGTCGGTCGTGTTTATAAATGCCCGTGTGCATCGGCACCTCGCTCGACGGGGCCATCCGCCCCGCCACCCGTTCGCCGTCGAGGTCGACGACCGGAACGTCTGCGGCGTCGAAGGAGTCGTACGGGACGCCGGTGGGGGTGACCGCGACCCTGTCGCCGTCGCGGACGCTCAGGTTTCCGGTACGCCCGGGCGTCAGGTCGGCGAGCGCCGGCGCGTACTCGACGACGGCGTCGCGGGCGTCCCGCAGCACGTCTGGCGCGGCGTCGTCGAGCCCGGCGTCGACGTCGTCGGTCACAGCGCCACCTCCGTGAGATCCGCAAACTCGTCGACACGGTAGTCCGGGATCCGTGGCCCGCGAAGCTCGTCGCGGTCGGGCGTCTCGCCGTCCGCGACGAACAGCGCGGTGTCCATCCCGAGCGCGTTCGCGCCCTCGACGTCGGCCTCGACGTTGTCGCCGACCACGAGGACCTCGCTCGGGCGGCAGTCGAGCGCCGCGAGCGCCGTGGTGAACGGGAGCGCGCTCGGCTTCTCGCGACCGACCTCTTCTGAGGTGACGAGGCGATCGACGTAGTCGTCGATTCCGAGCCGAGCGAGCTTCTCCAACTGGACGTTGGTCGTGAGGTTCGTGACGACGGCGATCGACGTTCCCGCGTCGGCGAGCGCGTCGAACACGGCCTCGACCCCGTCACAGAGCGCCATCTCGGTCATGTACCCCTCCCAGTACGCCTCGCCGACAGCGAGTGCGGCCGCAGCGTCGTGGGCGTCGGCGTGGGCCCGGAGCGCCCGCTTGAAGTAGATAAACCGCTCGTGAGACGCCGCCGTGCCACCGGTCTCGCGCTTCGCCTCGCGACGACCGGCCGCGTACAGTTCGTCGAACGTCTCCCGATCCATCTCGTACCCGTGCGCTCGAAACGCGTCGAGCGCCGCTCGCTTTCCCGCCTCGTTACAGGGGGAGTACGGGTAGAGGGTGTTGTCGAGGTCGAAAAACACTGCCTCGTAGCTCATGTACGCCAACTCGGCGCGGCGGTTACTTAAGCGTGGTTCGACGGAGCAAAGCGCTGGCCGCCTCGTGCGACTTGCGTGATCGCTTTTCAACGATGCCGCGGCCAACGGCCCCGTGAGCTGACTCGTCGCCCGCGGCGGCCGAGGCGGGAGCCCGGCGCACCGCCGTGGGAGAGCGGCCGCGCCGGCTGTTCGCCATCGCGGTCGGCCGCCGATAAACGACGAAAGTGCCGAGGGAGCTTACTGCTCGTTCATCGCCTCGCTGGCGATGTTGCGCCCACGTGAGTTCAGGGCGACCTCGCGGCGGATTCGTACCTCCTCGACGACCTCGAGGTCGACGAGCCGCTCGAACGTCTCCTCGACACCGTCGACCTCCATCCCGAGGAACGCCGGGATCTCGAACGGCGAGACCCCGGAGTACAGCGCCATCAGCACCTCCCGGTCGCGGCTGGAAAGATCGACGTTCGTGGAGCTACGCTCCTCGCCCTTCCGGAGCCACGCCTCGACGAACCGCATTCGGCTGGAGTCGCCCGCGACGTGAGTCTCGATGCTCGTCCCCTCGTCGTCGGTGTGTGACACCTCGATCACGGGCTTCTTTTCGCCGTTGACGGTGCGTTTGGCAGCGTCGAGGCCGCTGATGTCGTCGAGGTCGAACTCCACGAATTTGCCGCCCTCGAGCGCGGCGTTGAGACCGTTCTCATCGATTTTCACGCGAGCCTGTTCCCACTCGGTGTCCTGCACGACGCCGCCCTCGATGGCCGGATGTTTTGCCATCAGAGTCCGCTGATCGAGCAGCGCACGGTAGACGTCGAGCTCGAACTCCTCGTGGTCGGCGGCCGCGACGAGCAACACCTGCTCGCCGAGGTCGAAGCTCACGTAGTTGGACACCCGGGCGACCGACTGGTTAGCGTCGTGTCGACCGCTCAGCCCGTGCAGTTTCGAGAGCGGGATCGTCCGCTTCCCGTCGTTCCCCGCGAGGATCAGGCGCTTGTTCGAGAGAAGTACCCGACCGGGAGTCCACGAGACGTCGTTCATCTTGCGTCCCTCGCGGACGGCGACCGCGAACCGCCCTTGGGTGTCTGCGACTTTGTACTCACCTTCCCCGTCGCTCATCTATGGTCCCTCCGCGCGAAGCTTGGACACCGCCGAGAACACGCGCTTGCGGACTGCTGCGCTCTCGTCGTCGGTGAGCGCTTCGAGGCGGTCCAGCGTGGTCTGCCCGCCCACCTGTCCGAGCACGAACACCGCCTTCGCCCGCGCGTCCTCGGGGTGTTCCGTCCCGAGGCGGTCGACCAGTCGGTCTTCGACGACCGGTCCGCCGAGACTCTTGAGACTCGTCGCCGCGAACTGGGCGGTCTGAGGATCGTCGTCCGCGAGCGCCTCAGCCAGCGCCTCGACCGCGAGCGTCGACTCCGGCTCGGCGACGCGGCCGAGGATCCACGCCGCGTTCCGACGCTGGCGGCGCTGCTGGCCGTCGATCAGGATCTCGACGAGCGGTTCGACGACCGTCTCGTCGTCGGCCTGCTTCAGTTCGGAGACGACTCGGTCGCGGACCGCGTGGCTCTGCTGGGTCGGTACGTTCGAGAGCAGCTCGATAATCGAGTAGACGGCGGCGTTGCGGACGACGGCGCTCTCGTCGCCGAGCGCTCGCGCCAGCGGTTCGACCGGCTCCGGGTTGTTCGCTTTTCCGAGTGCCCCGGCGGCGATGCGGCGGACCGACTCGTCCGGGTCCGCAAGAAGGTCGAGAAGCGGCGCGAGCGCCTGGTCGGTGCCGATGTTTCCGAGCGAGTTCGCCGCGGCCCGCTTGACGCGCGGCTCGTCGTCCAACCGCCCGGTCAGTCCAGGCACCGCCCGCGGGTCGGCAAACGTTCCGCAGGCCTCGCATGCGCGGAGCCTCACGCGGGGATCGTCGTCGTTCAACGCGTTGACGAGGGCTTGGAGCCCGCTCGCGTCGCCGAGACGGCCGAGCGCCCGCGCGGCCGCCATCCGCAGCTCCGGACGGTCGGCCCGCAGCGCGCGTGCGAACTTCCGAGCGGTGACCCACTCCGCCTCGGAACCGCTGGTCCCCGTGAGCTCCGCGAGGAGCTGTTCGAGAGCCGACTCGCCGATATCGTCGAGCGCGTCGACCGCGGCCCCCCGAACCGCCGGGTCCTCGTCGGTCGTCGCTGCCCGCAGGAGCCGGTCGATGGTCGCCTGCTCGTCGACGTCGCTGAGTTCGCCGAGGAACTCGACTGCCCGCTTCCGAACGGCGGTGCTTTCGCTGCCCAACGCGTCCCTGAGCCGCTCGACGTTCCCGTCACGCGCGTGCTGGTAGAGCGACATCAGACCCTCCGGAACACCCGTCGACGCTTGTCTATCGACTCGTACCTGTCCGCGCGGTCCGGCGGAACGCTCTCCGTCATTCCGAGGACGAGCACACCGTCCTCGGCCAGCGACGCCTCCAGCGTGTCGAACAGCGCGCCCTTGTGGTCGACGTCGATATAGATCAGGAGATTCCGGCAGAACACCACGTCGAACGGGTCCCGCGCGCCGTCGCGGATCAGATCGTGCGTCTCGAAGTCGACGAGCCGCCGAACCTCGCGCCGAACGCGGAACGCGTCTCCGTCCTGCTCGACGTAGCGGTCGGCCTCCGACAGCGGTTCGAGCTCGGCCGCGATGTCGGTCGTGCGCGTCGTCTGGTAGACCCCTTCGCGGGCGTTCTCCAGCGCCTGCTCACTGATATCCGAGCCGAGCACCTCGACGCGCGACTCGTCGATCTCCGGATCGTCACAGGCCAACATCGCGACCGAGTACGGCTCTCGCCCGTCGGCCGAAGGGGCGGACCAGACGCGGACGCGTCGCCGGTCGCTCGTCCGCTCGCGGAGCACGTCCCGGAGCACGTCCCACATCTCCGGGTTGCGGAAGAACTCCGTCACGTTGATCGTGAGCGCGTCCATGAGCGCCTGCCGCTCCGATTCGTCGTCGCGGAGAATTCGCTCGTACTCGGCGTGCGAATCGGTGTCTCGCCGGCGCATCCGGGCGGTGATACGTCGATCGAGGTACGACTCGTTGTAGTACCCCGGCTCGAACGGGACCGTGTCGTCGATCTGTCTGAGGACGCCCTCGAAGGCTGTCTCGTCGCTCATAGACTCACCACGTCGAGAACGGCGACGACGTCGCCGTCGCCGAGGACGGCAGTCCCGCTGAGTCCGGGAGTCCCGGACAGCGGACCGTCGAGCGGTTTCACGACCACTTCTTCCTGATCGAGGACGGCGTCGCAGTGGAGTGCGACCTGCCGCGTCTCCTCGCGGATACGGACCAGCATTCCGCCGTCGACGGTGCCACCGTCGGTCGTCGCGGACTCGGCGCCGACGGGTTCGGTGGCTGTGGACTCAGCTTCGGCCTCGGCGGCCGAAGAGTCAGCCGCGGCGACGCTGCTGTCGGCGAGCCGGTCGTTCAGTCGGACGACGGGGTACAGGTCGTCCTCGTGCCGGACGATCTCGTCGCCGTGAACCGCTTCGATATCGTTCGCACGGGCGACCTCCGCGATCGATTTTATCGGAATGCCGTACTCCGTGCCGCCGACGTCGACGAACATCACCTTCACGATGGCGACCGTGACCGGGAGCCGGAACCGGACCGTGGTCCCCTCCCCGGGCTCGCTGTCGACGGAGACCGAGCCGTCGAGGTCGCGAGCGGTGGTTCGGACGACATCCATCCCGACGCCTCGCCCCGAGACGTCCGTGACCTCCTCGGCGGTGGAGAATCCCGGGTGGAACACCAGATCGTACACCTCGTTATCCGTCATCGCGTCGACCGCCTCTCGGCTCTTGACGTCCTCGGCGATCGCCTTCTCGCGGAGTCGATCAGGGTCGAGACCGCCGCCGTCGTCGCTCACTTCGATGATGACGTGGTCGCGTTCGCGCTCCGCGCGGAGTTGGACGTGACCGGTCGGGTCTTTTTCGGCCGCCTCACGCTCCCCGGGCGATTCGATCCCGTGATCGACCGCGTTCCGAAGGACGTGCACGAGCGGGTCGCGCATCTCGGTCAGGATCGTCCGATCGAGTTCCACGTCGGCGCCCTCGATATCGAAGGCGATCTGCTTGTCGAGGTCGCGCGAGATATCGCGGACGAGTCGCGGGAACGAGTCGGAGACCTGCGAGAACGGAATGAGCCGCATATCCATCGCGGTGTCTTGGAGACTGGAGGCGAGCTTGTCGAGTTCGTCTAACGCGTCCGACTGAGCGTTCGCCTCCTCCAGCTCGCGGCGGAGCTTGATACGGCTCGTTACGAGCTGTTCGACGAGCCCGTAGAGCTCGTCGACCTGGTCGACGTCGACACGGATCGACTTGATTTCGTCGCGCCCGTCAGAACTAGATCCGGATCCGGTGTCTTCCGATGTGGACTCTTCGGCGTCGTCGTCCGCCGTCGTTTCAGCGGCGGCCGCGTCGCCGACAAGCACCGTCTCGACCGCCTCGACCTGCGTGAGGGCTTCGAGCCCCTCGGCGACGACGTCACGGTCGGCCCCGGCGACGAATGCGTCGAACCGCTCGTCGTACTCGCCGTTTTCCAAGGCTTCGGGAGACGGCTCGGTAACGTGATCGTCGAACTGGCTGTCAAGCGCCTGGAGGACGAGCGTGGCGTCGACGCCCGCCATCGCCGTTTCGCCGATCGTCACGTCCGCGTACACGACCGGGCTATCAAAGTCGTCGACGGCGGGCGGGAGATCCGGAACCGAGAGGGTATCGGCTTCCGTGTCGTCACCGTCGTCTGCTATCTCGTCGTCTGCTATCTCGTCGTCTGCTATCTCGTCGTCTGCTATCTCGTCGTCTGTGCTCGTCTCGACCTCGGAATCCGCATCGTCGGCGGACTCGCCCTCCGCCTCCGCGGTCCCGTGTTCCTCCATCGCGCGCAGGCGACGTTCCAGCTCGGAGGGGTCGGTCGTCACATCGCCGGAGTCGGCGATCTCCGCGACCATCGCCTCGACGGTGTCGACCCCCTCGAACAGGAGGTCCATCAGCTCTGGTGTGGCTTCCCGATCGCCCTGCCGAACGGCGTCAAGCAGGTCCTCCAGCGCGTGGCCGAACGAGGAGACGTCCTCGTACCCCATCGCCGCGGCGTTCCCCTTGAGCGTGTGTGCGACCCGAAACACGTCGTCCATCGCGGCGGCGTCTCCGGGGTCGGCCTCTAAGGCGAGCAGCGCGTTGTTGAGGTCGGTGACTCCGTCTTCGGCCTCGGCGACGAACGCGGCGCGGTGCGAGTCCATCAGGCCTCACCCCCCACGATTGCGCCGGCCACGTCGTCGAGGTCGTACACCTCGTCGACACCGCCCGTCTCGACGGCTCGCTTCGGCATTCCGTAGATGACGCAGGTGTCCTCGCTCTGTGCGAGGGTTCGTGCGCCAGCGTCCGCCATCGCCTGGATACCCGCAGTCGCGTCGGATCCCATCCCCGTCAGCACGACGCCGACCAGGGGCCCATCGACGACCTCGGCGGCCGAGCGCATCGTGATGTCGGCGGCGGGCGTGACCGACTGGTCGTCATCCTCGTCGAGCTTGACGCGGAGCCGTCCCGCCCGGTAGCTGTCGATCCGCGTGTGGCTCCCGCCCTGCGCGACGAGCGCTTCGCCGGCACCGATCCGCTCGCCGTCGCTCGCCTCGCGAACGTCGTAGGCCGAGGCGGCGTCGAGCCGCTCGGCGAATCGCGGCGTGAACGCCTCGGGCATGTGCTGGACGATAACGATACGGCAGTCAGCCATCGGCAGCGCGCCCATCACGCGCTCGACCGCGTTCGGGCCGCCGGTCGAGGCGGCGATCACCACCGTCAGCGGACCGTCCACGTCGAGCGTTGCGGTCGACTCGATCGGGCTCGACTCATCCGACGCCGGCGGCGCGGAGCTTCCCCCGGGCGGGTCGGAATCTGCGGGGCTCGCAGCGCGCTGGTCCCGCTCGTGCAGGTCCTGCTCGCGCCGGTTACGCGTCGCCGCGTCGAGGTCGGCCTCCGCCACGGATCTGACGGCCTCGACGAGTCGGTCCGACTCGCGAGAGACGCCCGTAGAGACTTCGCCGCCCGGTTTCGAAAAGAAATCGACCGCGCCGCGTTCGAGCGCCTCGAAGGTGACGTCGGCGCCCTCCGCGGTGTGTGCCGACAGCATCAACACGGGCGTCGGCGTCTCGTCCATCAGCCGTTCGACGGCTTCGAGTCCGCCCATCCCGGGCATCTCGACATCCATCGTCACCACGTCCGGACGCGTCTCGGCGACAATCGACAGCGCCTCCGCACCGTCGCCGGCTTCGCCGACCACCGACACACCGGCGTCCGCCAGGAGGTCGGCGATCAGCCCTCGCATGAACGGCGAGTCGTCGACGACCACCGCCCGCACGGACCCCTCGCGTGTGCCCCGTCGGTCCGTCGTCCTACTCATGTCCGTAAGCGGTCGCAGAATTAGCATAAATGCACGGACCCAGTAATCACCCCTGATAATTCAGGGGACACGGTTATTGGGAGGTTGACCGCACCTGCCCCCATGGCAGCCATCGAGACGGACGCCGAACCCACGAAGGTGCTGGAGTTCGGTCTCGGCGACGGCACGTACTGTCTGGACATCGGCGTGATCGACGAGATCGTCGACGCGGGCGAACTCACGCGGATCCCCAACTCACCCGCTCACGTCGAGGGCGTGATGGACCTCCGCGGTCGGACGACGACCATCGTCGATCCGAAGACGCTCCTTGACATCAGGGATGACGGGCCGCAAGAACGGATCGTCGTGTTCGACGCCGCGGAGATCGACGAGGGCGGTACCGTCGGCTGGATGGTGGACGAGGTGTTCCAAGTCCGCGACGTCGCTCCCCAAGACGTCGACCAGGGCACGACGATCGACGAGGAGGGGGTCCACGGGATCGTCAAGTCCGACGACCGGTTCGTCGTCTGGGTGTCGCCCGACATCGACGAGTTCGACGGTGGAGAGATCGTCTCCGAAGCGGAGGAATCGTAGCGCTCCCGGATCGGACCGTGTCCCGTACTCGATGGTTCTCACCCGTGAGAACCGGGGGCCAACCCTTATCTGACAACCGACGATTTCCAACGTATGCGCGCTTCAAGTGGCGTTCCCGGGTTCGACGCCATCGTCGACGGCGGGTTCCCGGAGAACCGTCTGTACGTTGTCAGCGGCCCACCCGGAAGCGGGAAGACCACGTTCTGTTCGCAGTTCGCTGCGCAGGGCGCCCGCAACGGGGAAGACGTGCTGTACGTCAGCATGCACGAAACGAAGGAGGGGATCCGTCGCGACATGAGCGGCTACGAGTTCGGCTTCGACCGAGCGCTCGATACCGACCGGGTTACCTTTCTCGATTCGTTCTCCTCCGACGGACGGCGGTTCTTCGGTCTTCCCGGTGAGCGACGGGACCACTCCGGGGTGACGAACCGCCTCACCGGCTTCATCAACTCTCGAGACATCGACCGCGTGGTGTTCGACTCGACCATGCTGTTGCGGTTCCTCCTCGACGACGACGAGGATACGATGATCCAACTACTCTCGTCGCTGAAGCGGACCGACGCGACGACGCTTCTCATCTCGGAGATGACGGATCCGAGCGCCTACTCCGAGGAGCACTACCTCGCTCACGGCGCCGTATTCATGCATAATTACCTCGAAGACGACGGCATGCAACGCGGTATCCAGGTGTTGAAGATGCGCGGCACCGACGTCGACACCGATATCCAGGACATCGAGTTCACCGACGGCGGCCTCCGCGTCGGGGCGGCCACGACGGTGACGCACTGATGTACGACCGGTTGTTCGGTACCAAGTGGGACGATATCACCCGAGAGGAAGCCGCGAAGCGGGCGTTTGCGCTGGGCGTCGCCGCTGGCATCGGTAGCCCGCGTCCTGAAGAGCTCGATCGGGTTCTCTCGTCGTTTCAGAGCGCGTACGATCGGAGTCTCGTCGAACTCGCGTACGACGAGGGACGGACGAAGGCGATTGAGGCCACCGCCGAGGCGGACAAGCCTGAAGACGTCTGGGACGAACTCGTCGACCCGACTGGAACACCGCTGACGGCGCCAGTCTCGGCTTCGCTCCCCGGTGCTCTCACCAAGCTGACACTCACCGATCCGCCGGAGGAAGGCCCACCGTCGTCGCTCGACCTCCCGTCGATGCTTCGAAAGTGATCCCTCGGAAGGGTTTTACCCGATACCCACTCAATCCAGACACATGACGGTGCTTCCCGACGCTGTCCGTGACGCCGACAGCGTACTCGTCAGCGGCCCCCCGATGAGTGGGAAGTACGACCTGTTTAACAGACTGCTCGCCGAGTGGTCGACCAGACCGATCGTCGTCTCGACCGGTCGGACCGCGGAGAAGGTCCGCGACGACTACGAGGCGATCACCGGGAACGACGGCGACGACGTGATCGTCATCGACTGCGTCACCCACGAGCAAGGAGACAAGCGCGACGACACGCCGACGACGAAGTACGTCGGCAGCGCCGGAAACCTCACCGATATCGGGGTCAAGTTCACCGACGTCGTCGAGTCCTCGGCCGGACGCGAGCGTGCGGTCGGCGTCTACTCGCTGTCTCAGCTGTTGATGTACTGGGATCCCGATCGGATCTACCGGTTCACTCGCGTGATGACTTCTCAAACCTCGGGCGAGGGATGGCCGTTCGTCGGCGTGCTCAACTCGAGCGCACACGACGAACAGGTGGTCCACACCCTCCACGAGCCGTTCGACGTGGTCGTCGAGACACGCATGTCTGACGACGACCGAGAGTTCCGCGTCCGCGGACGTGTCGGGCAGCCCTCCGACTGGATCGCTTTCTAATCAGTCGACAGCTATCGATTGTTGGGATTCGTCCGGCTACGGCAGCTCATCCGACGAGTTCGAACTCGACCCCGATCGGCCGCGCGTCGACGATTCCCCAGTAGACGAACCGGTGCGTTCCAGCACCGAGCGGCGGGCAGACGCCGAGCTCGCGGTCGGGGACGGCCGATCCGAGCGCGTCTTCGTCGAGGTCGATCGACCAGCTGTAGGAGGATCCCGGCTCGAACGTCTCTTCCGTCCGCGGGAGGTCCACGGAGTCACCGCTAGTCGATCCCCGCACGTCGAGCCAGCCCTCGGCGGTCTCCCGCTGGACGGAGTACGCGTGCTCGCCGAGCACGGTTCCGGCCCCGTCGCCGGTGTTCCGAAGCACGAGCCGGATCGACTGCCCGTACGTCTCCGCGGTCCCCTCCGCGGACAGCTCGAAGCGGGTGTCTGGGGCCTCGACGACCGTCCCTTCAACCGGTTCGTCGAACGGCTGGGCGAGGCGGACGAACCCGTCGTCGGCACACGACAGCGTCGCGGGCGTCCCCTCGGGTCCCTGTGGTCCGTCGCCCGCGGCGAAGTCGAGACAGCCGGCGGCGCCGATCGATCCCGCGGCGGTGAGGGTCGCGGCCCCGTTCGCCAGCAGATCGCGTCGCGTTCGCTCCATGTGACCGGTACGGGCGCAGCGGGTTTCAACCGCACGCGTCGAGCCGTGCCGGTCGGAGGCGGGGCAAGGGCCGTCCGGGATCGCGGCGCGCGTTCGGAACCGCTTTCCCGTCGGCCAGCGCATGGCTGCCCATGGAGCTGTTCGGATCTAGCGGTATTCGCGGAGTCGCGCTGCGGTACCTCACGCCGGAGCTCGTCCTCGATATCGCGAAGGCGGCCGGATCGGTGTGGGACGCCGATCGAGTCGCCGTCGCCCGCGACACCCGTACGACCGGCGAGCTGTTCGCCAACGCCGCCGCAAGCGGCCTCGCCGCGGTCGGCTGTGACGTGGACCGGCTCGGCGTCGTGCCGACGCCGGCGGTCGGCCACTACTGCGAGTCCACGGGGGTACCTTGCGTGCTCGTCACCGCCTCGCACAACCCCCCCGAGTTCAACGGGATCAAGCTCGTCGGCGACGACGGCGTCGAGCTCTCCGTCGACGTGCTCGAACGCGTCGAACGCCGCGTGCTCGACGACGAGTACGATCTCGCGGACTGGCAGACGGTCGGCGAGACGACCCGTGTCGACGGCGCCGTCGACGACTACGTCGATCAGCTGATCGAGGCGGTCGACGCCGAAGCGATCGCGGCCGCCGACCTGACCGTCGCGGTCGATCCGGGTCACGGTGCGGCCTCGATCAGTTCACCGCGGATCTACCGCGAACTGGGTTGTGAGGTTATCACGGTGAACGCGACCCCGGACGGTCACTTCCCCGGGCGGGAGTCGGAGCCGGTCCAGGAGAACCTCGGTGCCCTCACCCGGCTCGTCGCGACCTCCGACGCCGACGTCGGGATCGCTCACGACGGCGACGCGGACCGCGGCGTGTTCGTCGACGAGACCGGGACGTTCGTCGACGGCGACACGTCGTTCGCGGCGATGGCCGACGCCTGTCTGGAGCCCGGCGACGCCGTGGTCAGCGCGGTGAACGTCTCGCAGCGCCTCGTGGACGTCTGTGCCGCGAACGACGCCGACCTCGAGCTCACGCCGATCGGCGCGACGAACATCATCACGCGAACTCGCGAACTCCACGACGAGGGGACGAACGTCCCCATCGCCGGCGAGGGCAACGGGGGCGTGTTCTTCCCGCCGTACCGCCTCTCACGGGACGGCGCGTATATCGGCGCGCGCTTTCTCGAGCTGCTCGCGGCCGGCGACGGGGCGCCGGTCAGCGAGGTGGTCGCCCCCTACGCAGACTATCACTTCGTGCGCCACAACGTCGAGTACGCGGACGGCGACGAGCGCGACGACATGCTGGCCGCGGCGCGGGCGTACGTGGAGACGGCGGACGCGGAGCCGAACACCACCGACGGCTATCGTCTCGATTACGGTGACGCGTGGGTGCTCGTCCGCCCGTCCGGCACCGAGCCGAAGATCCGCGTCTACGCGGAATCCGCCGACGCCGACCGCGCGGAACAGCTCGCGACCGACATGCGGGTCGCGGTCGAAAGCGGACGATAGCGGACGACAGCGGACGATAGCGGTCGACGGCGGTAACACAGTTCTTCCGATACCGTGACCACTGACGGTGCGCGGCACACTCGCTCGACACGGCCATCCCGTCGTAGTTTTCCGGCTGTGACGGTGGACACCGATCGTTTCGGCTTCGAAACACGCGCACGTCGAATCTGCACAGGTACACAGACACACAGACGCATAGACACACAGACACACAGACACACGGACGCATAGACACACAGACGCACAGACACACCCGTCGAGGGCAGCGCGAGAGGCACTTGTTCGTCGGTTCCCTTCCGGCCGCACAGGAAGTGTCACCTAGCGTATGATAACCGGTAGAAATATATTAACTCGATATGTAGTAAGAATCGACATGGCCGCCACAACCCCCGACATGACATCGCAAACCGATCAGCGCAGCCCAGCCGACTCGGCCGAAATCGTACGGATTCTCGACAGCGACACGGAGACGCTCACCGGTGCCGTCGCTGCCGGAACGCTCTCGCTGGAGGATTTGGACCAGTTCGTGCGGGAGGCTGATCGCGGCGTCGTCGGCGGTCGCGGCAGTGCTGGCGCTGTGATCCGCATCGTCCGGTCGTTGCTCGGAGACACCGCGCCCGCGTGGGAGGAGATGGAGCCTGCGGGATTGCCGGTCGGAGCCTGAGTCCCGTCGAAATCTGCCTCGATTCGTTCTCTCTGCGCTCTTCGTTTTCTCCCGTTTCGAACTATCGATCGAGCGCCGCGAGCGCCTCCGCCGCCTCCCGCGCGGCCCGAAGGTGCTCCCGCGCGCGCCGCGGGTCGTCGGTCTGTTCCGCGGCGCTCGCGAAGCGGGTCAGCGTCCGGACCAGCGACTCCCGCGCGTCGTCGACAGCTCTCGGCCCGGCCGCGTCGGGTGTGGTCTCCGTCACCGGCGACGACGTCTGTGCGGCCGACGCCCTCGTGCCGGGCGCGTCCGCGGTGCCGACCCCGTTCGCCGCGTCCGCCCCCTCCGCCGTGTCACCCGCATCCGTCACACTCGTCAGGTCCCCGCCGTCAACTCCCCCTGCCGGTGTCGCCGCCGCGTCGCCGTCTCGCCCCGTCGGTTTACCGGCTCCAGCCTCCGGCACATCCGCGGCGTCGACCGTGTGACACGTCGGGCAGAACTCCCGGCCGTCCTGTCGGAAAATCGGATCGCCGCAGTCGTCGCAGTGGCGGTTCGTCATCGTGGCGCCCTTCAACAGGAGTTCCGACATCCGCTGGGTGTGTTCGCGCTTCTCGTCGTCGTCCGCGAGCTTCTCGCGGAGCTTCTCCCGTTCGGCCTCCTTGTCGAACCCGTCGCTCATACGCGGATGAACGTGACTCACGAGCAAAAGTCCGGTGGGCTCGGGACGGCGGGGTTCAGAGGGCGATCTCGGCCCCGTGACAGCTACTCCTCGGTGATGGTGTGGTCGTCAGGGTCCAGCTCGCCGCGGTGGATCTTCGCGCCGTCCTGTGCGACCTGCCGGCCGAGCACCGCGCACTTCACGCGCATCGGCGAGATGTCGACGCCGAGCATCTCGGTGATGTCGTCGGTGTCGAGCGCGTCGAGGTCGTCGACCGACATCCCGTGGAGTCGTTCCGAGAGCATGCTCGCGGAGGCCATCGAGATGGCGCAGCCGTCGCCGGTGAACCGCACCGCCTCGATCGTCTCTTCGGCGTCGTCGAGAGCGATTTGCACCCGTATCGTGTCGCCACAGGAGGGGTTCTCGCCGACGTGCGTGAAGTCCGGATCCTCGAGTTCCCCGTAGTTTCGCGGGTTTTTGTAGTGGTCGAGAATCTGCTGCCGGTACATGTCCGAGCCCAGTCCCATATCGCCTCACCGTAGGGTTGTATCGGTCAAAAGGGTTCCGTCACCCGGGGAGTGGGGGAGTCCTACAGAAGGATAGCGGCCCCCGCCGGGGACGAAGCCACGAGAAACAAGGTAGGCTTGGGACCGTTTCGCGTTCCGGTGTTGGGGAAATCGGGGGTGCTACGTTTGCGGTTGCTGGCATCCTCAGCGGGGTCGCGAACGGAATCGCACCGCAATGAATCTCCGGCGTGTTGCTGTTCAGAATCGGCTTAGTGCTCGCATCCGTGTTCCGGAGAATATTCAACTAAGCTAGATTATCAATAAATCTATGACAAAGCCGCGTCACCGATGAGTATGAAGTGCGACCACTGCGGTCGCGAGATCGAGGCGCTTGGGCATACTTGCCGCCGGTGTGACGGAACATTTTGTACCCAGTGTCGACTACCCGAATCGCATGATTGTGTCGCTCTTAAAATTAAAAAAGCGGAACAACAACTGAAGCATGAAGCGGATCAGGTGGAACCGTGGTTTAAGGACGATTTTCGCTTATCGAACGTCGACGCTTCAGATCCTGCGGATCAATCCCGAAAACAACCAGATGACGAGAAAAAGGAGCCAATAGCCGAGTGTGAACGCTGTGGAACACCGCTACGCGACCACGAGATTGCGGGCTGTCCGCATTGTGACGAGGTGTACTGCGGTGAACATATCGGCGGACACCGCTCGAAGTGTTTCGATCCTCCCACAGCAGGCGCCTCAACCGATCAAACAGACAAGGCCCCCGATACCAAGTCTGAAAACGCCGAGTCAGAGGAGCGTAAGCGGCGTACAGTAGATCGACCCGCGAAGGATGAATCCGAAAGTCATGGAGATACACTAGACAACGTTCACGAGGACAAAAAGAGAGGGGAAAATCTACGTGAGGCAGCTAAGGAAGCTGAAAACAAGAGATATCCCAATACTGAAGGGTCACCCGACGTCGCACCTGACGGTTCGATAAATCATCATAGTGTAAACAAAAGTAAGAAACCTAGAAATGAAAGTACCGATAGCAGTGGGTTCTCAGACGCTTTTTCGCTCGTATTGGATGTGCCAATGTGGTTGGTCTCATCAGTAGCCGGTTTCGCGAAGCACGTGTTTAGATATCCAGTTGACAGCGTCTGGAAGGTGACTAAACTGGCCTTAATAGTCGGTGCCGTACTCTTAGTCGCTGGTCAGATAGGCGTGGGTCCTGTCGGTTCATCTCCCGGGGAGATAGTATCCCCGCTGGTAGATGCAGCGTCGAACGCTACCGAACCGAGACAGCTCGACGAGCAGAAGGTTGAGCGGCTCGTTCGAGAGGGTATCAACGAGAAGAGGGCAGAAAGAGGATTGGCCGGACTTTCATCGTTAGCTAGTCTGCAAGAACGAGCCCGGTTACACAGCGTTGATATGGTCGAACACGACGAACTAGCGCACGATCTCCCGGGGTCAACCACAGATGAACGTCTCGAAATGGCAAATTGCGACATCGGCGGTGAAAACGTCGCACAGTCGTGGTATCAAGAGCGAGTAGAAACATCGGAAGGAGAGGTCTACATCGGGGATGAAGAAACTCTCGCCGAGGAACTCGTTGCCCAGTGGATGAACTCACCGGGGCACCGCGAAAACCTGCTTCGGCAAGAGTGGTCACAAACTGGTATTGGTATCGAACTCACAGAAGACGACAAGATCTACGCGACGCAGAAGTTCTGCGCCTGAGTTGTTAAATCTGATTATATACCGTATGCCCGCAGCTCTTACACTCCGTGGGTTCTGAGCGGTATTTTTTCCCACAACTAGCACATTCCCATTTTTTAAATCGGTCAAACAAACCCATACAAGACATACTTGATGAATAATATATAAAATATTTGTTTAGATAGACAATATATACTTCTGCTTCGCTCCCTGACTGGCTTTTTTATACCCACGTGTCTCGGCTGAGACACGCCAGTTCACAAACAACAGGTTGTGCTCCGAAAATATTCCATCGAGCGCGCTATTGGTGTCCGAATGTGTACACTTACGCGAACAAGTCGCGCGCCTCGCCGACCGCCTCGACCAAGGCGTCGATCTCCTCGACGGTGTTGTAGATATAAAAAGAGGCACGCGCCGAGGCGGCGACCCCCATCTCGTCGTGGAGGGGTTGCGTGCAGTGGTCGCCGGCGCGGATCGCGACGCCGTAGTCGTTGAGGATACTGGAGAGGTCGTGCGCGTGGACGCCGTCGACGTTGAACGCGACGAGGCCGCCGCGCTCGTCGCCGGGCGGGCCGTAGATCTCGACGCCGCCGAGCGCCTCCAGCTCGTCGTAGGCGTACTCGGCCAGCAGATCCTCGTGGGCCTCGATGCTCTCCATCCCGATCTCCTCTAGGTACTCGATCGCGGCGGCGAAGGCGATCCCCTGCGCGATCGACGGGGTTCCGGCCTCGAACTTCCACGGGAGGTCCTCCCACGTGGAGTCCTCGAAGGAGACCCGGCGGATCATGTCTCCCCCGTAGAGGTACGGCTGCATCTCCTCGAGCAGCGCCTCGCGGCCGTACAGCGCGCCGATCCCGGTGGGGCCGCACATCTTGTGGCCGGAGAAGGCGAAGAAGTCGACGCCCAACTCTTTGACGTCGACGGGTCGGTTCGGGACCGACTGCGCGCCGTCGGCGAAGATGAGGGCGTCGTGGTCGTGAGCCAGCTCGGCCAGCTCGCCGATCGGGTTGATCGTGCCGAGCGTGTTCGAGACGTGCACGGCGGACACCATCTCGGTGTCGTCGTCGATCAGCGCGGCGGCGTCGTCCATGTCGAGTCGTCCCTCGTCGGTGACGTCGATGAACCGGACGTCCGCGCCGGTTCGCTTGCCGATCTGCTGCCACGTGACGAGCGACGCGTGATGCTCCATCTCGGTGAGGACGACGTTGTCGCCCGGACCGAGTTCGTTGAGCCCCCACGCGTACGCGACGAGGTTCATCGCCTCGGTCGTGTTCTTTGTGAAGACTATCTCCTCGCGGCCCGACGCTCCGATGAAGTCGGCGACGGTGTCGTGCGCCTCCTCGTAGGCGACGGAGGCCTCTTGGCTCAGCTGGTGGATACCGCGGTGGACGTTGGCGTTGTAGCCGCGGTAGTAGTCCGCGATGGTGTCGACGACGGGGTCCGGCGTGTGCGAGGTCGCCGCGTTGTCGAGGTAGACGAGCGGCGTGTCGTCGCCCGGACCCTCGCCGGGCGACTCCGGATCGCCGCCGACGAGCCGGTCGAGGACCGGGAAGTCGGCGCGGACGGCCTCGACGTCGAACGGGTACTGTTCCTGAACTCCCATTACGTCGAGTTGGACCCCGAGCACTAACACACCTTCGGTCCGGTACGTGTTGCCCGTACCTCGGAGGCCGCGTTGGTGAACCCCACTGCTGGTTCGACCTGATGAACCCCGTTATGGCCTCTCGTGCAAGAGAGTACATTTCGTGTGTTCTTCGCCGGACGCGGAAGTGGTCTCGTCCACGCTCTAAGAGAGTGCATTTCGTGTGTTCTTCGCCGGACGCGGAAGTGGTCTCGTCCACGTTCAGAGAGAGTACATTTCGTGTGTTCGCGAAATACGGAGAGCGCCTTTCGTCTGTTCCCCGGTGCTGAATATAACTACAGACTTAGGACCGAAATCCACTCAGCGGGTCTGTTCAGCGATTTTCTTCCGCGTTTGGACGATGATGCTAGGATCGAGATCCAGTTCGTACTCGTAGTACTGTCCGCCACTTCGACCGTGATTCTGTTCGTGCCGGATGAGGAAGCCGAGCATGTGGAGATCGGAGAGATGGTCCTGCACGCTTTTCAGCGTCGTCAGCGGTGACGCTCCGTGAGCGTCGGCAACCCTCTCGTATACTGTCTGGATCTCCTTGGATCGTGCCGGGAGTTCACCTTCGTTGGCAAGCGTGGCGATCCCTTCGAGGATATACTGGGCGTGCTGGGTCTGATCACGGATCTTGTTCTGGAGACGGCCCCGCTGGACGAGCGTCCGTGCCCGCTCGATGTGATCGTCGATCACGTGTCGGTCGCCTTCCCGTTCTGCGACTTCCGATCCGACACGGAGAAAGTCGATCGCTTGTCGTGCGTTCCCCATATCTTGTGCGGCGAGTGCTGCCGCTTTCGCGATAGCCGACTGGTCGCAAACATCGTCAACGAACGCCGTCTCCGCCCGATGACGAAGGATCGTTTGGAGTTCACCTGCGTCGTACGGGCTGAACGAGATCTCCGTCTCCATCAGCGTGTCTTTGACCTTCGGCGACAGCGACCGACGAAACGTGTAATCGTTGCTAATTCCGACGATACCGATGAGCGCCTCCGAGATGTGGTTGTTCGCACGTGCCCGCGGCAGTTCGTACAAGAGCGTGTTTGCGTCGTCGAGGTGGTCGATTTCGTCGATAACGAACAGATGGGTGCCACCGATTCGATCGAGTTGTGTGTACAGTTCGTCGAACGCGTCGCCCGTGCCGAGCCCCCGCTTCGGGAAGTCACTGGCCGCTTCGGGTAACAACCTATTGACTAGTTGTCGAACGACCATAAAGAGCGTCCGACCGTTACAGTTTATCTGGTGGATATGCAGGTCGTCCGCCTGTTCGCGGGTTGCTGCCTCCTCCCGCAACTCGTTCATCATATACTCCGTGACAGCAGTCTTCCCGAGACCGGCCTTTCCGTACAGAAAGACGTTCTCAGGCTCGCGTCCGAACAACACGTCCTGAAGGGCATGACTGTACGCGTCGATCTCTTCGTCGCGTTCGAGGATCGTCTCTGGTTGGTAGCTTTCCGTGAGAACCGACTTATCAGTGAAAATCGTCTCCGTAATATCGCTGAAGGGCCCCGACATCCGTTGAAAACAGCAACGACCCATTTTAATATAAAACTACTGTTCGTGAGTTTCATATGTTTCTACGTCACAGCGTATCTCTTGTGACCAGCCTACATACACTCGATTTGCTACGCTGGTTTCTCAAGAACACACGAAACCTACTCTCTCATTCTGAGCAGCTTGCGGGTCTACGGTATCCGCTGTGCCACGTAGCTGTCTCAAGAACACACGAAACCTACTCTCACCCCAAATAATTCGTCGGACTGAGTATCCGACTCAGCCCGCAATGACCTCGAAGAACACACGAAATGTACTCTCTCACTGTCAGCGAGGCTCAGACCGTTTCGGGCTCGTGATAGTGTTATTCGTGCACATCGACGCCTCGAATATCGGCTATCACTCGTTGCTATCGCAGTAGCCGCATTCAACTTCCCGGCTGCTCGCTTATAAGTAGTCGGCGGTAGAGTGGCGGTGAACACCGCCAAAGCCCCGCGCAACGACCGCAGCCTCACGCCTCCCCAACCTCGTCGCCGGTGGCGGAGCCGCCGGCTGTCAGAGAGACCAAAGGTCTCTCCCTCCTCGCGCCCTTGTCAGGGCGCTCGGAGGCACGCGCCGACTACTTTCATACGCGCTCACTCGCATCTCCCCGTCCGCGCTCCGGTAGCACGGCCGAACTAATGCCCTTTTGAACGCGGGGGACCTCACGTCGGGTATGACCGAGACCCTTAGGCTCGCCACTCGCGGCTCCGACCTGGCACTCCGACAGGCCGGAACCGTCCGCGACGCCTTATCGAGCCGGCGACTTGACGTCGAACTCCGGCACGTCGAGACCCGCGGCGACCAGATCCCCGACGAACTGATCCACCGCCTCGGCAAGACCGGCGCGTTCGTGCGCGCGCTCGACGAAGAGGTGTTGGCCGGTGACGCCGACCTCGCCGTCCACTCGCTGAAGGACGTTCCGACCGAGGGCATGGACGATATGGCCGTCGCCGGCGTCCCCGAGCGCGCTCCCTCCGGCGACGTGCTCGTGCACCCCGACGGACTCGGGATCGAGGACCTCCCGGCCGGGTCGGTGATCGGCACGGGCTCGCTCCGGCGGACCGCCCAGATCAAGGCGGCGCGACCGGATCTCGTCGTCGAACCGCTCCGTGGCAACGTCGATACCCGACTGGAAAAACTGCTCGCGCCGCGGCTGCAGGCGGAGCACGAACGACGACTGATCGCCTCGGGCGAGGCCAGCGCGGAGACGGCGGAGGAGGGTGGAAGCGGCGACGGGAGCGGAGAGAACGGCGACGACGAGCCGAACTGGGACGCGCTCAGCGACGACGAAGACGACGGGGAGGACGCGGGCGACGGAACCGAAATCGACGAGGAGTTCGACCGAACGGTCGAGGAGTGGTTCGACTCGCTCTCGGACTTGGAGCGGGCCGCGATGGAGCGCAAGGTGGAAACGGAGTACGACGCCATCGTCCTCGCGGAGGCGGGCCTCCGGCGCTCGGACCTCTTTTATCAGGTCGAGACGACTCGGCTCCCGCGCGAGGAGTTCGTTCCCGCCGCGGGACAGGGCGCGATCGCGGTCACCGCGACCGACCCCGACGTGATCGAGACGGTTCGCTCTGCGATCGATCACCCGCGGACCCGCGTCGCGGTCACCGTCGAGCGGACAATTCTCGGCGAACTCAACGGCGGCTGCGTCGCCCCGATCGGCGTCTCGGCGCTGGTCCAGGGCGAGCACGTCCACACACGGGTTCGCGTGCTCTCGACGGACGGCACCGAGGAGGTGGCCGGCACTCGCGACCTCCCGATCCGGTCCCACGCCAAGGCGGCCGAGGCGTTCGCGGCAGACCTGGCAGACCGGGGCGCGGCGGACCTGATCGCGGCCGCACGAGCGGAGACGGAGCGAGACGCCGAACCGACGCGTGAGGGGACGGGAGACGATGAGTGACCGCGGCGCGGCGGACGCGCACGGGACCGCCGATACCCCTCCCACCCGCGAGCGCGACGACGACGTGGGGAAGGTGTACCTCGTCGGTTCCGGCCCGGGCGACCCCGACCTCCTGACCGTGAAGGCGGCGCGGCTCCTCGACGCGGCCGACGTAGTGCTCCACGACAAGCTCCCCGGCCCGGAGATACTCGGGCGGATCCCGGAGGCGAAACGCGAGGACGTGGGGAAGCGCGCCGGCGGCGAGTGGACCCCGCAGGAGTACACGAACCGTCGACTGGTCGAACTGGCGAGCGAGGGGAAGTCGGTCGTCCGGCTGAAGGGCGGCGACCCGTTCGTCTTCGGTCGCGGCGGCGAGGAGGCCGAGCACCTCGCGGACGCGGGGATCCCCTTCGAGGTCGTTCCGGGGGTCACCTCGGCCATCGCGGGACCCGCGGTCGCCGGGATCCCCGTCACCCACCGCGATCACGCCTCTTCCGTCTCCTTCGTCACGGGCCACGAAGACCCGACCAAAGACGAGTCGGCCGTCGACTGGGAGGCGCTCGCGGCGACCGGCGGGACCATCGTCGTGCTGATGGGCGTCGGGAAGCTCCCGGGGTACACCGCCGCGCTCCGGGAGGCCGGGCTCGACGGCGACACCCCGGTCGCGCTGGTCGAACGCGCGACGTGGCCGGACATGCGCGTCGCGACGGGTACGCTCGATACCATCGTCGACGTCCGCGACGAGGAGGGGATCGAACCGCCCGCGATCACCGTGATCGGCGACGTGGCAGCGACCAGAGCGCGAGTCGTCGCGTTCCTCGAAAACGCCGGATCGGCTCCCGTGCGGAGCGCGGGCGATGCGGAAGGCGGTGCGGAGGAGGGTGGAAGCAACCACTCTCCCGACGACGAGACCGGGGGTGACATCGCGTGAGCGACGGCGGTAGCGGTGTCGGTACCAGCGGCGACACCGACCGCGACGGCGATATCGACGCCGAGGGAGATACCCCCCGCATCGCCGTCTTCCGCCCGGACGACGAGCGGATCGACGACGCCGTTGCGCTGCTGGAATCGCTCGGTGCCGATCCCGTACCGGATCCGATGCTCGCGGTCGAACCGACGGGTGCGATCCCCGCGGACGCCCCGTACGTCGTCCTCACGAGCAAGACGGGCGTCGAACTCGCGGCCGAAGCGGGATGGGAGCCGGGCGACGCGACGCTCGTCGCGATCGGGCCAGCGACGGCGGACGCCGCCCGCGACGCCGGCTGGAGTGTCGACGTCGTCCCCGACGAGTACACCTCCGCGGGGCTCGTCGCGGCCCTCGAAGGCCGGGTCGACGGCGAGCGTGTCGAGGTCGCTCGCTCGGACCACGGCAGTGACGTGCTCTTGGACGGGCTCCGAGCGGCGGGGGCGAGAGTGAACGAGACCGTGTTGTACCGCCTGACACGCCCGGAGGACGCAGGGGAGTCAGCCGAGCTGGCCGCGGCGGGCGCGCTCGACGCCGCCGCCTTCACCTCGTCGCTCACGGTCGCCCACTTCCTCGACGCCGCCGAAGAACGAGGAATTCGGGATGCAGCGCTCGCGGGATTGAACGACGCGGTCGTCGGTGCGATCGGTGCGCCGACCGCGGAGACGGCTGCCGAACACGGGATCGACATCGACGTGGTCCCGGACGACGCCGAGTTCGAGACGCTCGCGGAAGCGGTAATCGAGGCGGTGAAAGGCGAGGAATCGGCTAGCGACGTCGATACGAGACGGTAGCTCTCGAGATCGATACTCGATCGCAACCCGATTCGGAAATCGCCCGGGCCATCGTTTCGGATGTTCTCACTGCATCTTACGTCGTCCCGTTCTGTGTGACGAAATCAGAATAGATAATTTGGAGGGTGCATTTATCATCCGACAAGTGAGAAGACGTGACATGCAACCGAGCGAGCGCTGGTCGCTGCGGACCGACGATGAGGTGTTGGTCGTCGAGTTCCCACACGGGACGGGGCTCAGCCCCGCCGACGGCGAGGCGCTGCTCGATCGGTGGCGGGCCGTTATCACCGAACGCGCGGTCGACGCCGTCGTGATCGTCGTGCGGACGAGCCGTCCCTGTTCCGACGCCGGTCGGCGGGCGCTGCGCGAGTCCGCCCAGCTCGCCGTCGCCCGCGGCGTGGACCGGTTCGCCGTCGTCGGCGAGCGCTCGAAGCGCCGCTACCTCAAGCGGACGATCGACATCGAGGGAATCGACACCGAAGTGTTCAACGACGACGACGCCGCACTCCGGTGGGCGAAGTGTCGATCGAAGCCGTGCCCACCGATCGGATCGAGCTGAGCCGCACCTGTGACGATCATCGCCAACGACGGAGAGCCTGGCGAAGCGGTTGACGTGGCCGAGCTATCGTGTCGTACCGATCAGTCCCGCGAGACGAACGAGCGGACGCGCTCGGTGAGCGGGCGCGTGGATTGGTACCGCTCGTTCCCCCACGCGACCTCGCCGCTCGGATCCACTGCGAGGTACGGATCGCGCCGCGTCTCTCGGGAGACGTACACCAGCGGCTCGTCGACGCCGTGGATCCCGAGCAGTCGCGGTGTCGCTCGCCGCGGCGTCACCGTCCACGTCGATTCACCGGTCCGGGTGTCGTACGCGTGGACGCTGGCGTCAGGCCGTCGCGTGGCGACCGCGACCAGCTCGCCGGACGGACTCGCGACCACATCCGTCACCGTGGCGTCGAGCGTTAGATCGAGCGTCTCGGTACCGTCGACGAACGCGCGAACGCGTGATGTCGTGGTGTTCGACTCCCCTCGCTCGACGACGGCGACCGTCCCGTCGTTCGCGACCGCGCCGGCCGCGGGATGAGCCGACTGAAAATGGGTGTCGATGTCGCCGTCGCGGAGTCGGAAGACGCGTGATTCACCGCCGTCGGCGCGGCGACCGTACGCGAGCGTCCATCGCCCGTCTGGCGACGTCACGGCGTGGCACGAGAACGGCCCGTTCGCCGTCTCGACGGCGGTCTCCCGCGGTGCGTCCGGGACCCGACTCGGATCGAATCCCGGAGGGTCCGGCGTCCGTCGTCTGAGGCGATCGAGCACGACCGACGGAACGGCGGGTGGAAAGTTAGCTTTTTCGAGGGTAGCAGGCCTCACGAGCGATATATACCGGTATTGAGGAGTCACGAGTGGTCGGTTCCGGCATCGATTCAACCGGACCGACACGGAGTAGGACTCACCACCCAATACACCGACATACGGCTCATAGCAGCCTTCTTACGCCGATATGGGAGTCATACAACTGCAATGGTGGACCACACGGGCAATCGGACGGGCACAAGTTCGCGGCGAACATTCATTCTCGCCGGCGGCGCAGTCGGAATCGCCGGCCTCGCGGGTTGTACCGGCAGTGAGGACGACGGAGGGGATGGGGGAGATGGCGAGGCCGGGGCGGGTCTCGGCGGCTCCGGAGACGACGGCGACGGCGAAAACGGCGGCGAGCCGGGCGACCCGATGCTCTCCGACGACTTCGCTCCCGAGGACCCCGACTGGATGAACAACAACTACCTCGGCAGCCACATCGTCGAGAACAACTACATTCGGGGCTCGCAGTTGGACCTCGAGAACATGGCGAACCGAGGGCGCGAGGACGCGGTCTACGGCAACGACGTGCGAGAGAACCCCGACGACCCGGACGACCGGATCGATCCCGATCCCATCGTCTACGCCGAACTGCCGCGCGAGGACAGCGAGTCCGCCTACCGCGAGCAGCTGCTGCCGATGCTGGAGAAGCTCGAAGAGGAAACCGGCCGACCGGTCGAGTTCCGCGCGATCGACAGCTACGCGGCGGTCGTCGAGGGGATGCGGTCGGAGCGCATCCACATCGCGAACTACGCGACGGGCAACACGCCGTTCGGCGTCAACCTCGCCGGTGCGGTTCCGTTCGCGGTCGGCCACGAGGCGGACGGTCAGTTCGGTTACCGGCTCCTCGCAGGAACGCACGCGAACAGCGACGACATCCAGAGCGTCGAGGACTTCACCGACGTGCGCGTCGCGCACACCGAAGAGAGCTCCAACTCCGGCAATCAGGCCCCCTCGGCACTGTTCGACGAGATATTCGGCGTAACGCGTGGCGAGAACTACGAGCCCGAGTTCGCCGGCGGCCACGAGCAGGTCGCCCGCGGCATCGCGTACGGCGACTTCGACGCCGGCCCGCTGTGTAGCTCCTGTTGGGAGAACACCGTCGAGGCGGTCGACGACATCGAGTACGACGACTTCAAGATCGTCTGGGCGTCCGACCCGTTCCCGTCCGGTCCCATCGCGTACCGGTACAACCTCGAACCCGACATCATCGAGGGGATGGAGCGGACGTTCCTCGAAACGGACTGGGAGGGGACGAGCTTCGCGGAGGCGAACTACCCGACGTACGTGCCGGTCGATTACAAGAACCACTGGCACGAGATCATGGTGATCCAGCAGTTCAACGGCGTCGAATACGAGCAGGGCGCGCTGTAAGCGCCGCCACACACGCTATCACCCATTCATGCTCACCACAACGGACCTACGAAAGGTGTACCCGACCGGCGACGAGGCGTTGAAGGACGTCTCGACGCAGATCGAGGGGAACGAGATCGTCGCGATGATCGGCCCGAGCGGGGCCGGTAAGTCGACGTTTATCAGGTGTATCAACCGGCTCACCGAGCCGACCGAGGGCGAGGTACGGCTCGACGACACGGAGCTGACGACGCTGAGCGACGACGACCTCCGCGCCGCCCGCCGAGACATCGGGATGGTGTTCCAGGAGTACAACCTCGTCGAGCGGCTCACCGTGATGGAGAACGTCCTCTCGGGGCGGCTCGGCTACGTCTCCAACTGGCAGGCGTTCCGGCGGAACTTCCCGAGCGAAGACGTCGCTCGCGCGTACGAGATCCTCGACACGGTCGGCCTCGCGGACATGGAGAACAAGCGGGCCAACGAGCTCTCGGGCGGCCAGCGCCAGCGAGTCGGCATCGCCCGCGCCGTCATCCAGAATCCGAAGATCCTGCTGGCCGACGAGCCGACGAGCAGCCTCGACCCGGACACCTCCCACGCGGTGATGGACCTCCTCGTCGACATCGCCGCCGAGGAGGACATCCCCGTCCTCATCAACATCCACGAGGTGGATTTGGCCGTCGAGTACGCCGACCGGATACTCGGGCTCCACGACGGCGAACTCGTCTTCGACGACGACGCGTCGGCGCTCGACGACGGCGCCCGCGACGTGATCTACCGAGGCGCGACGCCCGCCGAACTGCACGGCGGTGCGAAGCCGACTGCGGCGGCTCCGAGCGACGACGACGGACCGCTCGACTCACCGAGCCGACCGGAAACCGGAACGCCGGTCGCGGAGGACTGAGATGGCGACGGAACAGCCGACGACGGACATCGGCGGCACTGATACAGAGTGGAGTCGGCCGACGTCGTTTTACAACCGGTACGTGAAATACGGTATCTACGTCGTCGCCGGCGGGTTCGTCCTCTGGTCGGTCGCGGCCCTGCTTCAGGGGATGACGATCGGGCGGATCACCGCCGGCGCGGGGTACGGCGCCGCGCTCGTCCAGTCGATGGCCCCGCCGGACACCAGTCAGGCGGCGCTCGACCGAACGCAGCGGATGATGTTCGAGAGCATCGCGATGGCGATGGTGGCGACCGTCACCGGAATCGCGGTCTCGGTTCCCATCGCGTTCGGCGCGGCGGAAAACCTCGTTCCGAAGCCGGTGTACGCGCTCAATCGCGGACTGATTAGCGTTTCGCGGGCAGTCGACGGCCTCATCGTCGCCATCATCGCGGTGAAGGCGGTCGGCCTCGGCCCGCTCGCCGGCATCATCGCCATCTCCTTCAAGACGGTCGGCTTCTTCTCGAAGCTGCTCGCGGAGGATTTAGAGGACATCGACATGGGCGCGCTGGAGGCGACCCGCGCGACCGGCGCGAGCGGCTTCCAAGCCGTCCTGTACGGCGTCGTTCCACAGGTCGTTCCGCGGTTCGTCGGGCTCTCAGTCTACCGCTGGGACATCAACATCCGCGCGTCGACGATCATCGGGATCGTCGGCGCGGGCGGCATCGGCACCCTGCTCATGCAGGCGTTCTCCCGGTACGAGTACGACTTCGTCGCGACCATTCTGCTGGCGATCATCGCGGTCGTGCTCGTCGGCGAGATAACGAGCGCGTACGTCCGAAAGAGGGTCCAGTGATGGCGGCCGAATCCGACACCCGAACGTGGCAGCGGTTCGACCGTCGTCGGCGGATCGGACGCGCCGCGCTCGGACTGGCCGCCGCCGCGGTCGCCGTCGGCTCGTGGCTCTACCTCTCGATGGACCTTCAGTACATCGCGACGGCTCCGCGGGAGATGGCGGACCTATTCGAGCGGATGGTCCCGCCGAACCTCGGTTACACCGACGCGATCGTCGGTCCGCTGATCGAGACGATCCACATCGCCGTCGTCGGGACGATCCTCGCGGTGATCGTCTCGCTCCCGGTCGCGTTCATGGCCGCGGAGAACACGACGCCGAATCGGTTCACCTACTGGCTCGGCAAGCTGATCGTGACGGTCTCGCGCTCGGTACACGTGATCATCTGGGCGCTGATCTTCGTCGTCGTCTTCGGCCCCGGCGCGTTCGCCGGGATGGTGGCGATCGGGATCCGCTCGATCGGCTTCGTCGGCAAGCTGCTCGGCGAGGAGATCGAAGAGATCGACTTCGCACAGGTCGAGGCCGTCCGCGCTACCGGCGCGAACGGTCTCCAGACGTTGTTGTACGGCATCGCGCCGCAGATACTCCCGGCGTTCGTCGGGGTCTCCGTCTACCGCTGGGACATCAACGTCCGCGGCGCGACGATCCTCGGATTCGTCGGCGCCGGCGGCATCGGCGTTCCTCTGTTCGCGGCGATCGACAGCTTCCAGTGGCGATCGGTCTCGACGATCCTGATCGCGATACTGCTCATCGTGTTCGTCAGCGAGGGGGTGTCCGCGTATGCCCGGAAGAAGGTCCGCTGACGTGCCCGCCATAGACCCTCCCACGGCTCGCCACACGCGACGGGGGCTACTCGTCGCCGCCGGCGTCGCCGGATCGGCCGGTCTCGGCGGCTGTCTCGGCGTCGCCGGCGACGGCGATCAGGTGGGTACGGACGAGAGCGCTCGGACAGACCCGGACGAAGCAGGTGACCCGACCCAACCGATCGACGTCGCCGTCGAGGAGCCGACCGCGGAGGCGACCGTCTCGATGCCCGGCGATCACGCGAACCGGTTCGGCCCGCAGCTCGTCCACGTCGCCGTCGGGGGGCGCGTGACGTGGCGTAACGACGATCCGGACCACGACCACGACGTGGTGTCGATCGGCGGTCGCGCTCCCGAAGACGCCGCCGGATGGTCGACCGGGCTCTTGGAGACGGGCGAAACGTCCGGTCGGACGTTCTCCGAGCCCGGAGTCTACGACTACGTCTGTACGCCTCACGCGTCGCGAATGGTGGGGCGCGTCGTCGTCGGGACGCCGGACCCGGAGACCGAGCCGGCGCTTTCCGCCGGAAGCGACGGGCTCGCGGGCGACGAGGCACGCGCCGTGCTCGCGGCGCTCGACGACCGGACGCGGGCACTGCTGGGTGACGGGCAAGCAGAGAGCGACGAGTCGGCGTGTGACTGTCCGGACTGAGCACGGACGGAGAAGCGAACCGAGAAGTGAAGAGACGACGAGCGACCGACGACCACGAACGAACGGATATCACAGCCATATGACGACCCAAACCACCGCCGACGCCCGCATCGATCGACCGACAGACGACGTCGTCCTCTTCGACATGGACGGCGTGATCTTGGAGGGACACGGAACCGATTCGATCGTCCACAGCCGCGCGCTCGACGACGTGCTGCAAGCGCGTGAGATGGAAATCGAAGACGACCTTCGACCGGCGCTCGAAACGTACGAGTACACGGACGCCTTCGTGAGCGCCTGTGAAACGCTCGAGGTCGACCCCGCCGCGTTCTACACGGAACGGGAACACCGAAGCGTGAAACGGAGCGTCGAACGGCTCGCGGCCGGATCCCGCGGGCTCTGTCCGGACGCCGACGCCCTCGATCGACTGTCCGATCACGTGACTATCGGCCTCGTGAGCAACAACTACGACCCGACCGTCGAGTTCGTCGTCGACCACTTTCGGCTCGACGCGTTCGACTTCGTCCGCGGTCGCGACCTCGGTCCCGACGGGTTCCACCGCCGGAAGCCCGAGCCCCACTATCTGAACGAGGCGCTCGACGCGCTCGACGCGACCGGCGGCTACTACGTCGGTGACCGCGAAACCGACGTGATCGCCGCCGAAAACGCCGGATTAGACCCCGTGTTTATTCGACGCGACCACAACGCCGAGACGGCACTCGACGTCGAACCGACCGTCGAGATAGGGAGCTTGAAGGAGCTCCTGTCGCTCGTGGCGGATCCCAGCCCGTAGCGCGCGTAGGGACGCGTATCGCCGTACGCGTCTTTTCGTCTCCCTTCGAGACCGTCCCACTCAGCCATTGCTCACGTCGATCCCCGCCTCCTCGACCACGCGCTTCGCCTGGCGCGTGGCGCGCTCGCGGACCGCGTCGGCGTCGATACCGACGTGTTCCCCGTCGTCGTATCGGACCTCGCCGTCGACCATCGTGAAGACGACGTCGTCGCCGTGGGCCGCGTAGACGAGGTGCGAGAGCGGGTCGTGGATCGGCGTGGCACGGGTGCGATCGGTGGTGAGCCCGATCACGTCCGCGCGCTGCCCCTCGCGGAGGGTTCCGAGCCGGTCGAAACCGGCCGCGCGGGCCCCGTTCGTCGTGGCCATCTCCAAGACGGTCGAAGCGGGGAGCCGCGTCGGGTCCCCGGCGTCGACCTTCCCGAGGAGACTCGCCTGCCGCATCTCGGTGAACGGGTCGAGCGTGTTGTTACACGGGGGGCCGTCGTTGCCGAGCGCGACCGTGATCCCGCGCTCGAGGTAGTCGTGAACGGGCGCGATGCCGGAGGCGAGTTTCATGTTCGAGGAGGGGCAGTGAGTGACGACCGTGTCGGTCTCGGCGAGGGCCTCGCGCTCGCGCTCGTCGGTGTGCACGCAGTGGGCGAGCGTCACGTCCGGGCCGGTGAGCCCGACCTCGTCGAGCCACAGGACGTTTCGGCGACCGGTGTCGGCCTCGACCGCCTCGATCTCGTCTTCGTTCTCGCTGGCGTGGGTGTGGATCGTCACGCCGTCGTACCGGTCGGCTATCTCGCGGCACCCGCGGAGGCACGCCTCGCTGCAGGTGACGGCGAACCGCGGGGTGACCGCGTACCGCACCCGGCCGTCGGCGGCGCCGTGGTACTCGCGGATCAGCGCTTCGCTCTCCGCGAGGGCGGCGTCGGTGTCCTCCAGCAGACCGTTCGGCGAATCCTTGTCCATGAGCACTTTCCCGAGACGAGCGCGGATCCCCGTCTCGATCGCGGCCTCGAACGCCTCCGCGGCGTGGTTCACGGAGAGGTGGTCGACGACCGTGGTCGTCCCGGACTCGAGACACTCCAGATATCCCAACTCGGCCGCGGCTCGGGTCGCGTCGGCGTCCATCGCGGCCTCCATCGGGAGCACGGCGTCGAACAGCCAGTCGAGTAAGGCGTCGTCGTCGGCGATCCCCCGCCCCAGCGACTGCACCGAGTGCACGTGCCCGCCGATCAGCCCGGGCGCGACGATGTCGACGTCGCGCCGCTCGTGGTCGGGGTACTGCTCACGGAGGGGCTCTACGTCGCCGACCGCGGTGATTCGGTCGCCGTCGACGACGACTGCGCCGTCGGGAACGACGGTCTCGGGGTCCGCGATAACGGTTCCGGCGATCAACATGTCCGTCCGTTCCTGACGGTGGGCTCTTAAGAGGGTGTCCCTCGCGGGTCGGCGGCGAGTGACGGGGTCGGCGGAGCGGCGACGCGAACACCGCCGGGCTCCGCCGTTCGCTACTCGAACTCCGTCTCGCGCTCGCGTCGGTCTGCGGAGTCGCGTCGATCCGTGGAGCCGATGTCGGCCCGATCCGCCAGATCCTCGGTCTCCAGCAACCGGTCGAGCCGTCGCTCGAACTCCTCCTCGCCGATCTCGCCGGTCGCGTACCGCTCGCGGAGCGTCTCCAGCGGGTCGGCGTCGGTCGTCACCGCAGACTCCTCGGTTGTCTCCTCGGATCCGACGAGCGGGAAGTCATCGCCGAGCAACAGCACCAACGGAATGAGCACGAAGAACCCGAGGATGAACGTGGCGGGGATCAGCGCTTCGAGCGCCCCCGAGAGGAGGACGGCGAACAGCGCCGTGAGCCCGAACGAGAGGACCGCGATGACCCCGACCAGCCGCATCCGCTCGAACGTCGGGAGGGCCATGTCGCATACAGGTAGGTGAACCAACAAAAACGTACTGCCGGGATTCCGGCGGTCGAGTCGGCGGGCACGCGACCCGCCGACCGACGGCTATTCGTTTCGGCCGCCCTCACCGACGAACGTGCTCAGATACGTGACGACGAACCCCGGGAAGGTGCGCGAGGCGGAGTGCTATCTGCCGGACGGCTCGGTGGATCAGCTCGATTTCGATTACACGGAGATCCAGGCCGAGGAGCTCGGCCCGATCGCGGCGCGCGGCGCGCGCGAGGCGTACCACCACGCCGACGGTCCGGTGCTCGTCGACGACGCCGGACTGTTCATCGAGGGGCTCGGCGGGTTCCCCGGTCCGTACTCCGCGTACGTCGAGGAGACGCTCGGAATCGACCGAGTACACGAGATCGCGGACGACCTCGACGACCGCCGAGCCGCCTTCCGGTGTACCCTCGGCTACTGCGACGGCGACGCGTTCGCGGCGAGCCCCGACCCGGTCGATCGCGGGGAGCGGACCGCGGCCGCCGCGGCGGGTCCCGGAGACGCGGCGAGTGCCGGAGACGCGACGGCCGACTCGGACGAGGCCGCGGCCGCCGACGCCCTCCCGGTCAAGCTGTTCGAGGGGTACGTCCCCGGCCGGATCGTCGCGCCGCGCGGCGACGGCGGGTTCGGCTACGACCCGATCTTCGAACACGACGGCGAGACCTTCGCCGAGATGGACACCGACCGGAAGAACGCGATCTCGCACCGCGGCCGTGCCCTCGAGAAGTTCGCGGACTGGTACGCGGAGCGATAGCGGGACGATCGATCTGCTCGCAGTCGGCGGGGTTGATCAGGCCGCGTCCTCGATCGCGGCCGTCAGCAGCTCGCAACCGAGATCGATCTCGCGTTCGGTGACGTCGAGCGGCGGGAGAATCCGGAGCACGTCGTAGCCGCACGCGAGCGTGAGGAGCCCCCGTGCGAACGCCCGTTCGAGAACCGCGTCACGGCGCTCTTTCGAGTCGAACTCGAGGGCGAGCAGCAGCCCCTTCCCGCGGACGTCGTCGACGCCGTCGAGGTCGGCGTCGCGCATCGTCTCTTTGAACTGGCGGCCCCGGACCGTCGCGTTGTCCATCAGGCCGTGCTCGCGGATCGCGTCGAGCGTGAGCGCGCCCTGCGCGGAGGCGATGATGTCGCCCGCGCCCCACGTCGAGGAGAGCCGGCCCGTCTCTTCGGGGAACACGTCCGATCTGGAGATCGTCGCGCCGACCCGGAGCCCCTTCGCGCTCGAAATCACGTCCGGTTCGAGCGCGTAGTGGTCCGAGCCCCACAGCTCGCCGGTACGACCGACGCCCGACTGGATCTCGTCGGCGATCAGGGTGATGTCGTGCTCGTCGACCAAGGACGCGATCTCGTCCGTGAACGCGTCGGAGGGGAACCGGTACCCGCCTTCGCCTTGGATCGGCTCCATGATCAGGTAGGCGACGTCCTCCGGAGCGATGTGTCCGCGCTCAGGGTCGAGCTTCTCGCGGAGCCGGGAGACGCCGTCGACGAAGAACCCGCACGAACAGGTGTCGGGCGTGCAGTTCCGGTCGTCACAGAACGGGGCGTCGTGGACGGTGCTGATCTCGGGGAACTCCCGGCGGTACACGGATTTAGACCGGTTGAGCGAGAGCGCGCCGAGGGTCCGCCCGTGGAAGGCGCCGTCGAAGGTGATCGCGTACTTCGCGCCCCCGGAGTCGTCGTACGCGATCTTGATGGCGTTCTCGACCGCCTCCGCGCCGGAGTTCGAGAGGAAGACGGTGTCCATGTCGTAGTGGGACGTGATATCGGTGAGCCGGTCCATCAGCCCCGAGGCGCCGGGCACCCCGTCGCCCGGCGATTCGCCGCCAGCGACGTAGAAGTCCTGTCCGGCGATCTTCAGCGGGTCGACGAGGTCGAACTCCGCGAGCGGCTCCATGATCAGCGGGTTGTTGTAGCCGAGCGGGGCGGCGGCGACGTGGCTGGTGAAATCGAGGAGGACGTTGCCGTCGACATCGGTACAGAAGGGACCCTCGGCCGGAGCCGTTCGGTCCCAGACGAACTCGTAGACGTACGTGCTCGGCGCGGCCGACTCGTGGTGGTACTCGACCCACTCCCGCGCGCGCTCGCCCGGGAGGTCAGAGACGTCGGGGGTGGCCGTATCGCGATTCATGCCCGTGTGTGACACCCGACGCGAATAAAATCAACCCGGTATCCGGATCGTTGAAGAAACGTCCAACTGTACGGCAGAACGGAGAGAACCGGTCAGTGATCGACGTACTGCGACTCCCACTCGGTCCGAGCGTCGATCTCGCGCCGTCCGCGACGGGTCAGCGTGTAGTAGTTCGTCCGGCGGTCGCGCTGCCCCTTCTCGACCAGTCCCTTCTCGACGAGCGTGTCGAGGTTCGGATACAGCCGGCCGTGGTGGATCTCTTTTTCGTAGTAGTCTTCGAGTTCCTCCTTGATGGCCAGTCCGTGAGGTTCGTCCAAGCCGGCGATTACGTAGAGCAGGTCACGCTGGAAACCTGTGAGGTCGTACATACAACTGTTCGTACATACCCATTGTAAATAAATAAATATACCGTTACAATAAGCGCCGAATCGGCCTTCGACGCATCCAGGTTCCTCGATTCGTGGACCTGGGTTCTGTCAAACGAATAAATATAATCTGCGATCGTATCCGATCCCGCCGCCCTCAACTTCATTTAGTGTATGTGACAGGTGTGACAAACCGAGCCGGATCGAGCTGAATTCTCGCGGGCCGGTCACGGATCGAATCGCGAGGGACTGGGCGTACGGGTCACTCGCTGCTCGCGGCGCTGGCGCTCGACAAATTGGTTTCCGGGTTTGCGAAAGAGACACGCCCGACGCGGAAAAAAGCCGCGTCGGGCCTGTCAGTTGGTCCCCGCTGACGCTTCGGCCCTCCAGACGAAGCGTCACGTGATGGTACATCGTTCCGACTGATAAACCTAACGAGCGCGCGCCACAGGTGTTCGCCGACGCACATGTATCGGCACCGATCACATGTGTTCTTCCTCTAACACCCATCCGAGCGCCCGTTTGTAATGGGTGAAGAGCTCCTCGACGCCGCGATGGCTCATCTCCTCGTCGTCCAACTGCTCGCACAGGAACTCGTACTGCTCGCGGATCTCCGATTCGGAGCGCATGCCTCTGCGTACGGCCCGGACGCCGATAGTGTTGTGGCCGATCGCGACACGACCGGAACATCGTCGGTGACACGCCGGCTGCGACCGAACCCCGCCGCCGAGAACCCCCGTCCGGCGGCGGTTTTTTCACGTTTCAAACCGATAACACAACTATGACAGATCCCGACCCCGACGCGGCAGACGCGGACGCCGGTCCGACGGTAGTCCTGTTGGACGTGTTACCCAACGGACGTCCGGACGACGAGCGCCCGCAGTACCGGAAGTCACCGGTCGCCTACGGGCTCGGGACCGAGTCGTTCCGGCTGTACGAGCTCGCGCTCGACGACGAGGCGGACGTCTCCGTGAGCGACCGGATCGCACTCGACGGACCGCTGGTCGGTCGCTACCGTGAGATGTCGTTCGATGACATCACTCGAAACGCGGCCGCCGAGGTCGAGTACGCCGTCGCGGACATCGTCGAGAGCGACGAGCGGCGATTCGTCGACTTCTACAACGAGGCCGGACCGATCACGCTTCGACTTCACCAGCTCAACCTCCTCCCAGGAATCGGGAAGAAGCTCCGGAACGGCATCCTCGACGAGCGGAAGCGCGGTCCGTTCGAGAGCTTCGAGGAGGTGTCGGAGCGGGTCTCCGGGCTTCACCGTCCCCGAGAGGTGATTGTTGAGCGGATCGTGGAGGAGATCCAAGAGGAGGACCTGAAGTACCGGCGGTTCGCCGGACGCGAGGAGTGAGGAATCGGCGGCCTAGCGGTATCGACGTCGGGTTGTCGACACCGGGTTGTCGACGCCGCGGTCCACGTGTGCGGCGCGGCCACCGGACCCGCGTGCGGCGCAGCCGACGCACCGAAACGGGACTTTTACCCGGAACGACGGAGTAACGCGTCTATGACCGACTCATCGACGGGCGTGGGCGCGGCGTACGGGGACCGCGACCCCGATGCGCTCGCGCGACGCGCCGGGGAGCGCGCGAACCCCGACCGCGACCAGCACTTCCTCGTCGACGACCGCGTCCTCGACCGAATCCCGACGTACCTCCCGGACGACGCGGACGCGAGTCACCTCCTCGAGATCGGCGGCGGCGCGGGCGCGCTCACCGACCGCCTCTTGGCGACGATCACGTCCACCGAGAGCGCCGACGGGGACGCCGAAACGCGGGGCGGCCGTCTCACCGTGATCGAGCGGGACAGAAACTTCGCCGATTTCCTCCGCCAGGAGTTCGCCGCCGCGGTCGACGACGGCCTGCTGGACGTGATCGAGGGCGACGCGCTCGACGTCGATCTCCCGCCGTTTACCGCCTGCGTCTCCAACCTCCCGTACGGCGTCTCCTCCGAGATCGCCTTCCGGCTGCTTCCCGAGGGGAAGCCGCTCGTGTTGATGTTCCAAGCGGAGTTCGCCGAGCGGATGGTGGCGTCTGCGGGTGAATCGGAGTACGGCCGGCTCTCCGTCTCCGCCCAGCACTACGCCGCCGTCGAGATCGTCGAGCGCGTCCCGAAGGAGGCCTTCGACCCGCAACCGGCGGTCGAGAGCGCGATCGTGCGCTGTACGCCCCGTGACCCCGACTACGAGGTCGGCGACGAGGCGTTCTTCCTCCGGTTCGTGAAGGCGCTTTTCACCCAGCGCCGAAAGACGGTCCGAAACGCGATCCGTAACACCGGCCACATCTCCGGGCTCGGAGATCCGGACGCCGTCGTCGACGCCGCGGACGAGGACCTGTTGCGCCGCCGTCCCGGCACGCTGGACCCGTCGGCGTTCGCGGCCCTCGCGGAGCTCGCCCGCGGACACGGCTCACCGACAGAGGTGTGACACCTCGATGAGTTCGCTCGAGGGCGCGGTCTGGGCCGCGGTTTCGGTCGTGTCCACCGCGGACCCGTCCGGCGATTTCTACGGCGTACTCACCGGAAACACCGAGCGCGTTCTCGCCTCGCTGCTTATCGGTGTCGCCGTCCTCGGCGTGCGCCTGCTCGTCGGGTGGGCGAAGAAGCGCAACGGCGAGCTCTCTTCGATGCAGCGCCTCCTGCTGTCGACGACCGTTGCCACCGCGACTGCGGTCGGCGCCCTCTCTTTACTCGCAGTGTGGGACCGCAGCGGTGCGCTCCGTGACGCATACGACGCGGCGATGGTGGCGGACCAGCTGTCGAACGTCGTGCTCGCGGTGGTCGTGCTGGCGAGCGCGTACGCCGTCACGGACTTTTTCAGCGGGGTCATCCGGGAGGTGTCCGCCGAGAGCACGGCGCTCACGGACCATCAGGAGGAGGTGATCCGCAGACTCACGCAGCTGTCGGTGTACACGTTCGCGCTGCTCGTCGTGGTCGGACTGTTCACCGACAACGTCGGCAGTCTCCTCGTCGGGGCGGGCTTTTTAGGGATCGTGGTCGGGATGGCGGCTCGCCAGACGCTCGGCGCGGTGTTGGCCGGGTTCGTGTTGATGTTCTCGCGGCCGTTCGAGGTGGGCGACTGGGTGGCGATCGGCGACCACGAGGGGACCGTCACGGAGATATCGATCATGAGCACGCGGCTGCGATCGTTCGACGGCGAGATGATCACGGTGCCGAACGACACCGTTCGGTCGGGCTCGATCGTCGATCGGTCGCGTCGGAACCGCCTGCGGATCGAGATCGAGGTCGGCGTCGACTACGACACGGACATCGAGCGTGCGGCCGCGCTGATCGCGGAGACGGTCGCCGACACCGACGACATCGCGGCGATGCCCGAGCCCGGCGTGGTGACGAAGCGGTTCGGCGATTCGGCGGTCGTGCTCGGCGTCCGCTACTGGATCCGCAACCCGAGTATGCGGAAGCGCTGGCGGACGCAGACCGCGGCGATGAACGCGATCAAGTCCGCGCTGGAGGAGGCGGGGATTACGATCCCCTTCCCGCAGCAGACGCTCTCCGCTCGGGAGTCCGGATCGTCCGAGCCGCAGTTGGACGCATCGGTCGAGGAGCGGGCGGTGACGCGCGGAGGGTCTCACGGCTCCGCAGACGGAAACGGGGGTGCGGACAGATGAGCGACCGAGAGCGCGCCAAGAACGCAGACGCCGGCCGGGAGAGGGCCGAGCGCGCGGACGGCGAGCGGGCCGACGCGGAGTCGAGTTCCGACCTCGCCGCGCGCCGCGGGCTCGACGAGGCGGTCGTCTATCAACCGGCCGAGGACTCGGGGCTCCTCGCGGAGGCGGCCGTCGAGACGGCCCACGGTCGCGTGCTAGAGGTCGGGACGGGGTCCGGCTGGGTCGCGGCGCAGATTTCCGCAGAACGCGGTCTCGACGTGGTCGGCAGCGACCTCAATCCGCACGCGGCTCGGCAGGCGCGAGAGCGGGGCGTGGAGTGTGTCGTCGCTGATCTTCTGGCCCCCTTCCAAGCGGACGCCTTCGACACCGTCTGTTTCAATCCGCCGTACCTCCCCACCGATCCGGACAACGAGTGGGGCGACTGGATGGAGCACGCGCTCTCGGGCGGCGAGTCGGGTCGCGAACTCATTGAACCGTTCCTCACCGACGTGGGTCGGGTGCTCGCACCCGGCGGAGTCGTCCTGCTCCTCGTCTCCTCGCTGACGGGGTACGACGCGGTGCTCGCGTTGATCGAGGATTCTGGGTTCGAACACGAGGTCGTCGTCGAGGACTCGTTCCCGTTCGAGACGCTCACGGTGCTCGCGCTGCGTCGGTCGTAGCCGTTCGCCGCCGGCGACGCTCGGGGGGTCCCGCCCGGGATTACCCCCCCGATATCGGGCATCGAGACGCGGCGGAGATGCGTCAGTTCGTCGCCGCAGACTCGCCCTCGCCCCCCGAGAGGCGCCGGACCCTCTCCCCCGACTCCTCGAACCGATCGGGTCGGATCACGGTCGCTAACGCCTCCAGGGTGTCGACGACGCGGTGGCTGTGGCGGTTGAGATACGCGGTGCCGTCCATGGCGTACACCCGTCCGTCACGCACCGCCGCGAGGTCGTCGAACCGGTTCCGATCCAGCAGTTCGGCTGCCGCCCGCTCTGCCTCGCGAACATCGGCGCCGCAGGGGCCGACGACGACGACTTCGGGATCGAAGTCGCGCAGCTCCGCGGGACCGATCTTCCTCGACCGCTCGCCGCCCGACACAATCCCGGACTCCCCGCCGGCGATCCGGATCAGGTCGGGGACCCAGAGCCCGGCGTGGCGGAGCGGATCGGTCCAGTCGAGGACCGCGACCCGTGGGGCGTCGTGGGCCGCGGCGTCGTGGGCCGCGGCGTCGTGGGCCGCGGCGTCGGGACTATCGACGGCGACGGCGTCGGCGACGGCGTCGATCCGCGATTCGAGCCGCGAACGGAGGACCACACCGGCCTCGTGCCGCCCGATCGCTTCCGCGATCCGTTCGACGTTCGCGAGGACGTCGTCGAGGTCGTCGGCGTGGACGTCGAGCACCGTCGCGTCGAGGTCAAGCCGTTCGACGCCCCGCCGCGCGAGACCGGCGTCGAGCGCGCAGACGCCGCAGACGCCCTGCGTGAGCACCATGTCCGGATCGGCCGCGGCCAGCGCGTCGCCGTCGAGGTAGTACACGTCGTCGTGCGCGACGATCCGGTCGTCCGTCTCGGGGTCGCCGTCGAGATCCCGAACCAACCCGGTGAGCGTCGGTCGCTCCGCCACCGATTGCGGATAGTCGCACTGATGTGAGACCGCGGCGGGGGATGCCCCGAGCGCCGCGACCACCTCGGTGGCGGACGGGAAGAGGGAAACGACGGTCATACGCTCGGATCCACGGCCGTCGTGGTAACTGTTCGGCCTCTCGAAAAATAACCCCGATACATAAAACACATTAGCAAATATTATACGACGGCATATCGAACGATCGGTGATGACTGAACGAGTCGCAGCCACGCCGGGGCTGTACCCGCTTCCGGACTGGGCGAAAGAGACGCTCTCGGACCTCAAGGGCCATCAGAAGGGTGACCTGTTAAGCGGCGACGAGAGCGAGGAGATCGTCGAACAGTACGACGAGGTGCGCGCGGAGTACGTCGACGACCAGCTGGACGCCGGCCTCGACCGGATCGTCGAGGGCCAGGGTCGCTGGGACGACATGATCGCGCACCCCCTTACCGTCCACGACAGCGTCGAGACCGGCGGGATCGTCCGCTACTACGACAACAACAACTTCTACCGCGACCCGCGGGTCGTCGACGACCTCGACTTCTCCGGCGACGTGGCACGCGAGCTGGAATCCGCGGTCGAACTGATCGACGGCGAGGCCCCGCTGGCCGCGACCCTCCCGGGACCCTACTCGCTCGCGCGGCTCGCGACCGACGAGCACTACGGCGACGAGGCCGAGTTTCAGGCCGCGATCGCCGAGTTCCTCGCCGGAGAGATCGAGGCGTTCCCCGCCCACGAGACGCTGTTCCTCGTCGAGCCGTCGCTGGTGACGAACCCGCCCGCCGAGGGCGAGGAATCGACCGCGACGGACGCGATTTCGACGGTCGCCGACGCGACCGACGCCGAGGTCGTCGTGCAGACCTCGTACGGCGCACTCGATGAGAAGCTGTACGCGCACCTCGTCGACGAGGCGGGCGCGGACGCGCTCGGGCTCGATCTGGTCGCCGGTGACCGCGAAGATACCGTCTACAACGTCCAAGAGTTCGGATCCACCGACTCGCTCGCGCTCGGACTCGTCGACGGGCAGAACACGCTCGTCGAGGAGCCGGAGACGATCGCCGAGCGCGTCGAGTGGTTCGAGTCACAGGTCCCCGCGGAAGGCTTTGACACCACCTACCTGACCCCGAACACCGAGCTGTTCTACCTGCCTGCGAACAAGTACCGCGCGAAGCTGAACACGCTGGCCGCCGCCACGGAGGTGCTCGAGTAATGGTCCGAAATCCGTCCGCCAACCGCGAACAGTTCCGCCCGCACGACCACCCGAACGACGCGTTCCTGTTGACGACCGTCGTCGGCTCGTACCCGAAGCCGAAATGGCTCAACCGGGCCGACGAACTCGTCGACGACCCGGACTCGAAGTTCGACGAGTCGGACCTCGAAGAGGCGCACGACGACGCCTGTCGTCTCATCACGCACGAACACGAACGCGCCGGTCTCGACACCGTCGTCGACGGCGAGATGCGCCGCAACGAGATGGTCGAGTTCTTCGCCGACCGCATCGACGGCTACGAGTTCAACGGCCCCGTGAAGGTGTGGGGCCACAACTACTTCGACAAGCCGAGCGTCGTCGAGGAAGTCGCGTACGACGAGCCGTGGCTCGTCGACGAGTTCGAGTTCACCTCGAACGTCGCCGAGCGCCCGGTAAAGGTGCCCATCACGGGGCCGTACACGCTCGGCTTCTGGGCGTTCAACGAGGCGTACCCCTCGACGGAGGAGCTCGTGTACGACCTCGCGGACCTCGTGAACGAGGAGGTCGAGAAGCTCGTCGAGGCGGGCGCTCGCTACATCCAGATCGACGAGCCCGCGCTCGCGACGACGCCCGAGGACCACGCCATCGTCGGCGAGGCGCTCGAACGGATCGTCTCGGGCATCGACGAGGAGGTCCGTATCGGCCTCCACGTCTGTTACGGCGACTACTCGCGGATCTACCCCGAGATCAACGACTACCCGATCGACGAGTTCGACGTGGAGCTGTGTAACGGCGACTTCGAGCAGATCCCCACGTTCACCGATCCCGAATTCGAGCCCGACCTCGCGCTCGGCGTCGTCGACGCCCACACGGCCGAGGTGGAGCCCGTCGAGGATATCAAGGAAAACATCCGGCAGGGCCTCCGCGTCGTCCCACCGGAGAAACTCACTATCTCGCCCGACTGCGGCCTGAAGCTGCTCCCGCGCGACATCGCCTACGGCAAGACCGAGAACATGGTCAAAGCCGTACGCGAGGTCGAAGCGGAGATCGATTCGGGTGAGATCGACGTCGAGAATCCGCTCGACGACTGAAGCGGCGCTGTTGAATGTTATTCGTTCGGTATATTTCCTGCAGAGCCAGCCGTGAGGCCACTTTGTGATCAACTGCGGGAGTGAGTGTGCAGATCGATGGCAGCGACATAATGTTTAAACAACCACGAGCGACGGCGACGATTGTATATAAAAGCGGTGCGGTGGCGCGCCCCGGTGAGCGGCCTTTTGGCCGCTCGCCGACGGTGCGAGGGAGTCGGACCGGCGCGGCTGCGCCGGTCCGACGAGGCTGGGGAGGTGAGAGGTGCGGTTGCTGTGCGGGGCGGGTGGGACTCTAAGGGGCAGTCGCGAGGACGAAGCACGGCGACGTAAGCACTGGAAGGAGCGAACGGAAGTGAGCGACTGAAGCGCACAACGAGCCGCGCGAGTCCTCGCGACTGGGGCTTTGAAGGCCGTCATCGCAGAGTCATCGATCACCGATAAACAGCCGACAGCAACACCACTCAATGACTTATAAACAACTGAGCAACCGTACTGCGACACTCCTTCCGCTATCGATCGCCGCTGTGGCTGTACTGAGCGATTGCAGTATATAACGCGGTCAACTGGATCGCAACAGGACTACCGAATCGGCGGCATCACGTATAAACCGACGCCGCTCGGACCGCCGACATGGACATCGGCCTCACCGTCGGCGACGACCTCGATCGGCTCGCGGCGGCCTCGGAGCGGTTCGACTTCTACGAGCTCGGGATCGGCGAGCCGACGCTCGTGCCGGGGGATATCGACACCGACCGGCTCGATCGGGCGCTCGCGGACCGGGACCTGCTCGTGCATCTCCCGTACAGCCAGCCGCTGACGAGCTACGCGCCCGAGGTCAACGACGCGATCGTCGCCTACCAGCGCCGCCTGCTCGACGCGGCGGGCACTCTCGGTGCTGAAAAGGCAGTGCTCCACGCGACCTCGGCCGACCGCGACGACGTCGGCTTCCGCGACGTGGCGACCGAGCAGCTGCAACGCGTCGCCGACGCCGGCCGCGCGGCGGGCGTCGAGGTCGTCGTCGAGAACGTCGGACACCAACACAAGGGGATCCAGCTCTCGATCCTCGGCGAGATCGCTGACGAGACGGATACACCCGTCTGCTTCGACGTGGGACACGCGTACATGGAGGGCGGAAACAAAGCGATCAAACGGTTCCTCCGCGGCCACGGCGATCAGATCTCTCACCTCCACTGTCACGACGTGCGACGCCGGGGGGACACGCACATCCCGGTCGGCGCGGGCGAAGTCGACTACGGCGTCGTCGAAGCCGAGCTGTCGGGGTTCGACGGGACCGTCGCGATAGAAGTGTTCACGGACGACGAAGCGCTGCTCGCCGATTCCGCCGAGCGCGTCGCGGAGCGGCTCGGGGCGGAGTTCTGACCCTCGGGCGCGCTAGGCGGCGCGTGCGTCGCCGTCGGGGTCGTCGTCCGAACCGTCGTCGTCCGAACCGTCGTCGGGGTCGGCCTCGTCTGACTCGTTGCCCTCTTCGCCGTTATCGCTCCCCTCGACATCGTCTCTTTCCTCGGCGTCGTCGCCGTCGACCTGCCGTCTGATGGACTCCAGTTCGGACTCCACGTCGACCTCGGGCGAGGGGGTATCGTCGACTTCGTCGGCCGTCTCGGTCGGGTCGCTGCGGTCGTCGTCGGGGTCCGTCACGTCGATCTGAATCCCGCCGGTCTCGGCACTATCAGCCGCGTCATCGCCGTCGACCGCATCGTCACGGCTATCCCTGCCGCCGCGGCTGCCGGTCCGTCTGTCCGTCTCGCGCCGGTCTCCTCGACGCGCCGAGTCGACCTCCCGGCGACTCTCCTCGATTCGCGATTCGATCTCCGCGGTGAGATCGCGCGCGTCCGCGATGATCGAACGAGAAGCGGCCTCTTCGGGGAGGTCGGCCTCCGACAGCGCGGTGCGAAGCTCCGAGAGCGACCGTGCGAGACCGGCGCTCGCGCCGTCACGGACCTCGCCGAGACGGTCGACGGAGGCACCCGTTTCGTCGCCGATGCGTCGCCCGGAGTCGGCCAATCGGAGCGTCCCCTGCAGGAGTTCGAGCGACTTGATCGTCGTCTCGAGGAGGGCGATGATCGTCGGGATGGTATACCGCTCGGTGAAGCGGACGAGCTCGGAGAGGCTGGGCGGCCGCGGGGGCCCGCGGCGGTCGCGTTCGGTCTCGCGGAGATCGCGGCGGAGCTCGGTCAGCACGTCTTCGAGCTCGTCGAGCCGGTCCTCGAGGTCGGCGTCGCCCCCTCGCCTGCGGTCGTCGCGTCGGTCGTCGCGGGAACTCATGGCGCACCGTAGGCGGTCAGCGGATAAAAAGCCCGGCCGACGCTTGCCGTCGGGGAAGTCAGAATCCCTCTCGGAGGTGGGTCGTCCGCGACGGGAACAGCTCCCGGAGGTCGGTGGCGAGCGCGGAATCGACGGTGGGCGGTGAATCGACGGTGGGCGGTGAATCGACGGTGAGCCCACCGCTCCGAACCGCCTCGCTAACCGATTGATAGCCGACGTACAGCTGCGAGAGGGTACCGATATCGAGCGCGACCGTCGCGGCTGTATCGGCGGCTGGGTCGTCGTCCGTCGGCTCGGCCGCCACCGTCCCGTCCGCGACGGCGACCCGGAACGTCCCGTCGTTCCACTCGACGAGCGGGTCGGAGACCGAAAGCGAGAACGCGGTCTCGATCGCGGGGTCGGGAGCGAGCGCTTCGAGGGCGGCCGCGACGTCGACGATCCGGACCATCGGTCCGGTACGGGCCTCGACGTCGACGGCGCGGGGGTCCGCGACGAGGTCGAGCAGCGGCGCGTCCGGCGGGGCGCGAATCCGGGCCTCGGCGATCTGCGAATCGTGGTTGCGGACGAAGCGCAGCAGCTGGAACCACGCCTCGTCGTCCGCGACGGCGACGTCGGTGACGCGCATCACCGTGTCGTCCGCGTCGTCCGGGTCGTCGTCGAAGCTGTACGCGCAGACCGCGCGGAGCTCCCCGTCGCGCTCCCACCCGTAGACGAACGGGTCGGTCTTCCAGCCTTCGAGGGCGCGCTCGCGCCACCACTCCTCGGTCCAGTCCATCGTCAGGTCGTAGCGGTCCGCCATCGCCGCGAGCACCGGTTTCACCGCCGGGTAGTCGTCCCCGCCGAGTCGGCGGAAGGTCCCGGCGTCGTCGCCGGCGGTCGCGATCAGGTCGTCGACGAACCCGAGCTGGTCCGGCGGTGCGGTGAGACGGCGATAGCGGCTCGCGGTCGCCCAGCCGTAGTTGCTATAAAAGGGGTACTCGAAGGGCCACAGCGTCGAGACGAAGACGCCGCGGTCGCGGTACTCCGCCAGCGACTCCCGGAGCAAGCGGCCGACGTTCCCCCGTCGGCGGTGCTCCGGCGGGGACGCGACCGCGGAGAGGCCAGCGACTTCACGGTCGACACCACGGATCCGCAGCGAGAAGTAGTGGTGCGCGCAGACCGCGACCGGGTCACCGTTAGCGTCGAAGAGTCCTCGCGTGTCGGCGATAGTGTCGTGCTCCTCGGCCTCTTCGGGATCGTACGGCCCTTCGGCGGGGGAGAACGCGTACCGCATGAACGCGCCGAACTCGTCGCCGCGCTCGTCGGGAAACGATCGGTACTCCATACGCGGTCGGCTCGCGGGAGGGGAATAAGTCTTCCCGGAGCGTGCGAGGCGGTCGCAGTCAAACAGGGCGCGGTGCCCTCAGTCGAACCGCCCGCGCCGGTACTGCACCGGCCACTCGACGTCGGCGCCGAGCTCGTGGGCCGCTTCGAGCGGCCAGTACGGGTTCCGCAGCAGCTCGCGACCCAGCGCGACGAGGTCCGCCCGCCCGTTTCGAACGAGCGCGTCGGCGTGGGTCGGCTCCGTGATCCCGCCCACCGCGGCGACCGGCACGTCGGTTCCCTCGCGGATCGCCTCGGCGTAAGGGACCTGGTAGCCGGGTCCGGTTCCGGGGAGCTGCTGGTCCGGGTGGATCCCGCCGCCGGAGACGTCGATCAGGTCGGCACCGGCCTCGGCGAGCAGCGGGGCCAGGCGCACGGAGTCGTCGACGTCCCACGAGTCGCGATCGGGGAGCCAGTCGGTCGCGGAGATCCGAACGAAGACGGGCTTGTCGTCGGGCCAGACCTCGCGGACTGCGGCCACGGCCTCGCGGACCAGTCGGGTGCGGTTCTCGAAGCTCCCGCCGTACTCGTCGTCGCGGTCGTTCGTGACCGGCGACAGGAACTGGTGGAGGAGGTAGCCGTGGGCGGCGTGAACCTCGGCGATCTCGAAGCCGATATCGAGCGAGCGCTCCGCCGCGGCCGCGAACGCGTCGATCACGTCGTCGATGTCGTCCCCGTCCATCCGCCGGGTCGCGGCCCGCACGTCCTCGTCGACGCTCGGATCGGGGTACGGGGCGTCGGTCGCGGAGATCGTCTCCCACCCCGCCTCGTCGTCTGCCGGAATCGGGTCGCCGCCCTCGGACGGAGCCCGGTGTGAGGCCTTCCGCCCGGCGTGTGCGAGCTGGATTCCGGGCGTCGCCCCCTGCGACTTGACGAAGTCGACGATCGGCGCGATCGCCTCGGCGTGCTCGTCCGACCAAATTCCGAGACAGCCGGGCGTAATGCGTCCGCGCGCCTCGACCCCGGTCGCCTCGGTCATCACGACCCCCGCGCCGCCGACGGCGCGAGTTCCGAGGTGGGTCCGGTGCCAGTCGTTCGCGAACCCGTCGTCCGCGGAGTACTGACACATCGGGGACAGCATTACTCGGTTGCGGAACTCCGTGTCGCGCAGCGAGAACGGCGTGAAAAGCGAGTCGGTCATCGTCGATGACGACGAGGGGCGACGGGTAATGCGCTCCGGTTCCCCACGCGGATCGCCGACGTCAAAACGACAAAACGACAAAATGCGCGTCGGCTCGACTGGGATGCGGTTTAGGCCGACCGAAATCTATAACCCCTCGCGTCTCTGACGGACCGGCAATGAGTACCGGGGACCGGATCGAACGCAGCGTCGACGAATCGACAGACGCACGGCCGACGGTCGCGGCGAGTCGTTGTTCGCCCGACCGCACCGTCTTCACGGAACAGGGGAACACGGACGCGTGGATCGCGACCGATCTAACGGTCGAACTGAAACGATAGCGGTACCGCGGCTGCAGATTGCGGTCGCTGGCCCGAAATTAAAATCGGCCGGATCTGTTGACGTCCTACTGTTCAGACGTGTTCTCGTCCGAATAACCGGTCGCTGAGGAGTGCAAATTTTCCGTTGTCATTTTTGTCAACTCAGAGATATTTCCTGATAGCCGTGCAAGATGCAGGGCGCGTATGTGACACGCCGTATTATAAACCAGCGGTAGGGTCGAATCGGTCCATACAGGCGCATATTGTCTCATAGGATTTTATTCCGTTAGTATCTGATATCGTCGATATGGCTCAACAAACAAACCAGTCGGGTTTGCAGGGAATCGCAATCGCCCTGCTGGGATTCCAACTGATTGTCGCTGACATAGCACTGTTCCCCGACAGCGGATCGTTGCTGGTAATCGGAGGCACAGTTATTGGTGGTCTTGGGGTCCTTCACAGCTTCAGACCGCTCGTCTAACCGTATATCTACTGAGTGGTCAATTAACTGTTTTCTGTGTGAAAAAAATGAGTCGTCGTGCTGAACTCAACCTCTGTATCTTGCACGTCGCTACGGACATATTGTGGAGCGGTTGGCGTTCGGCATCGGTACGAGGTATCCTGTATTGACCGCACCCGGAACGGGATACGTCAGTCACAGGGGTTTCAGTAGGCCCAACCGACTCGGTTGAGATCTACTCCAAATCGGGCGCCTTCTCGCCGGCGGGGACGACGACCTCCAGCCAGTTCTCTTCGGGCGGGAGCGGACACGAGAACGTCTCGCTGTACGCGCAAAACGGGTTGTACGCGAGATTGAAATCTATCGTGACGACGTCGCCGTCGCCGAGTTCCCCCTCGGGCTCCAGCTCCATGTACCGACCGTGGTGGTACGTCTGTTGCCCGGTCGTCTTGTCGCGGAACGGAACGAAGATGGTCCCCTCGTCGCCCTCTTGTTGATAGCCAGCGAGCGTGTGCTCCTCGCCGCGGAGGTCGAAGGCGAAGGTGACGACTCGCAGGTACCGCACCGGGTTGCTCGCTGTCGTCTCCATCTCGACCGGTCCGGGGTCGTCGTGAACCGTCACCGTCGCTTCGACTCGGTACGCCGGGTCGGGGTCGAAGTAGTCGAGCCCCTCGAAGCCGTCGCGGTGCTCGGGCGGGATCGGCGACTGCGGGTGCTCGGCGAAGAACTCGTCTTTCTCCCGGCGGTTGGCGCTGAGGCGCTCGGCGTAGTCGTCGGTCATGGCGGGGTCGACGGTCGCCGCGGGTTTCAGGGTCGCGGTTCGGTCGAAGCATATCGGTCCGGTCGCGGGTTACGAGCCCGCACGTCGGTCGCGAGACCACCACTCGGTCACAACGCCTGCAGGTCGGCCAGACAGTCCTCGAGGTCGCGGGTCGACGTCGCCAGCGAGAACCCGTCGACGCGGGCGAGGTCGCCGGCGTGGTCCCACAGGTCCTCGGCTTCGATCCCGTGGAGCACGACCGCGTTCGGCGTCGGGCTCACGACTCGCAACGCGACCAGCGGCGACTCGCCGCGAGTCACGCCCGTAAAGACGAGCGCGCGGTTCGTCGACTGGCCGTACAGGCGGTAGAACTCCTCGCTGGAGAGTCGGGTGATCGCTTGGATCGAGTTGATCACGGTGTGGCCGTTCACGTGGTCTTGGTCTCCACGGACGATCTCCGTCGCGCCCATCGCCTCGTAGAACTCCTCGACGGGAACCGCCGTCGAGTACTCGCGGAGATCGTGGACGATGTCGCTCTCGAAGCCGGCGGAGAGCACTCGCGCGTACTGGCGGAGCCGCCCGCCGCCCCGTCGCTCGTCGATGTCGAGGAGTCCGTCGACGGTTCGTCGCACGACGCCGATTCCGGGGCTCTCACGGCGACCGCTCTCGTAGTCAGAGATCACCGACGAGGAGACGTCGAGCTGGTCGGCGAGCTCCGTCTGTGAGACGTCGAAGTCGGTCCGCCACTTCCGGAGGGTTGCCCCGGGATCGTCGCTCAGCGTTATCTCGCCCGCGATCCGGCGCGAGAGCTCCTCGCGTGCGTCGGTCATTACCGATATCGACGGCCGAGCGCCGCAAAAGCCTACCGAAACGGGGGTTCGTCGAACGTCGATACGTGGGTGAGAGCGGTTCGATCGCGGCCGTGGTCCGAGCGGTCACTCCACGTAGAGCGAGTAGACGATGACGCCGAAGCCGACGGCGGTTAACAGGCTGTTAATCGCGATTCCGACGGCCAGATCCGTGCCGATAATCTGATGCGAGACCCCGCCGACGAGCGCGCCGACGGTGACGATCCCGAACCCGATCCCGAGCGCGCGGAGGGACGGATCGCCCGTGCGACCGTACGCCCGGAGCGCGTAGTAGGTGATACTACCACCGAGCAACAGGATGGCGGTCTTTGCGACGATGATGATGAGGTTGAGGTGTGTCGTCATGTTTCTTCTCGTAGCTCGGACCACAGGTCCGCGAGTCGTTCGTCCCGCGTGCGCTCGGGTCGCGTGAACGCAACGTCGAACGTCCGGTTCCCGTCCGTCTCATCGATCGAGACGGTGACGGTCTCGAACGAGACGGCGTACCGGGTCGTGTGCTGTCCGTCGCGACGGATGTCGGTCGACTCTTCCAACAGCGAGGCGTCGGTGAGTAGCTCCAGTTTTCGATACGTCGTGGACAGTGGGATGTCACACTCTTCGGAGAGGTCACTCGCCGTCTTCGGCTCGGAGAGCGCGGCGACGATCCGCCGCGCGGCGTCGTCGGCCAACGCGTCCAACACCTCGTCTACCGACGGCGGATCCTCCTCGCGTGACGGGTCCCGCACCATACGTGACCGTTCGACCCCCGGAACTTAAACCATCGAACTTCGGTCTGCACCGCTCGCCTCGGAGCGCCCAACGGCGCGTCTGCGGCTCTCGGCGCCAGCACGAGTCGAACGCTTCAAGTATTCGCTGACTGTTCGTACCTGTATGAAAGACCAGGGACGCTCCACCCGCAAGCGAACCGGCGGCCGACTCAAGCACGCCTCGAACAAGAAGCGCCACCAGCTCGGACGCGAGCCCGCCGAGACGACCGTCGGCGAGACGCGAGTCCAGTACATCGACTCCCGCGGTACCGAGTCGAAGGTCCGCGCGCTCTCGACGAACGTCGCGCAGGTCGCCCAGGACGGCGAAGTGTCGGAAGCCGAAATCGAAAACGTCGTCGACAACCCGTCGAACGTCAACTACGCCCGCCGGAACATCATCACCAAGGGCGCCATTATCGAGACGTCCGCCGGTCGCGCCCGCGTCACGTCACGCCCCGGTCAGAGCGGACAGGTCAACGCGGTCCTGCTCGACTGAGCGAAATCGGCTCCCCACCTACCGACGCCGACCTGCCGCGACTGCTTTCTGAACGTATTTATTTTCCGACCCCGACTACCGACGTGTGTACCTCGGCGTCGACGAGGCCGGAAAGGGGCCGGTGCTCGGCCCGATGGTCGCCGCGGCCGTGATCGCGGACCCCGCCAGCCTGCCGGCTGATATCGACGACTCGAAGCGGATCAGTCCGGCGCGGCGTGACGCGATGAACAGCGCGATCCGCGACATCGACGGCGTCGCCGTCGGCGTGGCGTTCGTCGAACCGACCGAAATAGACCGCCCCGACACGGACATGAACACGCTCACCGTTCGGGGGCAGGCACGGGCGATCCGAGCCGCGCTGGTAGGCCATGCGGGCGCTGACGGATCCCACGGCGCTCGCGACCCCCACGGCGCTCGCGACGACCGCGGCGACCGCGACGGTCACGACGAACCGATCCGCGTCCTCGCCGACGCGGGCGATACGAGCGAATCGCGATTCGCTCGACGGCTCGGCGAGTTCGTGGCGGATTCCTCGATAGGGGACGGGACGGATATGCCCGCGGTCACCGTCGACGCTCGACACGGTGCCGACGGAGACGACCCCGTCGTCGGTGCCGCGAGCGTCGTCGCCAAGGTCGCCCGCGACGCGCGGATGGCCGAAGTCGACGACGCGTATCCCGACTACACGGACGTCGGTAGTGGATATCCCAGCGATCCCGCGACGCGAGCCTTCCTCCGCGAGTACGTCGCCGACCACGGCGACGTGCCGGACTGCGCGCGACGCTCGTGGGCGACCTGTGACGACGTGCTCGCGGCCGCAGAACAGTCGGGACTCGACGAGTTCTGAGACGGTCACGCGAATTCTGATCCGAGTGTGCGAGCGGATCGCGCTCGCGCTCGACCGCTACCGTACCGTCAGCAGACGCCGCAGGATGTCGCCGTACGCCGGGCGAGTGATCAGGACGCCGATGAGGACGCCGAGGATGGTGAAGATCGCGAACCCGGAGAGGTCCCCGAGCGAGAGCACCATCAGCGGCGACATCGCGATGATCGTCGTCGCGGCGGCCGCGCCGATCACCCAGAAGGCGCGGCGGAACCGCGAGTCGAACACCTTCCGGGAGTTCACGTCGCCCTCGCTCATCACCTCGTCGGCGATGATCACGAGGTCGTCGACGCCGGTGCCGACCACCGCGATGAAGCCGGCGATAACCGCCAGCTCGATCGGGTAGTTCACTAGCGCGGCGAACCCGAGCAGCGCGTACACCTCAGCGAGCGCGGTGACGATCATCGGAAGCGCCACACGCGGTTCGCGGTACCGGAGGAACACCATCCCGGCGACCGCGAAGATCGCGAGCACGCCGGTGATCATCGAGTAAATCCGGAAGTTCTCCCCCTGTGTGGCCGAGATAGTCGAGGAGGTCCCCTGTCCGCTGATGTCGAGGTCGGCCGGGAGCGCGCCGGCGCGCAGGTTGATGGATATCGTCTGTGCGCTGCTGAACTCGCCGGTCGTGAGCCGGAAGTTCCCGGTGTCGGCCCACGCTCCGCGGCCCATGCTCGCGGCGAGGTCCGAGTCCATCCCGAAGGAGTTGACGACCTCTCCGTCAACGGTGAGTAGGAGACACGGGTTGCTCACGTCGTCCGGGTTCTCTCGGTAGTCGCACTGGGCGGCGTCGGAGCTGTACGCCGAGGGGAACCCGCGATCGACGATCGCCTGCTGGAAGCTGTGTGCTGGCGACTGCTCGCCCTCAGCCGCGGTGTTACGGACCGTCACGGGCACGTACGCTCCCGGTCCCTGCTCGCTCTGTGCGGCGGTCCCGATGTCGTCGAAGTCCTCCTGAACCAGCGCCTCTTCTTGAATCGCCGTCCCGTCATCGGTCGGATACGCGATGTCGATCTGGACGGTCCCGCGCTCTTCGAGGAGTTCGATCACGTCGCTCCGGTCCTCGCCGGGGACCTCGACGAGCATGAAGTACTCGCCGGTGATCGACTGCACCTGCTGGACGCTTCCACCGGAGAGCCCCGCCTCGTTGATCTTCCCTTGGATGACGCTCTGTGCGACGTCGCGGGTCTCCTGTGTCACTCCGCTACGGATACTGCCGTACTCGTACCCCGACGCGTCCATCGCCGCCTGGAACTCTGCCTCAGTTACCGACTGGTCGGTCACCTCGATGGCCCGTTCCTCGGCGTTCGCGTTGACGTCCCGAGTCGACACGCCGTCCAACCCGTCCGCGACCGCTCTCGCCGCGTCGGCCGGGACGTCACCGGCGAAGTCGACATCGGTCGCGGTGTAGCCGACGAGCGGCGCACGGACACGCGTCCCGCCGGCCAGATCGAGCCCGTACTGGAGGTTCGTTATCCCCTGCTGGGCCTCGGCGGTGTCCTCGCCCGGCGCGGTGTCGGGCCCGAACTGCGGCGCGAACAGCGCGACCGACGCCGCGACCACGACAACGGCCAGCAGCAGGACGCGCCAGTTGTTCTTGATCGGCTCCAACATCTACCGGTTCACCCCCTCGAACTTGTACCAGCGGAGCAGTGAGACGTTCATGAGATACGTGTTCATCAAGTCGGCACAGAGGCCGACTGCGAGGATGATCCCGATGTTCCGGAGCAGGTCGATACCGAAGACGGACGCGACGATCGCCATGACGATCATCGCCGCCATCGACGTGAGCGTCATCGTCACACCGGTGCGCGTCGCGCGGCTGACCGACTCGTAAAAGTCGCCGGTCCGGCGCAACACGGAGTTGTTCAACAGGATGTCCGAGTCGACGCTGTATCCGATAATCATCAGCAGCGCCGCGATCGTTCCGAGCGTCATCTGAATCCCGAGCAGGTTCATCACTGCGATGGGGATGACCAGGTCGGAGAACGCGGATGCGACGACTGCGACGGAGGGAACGAACGTCCGGAACAGCGCGAACACGAGCACGCTCATCCCGAGGAACGCCAGTCCGACGCCGAAGATAGCCGTCTGTGCCGTGTCGGCCGCGAAGCTCGGCGACACCTGGTCGATCGCTTCCGTCGCGAGCCCGGCCGCCTCGGCTTGGTCCTCCAAGTCGTTCGCCAAGCCGTCCGGATCGTCCGCTGTCGATCGGAACGTGACGACGTACACGTCGTCGGCGGGGATGGACCGGACCGAGTCCGGCTCCTGATCGAACGCGGTCTCGATCCGCTCTTCCATGTTGCCGTCGCCGTCGTCGGCGATCCGGAGCTCGACGCCGCCCGTGAACTCCAGCCCGAGATTCGCCGGCGCACCCGTGACGAGGTACCACCCGCCGATGATCGCGAGCGAGAGGACGAGAATCGCGAGCGGAATCGCCACCAGTTGCCGGTTCGAATAGTCGGTGTAGTTGATCTCCGGTACCTCGATCGCTACCATAAATACCGGTTCCTTCGCGGGCGCGAATAAGCCTTCTTATCTCCGTACCCCTGCCGTCCGCCTGTCTCCGCACCGAGTGCGACGGCTGCGGAAACCGCCGATGAAATCTCGACCTACCGGTACCGCCGAAACCGATAGGCCCACGGCTCCCCTACGAGCGCGCATGACCGAACCAGAAGCGACCCGCGTCGTGCTCTCGTACCCGGACGGCCTCAGCGGGTGGGGACGCGACCAGATCCGAACGCCGCACTACCGCGCGTACTTCACTCGCGTCCTCGGCCGGGTCGCCGTCGGAGACATCCGTGAGGAGTTCGTCGACGTCGGCTGTTGCGGCGACAGCCTCGACCTCTCCTTCCGCGTGGAGCGGATCGAAGCCGACGGCGCGGGCGTCGACGAGGCTGTCGTCACGAGAGCGACCGCGATCGCCTACGAGACGCGATCCGGTGATGTCGAGGGCGGATGGCGCGTCCAGAGCGCCGGCGGCCCGACCTGTGCGATCCCCGATATCGAGTGAGGCGCCCGGCGGACCCGCCGCGCCGCTCACCCGTTGTGACGGCCACGCCTCCTCGACGTCTCCCGCTCAGGGCAGATACCGCACGGCGACGACCCCCGGCTCCGACCGGATTTCGACCCGGTTCACACCGAGACGAGCCGCCCGCGATAGCGTCCCCTCGCGGTCGTCGATCACGTCGGTGACGGCCTGCTCGGTCGCGTCTTCCGGAGGCGTCAGCACGTGGATCTCGCCGATACCGGCTCTCGGTTCGCGAGCGAGCTCGCCGGTCGAGGTCTCCGCGGCGAGTTCGCGCTCGTGGACCGTCGGCGGCTCCGGGCTCTCCTCGATGGAGAGCGAACGCCGCTCGGCGATCGCTATCACCTGATACGTGACTTCCATCGGAGGATCGGGCGCGACGGTGGCCTCGACCGCGTCGTCCACTGAGAGTCCGGGGTTCGAACTCAGCGTGTGCACCTGTCCGTCGTGGACGTCTTTCAGCACCGCGGAGTCGCTCTCGACGTGCGTGACGAGGAACGTGCTCTCCTTCTCGTCGGTCATTACCGGTCCGTAGGCGGTCTTCCCTTTTCCCGGTTTCGAGGGGCGGCGTCTCTTACCGCTCTCGCCGTCGCAGCCTCCACGCCTCAGTCGTCGATCGGTTCAGCGTCGGGATCGCTCGCTCTCTCGTCGGTCTCTCCCGGCAGCCGGTATCGGTAGTGAACCCAGAACACGACGGCTGCGGCCACGACCGGCGGAACGACGCCGGCGGGTTGGGGAAGCGCATACAACGCGCTGACGACGACCGATTCGGCCGGATCGCGCAGTCCCGCTGGCGCCGAGATGACCATTCCGAGGTACAGCGATCCGAGGAACAGGAAGCCGGCGTACGCCAGCATCCGGTCGTAGCCCGGCTTCACCGGGTCGTCGCGACGGTGGCGCCGCGCGACGAACAGCAGCGGCGCGAGCAGCGGCGCGACGGCGGCGAACCCGGCGAGCACGTACAGCGACCGAGAGAACAGGAAAGTCCCGCTTTGGACTCCGGCCGTCTCGCCCATCCAGACGACGAGCGCGAGGGTGACGACCGTCGCGATCAGTCCCGCAGTGATCGCACCGAGGACGCCGTAGAGGCGCATCGTCCACGAGTCGGTGTTGCGGATCGCGTAGGGGATCGCACCGAACACCCCACGGTAGCTGTCGGTCATTGCCGATCGTACGACCGACGTGGAATTAAACCCGTTGTCCGCCGTCTTTCCATCCACCCTCGACGCCACGGTGCGATCGGCGCGGACGACATCGCGGACCGCCGCAGCGAACTCCGCCGAGTCGCTTCCCGTCTGCGAGCGTGGAATTTTATACGCCCGGCCGGAACCGAAACGCGTGGGAGTGTACGACAACTATCTCGCCGTTCGCCACCGCCTCCACGAGGGGGACCCCCCTGAACACGTCGCGCTCGTGCTCACCGAGCGCGACCTCCTCGCCGACGGCGCCTTCGACACCCTCTCGTCGGCGCTCGGCTGGGCGCTGGAGTACGGCGCGGAACGCGTCACCGTGTCGGTCTCCGTGCTCGACGCCTCCGTCATCCCGACGCTCACGCGGGAACTCCGCCGGATGGACGCTCCCGAACGCGTCGTCGTTCGCGGTCCGGACGACGTGGGATCGACGGCCGATCAGCGGGACGAAGGGTCTGACGAGGATATCGATTCGGCGGACGAAGTCGCCGATTTAGCCAAGACAGACAGCGGAGACGGCGACGCACCGATTCGCATCACGGTCGGGCTCGGCGGCAAGGCGGAGTTCGCGGCGGCGGTCCGCGACCTCGCGAGCGACGTCGACGCGGGTCGCCTCGATCCCGATGCGATCGACGCGGACGACATCGCGGACCGGCTCGTGTTCTCCGAGGAGCCGGATCTCGTGATCAAGACGGGCGCGGAGCGGCTCTCCGACTTCGCGATCTGGCAGTCCGTGTACGCCGAACTCTACTTCACCGATGTAAACTGGCGCGACTTCAGGCAGCGGGACTACCTCCGGGCCGTGCTCGATTTCCAGGATCGACAGCGCCGCTTCGGACGGTAGCCGCTCCCGGCTCGTCGGCGCTACCAGACGAACGAAAACAGCACCCAGAACGTCCCCAACGCCCCTATCGTTGAGAGGAGCGGGACGATATTCTGCATGAGTACCACGCGTGCGCTGGTGGTCGGATTGAACAGATCGGACGCCGACGGAATGTCCGCCGGGTCGCCCTCACCGATCGCAGGCGTCTCGTCGGCCGCGAGCGCACCGACCGAGACGTTCGGCTCTTTCTCGCCGCGGATCCCCTGTTTGACGGACACCGTCCGCGTCGCACGACCCCATCCGAGTCCGACGATCGACATCGTGGCGATGATCACGAACGAGGCCGGGATGCCGACCGCCGAGAGCGCGATCACGATCCCCGAGGAGACGACGGCGACGACGATCGCCGCGGTCAGCGGCAGGTCCGTGATGTCGTTACCGAGCGTGTCGAGCGTCCGGCGCGCGATGGTGAACGCGCCGACCGCGACCGCCGCGCTCCCGAGGAGGATCATCGGCGTCATCTCGACGCCGTCCAACGCGACGAGCGGGGCGATCGCGTTCGCGATGTTCGACGTGCCCGAGGAGAACGCCATCAGACAGCCGATAGAGATGAGCACGACCCCGCCGACCAGCTCGCGACGAGTGGTGTTCGGTCCCGCGACGGGCTTCGGCACGAGTCCCGAGCGGTCGAACTCGAACAGCGCGCCGTCGGTGCTCTCTATCGCCACCCACCTGTTGATCGCGGGGTAGAAGTACCGGCCGACGATCCCCGAGACCCAGAAGCCGATGATCGGCGCGACGAGCCACCAGATGGCGATCTCGCCCATCACGGCTCGGTCGAGAGTTCCGGTCGCCAGTCCGAGTCCGGCGATGGACCCCACGGCCGTCATCGACGTCGACGCCGGCACGCCCGCGTAGTTCCCGACGAACAGCGCGCCGCCGATGAAAAAGAGGACGATAATGCTCGTTTCCAGGGTGAACACGTCCGCGCCGGTGATGAGGTCCTCGCCGAGTGTCGTCACGACCCGCTGACCCAGCGTGCCGGCTCCGATGAAAAAGAACACCGACATCAGCGCCGCTGCGCCCGCTTTCGAGAGTACGCCCGCGCCGACCGCCGGTCCGAACGCCGGTCCGGTCGTCGCGCCGCCGATGTTGTATCCGACGAACGCCGCGACTACAAACCCGACGAGAAGGAGCAGCTCAACCATATACCGTACAAACAGGACGTGCGGGGTTAAACGAACAGGTTCGCGCGCACGGTGAGACGGTGACGCAAGGAAACGGGGCGGGCGAAACGCGGTCAACAGATGCAGTCACTTCGTTCGCGAGTCCGCTGAACGGAGTGAAGCGGACGCTACCTGACGGAGTCAGTCGGAAGTGCACCGGCCGAGATTTGAACTCGGGTTGCAACCATGGCAAGGTTGCGTGATACCACTACACTACCGGTGCGTGCTTCGGTGCTTCGCATGTGACCGTACCGCCGAGACTCACTTAAAGCTGTCACATTCGACTGACTGCGTGGGGTCGTCTGGTTCGGTCGTCGCGCCTCGCGGTTACCGCTTCCGGCCGTCGGCGATCTCGCCCGCATGCGCTCGGACCAGTTCGGCGAACGCGGCGGCCTCTGCACGCTCTTGAGCGTCGTCGTCGCGCCGATCTCGCACCCGGGACTTGATCGCCCGAAGTGCGTCCGGCTCCCCCGCCGCGATCTCGTCGGCGACCGCACGCGGGTCGTCGACGACGCGAGAGACGAGTCCGGTTCGGAGCGCCGCGTCCGCGTCGAGCACGCGTCCCGAGAGCGAAAAGTCGAGCGCGTCGCCCTCGCCCATCACCCGCGGCAGGCGAACGGTCCCGCCCCACGCGCCGAAGAGTCCGAACGAAACACCGGGTTCCGCGAACGTCGCCGCGGGCGTGGCGACTCGCGCGTCGGCCGCGAGCGCGAGTTCGACGCCGCCCCCGCGAGCCGCGCCGTCAATCCCGCAGACGACGACGGTCTCCGCGTCGGCGATCGCCGACATCGTTCGCTGCCCGCGGCGTGCGAACGGCTCGGGGTCGTCGAGGTCGGCGACGGTATCGAGGTCGGCCCCGGCACAGAAGGCGTCGCCGGCACCGCGGAGATAGGTGACCGGTTGGTCGGCGTCCTCAACGGCGGTACGTAGGGCCGCCAGATCGGTCGGTCTGAGCGCGTTTCGCCGATCCGGCCGATCAACGGTCACGACGCGAACGCTCGCCTCGTCGGTGGTGCGGATCACGTTCGTGAATCCCGTTCGTTTCCAAAGGTCTTTGCCCTTCCCTCGACTACCGTGAGGTAATGGACGATGCCGCGCGAGCGCGTGACGCAGCCCGCGAGGCGCTCGCGGACGTCGAGCCCGAACAACTGCGTGAGACGCTCGAAACCCGTATCGTAGATGCCGCCGTGACGCCCGGCGTGCTGGCGCTGGTCACCGCCCGAGCGCTCGACCCCGACGTGGACCCCGGAGACGTCGTGGACCGTGCGGCGGGCGTACAGCTCATCTACGAGGGGCTCCGGCTCACCCGCACGGTGGCTCACGACGAACCGTGGGTGACCGCGGCGACCCGCGAGTCCGACATACAGGCCGATATGGACGTGCTCACGGCCGACGTGCTCGTCTCCCGCGGCTTCTCGCTGCTCGCGTGTACCGACGCGGCCGCCGCCGCGGTCGAGGTCGTTCGCAGCTTCGGACGCGACCAGACGCTTCGCGACCGCGATGGCGTCACGCCCGGCGCCGCCGCCGCGCTCGACCGGAACTTAGAGGTCGACGCCCTCGAACTCGCCGTCGTCGCGGGCACCACCGCCGTCGGCGGCGATCCGCCCGAGGAACTCCTCGCGTACGCCCGAGAGCTCGCCGCGGACTACGACGGCGAGTTCCCGCCGCCGGGTCGCGCCCTCCCCGAGACGACCGCTGACCGTATTGCGGACATCTCAGATCGGGCCGTGAGCGCCACTGATCGGTAAACGCGACCGCCCGACCGCGCCCCGATTGTCCCGTGCGATCTCGTGACGGGTCGCCGGAGAATCGAAACCCCTAAAGTCGGTTCCGGTCAACGGAGAGTTGCGCGCCTGGGTAGCTTAGCGGTAAAGCGCGTCCTTGGTAAGGACGAGAGCCCGGGTTCAAATCCCGGCCTAGGCTTTCTATCCCTGTTACGTCCGGTAGTTACCGGGTTCTTCGTCGGTGAAACAATGTACACCACGCAAGAACGAGTACCCGGTGTCATTTCCGACACCCCGACGCAGTACAGCGTTTTCGAGGAAAAGACAAGCATATTACATTACACATTTAAAATTTCGCGTGGAAAAGATCTAGATCAAGTAGAGGGATCGAATCCATGACGTACAGCTCTGAAAACAAAGTAGACGGGATCGTACTCGTCACCGAAGACGCAGAAGAATATCTAAACCCCAGACAGGAAGTTACCTACCGCGAGCACCGCCGCAATATAACCGAATGGATGCTCGCACTCGGTAAAAACCCGGAGAAAGCAACGGGCTACAGCCATAGCACCGTGAAAAACCGGATGAACCGATTAGACCTGTTCTACCGATTTATCTGGAACAGGAAAGGCCGGTACGTCCAAGAGCTGACCACGGATGACGCGGACGCTTGGATGCGGCACTTGGCGACCGAGGAGATGAAGGAGTCTACGAAGAATCACTATCAGAAGGCCGCGAAGTCCTTGTTCAAATGGAAACGCGAAGCCCGGAACAAGGATGTTGAGTGGGAGCCCGAGATCAGTTACAGCGATCCCTCGACTACGTATACTCCAAGGGATTACCTGACGAAGGAAGACCGGCGGAAGATGCGGGAAGCATCAATGGAGTACGGAAGTGTACCCCACTACAACAGCGTAACACCCCAGGAGCGCGATAGATGGAAGACGTATCTCTCTCAGCGGCTGCAGAAACCCAAGGAAGAAGTTACGATGAAGGACTGGCAGAAAGCCAACTCCTTCAAGTATACTTCGATGATCCACGTCGCACTGGATGCGGGTCTACGTCCTATCGAAATCAAACGCAGCAATCTTCACTGGGTCGACACCCAAAACGGAGTCCTGAGAATACCCCGCGAAGAATCTTCCAAGAACCGGGAGAACTGGATAGTTGCACTCAAAGAAGAAACCAACTCCATATTGAAGCGCTGGCTCGACGAACGAGAAACACGAGAAAAATACGATGGCCGAGACGCACTCTGGCTCACAATGTACGGCAACCGGTACAACAAAGACTCGTTTAGAGACGTCTTCCGGAAAATCGCCCGTGAAGCCAACCTCGACTTAGAGAACCGAGACCTAACACCGTACAGCATCAGACACAGTACTGCGACCTACATAGCCGAGCAAGAAGGGCTCGCAGTAGCAGCCCAACAATGCCGACACAAATCCAAACGCACCACTGAAAAGTACGAGCACAGCAGCACAAGCCGACAGCAAGACGCCGTCAACAACATAGACTAAAAGCAACACTCTCCCCCACTCTCCCAATCTTCCTTGGCCCTCAGTAATCGCATTACAGTGTATAGTCGTTCACTGTTCCAAACCTGATTCAAAGCACTCAGTCTAAGCAGGTAGGTAGATCTATGACCTCTTTAGAACCTGGTTTTCAAACCGGATGGTTTTGATAGGGGCTGTTTCGGACCTGGTTTTAAGAGCCTCTGAACCGGGGATTCTAAAAGAATATTATTACCATTCCAACTACGAAGTGCAATCAAGATGACTATCAAGCGGTCAACTCTGAAAACTCTCTGGGCAGCATCGGGGAACCAGTGCGGCCACCCTGACTGTGAAGAAGAAGTTGCGGATACCGAGCAGGAAATTGTGATCGGTGAAATCTGCCACATCAGAGCCCAAAGCGAAGGCGGACCCAGATATGACCCTGATTTGAGTGAAGACGAGGTCGACGGCTATTCTAATCTTATTCTCCTCTGTCCCACACACCATACCTACATAGACAAGAATCCGGAAGAGTACCCGATTGAGAAACTGGAGCGTTGGAAACAGCAGCAAGAGGATCAAGACTCGGCGGAGACAGAACTTTCTGACGAACTCCTGACCGAGCTACAACTAACTGACTCAAAACTAGAGACGGAAGTCGAAGTCTCCATCTCAAACGCTAAAGACCGGTATACACCGGAACTCCACGTTGACACCCGCGCCTCGGACATTTTCGAACCGCTCGGCAGAACACCGGCCTTCATAGAAAACGTTGAAAACCGGTTAGAAAACCTCGACGATGAAGCAAACAGCCTTTTCACCGATAATTACATCTCCGTCTTAGAACGTGCGGACGAAGACGCCTATCTAGAGCTACGAGAAGCGGTAGAGAAAGTCCCAGAGTTACTCCAAGATATCGACCAGGTACCTGAAGAAATCCCGATTCAAGAGCTACATGAAACACTCAATCAAGCTGATAAGGCAACACAGGAACTGGAACCAGAACTCCGCACCCTAAAAGAAGAGGCAGAAGAAGATACCAGGGAATCTACGGAAAAACGAGCTCTCTACCACTTCCGGCAGGTCCGAAGCGAAGTCCACAATCTCCAAAGATTTGCTGACAGCAAAGACCTACAGGTAGCAGAAACACCAACTCTAAAATTGCTTGGCAAAGCTGGAATGGGGAAGACCCACTTGCTCTGTAACGTCGCCAGAAACCGGGTGGAGAACGGTTACCCCACTGTCTTAGTACTGGGCGAGAACTTCTCCGACAGAGATGTCTGGACTCAAATCATCGAACGGTTCGGGCTGAACTGTACGACTGAAGATTTCCTTAGTGCCCTGAACTCCCTTGGTAAATCTCGTGGCGTCCGATCCTTGATAATGATTGATGCACTGAACGAAAGCCCTGATCCAAGGATTTGGGCAAGGCAGCTTCCAGGTGTACTGAAAAAACTAGAGGGCTACCCGTATATCGGGCTCTGTGTTAGTTGCCGTACTGGATATGAGGATCTTGTAATCCCAGACAGTATCGAGGAAGAGGTAGTTGAGACACGTCACGGTGGGTTCCGAGACGTAGAGTACGATGCGGTTCGAAAGTTCTTCGACGCTCACGGTATCGAACATTCCTCGATCCCGGTTCTAAAGCGTGAGTTCCAGGTACCCCTGTTTCTGAAATTGTTTTGTGAGAACCTGGAGAGACAGGGACAGAGCAGGGTTTCACATGGACCCGATGGGTTAACCCAGATTTTTGAAGGATATATTGATGGTGTCAATGACCGACTGTGGCGAAGGCTGGATTATGACCCAAATGAGAATAAGGTACGGCAGGCTGTAGATGCCTTGGCCCGTGAAATGGCGGAGGATGGAGAAGGGACCAAGCGTTTAGCCAAGAATAGGGCTAAAAGAATTGTGAATGAGATTTTGCCGGGGAGACGGTATTCAGAGAGTCTTTACCGGCATATCTTAAGCGAAGGTGTGATTTCGGAGGTTGTGCCGTTTGAGGAAGCTGCCAGTGAGTCTGTTAGATTCTCCTACGACAAGTTCGCAGATCACATGCTAGCACAGCAATATCTAGATCTATACGTAGAAGATGACTTCGGGCAAGCTGTATCTGAGAACAAAAATCTACAAGAGATATTTGATAACCCGAATCTGTATCCAGGCCTGATTCAGGCGTTCGCCATCCACCTTCCTGAACAAGAGGGTGTGGAGATATTCGAGTACCTTGATTCGGACGAGATACTTACACAGTTCATCAAGAGCCTAGGTTGGCGTGATCCTGAAACCCTGACTGACTCGGACGGCGGACTGAAAGAAGAGGTTGAAGAGTATCTCTGGGAAGAGATCGAGCTTCTTGATGACTTGCATGAGTTGTGGCGCGTCTTGCTTACCTTGGCTACAAGCACCGACCATCCCCTGAACGCAGAATACCTACACGAGGTACTCACAGGTTTTGACGTGGCTGACCGAGACTATGACTGGTCTAAGTTCCTTCACGAGGAATTCAAGGAGGAAACATCCGAAGTCTTCCGACTGATTAACTGGGGATACTCTCTAAAGCATGAACCGATTGAATCGCCAGAATTGAAACGCTTAATGTCAATTTCGCTCTCCTGGTTCTTTTCCTGTCCCAATAGATACGTCCGAGATCGAGCCACCAAATCAATGATCAACGTCGTCGGTTCTGATCTTGAGCTCTACATTGACCTGATCGAGCGTTTCCAAGATGTGAATGATCCGTACATTTTGGAACGTGTATATGCAGCGGCTTACGGAGGCGTTCTACGACACAGGGAGAATGACGCATTAACTGAACTAGCTGATACAATCTACGAATTAGAATTCGCGGCAAATGACCCAACGCCTCACCTCTTGACCCGAGACTACGCCAGAGGAATAATCGAACTGGCCGACCACCAGGTCGAGAGTTACACTGTAGACTTAGACAAGGTCAGACCGCCATATGATAGCTCTTTCAATATCGATATACCGACCCCTGAAGAGCTGCAGGAGCAGGTAACTGAACGACTGAAAGACGCAGATACAGAGCTGGAATCCCGTTTCTGGATAGGATTAACAGGATCAGGATTTGAGGGAGACGGTTTCAGTGACTTTGCGAGATACATCGTAGGCACCAACCACGACAGTAGCCACGTCCACGGTTATGATTTATCCGGCGCAGAGGCACTCCGCTGGATTACGAAGCGAGTATTCGATCTTGGCTGGTACCCAGACTACTTCGGCGATTTTGATCATTACTTGAATCGATGGTCAAACCACGGGAGAGGGACAAGGAAGCCGGAACGGTTCAGTAAAAAATACCAGTGGATCGCCTACTACGAATTGGTGGCCTGGGTAACCGATAACTGCGACTTCGCTAATCCGACAACTGAAAGGCCTTACAAAGGTCCCTGGGTCTATTTCGATAGAAATATTGATCCATCAGTTTTAGATCCCGAAGCTGGTTCTGAACTGTCTCTTGATGACGTTGTCGAGTATGACTGCCGTATCGACGAAGCCCCGACTGAGGATTGGATCGAGGATCACGATGAATTTCCTGAGTTAGTATCCCTACTGGAGCTTCCCGTAAGCGGTGATGAATGGATACCGTTGCATACTATCTACAAGTGGAGGGCTGAGGAGGATACAGAATCACGGCTTGACCGGGATGTCTTCTGTCGGATTGATCCTGTGATTGTAGACCAGGACAATAAACAGGAGCTCGTGGATTGGATTACTGAGAACTGGGTAGAGAGCGACGAAATGAAAAGCACACTTGTTTCTCTCCCCGTTTTCACTCAGACCTTTAGAGGCGAGTATCCGTGGCATCCACTGGTTGAAGACCGATGGGAAGACGATGCTTCGGTCATCAGAGGTTGCCCTGTTGATGTCGAGAACACGGCCCTGGACTTACTATGGGAGGCAGAGTACGATTGTTCTGTAGAAGAAAAGTACGGGATGTATGGACCGTCACCCTATCTCGCGGATCTACTGAATCTGGAATGGGTTGTGGATACGAAGGAGTTCAGACAGCAATCGTCAAACCCGGTTCGAGTAGCTGATCTCTCCAAATCGGAGGGCCTGTACGACCGGGTGAATTCCTTGTCGATGATCGGAGCAAGCAGAAATATTCTGGAAGAGTTGGATAACGAGGGTTTAGAGATTGTCTGGGTTGTCCAAGGCGAAAAGAGAATGATCACAGGGGATATGCGAGGAAATCAGATAGGTCAAACGCAGACAAGAGCAGTATTCCATCTTGACGAGGACGGAGAATTCGTCGGAGACACCGAGAGTGACTACTATAGTTTTGATTAACCGGTTTGTTGAACTCCTTAGTCGGCGGTAGGTGTGAGGGGAAAGTTATCTAACTTTTTGGTGTTGATGGTTGTTTATGCAGCTTGGTAAGCAGATTCAGCAGAGTTGGGGTGCTCTGTTTCTCTTCGTTTATGCCGCTGGTTTTCTGTACTTGTCATCGTTTGAGTTGAGCAGTCCGGTTTACTTCTTGGCTGCTGGAATTCCTTCTGCTAGCTTGGTCTTTCTCAGTGTGGTTTTCAACGATGGTTTGATGGAGTTTTTCGCGGGTGATGTGATTGAGGAGAGCTTCAAGAGCATCAATGAAGGTACGGGAGACGATGAGTTCTATTGGGATGCTGATCAGGATACGCAGGACCGTATAGATAGAATGGATGGCAAAGCACACCGCCATTTGGTAACGGTTCTTTCTGGGTTGTTGATCGGGTTTTCGCTGCCGTTTGCTGTGAACTACTTGTATGGATTGATGTATGCCGGTCTTTCGTTGATTGGGTCGCTGGTTGTTATCTACTTATTCAGCTATCGGGAATATCGGAGCCTCCGACAGGTAGTTAAAAGTTCAGTAAAATTGTACGATATAACCGATGAGGATTGACTCCCTGGATATCGAAGAGTTTGCTAGCGGCGAGCATCGAGGCATGGAAATCGAATCTGTAAGCAGGGAATCTCAGTTGCTCAGGGGAGGAAGCAGGACCGGTAAAACACTGACTTTCAACGCTATTCTCTACAATCTTCTTGGAGCACAACATACTATAGACTTAGCAACAGGACGGCAGAACAAGGTTGAACTCGAGTTCACGAACGATACCCGGTTTTTCCGGGGTAATCCAGAAGCCGAGTACGAAAGAGGAGACGAAACATTACAGGGTTCAAAAGCGTCAGAAGCATTCTCAAACGATCTTGGGGCTACTACTCTGCTGAAATCTCTCTTTGTCCACTCTCATATCGGGAAGATGCCGTTAGACGAGTTGAGTCGAAGTCAGAGAACCAAACTGATTCGGAGCGTTACCAATAGAGAGCTTGAACAGAGAATTTCCCGGCTGGAGGATGCTGAAGAACAACTAGGCGAATTAGTGATTGAGACGAAGGATGCCAAGCGTCGTCTTTCAGAGGAGGAGTCTGATCTTGATAGGCAGATCCGTGATTTAGAGTCACAGAAGGAGAAATACAACCGACTTGAATCCCAGATTGACTCTGGTAAATTGGCTGAACTCAGCCAACAGTTGAAGAAAGATGAAGAGTTGGAGAACAGGCTTGATGAGTTATTCAAGGAAAAAGAGGGATTGCGCAAGCGTCTTCGGAAGCTACACCGGAAGAAAAGGAAACAAGAGAACTACGAATCCGAAGTTAATGATATAATTGCAGAGGCAGTCAACGATTTTGTCTGTCCAACCTGTGACCGCAGAATTACGACTGAGAAGGCTAAGAACCGGATTCAACGCGGCTACTGTCCATACTGTGGTCGCGACCACTCTCTTGACGGATTGAAGCAGCGTTTAACCCAGAAAATCGAGGAGTCAGACGATCTGCTTGCTGAGTTGAAAGAAGAGATCGAAGAACTACAAGCCCAGCGAGATGAGGTCTCAGACCATATTGAAGAGCTGAAAGAGGATAGACCCGAACTCGAAGAACTTGATGGGTTCACTAAGCGAAGACTAGATAACTACGAGCATAATATCCAGCAGGTTCAGGATCACGTCCAGGAAGAGTTGGAATCGATCTCATCCAGTTTGGAGGAACTTAGATCCGACCGTGAAACTCTTGATGAGAGGGTTGAGGCGGTAAAAAGGAAATCTGAGGCCTACTCTGAGGCATATGATCATGCATCAGAGCTGGTTGAGGAACTGACTGAGGAAAGCTTTGAGGCAGGAATTCAGGAGTTCAGTGAGGCCTGGGAAGAGGCATATAACCAGATGAACTCTAATCTGCAACTTGGAATCAGTATCTCTGAGGAGGGTCGAATCCAGTTCCCTGGAAGGAACAATCTACGTGAGTACGATAGAGGAGGCAACCTGAGCGGTTCAGAACTACATCTATTGAACATCTCCTTTGCTTGTACCTTGAGCCGTTTTGCGACTGAAAGCGGGGTTATCGAGTGGGATACCATTGTCCTAGATGAGCCGTTTTCAAATCTTCAAGAGGAAGAGAATAGAGATGCAGCTCTTGAGTACATCCTATCTCTGGACAAGCAGATGATTGTAACCACGTCTAACACCTCTATTGATACACGTTTTGACCAAGTGGAGATACTGGAAAGAGAGCCTCTACAGACCAAGATAGGTGACTTCATATGAGTGAGGACAACGAGGGTGAGGAGTATCATCCGCGGTTGATGATGCTGTCTGAGTTTGACGGAGAGATAGAAGGCCGATTGAAGTTTCATAAGTCACTATACCAGTACCGGAACTCAGAGGCTGATTCTGATGACTGGAAATTCAGAAGGGAAGAGCATGGTCCACTTGACCCTGGTTTTTCGAGCAGGATGCAGTCTTATGAAGACTTGGAGATGGCCGAATCAGATGAAGACAGAGAACCTCACCGTTTCCGGATCACGGGGAAAGGCGAGCGGTTTGTTCAAGGACTGTCAAAGGGGCTTTCAAAATTAAAAGATGGATTCGACGAGAAGCAGGAAGCGATGAGAAGTGTTGCGTCTAGGAATAAGGATCGGACAGGCTCTGAAATTGAGCAGGATGAGGATGTACAAGACGCAAAAGACGAGCCGTATCAGACTGACGTTTGATTTTCTCTCTATGACTTGGTTATTCGAGTAGGTGTTTTTGGACTTGTTTTCTGAAGCTTTGAACCGTAGACTCCAGTTTTTGCATTTGGTTGTCGAGCCTGTGGACTTTCTCCACGAGTTCCTTTCTGCTCAGGTTTTCGTACTGCTCTACATCTTCTCGTTCAATGTGTTCTAGGTACTGTTCTCCTTTCTGTGTGAGGTGGGCTTGTTTCGGTGTTTGGAAGACTCTTTTTTGGCCGTTGATTCTTCGGGTGGTGTAGCCGTCGGGTTTCTCCACGTGTATTAGGCCGAGGTCTTCGAGTTTGGTGAAGCAGTAGTTCACCTCGTGGTTTTCCAGTGTGGTTGTCTCTGTGATTTTCTGGATATCATCTTCCCCAGTTCGAATGGCTTCAAGTACGGCTTGATCTTTGTCCCGTAGATCTTCATCTGGGTCAGTCATCGGCTTGTGTTAGGACGCAGGGTTGGCCGAGGGCGGTACAGTATCCGTCTTCTTCTCGAAGGAAACAGAAGTTTTTGAGTTCGTCCTCAGGGAGATTATCGAGTTCGGGGCATTCAGCTTCTACAGAATCGTTGTGGATTGTTATCTGGTTTTCACTGGCTTCGATGATACGGTACTCACCGTTCTCTAGCAGTGTTTCGGTGTCGGTGAATTCATCGTCCTCACCTTTGTAGTAGCTGTAACTACCGTCTGTGTCTTCGTGGTCCTGGCCTCGACGATTAACAGGGTCTGTAAGTATATTCTCCAATTTCTTCGCGTTACCCTGCTGGACGACAAAGATGCATTCCCGGCCCTCTTGCGTGGCACGTAGGTAGTTGGTTAGGACCTTCACCGGCTTCGAGAGTGTGGAGTGTTCGGCTTCGAGATGTGCTATAGAGCCGTCTGGGAGAATAATTTTGCCGTCGGGTTTGTCGTCACCCTGTCCTTGGTATAGGAGGTTGACTTGGGTGCCTTCCCCGTCTTCCTCTAAACGTGTTTTGGCGGTGAGCAGTAGCTGTTCGTGGAGTTCTCCACCAGCATTGTTCCCTTTCCCTAGTGACTGACCGAGCTGCACTCCACCCTTTTGCTGGGTTCGAGGCGTAGCGACCGAGTACTTCTTTTTCAGTTCCTCGACGTCGACTTGGTCTTCATTGGTCCAGGGCGGGTAGGTGTCGAAGATAACAGCTGGTGTTTGTTGTCGATCACTGGGTGTTTGCAGTGCTGCTCGGAAACGCCCCAGTTGGTTCACCTCGTCTTTGGAGATCTGATTCAGTGAGGAGAGTAACCTGTTTTGCTGGTCGCTATCACTGGGTTTGAACACGATTTTACTGCGGCAGTTGTTGAGGACGGCCTCCCGCATCTTGGAGGAATCAAGGTTGGAGAGGTACTGTGTTGCCAGCCAGACACCGAGCCGGTATTCCCGTGCTTCACTCAGCATTTTGGCGAGGGCGCTTCCTTCGCTTCCGAAGTTCTGGAGCTCGTCGACATACAGGAAGAACGGTGTCCGGTTTTCCTGTTTTTCGGTGATCCGGCTTTGTGCTGCTGCCCAGACCTTTGTAATCACTATACTGCCGAGAAGTTGGGACACGGTGTCTCCGAGTTCGCCTTTCTGAACCTCTACTAAGATGATCTTCTTCTGGTTGAGTGCGTCTCTGAAGTTGATATCGCTCTCAGTACTGGAGACGATTTCTCGGATGGTGGAGTTCATCACGAAGTCGTTCAACCGGCGTTGCAAGGGCTCCATTTGGTAGCTGCTCATATCCTCTTTGACCCGGACCAACTGCTCACGGACCACCGTATCCTCGGTGCGGTCGATTAATTCGGAGAGCGCATCGTCTTGGATGACGCAGCGGAAGACGTCAAGCAGTGAGTTCGTTTCCTGATTTTGAATGTTTAGGTCGATATGTGCCCTCAGCAGTGTTTCAAGCACTCGGCCGAACTGGTCACCCCAGTTCTCGCTTCGACGTTTGAATAGGTTGATGAGATCGGAGACAATGATCTCTTTCTGATTCTCCTTTTGCTGCCGAGTCATATCCTCGGTGACGTAGGGCTCTAATACGTTGATCGAGGGAATGTTCTCTTGGGCAGGATTGACGTAAAGTACATCATCTAACCGATCATCTGGAAGCTTAGACAGTATCTGATTGATGGCGTCTCCTTTCGGGATCACCATGCAGAAACCACGGTCTTTGTGGGCGTCCTGTAGGGCTGCGTGAATCATCAACTGGGTTTTCCCGTAACCAGTCGGTCCCGTGTTGAGTACGTGGATCAAGCGTTTCTGGTCGGGGATTCCCACGTTTTCTTCGACACCGAGTGTACTGGTATGGGTGCCAAGGAACGTGGTTGTGAAACTGTCGCTGTTCTCGACTAGGTTCTGTACTTGATTGGGTTTCATGGTGTGCTGTAGCTGATGTTGGATTGGTTGCGGTCAGGAAGCGAGACAAGGCTGGAGAGTTCTCTTTGGGTGGTCCGGAATTTCCGGCTCCAACCACCGAATCTTCGGTCCCGAACGGTTTCTGCGTAGCTACGAAGCCGGTTGCTTAGGAAAGGTTGGAAAGTAACCGTGTTGAAATACTGATTGGTTTCCGGGTTTTCGAACCGGTTGAATCCGCCGGCGAGTTCTTTGATTCGACTCGGTGTGTACTCGCCAGCGTTGATGATCAGGAAGCGGATACTGGTCCAGTATCGTGCGTTCCCGATTTTCTGGTTGATGCTGTGTGCTTGCTGTTTTTCTCGACGGGTGGGTTGGGTCGATCCCCAGATACCTTGTTTCTCTTTTTTGAGGTAGTTGCGTTGTTGAACAGCTTTCTTCCTCCACCACCAGTTCCGAGCGTTTTTAGCTGCGATTGGCTGGAACAGGACTTGGATTACGAACTTAGTGTTCTGCATCGAGTGCCGGTGCAGAAGCGCTGTAACCGCGTTGATAGGCGGTGAGTCATGCTCAGTGTTCAGTGTGTACCAGTCATCGTCTCCAAGGTGGAGCAGCCCACCACCCAGTGTTTCATCTTGGTAGACCGGTAGTCCGTTGACTCCGTCCCTGAATTCCACTCCCGGTATTTCATCGGCTAACTGGGTCCGGACTTTACGTTCAAGCCGTTTAGTTGGTACTGAGTACTGGAACCGGAGTTGATCGTTTCGTGCCCTCCGTATTTCATAGCTGACTGTGGGCGAGGTATTCTTGAGTCCAAGCCACTTGTTCTGTATCTCCAGTATGCCGGAGACGAAGTACGGCAAGGTAGATGGTGTGTCCTGGTTTCGCGGTGGGAGAACCTCGACACTGTGCCAAGGCTTCGGAGAGTTTTGCAGCCACTCTGCTTCTGCCTCATTGAGGGTGATATGGTTGGATCGCAGGAAGTCGAAGACACCCATTATTCACCATCTCCTTGTGTGATCGTGGAGTATTCGGTGTAGGTGGCGGTGATCTGGACTTTGGAGTCAAGGCGGTCAGTGATTTTCATCAACGCTTCGCTGTAGTCGGATTTGGTACCTGTCTTCAGTTTTTGTAGTTCAGTGGTTTCCTGAGTGGAGAGCTGGAAGAAGTCGATAACGTCTTCTGCGACTTCGCTATGTCGCATTAGGAAGGTGGCTTCCAGGTTTTTCAGGATGTTTCGACCTTCCAGATTGGATGCGAAGTCATCGGCGTTCTGTGAGATCATCACCACCGAGGTCTGGGTGTCTCTGGCCTCTCGAACGAACTGTTCGAGTGCCTCCCGTCCACTTTTGCGGCGTAGAATATTGTGGGCCTCGTCAATTATGACGAACGTCTTACCCGTGTTTTGGGAGGTATGGCTGTAGATCGCTCTAATCAGGTTTACCAGGTTCTCGGCGTTGTCTTCGCTGCCACGGGTTTCGACTTGGAAACCTTGTACCTCTTCGTTGAACTGGTAATCAGTGTCACTGTTGAGTGTGGTTGTGGAGCCGCCAAGCTGTTCGATGACGTCTCTGTACTCGTTTTTCGGGTCGACTACGATGATTTGTTCGAGGCTGGGATAGGCGAGTTTCCAGCGTAGAAGCAGCGTTTTGGCGTAGAAGCTTTTACCGGACCCAGTTTTACCGAGAATGGCAAGGCTGTGGCTGCTCCAGTTCCATAGATCGAGGAGAACTGGTGACTGATCTTCAGTAGAAGTTCCGTAGATGATCCCGGAGCCTTCATTCTGGTTGCTGGTGGCGAATGTGAACCCGCTGGCTGCCGAACTACTCGGCATTATCCGGGAATGGTTCAAGGAGTCGTTGTAGAGAATTGACTCTGTTTTAACCGCTTGATCAGTCCGGAATACCGGTGATTGGTACTCTGCAAGCAGTGTATCGAGCCGAGTCTTTGCTTGAGTGTGTGCGTGGTCTCGCTGCTGTGGCGTGTCTCCATGAGCGACTATGTAGGTGCTGTAGTCGATCAGCGACTGGTTGTTGTCAGCAGCTAAGCTAACCATGTTTTCAGCGTCTTCTCGCCGGGTTCGGAGTTCTGCGATGTCTTTGATTAGACCGCCTCCGAGCCGTGAGTTGATTTCTGCGTCTAACCGGTCGATGTGTCTTTCCAGTTTTCGAACTGTTTTGGACTGATTCCGGGGTTCGATTCTCTGGATGATGTCGATTCGGCCGTTGCTAGATTGGTTTAGCAGTGTGACTGGCCAGCCGAGTTCTGCATTGGCAGGATATTCGGTGATGTAGAGAGGTCGGCGGTAGGCTCCGATCTGGGAGTCCGGTAACTGGTAAGTCCGGGTGTCGTGGTTGGGTTGTTGGTTGAAGCTGTATGCGTATTGCTGGAGTTCTAATCCGGTGACTTGCGTTGCTTCTAGGCTTCCACGGTTGAGTTGGTCGACGACGACGTCGATCCGGTGGTTGAGCTTTGCTACGGTTTCCGAGTTGTCTGATTCAGTCTCGGTTTCGAGTTCGATGTAGGACTCGATTTTTTCGAATACTGGTTCCAACTGCTCGTAGTGTTCTCGAATATTCTGAAGTAGCTCTCGGAATTGGGTTTCACCGGGTTTGTCTGCCCTGACAACGATGTAGTGGTGAGTGGTTGTGGCGTTTCCCTGATTCAGGTTTTCGAGATACTGGACGTAGTCCTGGGCCTGACTGGTTTCTCCCTTATCCGCGATTTTCTCGATGTAGGTATCGAGTTTTAGTGGTAGCTGTCGAGAGTGAACCTCGATGGGGAAAGAGATCGTATCGTAGAGCTCTGCAAGGACACTGTGTAACGCCTTCTGCTGGGGTTCACCTTGCATGCTAAGCGGTACAGGCTGGACCTTCACCACTCCAACAGCAGTACCGGTGGAGGTCAATACATACTCGTCACTTACCCTATCTATCTCAACGGGTTCACTGAATTTCTCCACCAAGGTTCGACGCAGGAAGTGGAACAGGTGAACGTCAACGGTTTTTCCCTCGATCTGGAGGAAAACCAGTGACAATCCGATGAATAATCCTACGAGGACACCGAGCAGTGTTCCAACTAGGTCAACAGGATTGTACGTGACCCCAGCTGTGATCGTGGTCGGAACTGCTAAACGGGCAATGTCTTTGACTGTGAAGTACCCAAGGAACTTGACCGGTGTAGCGGTGTTACGCGGAAGACTGAATTTAACCATCAGTTCCCACCTCGGTAACCGAACTTGTTCCTGTCCTGGTTGGCTGCCTGCCGACCCTGCTTCAAACGTTTCTCACGGTACTCCTGCTGCTTCTGCATCTGTTTTCTCTGTTTAACCCGTGTTTTGACCCCTCGTGAGACCATGTACGCCTGACCGAGGATCGCCTGACTTGCTCCGTACAACTGGTAAGGCACCCAGAGCAGGAGCGTGAACCCGGCAACACCTAGAACCCAGTTAGAAACTCCTTGAACGCCGCTACCTTGAGCAGATAAGAGTGAGAAAATAAACTTCAGGACGAGGACGTCGAGCGGTGCCATCGCTAACGCGGTCCAGTACCCGGAGATGAACGTATCCGCGTATCTCTTAGTTTTCGGGAACGCCCAAGCCAATGCCAGCAAGGGACTGATCGCGGCTACGAACAGGATGTAGACGTTCCGGATGATGAACAATGCGACTAGTGCAAGTAGGAGAAACGCGTTGATCACCCAGACCAGTACTAGTGACACTGATAACCCGGCTAATTGGGTAGTGGACATCGTCAAACCAGAGGGTGCGAACGCATACACCAACGCATCCGAGAACTCCACCGTGTACTGAAGCAGTGGTAGAGAGATCGTGGCGAAGACTAATCCGGTGATGAACCGGGGAAGTATCATTCGGACCTCGCGGTAGCTGACTCCGAGAACCGAGCCATACATGTACAGAATCCCTGTCGCGGGAAGCACTAGTCCGGCAACCGCATAGGTCACTAGTAGTGTGTCTCGGTGGACGTCCTCGACGACGGGGTTGGGATAGATCGTCGGTGTGTTAGTCAGTATAAGCGTGAACTGTCGAACCAGTTGCTGTGCCAAGAGATGAAACGGTTTGAACAGGACAGCGATCAGCAAGTCTTCCAAGGTGGTATCCCAGGTGCCGGTGAAGTCGGCTAATTCGTCGACAAGGTCATCGATGGCGGAACTCAACCCGGAGAAATCGATAACAGTCTCCGAATCATCTTCCTCGTCCTCCTCACTCTCTGGAGTCGGTGTCGTAGCGGATACGGGTACTGCTAACCCGGTGATCAGCAGTACGACTACCAAGATTTTGAACGGGTTCATGAGCAGAAGGTACCTCCCATCTGGCTGGTCAGGAACGAGACAATCATTCCTGCCGACAGCAACAGCACGGTCCCGATGAACACGCGTTTCGCCAATCTCTTACCGTGCTGAGTGTAGTCGTCACCGAACGGACCAGCGATCAGGAGACCTGCAACAGTGAATCCCAAGGTGGCCAATCCAACACCCAATAGGAACGCGACATCCGTCAGGGTGTGCAGCAGCTCAAACAACGGCAGTAGCTCCGGAGGAACACTACACGGTAAATTATCGTGGGATGCCGCCGCAGGCTGGGCCGTAAGAGCCAGCAGCAGAGCGGACAACATCAGATTCAACGCTCCTACACGAGCTTTTGGAATCTGTTTTCTCAACATTCCAGATAGGCATACAGCACATCATATCATATTACAGACGTTTTTCGAATTTTCAAACCTGACTGTAACCCGCAACGCGTTCGAATTTTCGAACAGTGTTATTACAAGGGACTTCAGTACAGTATTTGTGAGCAGGTAAAATGGGTTTGAGAATTTTGGAGGTAAAACGGCTTAGAGACAAGTTCAAACTGAACTTGCCGAAGTCTATACGCGACCTGGTCTCGTTTGACCACCCTGTCTACGGGGAGTCGGTGCAGTGGCATATTGACACGGAGAGTAAGGTAGCAGTTCTTTCTAGGTCATTTGAGGAGATAGATGAAGGTCAGAGAAGGAACCATGCCCTGAGTAGTGAGAATTTCATACCATTAGAACGGGTGAACGTGACTTCTGGTTCTAGCATAGTGTTGATCAGCGAGGTCAGGAACAGTGTTGAATGGGAGGCTGAGGTTTCAGGGCAAGTTGCTTACTTAGCTCATGATGGAATGTTGGAGGGTCAAAGAAAATCGGTGTACCTTGTCGGTGGGGAGGTTGCACGGGAGATGATCGATAAAGGTGTCTCAGTTAGTCCAGAGTATGAATCAATTCTCAGCGCCACACCCGAATAGATTAGAACTCTATGAAATGACTTCAGAATCTTTCTGTTCTAAATTCTTTTGCTGTTTTCAACAGGTCTCTTTGAAGTTCAACGGTCTGTTTCATCATATTCACTGCCGCATCAATCGACATTTCCAAATTATTCTGATCGAAGTTTTTCGGTATAGGTATCACCGCTAAGTGATTCAGGACATTTCCATCGTCTTCTTCAACATATCCTGCGGTATGCGCGTTCACGATCTCAACGTATTTTTCTTCGAGAAAGGTACCGTTCAATATTCCTTTGTGTGTGATCAAGGCTTCCAGAAGAATATCATGTTCTTTTAGATATTGATCGGACCGGTTGATTTCTATCACGCTCTCTGTAGAATACGAAGGATCTCCTACACCACTTGTCATGGCTAAATATTTAGCTTCCTGTTCTAGTTCGTAAATAAAGTAGCCTGGATCGTCAAGCAATAATTCGTCTAAGTCGATGTGCTCGCCTGGAAGTGATAGGTCTGGGTGATTATGGAAGACAGATAATACGTTTTTGCGCTTTGATCCGGATTCTAAATCGCTTGGCATGAGCGGCTACAGGTCTCCCTATTCCTTAATAACTAGTGTGTACCCAGCCTGGTTTTCTATTGATCCTAGGTGAAGTACTGGGTCCAAGTGAAACAGGGTGTTACTTGTTGAGTTTGTTTGTTGGGACTCCGAGTTTAGAATACAAGATGAGGTGGAATTGTCTATTCAAGGAGAACGCTACACTTTCGACAATTTAGATGAACTTTACAAAACCGCAGAGGAGCTACCCGAGGTAAGTCGTCACGACGTCTACGCACATCACACTGAGAGTGATGAGTGGGACAGGGTGCCGTACAGAGATAGTTTGTGGACAGATGATGGCCGGACCACCGGTGTCGTCTCCAGTAACGAAGACTTCTACAACGTGATTCAGTACGGTGATATCCTCGAAACAGTTGGTGATGCTGTAGAGCAGCACAGTGATTTGAATATCGATGTGAAGGGAGGTGTTTCACTGTCCCCGACAGCCCATAGAATGAGTGCCAACATCGATTTTACAGGAGACACTACGGTCTACGCCAATCAGGATGATCCGATCAACCTCGGTCTGAAGGTGCGGAGCGGTCACAGTGGTTTCCACGGTTTGAAGTATGACGTTGGTGCTGAACGCCAGGTCTGCAGTAACGGGATGATGGCTTTTGTTTCCGAGCTCGGATTCGATCAGACACACGGCGATCCGTTCCAACCGGGACTGGCGTATCACGCAGTGGATGCAGTGATTGAGTCTCCCGCCGAGATCGAGCACCGGTTGTCACAGGCACAGAACCGGGAACTGATGAACCAAGATGAAGCACTGCTCGTACTCTTAGACCAAGGGATTGGAAACTTCCTGGAACAACCGGTTCCAGACCTACTCAATGCACTACACGAGGAGGTGGATGATCCAGAATCTCCGACGCTTTGGGAGACCTACAACGCGGCCACACGCGCACTAACACACTACACCGGTGATGTCCCAGACTACAACTTGGATCAAGGATTCGAGCAAGCCGCCAAACTCCTAGAAACAGGTTACAACGAGATACCCGATCCAGAGCAGTTGGGAAGACAGACAGTTGAGCGTAGAGCACAGCAACGGATTGAGTCCACAGAATCGGATGAGTATTGGGAGGGTGAAGATGAGAAAATCAGAGAACTGCTTGAAAAGCACGGAGTAGAGGCATAGAAAAGGGTGATTCACTGATTACAGATTTTGATGAAGAAGAGCCGTTAGCGGCTTGGGAGGCAGCATTCCTTCCGAATTGGACGTGGGAAGCCTACGACAAAACCGAAGATGACCTGTATTTTGGCCGTGTCAAATCACCGAATACGTATGACTCGTGGGAGTACGGCTACTTCAGCCAAGACCAGTTAGAACAGGCTGGTGCCTACCGGACCGACCTAGATCCAGATAGCGACAACCCACTGTTCCCGGACGGAGGTCAAGTCGAAGACGTCGTCGGTGTGTATGAAACCGAGTTAGAAGCACTACTCGAAGAGGGTGATGAAGTATACAAACGGTAGATGAGCTTCTCGACGAGTACACAGAGCAGAAACAATTCGTGGAAAAGGAGAAGCCGTACTGGATGAATTTGACCGGAGGCACCACGTTCTCCGGTCCACTCCGATATAAGTTGGAGAACAATTGACTGTGAATATCAATACTAACGCGCTTCTACCTTTGAATCCGGATTATTTGAGATTTACTCCAGCATCTTCGAGGATTCTTTCCAGATAATTTTTCCCATCTTTTTTGTCCTGTAGGTAAACGTTATTCTCCTCATAGTTTTCGACGCTGAAGTCATCAAATCGGTCGTTCAGGGTTTGTTCGTCAGTAACAGAAATGACATAAGAATGCATTTCAACATTGGAATCGTCAAGCTGGTCTTCCAACTTATCAATCCGCTTAGCCAGTTTCACTTTATCTGCGTTCTCGACTTGAGCTGGTTCCCATACCATGCCGTGTGGATCCAGGAATATCAGTTTCTGACTCTGATCGCTCTTGATCCAAAGTAGGAAGTCTGGATATCCACCTTGCTCAAACCCAACCCCTCGGTTACGCGGATTCCGCAGTAAGTAAATAGTCTCTTCAGATAGCTTACCCTCTTTACACAATCCGTCTAGTCGCTCAACAAGCCTTTGCTCATCTTCATTGAGGGATTGCGCCGGTGCCTTCAATTGTTCTTCTGGATCTTTATCTTCGACATTCTTCTTGATGAATAGAGGTTGGTAGAGGCTCCTATCGAAGGAAAGGGTATAGTTGCTATTTGGATCACTAGCACTCTCGATGATTTCTGTTACTTCTTCAATGAGGTCGTTATCATCGGGAATTCTAAATTTGAGGTCGAAATTCAGTTCTGGATCTTCTTCATTAAGGGTCTGATATTCTCTCCGTAGATCTTCCCAATTGGACTTCTCAGTAGTGTAGAAATTATCTATGTAGCTGCGAAGGATGATTCTAATAATTTCCTCAGTCTTCTCTTTTTCTGTGACTATGCTATCCGACTCAATTCGTCTCTCCGGACATTGAAGCACGAATTCGTCGTTATTGATTATTTTCCTGAGGTCCTTTTTATCCAAAATCAGATTGGAGTAGCCGCTGCGTTCTTTATATCCAATCATATCAATTAAGATCTGATCCCAATCAACTAGAGATGTCTTCAGATCATCACCGGTCATCTTGTTTTTCTCTTCACTCAATCCTAAAGAGGAACGACTACGGAGAGTTTGCACTTCTGGATATAAATCTACAAACGGCTTATGAGAATCAGAAACATCTAAACTGGAAACCGTTTCGTCAACGTAATTAGTCTCGTCACTCCTTCGAGGAACCTTGAGATCATCATCAACTAGATCTGTATCGACCTCCGTCTCCACAGACTTTGTGACAAACCCGGTTGGTATATCTTCTTTTTCGAGCTGATCCTCGAATTCTTTAATGTAATCTGCCTTGATCCCAAATACATTCAGCCTTTCAAGGATTTCAATATTTTTGGGGATCTCAGATTCAGAGAGTTCTAGATGGGCTGTACGTTTCAACGAATGGTTCTTTCCACGAAGACGTATCCCTCTACCGAAGATCTGGATGATTTCAGCACCCTCATTACGACCGACTCGCATCAATCCCATATTGGAAACTCGATAGCTGTCCCAACCTTCGGTGAATCTTTTTGCACCGATCAGAACGTTCACGTCTGAATCGCCTGAATCCAAATCTGCGAAAATAGAGCCTTTGAACTCCTGCTCTTCAACGACTATATCGGTGTTTTCCTCAATTCGGTCAACAAACTGCTTAGTGGTGCCGGCACCAATATTCACGAGACCGAAGTACTCTTCATTTCTTCCAACACGTAACCCAATTTCTCCTTCCGTGTTCTTCAGCCGGACAACATTGAGTTCAGTATCCGCCGAAGAATTGAATATCAAATCCAGAAGTTCCTGATACATTTCTTCTGGGCTGATATCTGCAGTCTTCAGGTAATTGAACCGGTCCTCAAATAGGGGTTTGCCGTCCTCGTCAAGAAACTCAGTGCCTGATAGGATATCATCTATTTCGTCTATTATCGTTTCTCGATTACTGAGCACTCGATTCAGAAATCTCACAACCTCTTCTACGTCAGAGACTTTGTCCTTCTTTGTCAGTTCTCGGCCACTTACCGCGTTTACTGTTTGCCCGACAAAGATCCAAAGCGGGTCCTCCAAATTGAAGTCTTCAAGGTTCTCTGAATTCTCCGTGAAGTACTTCTTCTGTTCATAGAATGAGAGCAGATTTGCGGTTAAGTACTTATTTCGGCGTGTCGATTCATCATCTGCAAGATTCAAAATGTCGTATTCTTTTCCGAACCCGTCAATATGGAAATTCCGGAATGAATAGTCAAAGAGGATTGACTTGACATAGCGATTCTGTAATTGCTCGTTTTCGATAGAGCTCAGTGCTTGACCAAAGGTCGCACTGTATTCAAAGGAAAATCCATTCTCACCGATTACCTGTTCTCTATAGTTAATCCAGGTATCCCCTTGAGCTCCTTTGTGTCCTTCATCAACGAACACGAGGTTGTCTCCCTCAAACATTTCTACTGGGAATGTCTTGTCGCCATTTTCATCACTTATCTTATATATATCTAAAACGCTTACTAGAGCGTCTGAGGAAGAGTTGTTTCCGGGGCTGAACTTTTCCGCTTCAATTCCACTCGCTTCAAATTCTTCTAGATGCTGCTCGGTTAGGCCGCTGTCAGGAGTGATCAGTAAGATATTTTCAACTTCTTGGCTCGTATATTTCTGGAATTGCCAGAAGTTTGCGTGCATAACCAGGGTTTTCCCTGAACCAGTAGCCATCCAGTAAGCGAGTTTACGTAGGTTACCTTCCTCTAGAGAATATAAGTCGTCAGCATCTAATTCGGCTTTCTTGTCATCTATTACCTGGCTGAACTCCTCTTTTAGCTTCTCTCGATGGTTGTAGAAAAGATCAAGATATATTTCTGTGAATAGCAGTGAGAGATACTGGAAGTACTTCAGTCGAATATCTTCATCTCTATTTTCATTTAGCTTCTTCTCATACTCCCCGATGTTTTGATCATACTGGTCGATACGATCCCAGACCCAATCGGTCGGCTCTAATTCCGAAGTCAGATTCTCTTTAAATCGACTACGGTTATCGGCCTTGAATCCCTCTTCTGTATCATTCAACGCTTCTCGGAAGTCTTCAAAGCTGTCAGCGCCGAACTTGTTGTTGAGATACTCAACTAGTACGAGTTTCTGGTCGAAGTTGTCCATCTATTCCCACATCCGGTTCTGGAAGATTTTTTCAATAGACTTTGCGTCGGGGAGAGCGCTGTCGTAGTTTATATACACGGAATCCTCATCCCCCAGTACGTTACTTCTCAGGAACTCTCGATCGTTTTCAAAGAATTCTTCGCCGTCATCGTCTTCAACAGTTCTCCAAATCACCGTGACATTCTCATTGTCTCGCTCGCCATTTACTACACGATACTTCCGATCATTGTTTTCCAGCTGCTGAATACTTCGAACCTCCAGACCTAGGAGATAATTGAAAGTCTCTATAAGATCGATTGTCTCTTTCTTGGTTTCATTCCCTTTTTGAATATAAAGAGAGTACTCAAATGGATCTTTCAGCCCTCCAAGATCTAGCAAAGACGGCCCATCTACTTCGAAATTCAGATAATAGGACAGTCTGCTCGGTGAGAATTCATCAAATGAGGCTTGCGAATCTCCACTTTTCAGATTTTCTTGGTGTAATGTGTCCTCGAAATCTTCAGTCTCAATGTACTTGAATAGGTGTGAACGACCACTAGAACCCTCTGGAACACCAAGTTCCCAATCTTCACTATAAACCCACTTGATGATTCTCGGCTTGATCACTTCGTGGAGGTAATCAGCCATCTCAATCATTACATAATCTCTATTCTGGTCATACTCTTCATTTAGCTCTAATACTGCCTGCGCAGTAGTTCCGGATCCTGCAAAGAAGTCTAAAACTGTTCCATCATGACCTGCCCCAATCTTCACACATTTTTTGATTAGATCCACAGACTTGGGGAAGTCAACGGTATGGTCGCCCATCAAATGCTTCAACGCTTCTTTTCCTCGCTGATTATTGATTTCTTTGTCGGTCCATACCGATTTTGCCATCGTTTTAGCGACTTCTCCGTTCTCATCTCTCAGGTAATCCTTTCTATAAACTCGCCAGTCTCCATTCCTCGTCTTCCGACCGACCAACATATCGATATTGTTAGCTACTTTCTCTTCACTCCACGTCCAACAATCGTCCCGTCCCCGGGAATCAGTGGGATGTATTTCTATTGAATAATCCTCATTTTCTTCTAAGGCGACTTCATTTGTATCTGGATTGATATAAAGCGGAAAATACAGATTCGGACGGTTTTCTCGGTTGAATTGTGGATTTCTGTTTCTGAGACCAATGTCTCTATATTTGCCCCGATCATCTTCTCTATCGTACTCTTCCAGCATCTCACCTTCTTTTGGCATTCCGGTTATCGCATCTGTATTCGAGCTATCCTTCACATAGCTCAGAATGTATTCGTGTGTATGAGCGACATATTTGTCCATAGTCCGTCCACGCGGGTTGAGCCGAGCAATGAGGTTTGCAGCATTATTCTCTTCTCCAAATATGTCACTAAGGAGTAGATTGTATCGATCCATTTCATTATCGTCTATACTAGAGAAAAATGCTCCATCTTCGTTCAGCAATTGACGGCTGGCAGAAGCCCGATCATTTAACATACTGAGCCAAGAAGAGTGCGGATAATTGTCTTTGTAGACAAACCCGTCATTTCCTGTATTATATGGGGGATCAATGTAGATACAATCGATAGAATCAGAGTATTTGTTTTCCAATAGCTTAAGGCTCTGATAATTCTCCCCGTTTACCAGTACTCCTTCTGTAGCGCTATCGACATCATCAATATGAGAGAGCAGCCTGAACTTGAACTCTGGATCGAAAAACTTGGTATCAATCATCATCGATTGATGCTGTTCTAAATAATCCTCGTCAAATTCAGCACTACCGGTATACTTCGCAAGACCGCTTTTTTCGTCGATTGCGTAGAGTTCCCTCCACTTTTCTAATTGCTCATCGTTCTCAAGAATCTCAGAGTAGAGTTCTTCTGGAACCTTATCGAGTGTGACACAATATTCAGAGTTTACGACGAACTTCTTCTTCTCATAAAGCTTCTTCTGGAAGTCTTCTATTTGGGATATAAATTCAATTATTTCTGTGGCAATATTCTCAACCGCGTTAAGTCTAGCCCGAACGTGAGATGGTATCTCTCCAGTTTCATCGGTTAGTTCTTTCCAAGAAAATACCTCATTCTTCAGATAGAAGTCCAGTTCTTGTTCAAGAAAGCCTCCTAGATCCTTGTGGATGAAATAATCTTCTTCGTTCTTAGTGCGGTAATTCTTAAGATGCTTCTCTAGTACGCTACTGTTACTATATTCGGTCTCAGTATCACTCTCAAGGACCTCTCGCAGTTGTGAGGAAACTTCTGATAGGATTCTTTCTTTTATATCGTCCTGTATATCGCCAGACTTTGTACGAGAACTTTCTGAGAGGCCATATTCATCATAGTCTTCCTCTCTTAGTGGTCGGTATTCGAAATGTACAGTAAGGCAGCGGTCTTCCTGTTCGATCGGGTTCCGCTCCCGAAGGACGAAGTATTTCTCGTCTCCTTTCTTGTTACTCTTTTCTACGTGCGCATCGTGGAGTTTGAATTCGATGTCGTAGGAGTCCTTTCGGAATTTATAGTCTTGGAATTGTTCACCAGTTTTTACGAAGTACTGATCCTTGTTTGCCCAGTGGAGTTTGACCTCTTCGCCGTTATACGGAATGGCGTATTTTTCCTGGTTAGCTGCCCTTCGCTGAGGGATGAAGTCACCGTCTTCGTAGTATCGTTTAAAGAAGCGGTAGAGGTCCTGATATATTGCTGCCTCTGTACTTTCACCTATGTCTGCTTTCTCAGCTTCAGCTTTCGCTTCTAAATATTCGTCTTTTCGTTCTTTAGCAATTCCTTGTGCATCGTCAGGGAGAGCCTCTTCATCTATATTTCCGTGTTTATCAGCCCAGTGGGGGAAATCGTTATTTATCTGCTCTTTTGCTGCTTCAAGCCGTTCTCGAGCCTCACTCTGCTCTGTAGCTTGGAACTCCTCTAATTCATTCTTGACCTTTTCTTGGAGTTCTTCATCAAGAAATTCCTCAATCCGCCCCCGTTTTTCATTCATTATACGATACACACCGAAATCAAGATCCGCACTTTCAAATTGGAAGAGTTCTTCTAGAAGGGCTCGGAACTTTTCGTATTTTTCTTCTGTTTCGGGTTTTTCCCGGAGGTTCTGCTCCTCTAGGAAGTTTAGAAGGGCTCTTCTCTTTGCTGAGGACTTAATGCCTTTTACTTCTCCAAGTTCGTCCCACGTGATACCTCTCAGATCTTCAAGGGTATCATAACCCGCATTTCGAAAGCTATCGATTTTTGAAGGGCCAAATCCGGGTAAATCAGCAATGTCCTCTAGCTTAGCCATATTAGACAACTCCCGTCTAACCATTAAGAATGTTGCTCAAGCTGGACGAGTGAGTATCTCATATCGAGTCCTTGACAAATTCGAAAAGATAGTTATCTAAATAGGTTATCAAGCTCCGCGAAAAGGGTTTGAAACGCCTCTATAGAGCTTTCAGGATTATTAGAACCGGTGAGAAGTATCTTCCCATTCCTGAAGATCAAAAATGTTCCTATAAAATCGGGGGATCGATAGAGTAGACCTGGAAATTGCTCCGGCTCATACTCTGTATTCTCCAACCCAAGCTCAACCGCAATAGGATCAAGATTTAACTCTCTATGATATTTTTCTAAGTAGACTAGATTTCGAATTTCGAAGTCGGGATCGTCAAATGTTAGACCTAATTCTCGTACTACTGATAGAAATTTTTGATTGGCGTTGATTAGTTCGTCTATTGAGTCTGCGCCAGCGATATTGTATTTTCCAGTCCTGAATATCATAATAGCCGGAGAGCCATCATTAAAACGGATATACAACCCAGGCCAGTACTCTGGGTCGTATCGAATTTCATCTGCCGAAATTTCTTCATATAAGGCTTGTAGATCTAGCTCCTGTTGCAGGTCTCCGCCCCCAACGGCATTAACGAGTTCTGGGCTCACCATCAGTTGATAAGCACGATTCTCCCCGAAGCCACTATAGTAATGGGTATTTCTCCTAAGAGAGTATCTATTGGGTCTCCAGACCTACTTCATCTGAAATGGGGCTCTGGCCATCCAATAGGAGATAGCAGTGTCTCTAATCATTATGGGTCAAGATATTGAGAATCTTCTGGAGTTTGCGAAGCGGAACGGGGTTTTGGATGATCCTAGTGTTCGACGGTTGGTTTTAGCTGCTGGTGCCTCGGATAGCGAGTATTTGCAGAGGTTAGCTTCCCGAACAGTTCTCAATAAGTCGGTAGGGCACTGGAGATATCCGTTTGATTCTCAGCGGGTTTCTGGGAGGATTAGGTTGGGTAATGATTTCCCTGGTCGACCGTTTTTGTTGTCGGAGGGGGATTTGACTCAGCATTTGTTGGCGGTAGGGCAGTCAGGGAGTGGTAAGACGACGTTGTTCTATAATATGTATGAGAATGTTGGTGTCCCGGTCTGGTTTTTTGATTTGAAACAGGACTACCGTCACTTAGCCAGTAGAGATAGTGATTTGTTGGTGTTGCCGTGGAGTGAGTTGAAGTTGAATCCGTTGCGGCCGCCGAACGGTGTTCCTCCTCGGAGGTGGGCTCAGGTCTTCAGTGAAATGTTCGGGCATAGTACCGCGTTGTTGAGTGGTTCTAAGAATTATTTATTGAAGTCGGTGATCAAGCTGTACAGGGCCTACAATCAATTTGAAGAGGTGTCGGAGCCGTTTCCGAGTTTGATTGAGCTTCAGGCCTTGATTGAGGCAGATTCAATGAGTTATATGCGGAAGTCATCGAACTACCGCGATACGGTTTTGAACCGTTTAGAAGCGATGAACCTTACAGCAGGCACGGTTTTCGATTGTAGCCGGGGTTACGACTTGGAGGAGTTATTGAAACGAGATGTGGTGTTCGAGTTTGACGGCTTGAGTCGTGATGTCCAGAATTTTTTGATGGAGATCTTGTTTGCTTACGTGTTTGAGTACCGGTTAGCTCAGAATCAGCGAGATAATGGGTTGCGTCATTTGTTTTTCTTGGATGAGGGTAAGCGGGTTTTCAGTGTTTACAAGGAGAGGCAGAATGCTTCTGGACTGCCTGAGATTGATGAGTTGACGGCGAAGATGCGGGAGTTCGGTGAAGGATTGGTTGTGGGTGATCAGGAGCCAGGTAAGTTGACGGATTCGATCAAGGCTAACACGTACACCAAAGTGTTGCTGCCTTTGGGTGATCGGAAGCAGTTTGACGAGGTTGCAGACAGTCTGAACTTGTCTGATAGGCAGCGAGAGTATGCCCAAGGATTGGGTACTGGTGAAGCGGTTGTTCAGGTCGGTAACAGTAGTCCGATACCGGTAAGTTTGGATGATTACAGTTTGGAGAAGCAGGTTTCGGAAGAAGACTTGGAGCAAAGCCAAGCTGATAGCTGGACGAGTCTTTCATATGAGTCACGAAGTTTGACACCTGGTTTCAAATCAATTGTAGCACCTGGTCGTTCAGATGAAGTCGAGAGTCCGGAGATCGTCCAGGACCCACAAAGAGAACTAGATCTGAGCGGTGATGCAGACCAATTCCTCAAAGACGTAGTGAAGAACCCGTTCCGTGGTTTAACCGACCGGTACAGCGATTTTCCGAGTAGTTACAAGGGAAACAAGGCGAAGAACGAGCTCGTCGACAACGGAGTTGTAGTAGAGAGAAAGGTCCACACCGAGAAAGGCAAGCGGAAGCTGTTACAGTTAACCGATAAAGGCCGAGAGTACGCCGAAACCGAGCTAGGACTGGAGGTGAAACACAGGGGTCGAGGCGGAGTCATCCATCGATACTGGCAGAACCAGATCAAAGACTTGTTTGAAGATGTTGGCTGGTCTGCATTCTTGGAAAAATTCGATGCCGACGTCTACGTCAACATGGGAAACACGGAGTTAGTGGTTGAGGTCGCGATGGGAGACAATCCCCGAGAAATCAAACACGTGGAGGAACACTTGGAGCGGTTCGACACGGTCTGGATCGCCTGTCGTAACCAGGAAGTCCGGGAGGGACTACGGCAGAGACTAGCTGAAAACAGTTTAGAAGATAATCGGGTCGTGTTTCGACTGTTTCGGGAGTTCAACAAGGATCAGCCGCCTTCGACGTAGGGAGTTCTACGGTTTCGCCGTATCGGAATAAAGTACTCTATCTGTATTTTTTAACCAAGGTATGATTGTTGTATATCATGTTTTGTGTACTTGCTGAGGGCGGTTCTGATGTGTTCTGGCTTGACCGTTTGATACCCATTTTCGGAAGCAAGAGAAATCGCGTCTTTAGCGACGTCTTCACTGAATTTCTCCAAGACGTCTCCGAGCTGGTTTGCTGCTCCTTCGGATACCCGTTTGTCGGTCTCTTGTTTTAGTAGAATACTCATTGATCGGGTAGAGAATTCCATACCAATATGTTGGATATTTAACTTATTTAAAGATTCTAGATCCAATTTCACTTGAAAACTCAAACGAAGGAAGGAGAGCAAAGGAAACAACGAGAAAAAGGCTCCGAACGGATAATAGCAAGCCCCATCCGGGCCATGAACGAACCGTTCGGTGTCCCAAAGCCTTCTCTGACCGGAAACTAGGCAAGAGAAACGTTCCGTGAGAGGGCACTGTATCGACCGTTCGGTGTTCGTCAAGAGAAACGAACCCTCAAGTGAAGCGTGTTGTCTCCCTGCTTTCCTTCTAACTTATGGAGACCAACTAATCTATGTCCACTACAAAATACGTCAATGTCGAGAAAGCACTTCAAAATCTAGATGACTCAGAACTCACACCGGAAAACGTGGAGGCGATACGATTCTTCATCGACGAGTGTGCTGCTGAAGGATTAAGCCAAGTACGTCAAAGAAGACTTATCACCGCCCTCAAGTCGGTTATCAGATTCTGCGCTCCGGACGATTTCACACTGTCTGAAGCAACCGAAGCAGAACTCAAGAAGACGATAGCCACGCTTCATCGTACCGATCGGTACACTAAGTCGACGAAGCATACGATGAAGGGAGCGGTCAAAAAGTACTATAAAATCGAGAACGGTGGACGTGAGCACCCTGAGAAAGTCGATTTCTTCACCGTTCATCAGGGGCAGACCAGTACTGTTAGCCGCGAAGATCTGTTCACCAAAGACGAACTGAAAAGTTTGTTTCAAAACTTCTCAACCACCCGTGATCGAGCCCTTACAATGGTGCTGTACGAATCAGCTGCCCGTCCCGGAGAAGTTCTCTCCCGTAACCTGGCAGACTTCACATCAAACGAGAAAGGCGACTTCATCTTCCTGGAAGGTCTGAAAGGAACTCCTGATAGGACCAATCAGTTGGTTCGAGCCGGTAGAAAACTGCGTGAATGGATTGCTCACCACCCCTTAGGAGGGGAGATCGGAGATCTTGAGGATCCTAGTGCCCCTCTCTGGGTAAAAAGCGAGCAGCAAGCCTGCAAGAACTGTGGTAAAATCCCTCATCACCACAAAGACTCGTGTAGTTACGAACCGGACTTAGCCGATCGGATGAACTACGATGGTTTTCGACGTCGGTTCAAAGCTGCCTGCGAAAAAGCTGGGATACCGAGCAATAAGTCCCGTCCGTACAACCTGAGGCATACACGGTTGACGGAGGTAGCGACGTTTATGGGGTATGAGCAGTTGAACAAGTTTGCCGGCTGGAAACCAGGTTCTGACAGGGCGAAAGTCTACGTCCATCTGAATAACGACGATGTGAACAAAGCGATCCGTGACAAGTACGGGCTTGATACTTCTGAAGATGAGGAGGAACCAGTTCCATGTCCATTCTGCGGTACTGAGAATCAGCACGAATATAGCGAGTGTCGGAATTGTGGACGGGCTTTAAGCCTCAAGAAGCAGGCTGAGAAACAAAATAAGCAGGAAGTCTTGGAGCGACTGAATGAATTAGAAGAGAACGGTACTTTGGAGAAGCTGCTTCGATTGGAGGATGCAAACGAATCCTAGTCTTGTGTCACGGTGAAAAAGAAGCGACCTCTAAAAACCGTGTATGGGTCGAGAACTCACTGAAAGGCTTCACGAGGCAGAGCAACTGCTTCAGAAAGTAAGCTCTTGGAGTGAGGAAGAGGTAGAGGGTCTGCCGTTGTTCTACAGACGGAAGGCAAGGGAATACCGGAGTCTACTGCAATCCGGCGAGGAATAACCTGTAACCTCTTCCACTCCCCCAATTATCTTCTATGGATTACCTGGGTGATGACTGGGATCTTGACCAGTTTCTTGAAGAGAATCAAGAAAATCAGCGGCAGCGTCTAGAGACTGAGTTAGAACGGATTCAGAACCAGTTAGACAGACGCGATGAAATAAATGAGGAAGTACTGGATGAGCTCGGTTCAAAATTAGATTGGTACCTCGAACGTTTAGAAAATGAGTATCGTACTCACGGCTCTTCCAACGTAGATGAGTTGAAGTCAGAGATCAAACGGTTCTATTCTTTGATTAGAGATGAAAAGCAGCAGCACTGGAACGACAAGCAAAGGCTGGAGCGTGAGCGCCGGGAACTTCTCCGTGAATTGAATGAGTTAGAGGAGTTTGATTTTCAGGACTTGTTATAGCTGCCAGCATAGTTGAGACGGATTTCTCGTGTTTTGCCTTTGATGCCGCCGTAGTGGTATTCTGCTTTGATCAGGTTGAGGAGTTCGAGTTGTTTTAAGTGGTCGCTGATACGGCGGTTGCTCAGTGATTCCCGTTCTTGGGATTGACAGAGTTCTTGGTAGCTTTGGTAGACGTCTCCGGTCTGTATCGTTGTGTCTGTGTTTTTTGCGAGTTCTTGGATTGTTCTAAACAGCAGGCGGTGGTGTTCGGTGAATGGTTCGAGAAGTTGGTCGATGTATTCGTTGAGTGCTTTCTCTTCGATCTGCTGGACATGGTTTTCGGTGATGATTTTATCTGCTGTCTCAGCTGCAGTTTTCAGCCACTGAATGGCAAGTCGGGGATTGGTGGTTTTTGAAGCGATGTAAGTTAGGCTTGATTTCTGCACAGTCTGTGGTTTCAAGGATTTTCGCGCCCGGTCAAGGATTATGTCGTAGAGCTCTTCCCCAGTGTATGGTTCCAGTTGAATCGGGTACGGTTGTAGGCTGCTGAATGTCCTTTCCTCTACCTGTTTTTGCAGATTCAAACTCTGGTTGGAGATAGTGATGACGTTGACCTTGGATTGGTTTTTCATCCGGGAGAGAAAGTAGAGAAGACTGTCACCGTCGTTTTCGAGCAGGAATTCTATTTCGTCGAGCACTATTACTGTGTGTATGGCTCCGGTTCGTTCCTCGATCTTTCGCTGGAGATCTGATGTGTGGTACCCGGTGTTGACTGGTTCCTCGGTGAGTGGTTGAAGGATCTGTCTCAGTGCTTTGTACTGGGTATCCGAGTTTTTACAGTCGACATAGCATGTGTTCACCTGGTCAAGTTGGTTGAGTTGGTGAAATGTTAGATGGGTTTTCCCGGTTCCTTCGGGTCCCTGGAGGTGAATGTTTCTGCTGCTGTCTGGACCGATTAGGTTGGAGAGTGCTGTTTTGGTGTTCTCTCGGTTGACAAAGTTTGAGGGAATGTATTCTGGTTGCAGTGGCTTAGGGTCGGAGATTAGTTTGCGTGTCATCAAACAGTGTCTGTGAGTTGTTGTTTTACGGGGGTTTAGCGATACCCGGGTTCAAATGAAAAGCTGGGATACTGATTTATTTGAACCGGAGAATGTTCCACGAGTTCCGTTACACCTTGTTTAGTGGTATCAAGTGAACTGGGGTGCCGGACCCTCTTTTTGAATGTAACCTATCCTGAATTGTATTACTCGCAGCAGAGATGCGGAGAGGGGGAGGTATTCTTAGACAATGTTTGATTCAAAACAACAAGATGGACGCGGTATACTTAGAAGTGAAACCTATCTCGATACTGGTTTTCAACCGGACAAACCGGTGGGAAGACGCAGTGAATTAGATCGGATCGTGGAGGCGGTGAAACCTGTTACTCGTCGAAGAAGCCCTGAGAACCTGTTAGTGTATGGTCCGGCCGGTATTGGGAAGACCACTTGTGTACGCCATGTATTCGACAGGATGGAGGAAGAGACCACTTCTAAAGCAGTGTACATCAACTGCTGGCAGTACAACACTCGTCCCTCCTTACTGACTGAATTATTGATTCAACTGGGTTATCCGGCACCACGGAAAGGAAAACCGGTCGACGAACTGCTCTCGAAAATCCGTGAGTGGCTGAAAAAGAATCGCGGAGTGGCAGTCGCATTAGACGAGTTCGACCAACTAGAGGATCGAACCGAAATCATCTACGACCTACAAATGCTGAACGAAGACTCAGAAAACCAGTTAGGTGTCGTAATGGTCTCAAACCAGCACCCAACCACGATTGAATTAGATCCTCGAAGCCGCTCACGACTGAACTGCCAGACGCTTGAATTCAACTCATACAACGCTGCTCAACTGGAACAGATACTGAACAAACGAGTCGAACAAGCATTTCGTCCCGGCTCAGTCCCAGACAGTGTTATCACCAAAATCGCAGAACAGATAGCCGAAAACTCGGGAGACTGTAGACAGGCTCTTTCACTACTGCTTCAGGCCGCACGAAAAGCAGAGCAGAAGGGACTTTCAGAGGTATCAGAAGAGTCGATTCCCTGATGGACCCCCATTTTAAAATGTCCTCTATAGCTATACTTGCTTAATGCAGATTGAAGCAGGCGATATTATGACGGAGGATCTCACGGTCTTCTCTCCGAATGACCGGGTGAAGAGTGTATTAGACCAAATGAATGAGTTATCGTTTGATGTAGCCCCGATCAGGATATCTGGTCACATCAGGAAGTATGTTCGTCGGCAAGATATTGACGAGGCTGCTAAGACAGATAGGATCATAAGTCACGCAGAGCCTTTGGAAGAGGATGATTTGCTAGGTAGTGAAGTACCGGTGATTGATTCTTCTCCTAGTTCTCGGGACCTACTGAAAATATTGGATGAAAGAGATATGCGGTTCGCGTTTATATTAGGTGATGGAATAGAGGGGATCATAACCCATGCTGACCTGAACAGTGTTCAGGCCGGTGTTCCGTTGTACCAGCTTATTTCGGAATATGAGGGAGCTGCCTGCAGTCTTATTCACAACGAGATCGAGCACGGCAGATGGCTTAGCGTTCTTGACGATAATAGACAAGGAGATGTTGAAGAGCTTTATCAGAAGCAAACAGAGGAGGATGCTGATCTTCGATTAGTTGATTGCTTGAACACACGGCAGATTAACACGATTCTCCGCGAATACGATCTTGTAGACCAGCTGGGATTCGAGAAAGAGCGGGCAGAAGAGGTTTTAGATGATATTGAAATGCTTCGTAATGATGTAATGCATCAGCGGCCAGTTGTTGGTAAGCATTCTTTCTCAGAGTTCGTGAGCATAGTATCTGAGCTTAAGCAGGTCAATCAAGCCCTGAAGTAGAAGTTCAGTGTCAACACGATTTCTAGCTAGTATTAGCTTTCAGGCCGATAGACTGCTTGCCCGGTATTTGAAGTGGGTGCGTGATAATACTAAGTCGACGAAGAGACCCGCCAGCAACCGGATATACAGCTAATACCAGGACGGCGACGCGATCTGAGAAAACGATTGAAAACGTGTTGTCTGAAGACGGTCAAATCACCGTTTTTAGGCCACGAAACGTATCAACGTCTTGGTAAGGACGAGACCCCGGGTTCAAATCCCGGCCTAGGCTTTCTCCGTCTTCGTCGCCCGTGTGACCCGAGCGTTTCGGCCGTCCATCGCGTTCTAGTCTCTCGTTTTTCGAACCGCTTGGATTCGCACGCGACGAGGTGAGAGACAGTCACCTGATGTCACTCCCGCGGTCGTTAATGATCTATCATATCGTAATATTTGCCGTCTTCACGGTGAAATTCAGATGTTTTTTAATATTATCGCCCGGTTATTTCTATTCTCTACAAAAACTGGTCCAAAATCTTCTGGCCAGATCTTTCGTAACTTATTATAGTGACTGGTTGTAGTTTGTGGTATGCCAAGTCGGCACGAAGGATCCGGCGACAGCCGGACGATCAATCGACGTAACGTTTTGACCACGATCGGCGCGGCCGGTGCGGTCGGCCTCGCCGGGTGTGGTGACCAAGAAGGAGACGGCGGTGACGACACCGGTAGTGGCGGGTCCGGCGAGGACGACGAGCTGTTCCCCCTCCAAGTGCAGCTCGAAGTGAACGCGGACAACAGCGACCGCGTGCAGCTCGTCGAGCTCATCGCAGAGTCGATGGAGCAGACCGGCTACTTCGAGACCGAAGTCGAGACGTACGAGTGGAACACGTACGTCGGGCGCGTCCTCGATCCCGAGTACCAGAACAACGGATTCCTCCCGTGTATCGGCCTGTCCGGGACGTTCAACCCGGAGAGCTTCTGTAACGCCCTCCACCACTCCAGCAACGTCGGCGCGTGTTGTAACCTCAACGGGATCAACGACCCCGAACTCGACGAGCTGATGGACTCCGCGCGGTACGGTGTCGATGTCTCCGAGGACGATCAACTCCGCGGCGAGCGCTACGACGAGGTCTGGAACTACCTCGCAGAGGAGCGATACAGCTCGATCACGCACTTCGATCTGGCCACCTCGGTCACCAACACGGACATCCACGGCTTCCAGATGTGGCCGTTCAACGAGGGGATCTTCAGCTTCAACATGTTCGCCCCGCAGGAGGAGCAGATCATGTGGCTCGACCGCGACTCCGCGTCTGGCGACTCCGACCTCTCCGACCTCGTCGAGGGCGGAACCGTCGTCGGGGGACTGGGCGCGAACATCGATTCGTTCGACCCGCCGCACAGCAGCGATACGACCTCGACGATGGCCCAGGGCTTCATGTTCGAGGGGCTCACCGCGACCGACCTCGAGGGCAACATCTACCCGTGGCTCGCCGAGAGCTACGAGGTCGTCGACGTGCAGGACGTTGACCGGCTCGCGTACGCCGATTACATGAGCACGGTCGACTGGACCGAGGAAGGCGCAGCGGATACGGACGAACAGGTTATCGTTCAGCACCCGGAGGACAACCCTGACGACGACGATCAGGCCCGCGTGCTGCTGCCCGACGACGCTCTGGAGGCCGCACAGGACGGCACCTACGGGATGCACTACCGCTACCACCTCCAGGAGGGCGTCGAGTTCCACAACGGCGACGAGCTCACGGCCGAGGACGTCGTCGCGACCTACGAGTACGCAGAGAATTCCGTACTCGCACCCCAGACGTACGACTCCGTCTTGGCGGTCGACGAAGTCGACGAGTACACCGTCGACATCTACGCGCAGATTCCGGACGCGGAAGCCGAGCGCGAGCTGCCCGGACTGCTCATCCTCAACGCGAACCAGATCGACGAGATCGAAAAGGGGTCACTCGACCCGCGCGAGGGGAACATCCCCATCGGGACCGGCCCCTACGAGTTCAGCGAGTTCGAGGACGAGCAGTACTTCGAGGTCACGAAGTTCGACGACTACTGGGTCGAACAACAGGGCGTCGCCGAGGCGTTCGACTGGTTCGACGGCTCCGACGCGTTCCCGGACGGCCCCGTGATCGACGGGTTCGAGCTCGAGATCGTCCCGGACGACTCCACGCGATCCGGCGCGCTGCAGAACGGCGAGATCGACGTCACCTACGGCCTCAACACGGCGACGCTCGACGACTTCGACGCCTCCGAGGACTTCATCGTCCACGGCGTCGAGACGGGCGGGTACGAGTACATCCAGTACCCGGTCAACGTCGAGCCGTTCGACGACCGGCGTCTCCGCCAAGCCATCAACCACCTCATTCCGCGCCAGTCGATCGTCGACAACGTGCTGAACGGCTACGGCCGCCCCGCGTGGACTGACCTCCCCGAACTCGCACAGGGGAGCGGGACGACCGACATCGACGCGCTGGAAGACGAGATCCGGCCGACGAACGAGTACGACCCCGAGCGCGCGGAAGAGCTGCTCGAACAGGTCGCAGCGGACAACTAACTCGTCTCGCGGCCGCTCCCCGTTTCGGCGCGGATCGCCAACGACACCATCTACTGACAAATGAGCCAATCACGATGATTCAGCGACGATGAGCCTCCAACGTTTCATTCTGAAACGCGCACTATCGGTGGTCCCGATCATGTTCGGCGTCTCGGTGATCACGTTCGGACTGTTCCACCTCACGCCCGGCGACCCGGTCACACAGCTGGTCGCGCTGAATCCGGACGTGAGCGCGGCCGAGGAGGCCGCCCTCCGCGAGCGCTGGGGGCTGTCCGGGCCCGTCTGGGAACAGTACCTCACCTGGGTCTCGAACGTCCTGGTCGGCGACTTCGGCCAAGAGCTCCGGACCGGCCGCGAGGTGTCCGCCATCGTGTGGCGGCGCCTCCCCGAGACGATCGCGCTCGGCCTCTTCGGCTGGGCGTTCGCGCTCGTCATCGCCATCCCGGCCGGGATCTACGCGGCGGTCAACAAGGACCAGCTCGGCGACACCGTCAGCCGCTTCGTCGCGCTGTCGGGGATCTCGATCCCGAACTTCTGGCTCGGCCTGATGTTGATCCTGATCTTCTCGCTGTACCTCGGGCTGTTCCCCGTGTTACCGCCATCACGGCAGCCGCTGTACCACCCGGACATGCTCTGGTATCTCATCTTACCCGGAGTCACGATCGGTACGGCGTCGGCCGCGAGCATCATGCGCGTCATGCGGACGTCGATGACCGAGGAGCTGAACAAGGAGTACGTCACTGCGGCCCGCGCGAAGGGCCTCCCCGAGCGAACGGTGATTCTGAAACACGTGCTTCGGAACTCCCTCATTTCGGTCGTCACGCTGGCGGCGACGCTCACGGCGTCCATCGTCGCGGGCTCGGTCGTCGTCGAGGTCGTGTTCAACTGGCCGGGACTCGGTCGGGAGTTCATTACCGCGATCAACCAACGCGAGATCAACGTGGTGATGGCGATCACGCTGTTCACCGGCTTCTTCGTTATTCTCGCGAACCTCGTCGCTGACATCGTGTACGCGGCACTCGACCCGAGGATCAGATATGACTGAGCAACGACAGACACACGACGAGCGCGGCCGAATCCGGGTCACCGGCTTCGACTCCGAGCGCGTCACGGAGCGGGACCCCCTCTCCGACTGGACGGACGGAACGAGCGGAGAAACGGTCGGTCGCTGGCGTCGCGGGCTCCAGCGGTTCGTCCGGAACCGGTCGGCGATGGGCGCGTTAGTCATCGTCGTCCTGATGGCGCTCGCGGCGACGTTCGCCCGCCCGATCGAGGCGTTCGGGTTCGTCGTCCAGCCGTTCTCGCTCGCCCCGTACGACCCGACGACGATCCTGTATCTGCAAGATCCGAGCGTGAGCACGTACGATCCGCCGTCGTGGGAGTACCCGATGGGGATCGACGGCTCGGGCCGCGACCTGTTCTCGCGGATCCTCGTCGGCGGTCGCTACAGCATCTCGATCGGCTTCATCGTCGTCGGGTTGACCGCCTCGTTCGGACTGATCTACGGCGCCATTTCCGGCTACTACGGCGGGAACGTCGACGAGCTGATGATGCGGATCGTCGACACCATCTTCGCGTTCCCCGGACTCATTCTGGCGCTCATCATCGTCGCCATTCTCGGCGGCGGCTACTGGCAGCTCGTACTGGCGTTCAGCCTCTTCGGCTGGGCCGGCTACGGGCGCCTCGTCCGCGGTGAGGTGTTGAAGATCAAAGAAAACGAGTACGTGATGGCGGCGAAGGCGCTCGGGGCGCGCGACCGCTCCGTCGTCTTCAGACACATCGCGCCGAACGCGATGCCGCCGCTCATCGTGCTGGCGTCGCTCAACATCGGCAGCGTCGTGATCGGCGTCGCCGCGCTCGGGTTCTTGGGGCTCGGTATGGACCCGAGCACGGCCGAGTGGGGAACGATGCTCGACGAGACCCGAGATACGCTGATTCAGGGTCCCGGCGGACAGATCCCGTGGTGGGCGACGGTGTACCCCGGTGTGGCGATCTTCGTCTTCGTGATGTCGATGAACATGATCGGTGACGGTATCAACGACGCGTTGGACGCACAACAGACCGGTGTCGGCCGCGGAGGTGAGGACTAATGCCCCCCCTACTCGAAGTGAAGGACCTCACGGTCCGCTTCTACACGCAGGAGGGCGTCGTCACCGCCGTCGACGACCTCTCGTACCGAATCGAGAGCGGTGAGAAGTTCGGCGTGGTCGGTGAGAGCGGCGCGGGCAAAAGCGTCACCGCGCTCTCCGTGCTTCGGCTGATCGACAGCCCCGGACAGATCGAGAGCGGCGAGATTCGATTTAAAGGTGAAGACCTCCTCGAGCTGTCCGAATCGGAGATCCGCGCGATCCGCGGCAACGAGATCGCGATGATCTTCCAGGACGCACAGACCGCACTCAACCCCGTGTACACGGTCGGTGGGCAGATCGCGGAGGCGATCGAGCACCACCTCGACTACACGGCCGAAGAGGCGCGCGCGCGGACCATCCAGCTACTCGACCGCGTGGGGATTCCCGAGGCCGAATCTCGGTTCTCGGACTATCCGCACGAGTTCTCGGGCGGGATGCAACAGCGGGCGATCATCGCGATGGCGCTGTCCTGTGACCCCGATCTCATCGTCGCCGATGAGCCGACGACCGCGCTCGACGTGACGATCGAGGCGCAGATCCTCGACGAGCTTCGGGGGCTGGCCGACGACTTCGACACGGCGATCCAGCTCATCACGCACGACCTCGGCGTCATCGCCGAAGTCTGCGACCGCGTGATGGTGATGTACGCTGGGAAGCCGGTTGAGAAAGCGTCGGTCGAGGAGCTGTACTACGATCCGAAACACCCGTACACCGTCGGGCTCATGAGCTCGATCCCACGGGTCGGCGACGGACGAGACCGGCTCCAGACGATTCCCGGCACGATGCCGGATCTCGTCGAGCTCCCGTCCGGCTGCAGCTTCCATCCACGGTGTCCGTTCGCCGAGGAGCAGTGCACCCGGACCGAGCCGGCACTCACCGACGTGGATACGGGCCGCGAGGCAACGCTCGACACCGAGCACGCCGCGGCGTGTATCGAGTACACGGAGGGGCTCTCGCAGGGCCTCACCTACTCCGTCGAGGTCGACGGGCCGACGGACGATACCGTCGAGCAGTACGTCGGGGGTGATTCTCATGAGTAGCGCCGAGCCGATTCTTCGGATCGAAGGGCTCGAGAAGTACTACGACTCGACCGGCGGGTTCGTCGACAAGCTGTTCGGTCGGTCACAGTGGGTGAAGGCGGTCGACGGCGTCGACCTCGAACTGTACGAAGGCGAGACGCTCGGCGTCGTCGGCGAGTCCGGCTGCGGGAAGACGACGCTCGGCCGGAGCATGCTCCGGTTGATCGAGCCGACCGGCGGCTCCGTCTATTACAAGGGACAGGACCTCACGGAGCTGTCCAGTTCCGAGCTGCGGAGCCTCCGGAAGGATATTCAGTACATTTTCCAAGACCCCTTCTCCAGTCTGAACCCGCGACTGACCGTCGGCGACATCATCGGCGAGCCGCTCGACATCCACGGTATCGCATCGGGGAACGAGCGCGAAGAACGGATCTACGAACTGCTCGAAACGGTCGGGCTCAACCCGAGCCACGCCAGCCGCTACCCGCACGAGTTCTCGGGCGGCCAGCGCCAGCGGATCGGGATCGCTCGGGCGCTCGCGGTCGATCCCGAAGTGATCGTCTGTGACGAGCCGGTCTCCGCGCTCGACGTGAGCGTACAGGCGCAGATCCTCAACCTGCTGGAGGACTTACAGGAAGAGTTCGGACTCTCGTACGTGTTCATCGCGCACGACCTCAGCGTGGTCGAGCACATCTCGGACCGCATCGCCGTGATGTATCTCGGTGAAATCGCCGAGGTCGGCCCGACGCGAGACGTGTTCGAACCGCCGTATCACCCCTACTCGGAGGCGTTGCTCTCGGCGATCCCCGAGCCCGACCCGCTGTGGGAGAGCGAGCAGATCTTCCTGTCCGGGACGGTCCCCTCGCCGCTCGATCCGCCCTCTGGCTGTCGGTTCCACACCCGATGCCCGAAGGTGATCCGCGACGACGACTACGACCTCTCACAGGGGCTCTGGCGCTCGGTGATGGACTTCAAGCTACGGGCGGCACAGGCCGACTCCGTCGAGTCGGTCACGGCCGAGCTGACCGACGACGTGTCCGGCACCCGGGAGGACCCGAGCGACGCGTCTCGGGACGTCTTCGGCCGTATGGTCCGTGAGGAGTTCGACCTGCCGAGCGAGCTACCGGACGCGGACGCGGAGGCGGCCGTCACCGAAGCGATCGACACGCTCCACGCCGAGCAAATTGCGGAGGCGTCGGCCGCGTTGGAAGAGGCCTTCACGTCACCCTGCTCGCAGCACCATCCGACCGCCTACGATATCGGGACGGACCATCAGATCGCGTGTCTCCGATACGACGAACGGTTCGACGAGTCGACCGAGACGTTCCGCACCACTGGTCGCTCCGTGGGGACCGACGCCGACGTCGACCGCGGGCACGCGGACGACTGACTCGTAGGACGAACGCTCGGCACGTCCCGCCCGGGTCGCCGGGCTCGCCGTCCCCGGCCGCAACGCTTTATTCTCGCCTGGGCGTACGACACCTAATGCGTCGGATCTACGAGTCGGACGCGCTCCACCGAGACGACGACGAGTCGCATGCGCCGAACGAGCGGAAGCGCGAGACGAAGCTCCAGGCGTTCCGATCCGTCCCCTCCTCGACGCTGAGCGATCTGCTCGTCCCCCGCCGGCTCCGTCATCGGTTCGTCTCCGTCGACGTGCGTACGCCGGAGTCGGAATACGCGGTCGGCGAATCGATCCCCTTCGCGGTGACGATCCGCAACCACATGCCGTTCCCCGTGTCGATTCCGACGGCGTCGCCGCTCCTGTGGGAGTGGAGCGTCGACGGCGACGTCGAGGCCTCGGCGGTCCCGCTTCGGGACCCGCCGGACGAGCCGGGGCGCTTCGAGTTCGATCGCGGCGAGCGCAAGGAGTTCCGGAAGCGGTGGGACCAGCTGTTCCGCGTCTCGGACAGCGAGTGGGTCCCCGCCGAGCCGGGCGATCACACGATCGGCGCCGCGATCAACACCGCCGACGCCGACCGCAAGGGACTCGCCGGGGAGGCCACGGTCCGAATCGTTCGTTGACCTGACGGCACGGATCGCCGCGTGTTTGGTCGACCTGACGGCACGGACGGCCGTGCGTTCGGTGGCGGTTCACTGGTTCTGTCGGGATGTCCCGGATTGGGAACCAGAGAGGCTCCCTTGGACGTGCTCGCAGGACCGAAACCGCCCCCAAATCGATCGGCGGTCGGCGACGAATCGGTAGCCGCGTTCCCGGATCCGTTCCGAGTACGGAAGCAGACGCGCCGCGCGAACGACACCTCGGCCGACGACCCCACAGCGACTGACGCACTGTTCGAGAGCGTGGCCGCAGGAGTACACCGCTTCGTCGGTCAACAGGTGCATGCAAGTCTCGTATTCGTCTGGTAGCCGGGCCTTCTGGTCCGCGGTGAGTTCGTCGAACCCCACGGGGTCGAACTCGCCGAACCGCAATAGCCACCGGGTCATGTACATACAGAAACCGCACTCATCGTCGTAAACGAGGCGTGGTACGGCCATACCGGTGATTTGGAGCGCTCGCTACTTATGTGCTCTCAAGCAGGTGTCAACACGCGCACATTGTTCCACGGTATTCCACCCCATCGATTTCGAAAAGTGGTCCGGACGCCGGTGGACGATACCCGCTTAAAATTCGTCCAGGAGTCGAACCTCGTCGTCGGTTACGGTGTGTATACGGTCGTTCTCGAGCGGATAGTCCTCGTCGTCGGCGTCGGCCCAGCCGAGTTTCGAGCGGATGGTGTCAGCGAGGCCCGGATCCGCGTTCACGTACGCGGTACCGGATTTGACCTCCGTGATCATCCCGATCTTTTCACCGTGAGAGTCGACTACGGCTTTGCCCTCGTCGTCATCAGTTACGTGATCTCGTTCCATTTCATTCAAGTATGTTCTCCTTGTGAATATAGTTATAAATATCATATCCGAAACGTCGGATCGGTAGACCCGCGTTACGTCAGTCCGGCTCTGCAGAAATTCTCAGTAATTGATGGTTTCTGTGCTCTCGATCGGTCAACGCAGAAACCCTCCCCGTCGGATTACTCACAGACGTAATCGGTGGTTGAAAGAATCGTTGTCTGATGAAAACAGAGCTCTTCGGCTGCCCGGAGTGCGGAACCGAGATAGAGTACAGGTGGATACCGAGCCGCCGAACGGTATCGCCAACTTTGACATCCTCTCCGCCCTGAAGGGCGAAGATTCCCACGGCACCGCGCCGCTGGGTTGGGATGGTTACGGTTTGTAGCAGCCTCGAAAGGCAGCTACTGGCTGTGCCAACCAGCCGTTACTCCTATTCCGGCATGGGATTCGGAGATACTTTTGCTGACTGCGTCCCGAACTCCAAGCACAGAAAGGATGTTTTCTGCGTGGAATCGGGGAATCCCGATATTGTCCGATTAGGTGGGCGGGCAGGCCGCCTCGGTTACCTATTAGTACGACAACCACCCATTTTAAACATCCGGACAGAGCGTTGTCGTAGTTGGTGCAGGGGGTTGTCGGATTCATCCCCGCGCTAAAGCACGGAGCTTTCTCCTTGCACTTCGGTAACCAGTGGGGAAGCGTTCGAGATGTAGCACTTTCTCGCCGGTACGCACGCACCCGTCAGCGACCGGCTCTTTCATTTTCCTCGCGTCTATCGACCCGTGCCGGCGGCTCGGCCGCGACGCTCGGATCGTACCTGAGACACCGCGCTGACCGGCTCGGGGCCCGACGCTCGCGCTCGTTTCCGAGGGTGAGTTCGTCTCCGTCGCCGGGATCGAACCCGTCTCCGTCGCCGGGATCGAGTTCGATCGCGTTCGGGGTCTTTCGCTCGCAGACGCTACGGAACGCCCCGGAAAGCGTGTCGTTCGCCTCGGCGATGTCCCCCGCGGCGAGCGCGGCGGCCGCCTTCGCCACCGCCCGCTCCGCGTCCGGATCGGGTAGCGGTTCCGCGAGGTCGACGGCGCGGCGCACCTCGGCGGGTGTGGTCCCCGCGGCGTCGTCGGTGTCGGTCCCGGCTCCACCCTCACTGCCGACCGCGGCGTCCGGGAGTTCGCCGGCCTGCACGGAGAACCGGAACCGGGCGATCGACCGCCACGCCTCGGCCGAGACGCCGAGGCCGTCGGGGGGGATCACGGCAGGACAGCGCGGGTGAAACCGGCAGCCGCTCGGGGGGTCGCTCGGCTCCGGCACGGTGTCGGTCAGCGGTCGCCCGAGACGTCGGTCCGTCGGGTCGAGCGACGGCACCGACGAGAGCAGCACCCGAGTGTACGGGTGCGCCGGATCGGCCAGTACGTCCGCGGTCGTCCCGCGCTCGACGATCTCGCCGAGGTACATCACGGCGACGCGGTCACAGAAGCGCTTGATCACGTCGAGGTCGTGGCTGATGAACAGCACGGCGATGTCGAACTGGCTGCGGACCCGATCGAGCAGGTCGAGGATCTCCGCGCGGACCCGCGCGTCGAGCGCGCTCGTCGGCTCGTCGGCGACGATGAGGTCCGGGCTGACGACCAGCGCGCGAGCGATGGAGATCCGCTGTTTCTCGCCCCCGGAGAACTCGTGCGGGTACCGTTCGACGTCGTCCGCCGAGAGGCCGACCCGGTCGAGGGCGTCCGCGGCGATCGCCCGGCGACGGGCGGCGTCGTCCATGCCGTGGATCCGGAGGGGCTCGGCGACCGCCTCGCCGACGGTCATCCGCGGATCGAGCGCGTCGTTCGGGTCCTGGACGATCAGCTGTGCGCGTCGACGGAACTCCCCCAGCGCGTCGCCGGACAGCTCCGAGACGGGCGTTCCGTCGAACCGGACCTCCCCGCCGGTCGGGGATTCGAGGCCCAACACGGCGTGTGCGGCCGTGGTCTTGCCGCTGCCGGACTCTCCCACGAGCCCGAGCGCCTCGCCGCGGGCGACCTCGAAGCTCACGCCGTCGACGGCGCGGACGCGCCCGACCTCGCGGCGGAGCCAGCCGCGGGTGATCGGATAGTGCTTTTCGAGGTCTCGCGCGACACAGAGCGGCCCGTCACTCATCGACGAAATCCCTCCGTTCGTCCGTCCCGACGCTCGTATCAGTCGTATTCGTTGAATCGGCGTCTCGTCCGAGCGGTCCGTCGCCAGCGGCCCGCGACTCTTGGTTCGCCATCGGTGACGTAGCGGTAGCGCGAATGCGCGAGGCGTCGCCGTCGGGGGCGTAGTGGACACAGGAGACGGCGTGATCGGTGGATTCGTCGCCGCTCTCACCGTCGGAACCGCCTCCCGCGCCGTGAAACGCCGGCTGCGAACCGCCAGCACACGCCTCGACCGCGTGCGGACACTCGGGGCGGAACCGACAGCCGTCGGTCGGCACGTCGCCGCGGGCGGTGCGCTCCGCGATCGTCGCCTCCCCACGTTCCCGCTCGTAGCTGCCGAACAGCGCTTGCGTGTACGGGTGAGCGGGCTCGGCGAACACCGACTCCACGGACCCGCGCTCGACGATGGTGCCGCCGTACATCACGAGCACGCGGTCGGCCACCGCGGCGACGACCCGAAGGTCGTGAGTGACCAGCAGCATGCCTGTTCCGTCGCCGGTGAGCGTTCGAAACAGGTCGAGCAGGCGCGCCTGCACCGTCACGTCGACCGCGGTCGTCGGCTCGTCGGCCACGAGGAGGTCCGGTGACCCCGCCAGCGCGATCGCGATGGCGACCCGCTGTTGCATCCCGCCCGAGAACTCGTGCGGGTAGTCGTCGACCCGTTGGTCGGCGCGCGGGATCCCGACGCGCCGCAGCAGATCGATCGCCCGGGCGCGGGCCGCGGATCGGCTCACGTCCTCGTGGATCCGGATCGGCTCGATCGCCTGCTTTCCGACGGAGTACACCGGATCGAGCGCCTGCTGCGGGTTCTGGAACACGTGTGCGATCCGAGAGCCGCGGACGGACCGGAGCTCCCGGTCGCTTCGCCCGAGCAGCGACTGCCCGTCGAACGCGACGCGCTCGCCAGACACCGCTGCGGGGGGCTGAGGGACGAGTCCGGTCAACGACTCGCAGGTCACGCTCTTCCCGCTGCCGGACTCCCCGACGAGACACACCGTCTCGCCGCGGGCGACCTCGAAGCTCACGCCGTCGACGGCGTTGAGCCAGCCGTCGTCGGTCCGGATGCGCGTTCGGAGGTCTCGGACGGAGAGGAGCGGCGTGTCGGCCATCAACGCCCACCTCGCGGGTCGAGCGCGTCGCGGACGCCGTCGCCGAGCGCCTTGAACGCGACGAGTGTCGCAGTCAGTGCAACGGCGGGTAGCGTCGAGACCCACCAGATCAGGTACGCCGGTTCGTCGGCGCGGCTCTGCAGCTGTCCGGCGACGGCGGCGTTTATCGACTCGCTGATCGTCGACCCCCACGAGTACGTCCCGATCTCGTGGAACCCGAGGAAGGCCACGCCCGCCTCGATCAACACGAACAGCGCGAGCAGCTGGAACGCGGCGGGCACGAGGGTGTTCGTGCTGTTCGGGAGGACGTGTCGCCGAGCGATGTACGCGTCGGACGCGCCGAGACTCCGCGCGACGAGGACGTACCCGTCCCCGCGCCGCTGGATCACCTCGCTGCGGACGAGCCGCGCGATCCCGCCCCAGCTGAGCAGGCCGAACGTCACGAGCAGCAGCAACAGCGAGGGGCCGTAGTAAGCGTAGCCGATGAAGTACAGCAATATCGCGGGGATACACAGCTGAACGTCGACGTACGACGAGAGCAGGGTGTCGACGGTCCCGCCACGAATTCCGGCGATGACGCCGACCGCGGCGGCCAACGGGACGATGAACGCGGCCGCGATGACGACGACGTACGTCGCCACGCGGGCCCCCTCGACGAGCAGGAATCCGAGCGGATGGCCTCGCTCGTTCGTTCCCAGCGGGTATTCCCACGAGCCGTGACACAGCCGCTCGAAGGGCTCACCCGTCTCGGTGCCGAGACACTCCTGCGGCGGCACGGCGCTGGTAAACCCCACGGGCGGGTGAAACGCGTGTTGGAACCGCAGCGGTGCCGAGCCGGTCACGAGCGGGCCCACGGTTCCGACGACGAGGAGGACCGCGACGAACGCGGCGGCGAGCGCCGGAACGGGATACCTCCGCACGAGCGCGAGCACCGAGCGATCCCGTCGGTTGCGTCGCCGGCGGTAGCGGCGTGCCAACGGAACGACGCCGTACGCGACGATGACGGCGACGGCGAGGAGGAACGCCCAGTCGATCGCCGTGAGCCGCCAGTCGGACGCGAGGTACAGTCCGGCAGATCGTCGTTGATACGTCCACAACAGGGCGACGAGCAGGACGCCGCCGAGGAGCGTCGCCCGCTCGGCCGTGGCGGTCGCTCGCGAGCGGTCGAGCGTCTCCCAGTCGACGTTCTCGAATCGGGGGTCGCCGTCTGCCGATGACATATGGAGGGCGGTTGGTGAGTGTATCGACGACAGTTGCTTAAACTATCCGGCGCTGAGCGTCGGTATCCGTCTGTTTCCGGCCGTACTCGTCAGGTGTTCGCGTCCACCCCCTGGTTTGATACGTCTCGCTGCCGACCCTCCCGCAACGTGCCCTCCCCGCTCAACGGCCGGTATCGGCCGATCGGTCTCGACCCGTCGTCGCCCGATCAGCCACGGCACCGAGAGGGCGGTGATTCTCGGTGAATCCCCTTCGGGTTCTCGCGAAGCGCGTCGCGATGGGACTGGCGACCGCGTGGATCGTACTCACGTCGGTGTTCGCGCTGTTCACGCTCACCGACGACTGGGTGTTGTCGGGGCGGATCGGGCTCGCGCGGTTCGCCGGCGAGAACGACCCGGAGGCGCTCGCGGAGATCCGCGCGGAATACCTCGCCGCCCGCGGGCTCGACAGGCCGCTCTGGGAGGTGTACGTCGACTGGATCGGCCGGATGGTCACGCTCGACTGGGGCGTCTCCATCTCGTCGGGGGAGCCGGTGTTTCCGCTCGTGGCCGACGCGGTCGTTCGCACGGCTGCGTACGTGCTCCCCGCGCTCGCGCTCGCGATCGTCGTCGGCATCGGAATCGGGATGTTCGCGGCCTTACGTCCCGAGAGTCGACTCGGCTCCGGGAGCGTCGGGACCGCGTACCTCCTGTTCGCGCTCCCGAACTTCTGGATCGGCGGTATGCTGCTCTCGCTGACCCTAGAGGATCCCGCGGCCCGCTCCCCGCTCGTGTACGAGCACCTGCTGCCGATCGCCCTCACGTTCACGACGCTCGTGGGAGGGTACGTCAGCTACGCCCGGGCGCACTCCCGGGAGTACGCGACTGCCGACTTCGTCGCGCTCGTTCGCGCGAAGGGGGCGTCCGGCGCCCGCGTCGCGACGCACGTCCTTCGAAACGCCGCGATCCCCTTCTTTTCGATGCTGTTCACGGAGGCGCTCGGACTGCTGGTGCTCGCCACGTTCGTGATCGAGGTCCTGTTCGGGATCGACGGGTTCGGGCTGCTGTTGCTGGAGGCGGTCAGCGATCGCGACCTCCCCGTCCTCCTCGGCGGCACGGTCGTCGTCATCGGCGTCGGCGTCGTGGGCAACGTCGTCCAAGACCTGGCGTACGGCTACCTCGACCCGCGAGTCGACATGAGCTGACCGGCGATGTCCGGTTGATATCTGCCCGCTCAGGGCGTAATTCCCGTGTCTTCTCCGGGCGTCGCGACCGCCTCCGGGTCGAGTTCGAGGATGTGCTCGCCGCACGCCTCACACCGAATCGCGACGACCTCGTGGGCCTGACAGCAGGATTCGACGGTGTCGGCCGTAGCAGCGATTTCGCCGCCGCACACCGGGCACGACGCGTGGAACGACCGGAGCGACTGGAGAATCGAGAGCCGCTGTTCCGCGGGTACCTCCAGCCAGCGGTCCGTGCGTTCCGCGAGCGCGAGGTGTGAGGCGACGTCGGAGAGAAACGCGCCGTCACCCGGCCACTTGCGCACCCGCCGGAGAACGGTCACCGCGGGGTACGACCGGTCCTGGATCTCGACCTCGTCCGGACCGACGCCGAACATCGTCGCGAGCGTCTCGGCGTCGACGTCGTCGCGGTCGAGCGACGAGACGCGTTCCGCCACTCGCTCGGCGAACGCCGGCTCGAAGGTCAGCTCCTCGACGCCGTCCGTCCGCTCGATCACCCCGATGTCGAGGAGGAACTCGACCGGATCGACCGCGTTCTCGCGCCGGTCGCGGATCCGCTCGACCGTCTCGAACTCCGGCTCGTCGTCGGCCGGATCCTCACCCGTGTCGACAGCCTCGTCGGTATCCGTGACGCGGACGACTTCCCCGTCGTCACCCGTCGCCGCCGCGGTCTCGTCGGTGACGGTCACCGGACCACCCCGCTCCCAGCCTTCGCGGGGGCCCTCCGGTGCCTTCCCGAACAGCGCGAGCACGCGGTCAGGGAGGTACCGCTTCGTGAGCTCCGGCGTCCCGGGAATGAGATAGCCGCGGAAGTAGATGCTCGCCGCCGAGCCGGTCAACACGACGAGCGCGGCCACCGGGCCGAGCGCCGAAGCGAGAAGCGTCAGGACGACCGCGAGCGCGGCGTTGATAACCGTACACGGCACGCAGCGGTTCTCGCCCGTGTACTCCGGCTCGCGGAACGAATCGAGAAGTGACGAATCGCGAGATCCCATGTCATGGAGTACGACCCGAACGGTAAAAACGGGGCGGCATTCGTCGACGGTGGGCAGTCGCGTCGCCGTCGCAAAGCCGATACCCGTGGCGGTCGACCACCCGCGTATGACCTTCGGCGATCTCTTCGAGCGGGCGGCCCGATACGACGTGGACGAGGACGCGGTGCGAGCGGCGCTCGCGGACCGGCGTGACCGTGACACGGTCGGGGAGGGGGAGGGCGACGCGACTGGGAAGAGCGACGAAGGACTCGTGTCCTCGCCTGACCGCGAGCCGAGCCCCGCCCGTGTCGTCGCCGACGCGGACGTGCTCGCGGCCGACCTCCTCGTCGGGGGCGCGGCACGCGAGGCGCTCGACGCGCTGCGCTCGCACGGGTGGACGACGCTCGTCGCCAGCGACTCGCTCCTCGACGACGCGGAGGCGGTGATCGCGAGCCTATCCGACGTCGCGCTCGCGGGCGACTGGCGCGAGACGGTCGAGACGTGGCGGGAGCCAGCAGCGCATCCGACCGGCGATCACCCGGCGTTGGGGTCGGCGTATCGCGGCGCTGCGATGCAGGTCGTCAGCCTCGACCCCGCGTTCACCGGCCCGCGGGCGGCGGCCGGGCTCCGCGACCGGTTGCCGGTGAGCGTTCGCGAACCGCGGGCGTTCGCGACCGTATTCTCCCCCGCGAAGCTGTATCCCGAGGCGGTCGGCGGGGCGTATCCGGGACCCGACCGCGATCCGCGGTCGATGCGACCGCTCGCGGGTGACCGAGACCGGCACCGATAAACCGACGCCGAGACCAGCACGGATAAACCGACGCCGAGACCAGCACCGATAAACCGGCGCCGATCCCACCACTGGTAATGACCGATCCGGACGGCGGCGCCGCGCTCGCCGACGGCGACGCGCCCGATCTCCCCCGCGATCTCGACGCGGCCCGCGACGCGCTGATCGACTGGTACGAGGCCGACCACCGCGACTTTCCGTGGCGGCGCACCGACGACCCGTACGAGATCCTCATCAGCGAGGTGATGAGCCAGCAGACGCAGCTCGACCGGGTCGTCCCCGCGTGGGAGGACTTCCTCGAAGAGTGGTCGACGACCGCCGATCTTGCCGCCGCTGACCGCGGTGACGTGGTCGCCTTCTGGTCGAATCACTCGCTCGGCTACAACAACCGCGCGAAGTACCTCCACGAGGCGGCCGGACAGATCGAGGAGGCGTACGGCGGCGCGTTCCCCGAGTCGCCCGACGAGCTGCAGGAGCTGATGGGCGTCGGGCCCTACACCGCCAACGCGGTGGCGTCGTTCGCGTTCGACAACGGCGACGCCGTGGTCGACACCAACGTGAAGCGAGTGCTTCACCGCGCGTTTGCGACCCCCGACGACGACGCGGCGTTCGAACGGGTCGCGTCGCACGTCATGCCACCCGGAGAATCCCGCGTCTGGAACAACGCGATCATGGAGCTCGGCGGCGTCGCCTGCGGGAAGACGCCGCGGTGTGACGAGGCCGGGTGTCCGTGGCGCGAGTGGTGTCACGCCTACCAGACCGGTGACTTCACTGCACCCGATGTCCCCACGCAGCCGAGCTTCGAAGGAAGCCGTCGGCAGTTCCGCGGACGGGTCGTCCGGACGCTCGGTGAGTACGACGAACTCACGCTCGACGAGTTGGGCCCCCGGATTCGCGTGGACTACGCGCCCAACGGCGAGCACGGCAGGGAGTGGCTGCGAGGGCTCGTCTCAGATCTCGCGGACGACGGGCTCGTCGCTGTCGACGAGACGGGAGACGACGCCCCCTCGGTCCGACTCCGAGCGTGAGTGCGTTCGACGCTCGCTCGGTGACGGCTCACATACCGGTCGCGTGTGAACCGTCACCCGTTTATCAGGGGAGCCGGAAACTACCGTCATGAGCGAAACAGTCGACTCCGACCTCTACACGCGGACGAAGGCCCTACTGGAGCCGGGCGACATCGAACTCCTCGGGTGTATCATCCATACGACCCTCGGAGGTCAGGAGGACCTGGAGATGCACGAACTCACCGTCGACGCGAACGAGGTCATCGCCGACCACGCCGACAAGGGCGAGACGTACATCGAGGCCGGTAACGACGACACGAACTTCTCGTCGAACCAGTTCCAGGGACTCACCCTCGACGACGAGGCGTTCGTCTGGGAGTGCCAGCAGCTCCTGCGAGACGGCACCTTCGATCTGGTCTTCTACTACGAGGCCGGTGTCGACCAAGACGCGCTCGCGGCCGACCTCGCCGACATCGACGGGGTCGACCGCGTGACGCAGGTCCCCTGACGGCGGCGACCGCCGCGACTCTCCCGTAACCGTGACCGACACCGTTCTCATTCCCGGCGGGCGCGACGTGCGCGCCAGTCTCGACACCGCCGCGAGCGACGGCGACCGGGCCGATGCGGTCGTCGTCGCCTGTCCGCCGCACCCGCAGCAGCGCGGTCACCGCGGCGACGAGCGACTCGCCGCCGTCAGCGACGCGCTCACCGCTCGCGGGGTCGACTGTCTCCGCTTCGACTACGGCGACTGGGACGAGGGATACGGCGAGAGCACGGACGCGGACGCCGCGGTCAGTTGGGCGGCCGAGCGCTACGAGCGCGTCGGGCTGTTCGGCTTCTCGTTCGGTGGGACGATCGCCCTCGTCACCGCCGCGTCCCGGCCCGGCCTCGCCGGGGTCTGCGCGCTCGCGCCGACGGCGCGCCTGAACCCGGACGTCGACGCGGTCGCGGCCCTCGACGATATCGTGGCGCTGGGTGTCCCGGCTCGAGTCCTGTACGCGGCCCGCGACACGACCGCGGAGTGGCGTCCGGTCGTCGACCGGGCCGAGGCGCTCGGCGTCGGGACGACCGAATTCGGGTCCGACCACTTCTTCGTCGGGCAGGCGGGCGACGTCGGAGCGGCGGCGGCCGAGTTCTTGATTCCGCGACTCGGGAGCGACTGACCGCCTCGAATCGGATCGTCGGCTGTCGCGCTCACTCCAGGTCGTCGATCAGCTCCGCGGCCACCCGCTCGCCGTGTTCCGGGTCATATCCCTCCATCCGAAGGTGCGCGAGCGGGGCGACGTACGGGTTCCGCTCCCAGTGCGCCCACACCTCCGTCGTCCCGTCGGGCGCGGGAAAGAGCCGCACGTGGACCTGCCAGTCGCCGGTGAGTCCCGCCGGTCGGTAGACGAAGCTGCCGACCTCGTGGACCAGCTCGCCGTCGCGGTCGTACGCGTGGAAGTACGCGCGAGCGATTTCCGAGAATCCCGCCTCGGGCAGCCGTTCCCGGGTCTCGGCCGGAGTCGTCGGGAGCGTCCCGGCGTACTCGTTTGCCGGCGGCGGTAACACCCGCACGTGGCCGGGGACGTCCTCGTCGGGCAGCAGCGCGAGGAGGCGACCGACCGCGAGCCGGAGCCGCCAGAACCCCGCGGTCCGCGCGAGGAGGAACGCGACCGGAAGCGAGAGGGCGAACAGCGCTGCCGCGCGGAGATGCGCACCCGAGCGTGCACCGTTCATCGCGCTCAGTTGTACCCGCGCCAGCGGCGCCCGCACTCCTTGCACTTGAAGAATCGCGTCGGCGGCTCGTCGGCGGCCCCGGTCTGTTTGATCGTGTACCACGCCTCGCCGTGGCCGCACTTCTCGCAGACGACGTCGGTCGCGGTGGGCTTCCCCTCGAAGTTCGCGCCCTCTTCGGTCTCAATCACCTCGCTGTCGGTCTGTTCCGTGGTGGACTCGAAGTCGGCGGCAAGCGCCTCGTCGCGCTCGGCGGTACCGCCGCAGTCGTCGTTTTGACACACCATCTCGCCGTCGCGAGAGACCATCATCGACCCGCAGTCGTCACAGAACTGCATATATACTGATCGTACGTTGTCGAGCCGTTTAGCTCCGATGACTGCGCTCCGGACGAGTGTCGATACAGTAGTTATTATAAATAGCCGGCCTCGGAGACGCGGTATTGAGCTCCGAGGCCTCAGTCGTTCGCTGCTAAGTGGTCGACCGCAGATCGGCGGTGAGGGCGTCCGAAGCCCCGGCCGTTCGTTTATAAATTGTCGCTGATGGGAGATCGACGGCTACCGCCTCCAAAGCCCCGGCCGCGAGGGCGCTCGGCGGCACGCGCCATCGCAGCCATCACCGGTTCGTCAATCGTTCGCACCCTCGTCGACCCGCTCCCACACGAGATGCGCGACCACGCCGAGTACGAAAGCGATCCCGAGGTTCGTCGCCAGCGCGGCGAGACCGATCGCGACCGAGAGCGCGACGTTCTCCGAGTCGAGTCCGCTGCGCGCGAGCGAGACGGCGACGATCGCGAGCAGCGCGCCGAGCATCGCCACCGGGAAGGCGGCGAGCAGCGCGGACGTCGCGAACAGCGCGGCGACGAGGTACCCGACCCCCAGCACGACGTTCGCACCGCCGGTCCGCGCGCCGAACGCGTGCTTTCCGGCCACGCCGTCGCAGCCGTGACACATCGGGATCCCGCCGAGCGGCACCGCGAGCAGGTTCGTCGCGCCCATGCTCGTCGACAGCTCGTCGGGCGTCACCTCGGCGTCGAACAGGTCCGAAACGAGCAGCGACGTCGCGAGCGCGGCGTTGCCGATCGTCATCGCCAACTGCGCGACAACGCCGTCGACCGTGGCCCGCGTGAGCGCGTCGCCGAGCGTGAGAGTCGGCGGCGCGCCCGGCCACTGTGCCGTCGGGATCCCCGCCGCGTACAACGCCAGCGCGACCCCGGCGACCGCGACGGCGAGCGCACTCGCCGTCCCGTACCCCATGACGGCGGCGGCCGCGGCGATCGCCACGCCTGCGAGCGCGAGCGTGGGGTCTCCTAACGCGAGGTTGAGCCCGGTTTCGAGCAGGATCAGCCCGACGGCGAACTGGACCCCGCGGATCACCGGCTCGCCGATGTACCGTTCGACCCGCGCGAGCGTCCCCGAGAGCCCGATCGCGAGTAACAGGACACCGAGCACGAGCCCAGCGAGCGCGAGCTCGGCGTAGGTCAGCGCCCCCGCGATGGCGAGCGCGGCCAGCGCCTTCATCGGCTCGACGGACATCGGGAGCCCGTACCGAACCCCCCAGACAATTTGGAAGACGCCGAAGGCGACGAGCGCGTGCGGCAGCGACACGTCGGTCAGCAGTGCGAGCGCGATCACGAGCGGAATAATCGTAATCGAATCCCCTAACGCTCCGGTTATCGATCCCGCACCGAATTCGACACCTCGCTGTTTCTCGGAATCAGTCGATACCACGGACGGTCGACACTCTCTGCGCGATACGCTTGAGTGTGTTCAGCAACCGTTCGACCGCACGAATTCAGATCTAGTAACCGAAAATGAGCACGTCACTCGTCCGCGTCGAACGTCGGAGCGTCCTCCGACACCATCGGACAGTTCCGGACGCGGAACTCGTCGAAACTGGCCGCCTCTACGATTGTCGTTCCCTCGTGGCCGCACGCGACATTTGGGGGTGCCGAAAAGTGTGGACACCGCTGGCAGTGTGTCCGCTTGTTCACGACGTGTTCGACGCCGCTCCCGGTCGAATCCGCAGATCTCGGTGACGCCGCGCTCTCGCGGGCATCGTCCGCGCCGACGGCAGGACCGGCATCGAAGGCGTCCTCGTCAAGCGATTCCCAGACGTCCTCCGCCGCGGGTCCGCTGACGTCCATCTGCTCGAAGGCGTCCTCGAGGCCCGACACCGATTCGGTCTCAGTCGTCGGACCGAGTTCGTCGAACGGGTCGACGGCACCGGTCGCAGTGGATTGCTCCTGCGGGTCGTCCGTTTCGGTCGCCTCGGTCGCCTCGGTCGCCGACCCGTCTACGCCCTCGCCCAGCCTGGCGAAGGGGTCGTCTACGGGGTCACGCTGCGCTTCGTCCGCATCCCGCTCGGCGAACGGATCGTCGCTCATGTCCCCCCGCGGTCGGCGGTGTCGTCTCTGGCAGTTACGCCCCGCGAGTCGTCTCCGGCTCTGTTCTCATTCGCGTCCACGTCCCCGTCGAGCGCCGGTGGTTCCTCGGTGATCAGCTTCGATGTTCCGAGGAAGCCGGGATTCGGCTCCAACTCGGCGAACCGGCGGCCGCAGTGGGGACACTCGGGCGTCGTCAGCAACCCCAAATTCACGGTCTCGCCGCAGTCGGTGCATTTGGCCTTGCGGACGCCGGCGCGGTTCGCGGCCGCCGTCAGCGCGTCGAGTCGCTCTCGGTCGGCGCGGTCGCGCTCTGCGGCCTCCAAGCGACGACGGACCCTCACGACCGCGCTCGCGACCCGCGAGAGCTTGTCGTCGAGTTCGCCGCTGTCGAGTTCAGTGACTCGCGACTCCAGCGCGTCGAGCTCCTCGGTGCGGGATTCGACGCGCGCGAGCCGGTCGCCGACGTCGTCTCTCGTTTCGTCGACTCGCTCGGCGACCGCGTCGATCTCGGCGGCCAAGTTATCAACGTCGCTCGCGACGGCGTCGAGACGACTGTCGGTCGCCTCGTGCGTGTGATCCGCTGGAGCCTTCGCTTCGAGGTCGCGGTAGAGCTCCACGAACCGCTCACGGAGGTCCGAGACTTTCTCGTCGAGGTCGGCGTCGAGCTCGTTCAGATCCGCGCGGATCGCGGCCACCTCTTCAGCGTCAGGGACGTCGATGTCCTCGGTCTCCGCGAGGGCGACGATGGCACGTTTCAGCAGGTCCTCGCGGTCGGCGTCGTCGCTCTGATCGACGGCGGCCTCGATCGCCTCGTCGTGCGGGCGCTCGGCCGGACCGATGTCGCTCATCGCGGGTCCTCCGTCATCTACGCTCCGTTTGTCGGGCACGCATAAGTAACCTGTCGCGTCGTTCTCCGAATCGATACTGGGCGCGAGGGATGACGCCGTCTCCGACCGACGCGGCGCAGTCGGCCGATACGACGCCGCCCTCGACTGCCGGAGAGTTCGCCGTTTACCGCGGGCGAAGGGGTCACCTGATCTTGCGGACGTCGCTGATATCGAAGCCGCCGTCGTGGATCTCGGTTTCGAACCGGACGATGTTCTCCGCCTCCAGCTGTGAGAGGACACCGCGGAACTCCCGGACGAACATGGTTCGGGCCCGCTGTGAGCCGCCGCTCTCCCACGTGAACTGAAGGGTGCCGCCGGCGGCGTCCATCAGCGTCCCGAACTCCCGGTCCGTGATCGAGTCGGTGTTCACCAACACGAGGATCAGCCCGCCCCACTCGTAGGCCGCCTTCTTCAGCCCCTTCATCACCATGGCGATGTCGCTCCACTCGGTGTCCTCGGAGACCATCGACACGAGGTCCGTGACGGAGTCGATACAGACGAGGCTTCCCTCCGCGTGCGCAGACAGGTAGTCGCCGAACGCGGTGAGTACCTCCTCGTACTCGCCGCGGTCACCGAGGTCGGCTATCGAGGCGGTCTCCTCCTCGTACCAGTCGCGCGGAATCGGACTGAGCTGGAAGAACTCGGCCGACAGGTCGCGGAAGGCGATCTCCTCGACCGCGGCGTCGACGATCTCATCGGCCATGGTGTAACCCATCTCACGGGTGATCGCGCCCGTGTCGGCCGTAAACGAAATGTAGTGGACGTCCTCCGGAACCGCGGCGTCCGCGGCGACGTCGCCGTAGTACAGGTCGAACAGCTCCTCGTCGGCGCTGGCGAGGGCGTTCATCGCCGCGCTCGTGTAGCAGAACTCGCGCGCGCCGGCGCCGGACTCGCCCGCGAGCAACACCACGTTCCCCGGCGGCGCACCGCCGTCGAGGATCGAGTCGAGGCGGGCGACGCCGAACGGAAGACTCGGCATACTCCGTATGGCGGCGTCACTCGGCTTAGTGTTGTTGCTCGTCAGAGCGGTCGACCGAGGGCCGCACCATCGCCCCGCTCCGGGCCGCTTCGACGACGGAGACGGTTCCACTGACGCCCGCCTCGTCGAGCGCGCGCTCTCCCGCCTCCGCCGCCGTGTCGGCGTGTTCGGCGTCGGTGACGCCGTACACCGTCGGCCCCCACGACGACTGCCCGGCGCCGAACACCGACGCGGCCGCCGACAGCGACGCCACCACGTCGCCGACCGGCGGACGGTAGACGCCGCCCTGCTCGTCGGCGTACCACGCGCCGTTGAGCCGGCCGATCTCCGCGACTGCGGCCCCGAAACGCTCGGCGTTCCCCGTCGCGATCGACGGGAGGACGCGGCGGGTGACGATCCCGCCGATCCGGTCGGCGAGGGCCGGGTCGGCCCGCTCGACCGCGGTCCGCATCGCGTCGTCCTCGTCGGAGCCGTTCCGCCCGGGGTCCGCGTCGGGACGCACGAGCAGGAAGCGCCAGTCGTCCGGCACCGGGTGTCTCGCGGCGACCGGCGGGACCGTCCACGCGCCGTCGGCCGGGCGGTCGGTGGTGAACCGCGCGGTCGGGTGCCCGGCGTCGAGGACGAACCCCCCGTCCTCGAACGTCGCCACGCCGACGCCGGAGCGCCCGCCGCGGCCGAGCACCGGTGCACGCTCGCGGACGCGAGCCGGGCGGTCGTACGCCGCCGCCACCGCCGCGAGCGTCGCCGCGGCCAGCTGCGTCCCGCTTCCGAGCCCCGCGTGACGCGGCAGCGACTCGCGGACGGTGACGGCCGCGCCCTCGACGCCGAGGAGGTCCGCCGCGAGCGTCGCGTACTCCCGAACGTCGACGGCGATCCGATCGGAACCCCCGGTCGGACCGTCGACAGCGACGCGCACCGACGCCGCCGGCTCCGCGTCGACGACGACCCGCGGCTCGGCGAGTCCCAGTCCGAGCGCGCCGTACAGCCGCTCGTGCGAGAGGCTCAGGTTACAGAAGCCGAAGTGGAGCCGGGCGCCGGCGCTCACGCGTGCCATTCTCGACTCCCGCTTCGTGACCGATTGATAAAGGGGGTGTGACTGTGGCGGGAGTTGCCTCCGACCGGAATCACCGTCGGTTCGCTTCCCGGCGTTCACTCCTGCCAGTCCGGATTCGCTCGCGGCGGCGAGAAGATGTCGTAGCCGACGACGGGTTCGTCGCCGTCGTTGCGCGCCGCGTGCGGCTCGTCGCCGGGGATGACGTACGTGTCGCCCGGGCCGACAGCGAGCTCCTCGCCGTCGACGACGAAGGTCGCGGTCCCCTCGGTCACGACGCCGACCTGCTCGTGGTGGTGGTCGTGCTCGGGCACGTCAGCCCCGGGCTCGATGACGAACCGCTGGATGCTCGTCCGTTCTCCGGCGGCGCCCTGCGTGAGGAACACGTTCTCGACCGCCTCGACCGCCTCGACGCTCTCGTCGGTAACGACGTCCATAGCGGGAGAGCGACCGCGACCGACTTAAACCGGATGGGTGGGCGATGCGGCGGCGGTCTCGGGTCGGCGGTCGGCGGAGCGCGCCGACCGCGTCACGGGAACGGGTGGTACTCCCGGTCGAGCGCCGGCTCGAATCCCATCGACCGGGGTACGTCGCGGGCGCGGTCGCCGAAGAAGGGATCGCCCGTAAAGAGCGGCTGCGCGCCGGGGACGAGCACCCGGACGGCCTCGAAGCCGAGACCGGCGAGGTCGCGGGTCGTGAGCCGCGCAACGTACGCGTCGAGACCAACGCCCTCCACGCGGTCGAGGACGGCCGACAGCTCGTCGGTCCCCGTCAGCTCCGGCTCACCGAGCGACCCCGCGAGCACGGTCGCGTCCGGGTCGAAGAACGCCCGCGTCTCGTCGGGGAAGTCGGCGTGGTGGCCGATCGCCGCGCTCTCCTCGGCGGCGGCGTCCTCGCCCATCGCCCGGAGCTCCGTCCAGTTCTGGAGCGCCTCCGCGAGCGCGCTGCGAGCGGCCGCGACCGGATCGAGGTCCGCCCCCGACCCGGCGGCGAACCGCGGCCAGTCGCCGTTGCGGTGGACGGCGACGGCGACGACGGGAACGTCGACGTCGGTCGTGACGAGCAGCGGCGTCACCGACAGCGACTCGGCGCGCGCCCGCTTTTCCAGCTCGGTGAACGTCTCGTCGTCGACTTCGATGCCGAGCGGCTCGACCGTCGAGTACCAGCTCGTCATCGTGGCGTCGCGTTCGATCGCCTCGTAGAGTCCCGACAGCGCTGCCTCCGGTCCGGAGTTCCCGAGGCCGAGCCCCGTCGTGATCGCGGGTCGGTATCGCCGTTCCGGCGGCGGGAAGTGGACGAACTCGGCCGGGAGGCTCGCGGGCTCGCCCGTCGCGAGGCGTTCGCCCGCGACCCACGGGAGCCGGTTCTCCCGGTCGTACGCCTCGGCGCTCTTCGGCCGGACGAACGCGTCCGGCGTCACCGGGTTCGGGACGCCCGCGGCCGCGGCTCGGGTGAACGACGCCCCGCGGTAGACGCCGGCGGCGTACCGCTCTAACCCCTCGCCGAGCGCCTTCATGAACGCGCCGTCCCAGTCCGCGTCGACGCCGCCGCCGAACTCCGCGGCGCGCGTGTCGGAGAACGGGGTCGTGTCCGCGACCCCGGCGACGTAGTACGGCACCGGGAACGACGCCTGTTCCCCGACCTCCGAAAGCGCGCCGATCCGCGGGTCCACCGCGCGCTCGGCACGTTCGATGGCGGCCGACAGCGACCGGTCCTCGTGGGCACGCGGGAGCGCGTCATCGGGGTCCGCCCCACAGCCGCACCCGGGAACCGGGAGGAGCCGCCGCTCGGGTCCGGGGACCTCGACGACGGTGTCGCCGACGCCGTCGCCCGCGAGGAGCTGAATCGTTCGTCGACCCGCCACCGCACCGGCGTATCGCACGGCGGACCGCCGCCCCTGCGGCGCCTCCGCCGGCTCCGCCCCGCCGCTCGCGACCCGACGGCGGAGACAGTCGTAGCAGGCGTCGTCGAAGACGGTCACCGCCGCGTCCACGGCCGCGATCGGAACGCCGCCGAGCCCGCCGACTTCGATCGCGACCCATCGGTCGACGAGGCCGTTCGCGGCTTCGAACGTCGCCGAGCCGGCCGTGTCGACGACGACGGCGAGGTCGAACCCGTCCAGTAGTCCGACCTCGACGGGCATCACGTTCACGTCGACGTCGCCGAGCGCCGCGTCGACCGCGTCGACCGCGGGGCCGTCGCCGACAAGTCCGATGTCCATGTGCCCACCGACGCGACAGAGCGGAAAAAACCCGCGGGTGCCGGCGGCGAAGCGTTCGGTGACTGAGAGCGCCCTGCGGCAGTGGTCGCGCCCGGCTACCCGGCGATAGGTGTCGTCCGTCGCTACGCCATCAGGTCGTCGACGACGCCGGCGAGCTCGTCGGCGTCGACCCCGTGGAGCCGCTCGTCGCCGAGCTTGAGTCGAAGCCGCGGTCGACCGACGTCGATCGGGACTTTCTCCGTGTCGATGATCCCCATATCTTCGAGTCGAGTCTTCGTGCGCGAGAACGTCGCCTTCGAGGCGATCCCGACGTCTTCGCCCCACTTCGAGATGTCGTACAGCAGCACGTCGTTTTTCGCCGCGACGAGCAGCGAGACGGTGACCTCGTCGAGTCCGGTGTCCCCGCGTGCCGCGTTCAGCGAGGCGAGCACCGCGTCGAAGTCGTCACGGGTCTCCTCGTCGATCTCGGCCGCGAGCGTCTCCCGAACGCGGCTGATGGCCGGGGTTCGGAGCCCGAACTCCTCGGCGTTCTCGAAGGCCTCGCTGTGCGTCTCGAAGACGGCGTCGACGAACGCCGAGTCGTCCGTCGAGAGCGCCGCCACCTCGTCACCGGAGCTCACGAGCACGACGACCTGCGACGGCGAGACGAACAGCGCGTTGTCGACGTCGCCGCCGAGGATCCGGAGGCTGAGCGCCCCGTCGGCGACGAGGTCCGCGGCCTTCGACGCGACGAGGAAGTCGTCCATCACGTCTTTCAGCGTCCGTTCGTCCGCCAACATCGACAGTTCCGGGAGGTCGTCGCGGTCGACGGCGGCTTCGATCAGCGATACGATCGTCTCCGCGGAGGGATCGACGATAAGTAGCTCTTCGTCGCCCCCGGCGAACGCCGCGTCGAGGACGGTCTCGACGTCGGCCTCCAATAAATTCGATACCATTTATCTCTCCGGATAAAAGTCAGATGTATATTTAATATTAACGGGATTGAGAGAGTGAACAACCGGTTTTCAGCCCTCGAAACCGCCGAAAATTGGCGATCAGCGAAACCGGGAGTCAGTGAGTCCATCGGTCGTGTGGTCACAACGGCGTCGAGGTCGGACTCGTTCCGACGGATCGGGCTGTACGGCGTGCTGTGTCGACCGCGTGCGACGCCGTGACGGAAGGATTAATGTCCGAACGCACCGGCGTTCGTATATGGACCACGAGCACGTCCGGGAAGTCGACCCGGCAGTCGCCGACGCGCTGACCGGTGAGCGAGATCGGCAGGAACAGACGCTCGCGATGATCGCCAGCGAGAACCACGTCAGCGAGGCGGTACTGGAGGCGCAGGGAAGCGTTCTCACCAACAAGTACGCGGAGGGCTACCCCGGTGCCCGCTACTACGCCGGCTGCGAGTACGCGGACGACGTCGAGGAGCTCGCGATAGAGCGCGCCAAAGCGCTGTGGGGCGCCGAGCACGTCAACGTGCAGCCGCACTCCGGGACGCAGGCGAACCAGGCGGTGTACTACGCGACCTTGGATCCGGGCGATAAGATCCTCTCGTTAGAACTGAACCACGGCGGGCACCTCTCGCACGGCCACCCCGCGAACTTCACGGGGCAGATCTACGAGGTCGAGCAGTACGAGGTCGACCCCGACACGGGCTACATCGACTACGAGGGGCTCCGAGAGACGGCCGAGGAGTTCGAGCCGGACATCGTCGTCTCCGGCTACTCCGCGTACCCGCGGACGGTCGACTGGGAGGCGATTCAGGCGGCCGCGGACGCCGTCGACGCCTACCACCTCGCGGACATCGCTCACATCACCGGGCTCGTCGCCGCGGGCGTGCACCCCTCGCCGGTCGGCGTCGCCGACTTCGTTACGGGATCGACGCACAAGACCATCCGCGCCGGGCGCGGCGGGATCGTGATGTGCGACGAGGAGTTCGCCAGCGACATCGACAAAGCGGTGTTCCCCGGCGGGCAGGGCGGCCCGCTCATGCACAACGTCGCGGGCAAGGCGGTCGGATTCAAAGAGGCCCTCGAACCCGAGTTCGAGGAGTACGCACAGCAGGTCGTGGACAACGCCGAGGTGCTCGCCGAGACGCTACAGGACCACGGTCTCTCGCTCGTCTCCGGCGGCACCGACAACCACCTCGTGTTAGTCGACCTCCGCGATTCGCACCCGGACCTGCCGGGCGGCGACGCCGAGGACGCGCTCGCGGCCGCGAACATCGTCCTCAACGGAAACACGGTGCCGGGCGAGACCCGCTCGCCGTTCAACCCGTCCGGCATCCGCGTGGGCACCGCCGGGCTGACCACGCGCGGATTCGGCGAGGAAGCCATCGCCGAGGTCGGCGACCTCATCTACCGCGTGGTCGACGACGTCGACAGCGACGACGTGATCTACGAGGTCGGCGAGCGCGTCGTCGAACTCTGCGAGGAGCACCCGCTGTACGAGTGACGGCGTCGCCGCCGCCGATCGGTCCCGACCGTCCGGTCGAATCCGTGCGTACAAAGTAGGGGCGCCTCCCACGGCTCAACATGGACGCTCCGTCGTTTCTCGCTTCGCGCCTCGACCGCGCCGCCGCGCCGCTCGCGGTCGGTGACGTGCTCGCACTGCTCGTACTGCTGACCGTCGGGTCGCTCAGCCACCACACGACCGACTTCCTGCTGTCGAACCCGCTCTACCTGTTGGAGGTGTTCGCGCCGTTCGTCATCGGGTGGGTCCTCGTCGCGCCGCTCGTCGGTGCCTACTCCGCCGGGGCGGTGGAGACCGCGAAGTCGTCGGTCCCGCTCGTGATCCGGTCGTGGATCCCGGCCGCGGCCATCGGCTTCGTGCTCCGCGCGTTCGTGTTCACCGGGGGCGCCGCGCCGACGTTCGTCGCGATCATGCTCGTGTTGGGCGCGGTCGTGCTCGGCGGCTGGCGCGCGCTGTACTTCAAGCTCCGGTGACGGTCGAATCGTACCGCAGCCACTGACGATAGGACACTCTGCGGTTCGCGCGCCGTCGGATCATCTGCCTATCGCCGGACCTTCCGCCACCGCCGAACCGTCCGTCCACTGTCGACCCGTTCTGCGTCACTCCTCTAGACGCTCTAGCCGCGGCAACACCGCCTCCAAGGTCACGAGCACGCGACCGATCAGGCGGGTATAACTTATGAGATCCTTTGGCGTGTTCACAAAGGGAGTCACTCCGAACCATGAGAAAAATTTAATAGACATTTTGCGCTACTATAACGTGGAGTATGACTGGGTACTACGACTACATTCTCGGGCTCATTCCGGCCGCCCTGCTCGGCGTGACTGCCTTGTTGAATCTGGTCGGGCTGCCGTTGACGGCGGCGCTTTCCGCTGGCGCCGCCGTCGCGGCGGGGCTCATCGCCCATGCGATGTTCGTCAAGGGTCCAGTCGCGGACGAGCGTCCCGCGGCGGTGGAGCAGTCAGTGGAGTGGTCCGCGGGGCGGTCCGCGGAGCGGGCTGTACGACAGTCGAGGGGGCAGTCACTCGACGAGACCACCGGCCGCGGTCCGCCGGGCGGGGCCGCCAACTGACGGCTCTGTCGGAGCTGACGTTCTCGTCGCCGCTCACGGTAGACGTCCGGGCCTTCCGCTTCCTGTACGGTTTAGTCGCTCCGCGTCGACCGGACGCGTATGACAGAGGCCCTGTTCCTGACGAGCGCCGACGTCGATGACCTCGCCGAGCCAGCCGACTACGTCGCGGCCGTTCGCGACGCCTACCGACAGATCGGCGAGGGCGCACCCGCGGAGCCGCGGACGAAGCTGTTCAACCGCGAGCCGCCGGGCATGCTCACCACCTACGCCGCGGTGCTCCCCGAGACCGGCGCGATGGGCGGGTACACCTACTCCGCGGGCTTCGGCGCCGAGGACGCGTGGTTCATGACGCCGCTGTTCGACGCCGAGTCGGGCGAGCCGCTCGCGCTGCTCGACGGCGCGTCGATGAACCCTTTTAAAACGGGTGCCGCGGGCGCGGTCGCCGTCGACGCGCTCGCTCGCCCGGACGCGACCGAGATCGCCGTGATCGGGAGCGGCGCGCAGGCCCGCGGCCAGCTCGCGACCACCGCGACGGTTCGCGAGTTCGAGGCGGTTCGGGTGTTTTCCCCGACGGCCGAGAACCGCGAGGCGTTCGCCGAGGAGTTCGACGACCGGCTCGACGCCGACGTTTCGGCGGTTGCGAGCGCAAGCGACGCGCTCGCGGGTGCCGACGTGGTCATCACGGCGACCACCGCGAGCGGTCCCGTGATTGCTGACGAGGACGTCGAGCCCGGCACGCACGTGACGGCGATGGGGCAGTATCATCCGAAAAAGAACGAGCTGCCGCCGGAATTGATCGCGCGGGCGACGTACGTCCCCGACATCCGGGAGCGCGCGACCCAGGACGCCGGGTCGTTCCTCGCGGCGGTCGAGGCGGGACTCGTCGACGAGGACGGCGTCGCGGCCGATCTGGGCGAGGTCGTCGCCGGGGAGCATCCCGGACGAACGAGCGACGACGAGATTACCGTGTTCGACTCCGGCGGGACCGGGATCGAGACGGTCGCGGCCGCTCACATGCTGTATCAGCGGGCGAGTGAGAAGGGACGCGGCGAGGCGATCGACTTCGCGCCCGCGAGCGAGGCGCTTACTGGCGAATAAACTACCGACGGTGTCGCTTCGATGATCTTGCGGTCGTTCCGGTCGGTCGTTTATAAATAGTCAACGGTAAACCGTCGGTGAACACCGCCCCTTTGAGTCCCACCCCACACCGCACAGCACCGCTCCTCACACCCCCCAGCCTCGTCGGACCGACGCTGCTGCGCCGGTCCGACTTCCCTCGTGCGGGCCGTGAGCGACCGCTTGTCAGCGGCCGCACGCAGGCGCACAGGGCGAGAGCAAAGCCCTCGCTTGCGGCCGGCGGCAAAGCCGCCGGCGACGCCACCGCACAACGAGTTTATCGTAGACGCCGCGCCGCTCGTCACTCACTGCAACCGATATCGAAGAATCGCCGCGATCCCACCGAGGTTCGAGAGCTGTTCTCCCGGGGCGAACTCGGAGGAGAACACGACCACGTCGCCGCCCTGCTGTTCGACCGACTCGATCACGTCGTTGACGTCGATCGACCAGTCGCCCTCGCCCTGTCGCTCCGTGCGGAGCCGGTCGTCGACGAGGAGGAGGGTCTCGATCGCGCCGAACTCGGCGGCCTCGGCCACGTCCTCGGGACCGTACGTCGCCTTCGCGCCCCGTGCGATCTCGGCGGTGAGGTCGTCGATGAGGGTGGCCTCCTTCGCGATCCGCGTCTCCTTTTGTACCTCGTCGACTGCGCCGCGCTTGAGGACTTCGTGGACGCCGCGATCCCCGGCCGCGGAGGTGTCGACGGTGGTGATCTGGTCGGCGAGGTCGCGGTACTCCTCCGTGATGTAGTCGAGCGCGTCCTGCTTCGTGAACCCCGGTCCGGCGAGGATCACGGCGTCGGCGTCGAGGTGCGCGAGCGCCTCCCCGAGCTCGGCGAACAGCTCCTCGCGGGGACGGGAGTAGTCGCCCTTCCCGGTCGGCTTCGTGAACGAGGCGTACTCCTCGGTCCCGTACTGCTGTACGGTGTGGACGTACGCGGCGCCTTCTTCGACGGTCGCGATGGCGACGTCGGGGTTCTCGGCGGCCTCCGTGGCCTCCTCCAGGCGCTCGGTCTGGTCCGGTTTGAAGTGCTTTTCCACCGTGATCTCGTCGTGCTGCTCGACGTTGATCGTGTGGTGGGCGTTGAGCTGGTCCTCCCGCGAACAGCCGACGATGACCCCCGAAACGCGGAGCCGGTTCGCGAACCGCGCGAACTCGACGTCCTCAACTTCGAGCGTGACGAACAGGTGTTCGCGCTGGCCGCCCGTGTCCCGCATCTGGTCGTCGCTCCGCTGAATTCGGCGGGTGGTGTCGCCCTCGACGAGGTCCCCGGGTTCGAGGACGTGTGCGAGATGCCAGAGGTCGTCGACGTTCTCGGGGACGAGCGTGAGCCGCTCTCTGCCCTCCTCGCCGTACCCCCGATCAGAGATGCGCATGTGGCACGGTTCGCTCGGGCTCGTATCAACTCTTGTCTTTGTCCTCGGTGAGGGCGACCCTCCAGTCGAACGAGGTCCCGTCGCTGGCCTCGTTCGTTCCGTCTGCGTCGTCGGAGTCGTCGGAGTCGTCGGAATCGCCGGAATCGCCGGAATCGCCGGCGACGCCCTCGCCGTCTACTGCCGACATCCACTCGAACCCGCTGTCGTCGACCGGGCTCTCGCCGGACACCGGATTACCGCCGTCCGGTCCGAGCACCTCCTCGATATCGCCGCCGAACGGGATCGGTCGGCCGGTCTGTACCGCGACCGGCGCCTCCGGAGACCGAGAGGAGCCCTCGTGGACCGCTCCGCTCGCGACGGTCCCCTCGTCGCGGTCGTCGCCCGCGGTTTCGGAGTCAGCGCCGGCAACAGAGGCGGCTCGTGTCTCGAGTGTCTCGGCCGCGCCGCGACCGTACAGCGCGTGCACAACGACTCGCGTTGCGAAGACGAACGGCACGCCGAGTACCGCCGCTACGAACGGTCCGGCGAGCGCGTATCCGGCCAGGAACGTCACGGTCGCGACGACCCACGCGGTCGCGTACGCGCCGGATCCGGCGACGCGGCCGACGCGTCGCGGACGGAGCCCATCGCGGAGCCGTCCCGTCGCGGCGAACGCGGCGAGCGCGGCTGGTCGCAGGTAGGCAAATCCGACGAGGTACACGCCTACAGTCACCGCGACGAGACCGACTCCGAGTGCGCCGAGCGCCGCGACGCCGTCTCGGCCGAGCGCGCCCGCGATCGGATCGAGGACCGGTGACGGGTCCGCGCTTCCGGACCCGATCACGAACGCACCGGCCGCGACCAACCCGAGGAGCATCGCGAGCGGCGCGAGGAGGACCGCGCTGAGGACCGCCGATTTGACGCCGTCCCTGTACAGTCGGTTCCACGCGACGAAGGGCGGCGCGCCCGCCGCGTTTCCCGTCTCGGCCGCGTCGACGAGCACCCGAATGAAGTAGCCACGGGCGACGAGCGCCGGCGCGAGCGCGAGCGGCGCGAGCACGATCACTGGCGGGAAGAGGAGGACGCCGCCGAGCCACAGCGGCGTTACGGTCCACGCGAGCAGGGTCAACACGCCGCCGACGACGAGTACCCCGACCCCGTCGGACGATCGCAGCAGCGACACCAGTGCCCGCTTGAGCATACCGGATCCTGTCTCGCGACACTGATAAAGGGTCCCCGACTGTTGCGCTTTCGACCAAAATGTCCCCCAACAGCGAGGGTTCGTGATCAGCGAAGTACTGATCCGGCTACGTCCCGAGCGTTTATATTGTTTGACCAAGTTGTGGGTAGTGGCCGCGCGGGACAATCGTGTGCCTCTGACAAAACCGATCTCGGCCGCCAACCACGGCGGCCCTCCCCGTCCGCGGCTTTCTGCTAAAGGTCGTACCATACCGGCCAGTGGCTTCCTCGAGACCGTATCTACCCGTCCAGTGGCTCCGTCTCTACCGCTTCGTCTCCGTCTCTTCGTCCCCGCCGACTCCGTTCACGCCCGAGCGATGTCTCCTTTCGCGTTCCCGAGCGACGCGGCCGCGCGCCGGTACCGATTTATCCCGCCGCGCCGACGGTCCCGTATGACCGGCGACGAGCGGGCGACCGAGGTGGAACCGACGCTCCGCAGCTACGGGATCAGCGTCGAGTCGATCGACCGCGGCGATCCGCTAGCGATCACGTACATGACGGCGTTTCCGGGTCGGGAGGTACACCACGGTGAGATCGGCCGTGCGCTCAACGCGCTCATCGACCGCGCGGAGGAAGACGCCTGGGACCCGGTCCGCGTCGAGGGGACGGTCGTCCGCTCGCCGGGAGACGTTCTCGGGACGTGGCACGCGGAGGCCGCGTGGTTCGACCAGCTGATCGGCTACGGCATCTCCGAGACGGAGTTCTCCTCGCGCGTGTTGGACACGTTGACTCACGTGTCCGACGAGGGGGAGAACGACACCGACAGGGACGAGGACACCGTCGAAGACGATGACCGAACGGTTCCCGGTGAGGGAGCGTGACCCGCCGCAACCCGGTGAACCGCTCGCAGCGACGTCTCGACCGCCCCCCGCGCGAGCGGTTCGCCACCCGCGCGCTCGCCTTCGACGTCGACGGAGACACCTGCCGCGGCACGCTCTACCTCCCCGCCGGCGACGACGACGATCCGCCGGTCGTCGTGATGGCTCCCGGCCTCGGTGCGGAACGAAGCTTCGGCTACCCCGCCGTCGCGGAGCGGTTCGCCGACGCCGGCTACGCCGCATTTCTGTTCGATTACCGCGAGTTCGGCGGCTCCGACGGCGACTCCCAGGCCGTCCACCCGGCGGATCAGCGCGCCGATTACGAGGCCGCGATCGGTCGCGTCAGCCGGGTCGACGCCGTCGGCAGCGAGCTGATTCTGTGGGGCGCGTCGCTGTCGGCCGCACACGTCCTCACGCTCGCGGCCGAGCGGCGAGATATCGATGCCGTCATCGGCGTGGTTCCGATGCTCGACGGCCGGGCGATCGCCCGGCGCCGGGGCGGGAAGTACCTCGCGCGTTCAGGCATCGCCGGGCTCCGCGACCTGGTCGGCCACCGGGTCGGTCGCGGCCGCACCGTTCCGATCGTCGGGAACACCGAGGAACTCGCGGCGATCACGGAACCGGGCACCAAGCGAAAGTACCTCGACCTCGTCGACCGCGAGTCGACGTGGCGCAACGAGACGCCCGCGCGGTCGCTGCTGCGAGTCGCGAGCTATCGCCCGGTCGAGCGGCTCGCTGATATCCGAGCGCCCACCATGCTGCTCGCGGGGACCGACGACGCCATCGTCGACAGCGAGGCGGTCGTCTCGGCCGGAGAGCGCCTGTCGCGAGGGACCGTCGTCACCATGCCCGCGGACCACTTCTCGCCGTTCGGCGAGGACTTCGAACCGGCGGTCGGCCACCAGCTGTCTTTCCTGCGGGACGCGCTCGACCGGTAAGCGGTACCGCTCGCGGTCCGATTTAAGTCGTCGCGGAACGGAGCGTGCGGCATGACCGCCATCGCAATGCTAAGCGTCGCTCCGGTGACCGAAGGAAGCATGTCCGGCGAGGTCGCGAAGGCCGTCGCCGCGCTCGACGAGTTCGACGTGAGCTACGAGACGAATCCGATGGGCACCGTCATCGAGGCCGACGACGCCGACACGGTCTTCGCCGCGGCCGCCGCGGCCCACGACGCGGTCGACGGCGACCGCGTCTCGACGGTCCTGAAACTCGACGACAAACGCACCGAGGACACGACCGCCGACCGGAAGGTCGAAGCCGTCGAGGAACACCTCGGACGCGAAGCGAAGCGGGAGCGCTGACGGTCGCCGGTAGGCGAGCGACGCGCGGCAGGCGGTCGACGCTCAGCAGAACACCGCCGACGGTCAGGCGGTGTCTATCCCCACCGTCCCGCCCGCGTCGGCGTCTCCCGCCGGGTTCTCGACCGTCACGTCGACCGTCGTCGTGCGGACGACCGTCGCCTCGTCCTCGCCGCCGACGACGTCGGCCCGCAGGACAATATCCAGCGTCGTGGTCGCCGTCTCGCCGCCGGCGATATCGGAGTCGCTGAGCGCCTCGGTCGTCACGGCCTCTCCGCGAGCCGTCGCGTCCGCGCGCTCGAAGCCGACGGCGAGCTTGCCCTCGACCGCTCCGTGTTCGAACGCCTCGACGCTCGCCACGTCGCCGGGCGTCGCCTCCGGCTCGACGGCGGTCAGCGTCTCCCGATACACCTCGTCGACACCGTGGTCGCTCCCGGCGGCGACGGTGACCGTGACCGCGTCGACCCCGTCACCGAAGTCGGTCCACGACACGTCGACGGTCGGCGAGAGGTAGACGGCCTCTACGCGTCCGTCGTTGCTGGTCACGGTTGGCGCGTCGCCCGCCTCGAACGCGGCCGGGTCGCCGTCGACCGCGGCCGCTGGACCGCTCGACGCGGCGAGCGCGGAGAGTCCCGTGAGGCCGCCGCCGCCGAGCGTGCCGACGGCACCGAGGACCGAGCGTCTGCTCATCTCACTGGGCGCGTCGCCGCGTGCGTGTTCCGTCATCGAGGCGGAGTGGGCGCGGCATCGGGTATAAGGGATCGCAAGGGAGCAGGCCACCGGTGCTCACGGGCGTCGTCGAGTGCCGCCGCGAACCGAGCTACCCTTTGATGTTGCAGACGGGGAACGTCCGCGCGACCTTGTCGCCGATTCCGAGCTCGTCGCTGACGCGGATCACCTCGTCGATGTCCTTGTACACGCCGGGGGCCTCCTCGGCGATGGTCGCGCCGGACTGCGCTTTCACGTAGATCTGCTGGCCGGATTCGAGGTCTTTCTGGACGTCCCCGCCCCAGAACTCCTGTTTCGCCTGCGTCCGGCTCATCAGCCGCCCGGCGCCGTGGGCGGTGGATCCGAACGACACCGACATCGACTCGGCGCCGCCGCGGAGCACGTACGACCCCGCCCCCATGCTCCCGGGGATGATCACCGGCTGGCCCACGTCGCGGTACACCGCGGGCACGTCCTCGTGGCCGGCGGGGAACGCGCGCGTGGCTCCTTTGCGGTGGACGTATAACTCCCGCTCCGCGCGGTCGACGGCCTCGTCGCCGACCGCCGGGAGGCCGTCCGGGCCGACGCCGACCTCGTGCGTCTCCTTTTTAGCGATGTTGTGCGCGACGTCGTACAACAGCTCCATGCCGAGATCGTCGATGGGGTCGGCGTCGAACACCTCGCCGAACGTCTCGCGGGCCTGATGAGTGATTAGCTGGCGATTCACCCACGCGAAGTTGATGCACGCGCCCATCGCGCCGTAGTACTCGTCGGCCAGCTCCGAACCGGCGGGCGCGGCCGCGAGTTCCTTGTCCGGGAGCTCGGCGAGGAGGTCCCCGTGTCGCTTCTCGATCCGACGGAGGTAGTCGTTGCAGGTCTGGTGGCCGAGCCCGCGGCTCCCGCAGTGGATCAGGACGACGACCCCGTCCTCGGCGAGCCCGTACGACTCGGCGACGTCTTCGCGAAACACGTCCGTGACGCGCTGCACTTCGAGGAAGTGGTTCCCGGAACCGAGCGATCCCATCTGGTTGCGGCCGCGGTCCATCGCCTTCTGGGAGACGTACTCGGGTCGGGCGTCCGGACGCCGCCCCTCGTCCTCACAGCGCGCGAGGTCGCTCTCGATCCCGTACCCCTCATCGATCGCCCACTCGACGCCGCGTTCTAAGGCCCCCTCGATCGCGTCGGCGTCGCCCTCGATAACCCCGCCGCCCCCGAGCCCGGACGGAATCGCCTCGAAGAGAGCGTCGACGAGTTCTTCCTCTCGCCCAATTAAATCGTCATATACGAGATTTGTAGTTATCATCCTCACACCGCAATTTATGTCGTAGCCGACCGCTCCAGGGGATATACAGCCGGTTCGAGCGTCGATCGCGCCGACGCCGCCGACCGGGAACCCGTACCCCTGATGGCCGTCGGGCATACAGAGGGCGGGCTCGACCATCCCGGGGAGGTGCGCGGCATTTCGCAGCTGCTGCAGGGTCTTGTCCTCGCCGATCTCCTCCAGTAACGCCTCGCTGGCGAGCACTCGAGCGGCGACGTTCATACCGCCCTCGCGGGGGATCTCCCAGACGTGCTCACGTATCTTCTCCAGTCGGATTCCGTCGAACTCGCGCGTGGTCATGTTCTGGCGTTCGTCACGGGGGGAGAAGGGCGTTGCGTCGAGCGGCGAGAACCGATAGCGACGGATATCGGCGACGATGACAGCCGATGTGCGCGTGGCACCGAGCGAGACGGGTCGATCCGCTAGACGTCGAGGACGACGTACGCGTACCACTCGTCGCCCCGGCGTTCGAGCGTCATCTCGGAGTAGGTGACCGCCTTGATCTCCCGTGCGTTGACATCGTCGAGGGGCACGCCGCGGGCGCTCGCCTCGACGGTCCATTCCTCACCGTCGTCCGAGGAGTCGCCCGAGGAGTCGTCCGGGCCAGACACCGAACACCGGTTGTCGGCGGGCAACACGAGCCGCACGTCGCGTTCGTAGATCAGCTGATCGAGGTAATCGAACAGCAGCGCCTCCCGGCTCTCGGCGCTCACGGAGACGGAAAACCGCTCGCCGGTCTCGGGAATCGTCTCGCAGCTCGCGGCGGCGAGTCCGTCAGCTGTGGCCGCGAACAGCGCTGACAGCGTCGGGGCCGTCGCTTCGACAGCGATGTCGGCCGTGTGCTCGCGGAGCGTGTAGCTCATCGGTCGGCACCTCGCGTCTCCGGTCGAGCACCGCCGTAATCGTCGATCGAGCACCGCCGTAATCGCCGAGGCGAGCAGCGGTCCACCGCCGGCTCTTCGACCATGACCCGACGAACGGACGACCGACGCAAAACGATTCCGACGGCGACCGAGATACCCCCGGTGGCGGTGGAGTTATATTCTGCAGGCGTGTTAGCTCCGGTTAGTGAGCGTCAACGTGGAGAAACGGACGGATCCGCCCGGCGAGTCTACGTACGCCGCCGCGACGTGGGAGCTCAAAGAACGGATCCGCGGCGAGGAGGGCGTACTCCGCCAGCGACGCGGATTCTTCATCGACGCCTACCGCCGCTCCACGACGCATCTGCTCGTCGAGAACGACGACGTGGTGGCGTTCGCCTCCGTCCGCCGAGACGGCTACATCCTCTTTCTGGCCGTCGATCCGGACCATCGCGGACAGGGACACGCAGAGCGACTCATCGCGGAGGTCGCCGAATCACACCGCTCGGTCACCTGCCACGCCCGGACTACCAACACCACCGCACTCGGATTCTACGAGCACCTCGGCTTCGAGGTCGTGCGCCGGATCGACGACTACTACGAGGACGGCGGCGACGCCTACTACCTCAAGCTCGGCGGCGAGTCGATCGCGGAGCGACTCTCCGATTTCGTCCGTCGGTAAGCGAGTTTCCACTCCCCCGTCACCATCTCCTCGCCCCGAAAATCGACAACCCTTAGCACGCGCCGCGAGGAGTCGCGCCCATGACGGAACCCACTCCCGCGTCGCTCGCGGCCCGCGTCCGCGACGGTGACGTCCGCTTCCACGAGTTGGAGGAGCACGCCGACGCCGACACCGCGACGGCCGCCCGGCGACTTCTCGTGGCCGAGACGGCTGACGCCGACGTCGACGCGCTCGGGACGTACGGCTTCGACGCCGCCGACGCGGAGCCGAACATCGAGAACATGCTGGGCGCGGTCCAAGTGCCGATGGGGGTCGCCGGTCCCGTCGCCATCGACGGCGGCGCGCTCGCGGGCGAACGGTACCTGCCGATGGCGACCACCGAGGGCGCGCTCGTCGCCTCCATCAACCGCGGCTGCTCGGTCGTCAACGACGCCGGCGGCGCGAAAGCCCGCGTGACGAAGAGCGGCATGACCCGCGCGCCCGTCTTCCGGGTCGCCGACGTCGCCGAGGCGGAGGCGCTGGTCTCGTGGGTTCGCGACAACGAGGCCGCGCTCCGAGAGGCCGCGGAGTCGACGACGAGCCACGGCGAGCTACTCGACGTGACGCCGTACGTCGTCGGGAACAACGTCTACCTGCGCTTCCGGTACGACACGAAGGACGCGATGGGGATGAACATGGTCACCATCGCGACGGGCGAGGCGTGTGACATCGTCGAGACGGAGACCGGCGCGTCGCTCGTCGCGCTCTCCGGCAACCTCTGTTCGGACAAGAAGCCGGCCGCGATCAACGCGGTCGAGGGGCGCGGGCGCTCGGTGAGCGCCGACGTCGAGGTCCCCCGCGAGGTCGTCGAGGAGCGGCTCCACACCACCCCCGAGGCGATCGCCGAGATCAACACCCGGAAGAACCTCGTCGGCTCCGCGAAGGCGGGCGGGCTCGGCTTCAACGCCCACGTCGCCAACGCGGTCGCGGCGATGTTTCTCGCCACCGGACAGGACGCGGCGCAGGTCGTCGAGGGCGCGAACGCGATCACGACCGCGGAGGCGACGCCCGACGGCGACCTCTACGTCTCCGTCTCGCTCGCGAGCCTCGAAGTCGGGACGGTCGGCGGCGGGACGAAGCTCCCGACGCAGGCCGCTGGCCTCGAAATACTGGGAGTTCGCGGCGGCGGCGACCCCGCCGGCAGCAACGGCGACGCGCTCGCGGAGGCGATCGCGGTCGGCGCGCTCGCGGGCGAGCTGTCGCTGCTCGCCGCGCTCGGCTCCAGACACCTCTCGTCGGCGCACGCGGACCTGGGACGGTAGGTCGTCGCGGTCACGTGTCAATCGCGCATCGCTACGCTCAGTCCGACCACCGCGCGCAGTCGTCTCGGAGCGCGTCGCGACCGACCGCCGTGACGCGATACACCTCCTCTCCGGTCACTCGTTCGACGAGCTCCGTCGATTCGAGCACCGACAGGCGCGACTCCACGTGGTCGGCGTACAGCCCCGTGTTGCCCGCGATGAACGCCGGGTAGTCGGTCCCCACGTCGTCGAGGTACGCCAGCACCCGCTCGTCGGACCGGGTCAGCGTCAGGCGGTCGGCGGCAGGGGTTTCGACTGGATCGGACGCGGGCATATCGCGTGTGATCAGTTCCCAATATAAAGGGAATTCCGCCGGTTCCCGCGCGATGGGAGACGGTGTGCCGGTCGTCAGTAGTTCGCCGGTCGTCGGTAGTCAACCGGTCGGCACGCTAAGTCCCGATCAGTCGTCCGCGTCGACCGACTCCGTGCCAGCCTCACGGCCACTCGACCGCCCCGGGAGCATCGGCGTGCCGTCGGCGCGCGGCCCGAGCCGCGGGCCGTGCGGGCCGTCGTCGGGGTCTATCCGGCGGCGGGTCCGGTAGTCGGTCGAGCGCTCGACCGGCTGGCGACCGATCGCCGTGATCAGCTCGACGTAGTCGTCGAACGAGCGGTACTCGCCGTACTCGCCGCCGGCGCGTTTGGTGATCTCCTCCGAGAGGATGGTGCCCATGAAGTCGTCGGCGCCGCAGTTGAGTAGCTTGAGTCCGTGGGCGTCGCCCGACTTCACCCACGAGGCCTGCACGTGGTCGACGTTGTCCAGGAAGAGCCGCGCGACCGCGACGACGAGTTCGTCCTCGTCGCGGGAGGGGCCGGAATCGACGACGCCGTGGCGGTAGAGCGGGGTGTTCTGGTGGATAAAGGAGAGGGGAACGAACTCGGTGATCCGTCCGGTCCGGTCCTGGAGGTCGCGGAGCACGCCGAGGTGCTCCGCGCGGTGGGCGACCGTCTCGACGTGGCCGTACATCATCGTCGAGGTGACGTCGAGGCCGGCGCTCATCGCGCCCTCCATCGCCGCGACCCAGTCGTCGGTCCGAATCTTCCCCGGACAGATCACGTCGCGGACCTCGTCGACGAGGATCTCCGCGGCGGTGCCCGGCGCGGAGTCGAGCCCGGCGTCGGCGAGTTCGCGGTAGACCGTTTGGTACTCCCAGTCGGTGCCGCGGGCGGCGTGATACGCCTCCTCCGGGGTCATCGAGTGGAGGTGGACGCCGCCGACGGACATCGCCTCGATCTGGTCGAGGTACGTACCCGGGTCGGTGGCGTACCGCTCGGGCGGCTTGTAGTTCACCTCGCTCGCGGGGTCGTCGTACGCGGCGAGGATCTCGTGGTGCTCCCCGTTCAGCGCGAGCGCCGGGTGGAGCCCGGAGACGGAGCACACCTCGTAGATCCCCATGTCGAGGCCGTCCTCGACGACGGCGCGGGACTCCGCGGGCGTCTTCGTGAACCCCGCGTGGTCGACGTCGCTGTCGACCTCGAAGGCGTGCGCGGAGTCCTTGAAGTTGCAGAACAGACAGCCCGTGTTGCAGGCGGTCGTGACGTTGTTGTTGAGGTTGGCGACGAAGGTGACCTCGTCGCCGACTTCGTCCCGGCGGCGGCGGTCGGCGGCCTCCAGCACCCGCTCCTTGCGAACCGGGTCGATCCCGTCGAGGTCCGTGCCCGTCGCGAGTAGTTCCGTCGCGTCGTCGACCGTGAGGCGCGTTCCGTCGCGGGCCTTCGCCAGCGCGTTCTCGAACGACTGGTCGGTGGAGGGCTCGGCGAAGTCGAACTCGTCCGAGCCGAGCGCGCCCGCGCCAGGGGCGACCTCATCGGGGTCCCGCGCCGAAGTCATGGAATAGTCGTCGCCGCCCCACAAATAAAAGCGGGACGGTCACGGCACCTCCTCTCAGAATCGTGACAGAGGCCCAAATGCACAGGGAGTCGCCGAGAACGGATTTTATCGGCTATTACGGAGGGTTTGAAAATGGGATAGTACGTCGCCGCCGACAGCGTATAAATCGATAGCCGCGATATCAAATATGCGACTCGTCTTGCTACGGCAACTCGGTTGCCACACAGCGCGCGGGTCAGGCCAGCTCTCGGTCCTCGCCCGCGTGCGCTCGAACCCACAGCTGGCCGATCCGCGAGAGCGTCGTCCGGTAGGACTTCCCGTGCTCCTCCTGTTCGATGTACCCCTTACCGCCCGGGCCGAGCCGGTCGACGTTGTATATCACCTTCGAGCGGAACGAGTCGGTGTACTCCTCGTTGAGGTCGGCCGCGAGCGTCTCGGCGAGCTCTGAGACGGAAGCGAACTCGCCGTGCTCGCCGAGCGTGAAGAGGACGAGCTCCTCGAACGGCTTGACGTTCTGGAAGGAGGCGACGGGCAGCTCGATGACGTGGCTGTCGCCGATGCGCTTCGCGCCGATCGTGGTTCCGCGCTCGTCGAACTCTTCCAGCAGGTCGGTGGTGGTCGCGAGCCGGTCGCCGACGCGATCGTCGCCCACCGCGTCGTCCTCGACCAGCTCCCGGAGGAGGTCGCGGTTCGCCCGGAGCTCCTCCGCCAGCTCGGTTTCGAGGTACTTCTCGGGGGCGGTGTAGTAGGTGTGGATCCGGTCGCGGTCCGCCTGCCGCTCGACCATGATCGAGTGGGCCGCGGTCGCGAACGCGAAAGAGACGGGTCGGGGCATCGAACAGAGATTCACCCACACCTCGCGCTCGTCGGGGGCGTCCTCGTCTCCCGTTCCGTCGATTGCGCCCGTTTCATCGGGGTCGTCCGTCTCGCCCGTTTCGCCCCGGTCCAGCTCCGCGTTGATCAGGTCGAACGCGCGCTCGAAGGCGGCGTCGTAGTCGTACACGTCGGTCAACTGCTCGCGAACGGTCTCCGCGCCGAGCAGATTTTGAAAGTCCTGTTCGAGCTTGCGCGCGATGTTCCGCGAGTACTCGACGTTGGCCTCGCTCCCGACCGTCCCCTCCAGGAGGATCACCCGATCGACGTCGAACTGGTCCCGGATGAGGGGGGCGATCATGCGGTCGTAGTCGAAGCCGACCGGCACGATGTGGGTCTGCATACGCGGTAGGTCAGGCGCGCGAATATAAAAGCCAGCAGACTCGTCCGGAACGGCGGCCCGCGTCGGTCGGTTTTTGTTCCGGGAGTCGCCACCGAGACGTGATGGTCGTCGCCGCCGCAGTCGATCTCTCGACGTACGCCCTGTTCGTACTGGCGGCGACGGCGCTCATCGTCACCCCGGGGCCCGACACGCTGTTCGTGCTCGCGCGCGGGCTCGAAGGCCGAACCGCGGGACTCCGGGCCGCGCTCGGCGTCACGGTCGGGATCCTGTTTCACACCGCGCTCGTCGTGATCGGCGTCGCGGCGATATACCGGACCGTCCCCGGAGCCGAGCGTGTCGTCCGGGTCGCGGGCGCGGTGTACCTCTGTTATCTCGGAATCGACACGCTCCGCTCGGCCGGGAGCGAGGAGCCGTCGACGGGGGGCGGCGGCGTGCGGGAGGGGTTCCTGATCAACGCGCTCAATCCGCAAGTCGCGCTGTTCTTCCTCGCGTTTCTCCCCGGATTCGTGGCCGACGGGGGGTCCGGCGGAGACGGGGGAACCGGTGGAGTCGTCGTCCTCGGAGCCACCTACGCCGGGCTCACGGCCGTCTACCTCGGCGGCGTGGCGGTCGTCGCGGACGGGGCCGCGGGAGTCCTGCAGTCCGAGCGGACGGGTCGCTGGCTCGATCGGATCGCCGGCGGGATGCTGCTCCTGCTCGGCGTGTGGCTGCTGACGACCTGACGGCCGCCACGTGCGCCGGCTTACGGCGGGCGATGCGCTCACGGCCCGAGCGCGGAGGGAGGCTTATCCGTGTGGCGTGTGGCTGATCCTCACAATGAGCGACGCACCCACGGGCAGACGGGCGATCGCAGCCGCGGCCGGGCTCACCGGACTCGGCCTCGTGGTGCTTCCGGTCGCGCTCGGGCCGGTCCAGATGTGGTCGATTGCGGCGGCCTCCATTGGCGTCCTGTTGGTCGTCGTCGCCGTCGTACTCGCGGTCGGGTCGCCACCTCCCGAGCGGGACCTCCATCAGCGCGGGTTCTGACTGCCCTCACCGATACCGCGTCAGAACGCCGTCAGCGTCCCGCCCGGAGTTCCGCGACCCGCACCGTTATTGTCGATCGTGCCGATCAATCGCATGTTATGTCACAGCAAGGCGTTGAAGAGGAGCTGTACGTCGACCAGTACACCCTCGGGCTCGTCGGCCCTGACCAGGAGTGGGCGGGCACGGTCGCGGACGGCGGCACGGTGACGACGTACACGCCGCCGGGCTGTTGGGGCCCGATGGTGACGCCCTCGTTCCGCGGCGGCCACGAGGTGACGCGCCCGATCCGCGTCGAGGGCGCCGAGGTCGGCGACGCGATCGCGATCCGCATCCGCGACGTCGAGGTGACGAGCATGGCGACGAGCACCGGCTCGATGGCCGAGCGGGCCGGGGCCTTCGGCGACGACCCGTTCGTCGACCACCGCTGTCCCGAGTGCGGCACGACGTGGCCCGACTCCGTCGTCGAGGGGACCGGCGAGGACGCCATCCGCTGTGCTGAGTGCGGCGCCAACGCCTCCTCGTTCGGCTTCGAGTACGGCTACACGGTCGCGTTCGACCACGAGAACGCGGTCGGGATCACCCTCGACGAGGACGGCGCGCACGCGCTCGCGCTCGACGCGGAGCGCGTGATGGACATCCCCGAGAACTCCCGGCAACACCCGATCCTGCTGTACGAGCCGGACGAGATGCCCGGCACGCTCGGACGGCTGCGCCCGTTCATCGGCAACATCGGGACGACGCCGTCGGTCACCATGCCCGACTCGCATAACGCGGGCGACTTCGGGCAGAGCCTGATCGGCGCCGACCACGACTACGGCGTCGAGACGGAGGCCGACCTCGAGAAGCGCACCGACGGACACATGGACGTTCCGGAGGTCCGCGCGGGCGCCACGCTGATCTGTCCCGTCGATATCGACGGCGGCGGCGTGTACGTCGGCGACCTCCACGCGAACCAGGGAGACGGCGAGCTCTCCCTCCACACGACGGACGTCAGCGGAACCGTCACCATGGACGTGGAGGTACTGAAAGGGCTCGACCTCGACGGGCCCGTCCTCCTGCCGAACGCGGAGGATTTGCCCTTCATCAGCGCCCCCTACAGCGACGACGAGGTCGCGGCGGGCGAGGCGCTCGGCGAGGAACACGGCGTGGACGTCGACACCGAGGCGGCCCCGATCCAGGTGATCGGCTCGGGCGCGACCGTCAACGACGCCACGCAGAACGCCTTCGACCGCGCCGGAACGCTCCTCGACATGACCGAGGGCGAGATCCGCGCTCGGTGTACGTTCACCGGCGGCGTCCAGATCGGGCGGCTCCCGGGCGTCGTCCAGCTCGACATGCTCGTGCCGATGGACGTGCTCGCCGACGCCGGACTGGACGACGTCGCCCGCGAGCAGTACGGCATGTGAGGATATGCGAGGCCTGGACGCACTGCGAGCGCGGGCGCCACCGCTCCCCCGCGCGCTCCGCCGGAAGGAAAAGCGGTAATCCCCCCGGGCGAGAGGTGTCGGTATGGACGCACGCATTCGCGAGCACGCCGAGATAATCGCCGACCACTCGACCGAGATCGGGTCGGGCGACAACGTCGTCATCCAGATGCCGAAGGAGGCCGAGGACCTCGCGGTCGCCCTCCACGAACTCTGCGGCGATCGCGGCGCCAACCCGGTGTATCTCAACTACTCGAAGCGCGCGCAGCGCGCGTTCAAGCGTTCCTCTGAGGAGTTCACGGAGCCCGCCCACCGACGCGCCCTCTACGAGGAGGCGGACGTGTTCGTCATCGCGCGCGGCGGGCAGAACGCGACCGAGGACGCCGACATCGACCCCGAGACGAACGCCGCGTACAACCGCGCCATGGAGGAGGTCAAGCGGACGCGCCTCTCGAAGACGTGGTGTCTCACCCAGTACCCGACCGCGAGCCACGCGCAGCTCGCCGGGATGAGCACCGAGGCCTACGAGAACTTCGTTTGGGACGCGGTCTCGCTCGACTGGGACGCGCAGCGCGAGTTTCAGGCGGAGATGGTCGACATCATGGACGACGCCGACGAGGTTCGGATCCGGTCCGGCGAGGAGACCGATCTCACGCTCGACGTCTCGGGGAACTCGACGCTCAACGACTACGGCGAGGCGAACCTCCCGGGCGGCGAGGTGTTCACGGCGCCCGTGCGCGACGGCGTCGACGGCGAGGTCCACTTCGATCTCCCGCTGTACCGATACGGGCGCGAGATCGACGGCGTCCGCCTGCGCTTCGAGGACGGCGAAGTCGTCTCCCACTCCGCCGAACGCAACGAGGACCTGCTGACGGGGATCCTCGACACCGACGAGGGGTCCCGGCGACTCGGCGAGCTGGGGATCGGGATGAACCGGCAGATCGATCGGTTCACGTACAACATGCTGTTCGACGAGAAGATGGGCGACACCGTCCACATGGCTGTCGGCTCGGCGTACCCCGAGACGGTCGGCGCGGAGAACGCCGTCAACGAGTCCGCCGAACACGTCGACATGATCGTCGACATGAGCGAGGACTCCGTCATCGAGGTCGACGGCGAGGTCGTCCAGCGCGACGGGACGTTCGCGTTCGAGGACGGGTTCTAGGAGCAGTCAGCGGCGCGGACCGATAGCCGTCCTCGAGCGTGTGGTTTTCTGGTGCAGATTTTTGTCGGCCGAGCGAAGTGAGGCCGAGAAAAAGGTGCGACTGGGACGTTCGCGTTCGAGGACGGGTTCTGGGAGCAGTCAGCGGCTGACGCGGTTCGCACCGGCCGGCGATCGGCATTCGTCTTTATGTCAGTGGAACGCGTTTATCGGCGTATGCCAGAAGAGGTCCTCTTCAAATCGGAGAGCACGCAGAGCCGCACGGAGATCGCCACCTACCTGCGCGCCGTCGCGGACTCGCTGGAAGCGGGCGATCCGATCACGCTGAAACAGGGCGGGGAGTCGGTGACGATGGAGCCGTCGGCGCGACCGACCTTCGAAGTAAAGGCGGAGCGCGAGGGTCCGGCCGACGCCCTCGGCGAGCTGAGCATCGAGTTCGAGTTGGAGTGGGACGAGGGCGGCAACGGCGGCGACACGACCGGAGGTCTGGAGATCGAGTAGTCGATAATCGAGGGGTTTCGAGGCTCACAGAACGCGTTTCCGAGGCACTACGGAACGTTTCCGGGAACCTCGACGAACGCGTCACGGGCGGAGAGGTGATCGAGCGTGTCGTCGACGCGGTCGCGAACGCGTTCGATTTTCTCGAGGAGCTCTTCGTACTCTTCGGTACCGGTCGTCCCGGACGCCTCTAACGCGGCCTTCTTCGACGCCAGCGCGAAGAACTCCTGGCTGTGCCGATCGAATTCCGCGCGGTGGAGCAACACCTCCACGAGCGTGAGCAGATCCTCCTTGGAGACGGGTTTCGTCTTGTAGTCGTCGAACGGCATGTCGACGATATCGACGTCGGGTTCGACCGCGGTGAGCATCGCGATGCGCGCGTCGTATCCCGCCTCGCGCATCGCCGAGAGGACCTCGTGACCCGACATATCGGGCATGCGACGGTCCAACAGGACCACGTCGACGTCGTCGTCCATCTCCGCCAGCGCCGCCTCGCCGTCCGTGGCGATGCGCACGTCGTACGCCGAGTCGAGGTAGACTCGGTACAGCTCGGCGAGATCAGGCTCGTCGTCGACCGCGAGGACCGTGGGCCGCGCCGCGCCGTCGGTCATGGTCTCGTAGCTCCGGGCGGCGAGTCTCGTCCGACGAGTCTCGGACCGGCGCCGTCGACCGCTATTCGTGCGCCCATGTGCTCCGTTACGCGCGTCTCGTGTTAAAACCTTGACCCACGGTTATCACGGGCGATATTCGACTGCGGACAGGTGAGCCCGGATGAAGGCTACCGAGCGAGAAGGCCCGCCTTGCCCCCCCGAACGCCGCGGGGGACTTTCTGGCGGCCGATCGACGCGGGAACTGTCCGGTACCCAGCGCCGATGCGAGAGAGCCCGATCGCCGGACCACCGTGACCCAAACCGTGACCCAAAGGCACATTTACGCGCGCTCCGTAATCGACCCTAACGAATGTCTCACAGCCCCTCACTACCTGACCGCCCCCGTCTCGAGATCGATCCGGAGATGAGCGAGACGGAGCGGCTCGAAGCGATCCGCCAGCACTACCGGCGGATCCTGCAGGTGAACGAAGAGCTCGACGACCGACTCGCGGACGCGGAGGGCCGCCGCGGCGAACTGAAGACCGATGTCGACGAGCTGAAACGCGAGAACGAGGTGCTGAAGACGTCCTCGCTGTACATCGCCTCCGTCGAGGAGCTCACCGACGACGGCGTCGTTATCAAGCAGCACGGCAACAACCAAGAGGTGCTGACGCAGGCGTCGGCGCGGCTCGACAGCGACCTTCGTCCCGGCGACCGCGTCGCGATCAACGACTCGTTCGCGGTCCAGCAGGTGCTCGACGACGAGACCGACTCCCGAGCGCAGGCGATGGAGGTCACGGAGTCGCCCGACGTGGTCTACGACGACATCGGCGGGATCGACGAGCAGATCCGCGAGGTCCGCGAGGCCGTCGAAGACCCCTTAGAGAACCCCGAGCAGTTCGAGGCGGTCGGCGTCGAGCCGCCGAGCGGCGTCCTCCTCCACGGTCCGCCGGGTACGGGGAAGACGATGCTGGCGAAGGCGGTCGCCAACGAGTCCGACGCGACGTTCATCAAGATGGCCGGCTCCGAACTCGTTCGGAAGTTCATCGGCGAGGGCTCCCGGCTCGTCCGCGACCTGTTCGAACTCGCCGCCGAGCGCGAGCCCGCCGTCATCTTCATCGACGAGATCGACGCGGTCGCCGCCAAGCGGACGGACTCGAAGACCTCGGGCGACGCCGAGGTCCAGCGGACGATGATGCAGCTGCTCTCCGAGATGGACGGGTTCGACGACCGCGGCGAGATCCGCATCATGGCCGCGACCAACCGCTTCGACATGCTCGACGAGGCGATCCTGCGGCCGGGTCGCTTCGACCGGCTCATCGAGGTACCGGAGCCGAACGCCGAGGGACGCGCACGCATCCTGGAGATCCACACCGAGGAGATGAACGTCGCCGAGGGGACGGACGTGAGCGACGTCGCGGCCGATCTGGACGGGTACAGCGGGGCCGACATCGCCTCGCTGGCGACCGAAGCCGGGATGTTCGCCATTCGTGACGGCCGCACGGAGGTCACGCAGGCCGACTTCGAGGCCGCCCGCGAGAAGCTTCAGGACGCCGATCAGACCGAAGAGCAGGTCATCAACTACCAGTACTGATTCCGGCTAGTACTGAGTCCGTCCAGTACTGAGTCCGTCCAGTACTGAGTCCGTCTAGTACCGAGTCGACGACGGCGCGGTTACCGCTTTGTCGCGGTCGCCCCGTCTCCTGCAGAGACGGTTCGTAACTCCTTACCTCCCGCGCCGTCGACTTCTCGTCAATGAACACCATCCACGTCGCCGGCGGCGTCGGCGTCGCCGACACGGCGATGGCCTCCTACGACGCCGCGCTCGCGGACGCGAACCTCCACAACTACAACCTCGTCGCGGTCTCCTCCGTGGTCCCCGCCGAGGCGACCGTCGAAGCGGTCGACGAGGCCCCGGGCCTCGGTCCGGCGGGCAACCGCCTCACCGTCGTGGAGGCGCGTCGGACGGTCGGCCCCGGCGACGAGGTCGACTTCCGCGAGGGCGGCCGCGCGGGGGCGGAAGACGCGGACTCGAAGCGCGCACCGCGACGCCGACCCGACGTGGCCGCCGGGCTCGGCTGGGCGACCGGCCCCGGTCCCGGGCTCTTTTATGAAGTGACGGGCGAAGAACCGACCGACGTCCGCGAACGGATCGAATCGGGGCTAGACACGGGCGCTGGGCTGCGCGACTGGGATCTACCGGACCGCGAGATCAGCGTCGAGACCGCGGCGGCGAATCCGGATCGGTACACGACCGTCGTCGTGATCGCCGCCTACGGCGAATCCGAGCCGATCCTGTGAGGGCGATGTCGGCGTGGCGCATAGCCTCGTCGTCGGTACTGCCCCCGCCGACGCCTTTTTGAGTCGGCTCCGCGTATCCAGTGTGTCTTCGATGAACGGCAATAATCCGTATGCCGGGGCACCGGGCGTGACGAACGCGGGCCAGCCCGCGGCCGTCGACCTCTCCCCCGACCAAGAACGGCGGCTCCGGCGCGCGGTCGCCGGGATCGTCTCGCGAACCGAGTCGTATCTCCCGAACAGCTACGCCGTCGGTTCCGAGCTGTCCGTCGGCGCGAACGGGCCGCAGGCGACCGTCGCCGTCAATCCGCCCGCTGGACACCCCGTCTCGGCCGGGTTTACGCCGGATCCCGACGAACTTGAGGCCGGTATCGCCGAAGCAGATACCGACGAGGTCGCCCGCGGGCTGGCCGCCAGCGCCGCGATGCAGGTGATGGACGCCGTCGGCGACATCACGCCGACCGCGAAGTAACTGGCCCCGCCCGCTTCTCCGTCGCTACTCCGCCCGCTTTTCGGTCGCGTCCACCCTGTCTTCCCCATCGTCGGACGCTGCCGACCCGGGCTGCTCCAGCGTTCCCGTCACGCGTCCGTAAATGCCGAATATCTCCTCGTATCCGTGCTCGCTCGCGAGGATCGGGACGACTCCCGACTCCGTGACCCGATGCGTGTACACGTCGTCCTCGGCGAACACGGCTCCCTCGGGCATCTCCTCGAAGTTGACGTAATGGACGTGGGGCTCCCCACCGCCCTTCGGTACTTCCTCGTCGCCCTCGACGACCGTAGTCGGGGTGAACGTCGGCGGCTCGTCGTCCAGCGCACCGTGGGCGCGGAGGAAGGCGAGACACGCCTCGTAGCCGAACTCGACGGCCTCCTCGCTACCCTGTCGGCCGACCTCGATGGAGACGGTGTGTGGAACGGTGGAGTCGAGCGTCGTCCCGCGGAGCCCGCTCGCGTCGACGACGTACTCGACCGGCATCCCGGTCACGGTCCGGCGGACCGACGGCGTGAGACCGCTGTGGATCGCGAACGGCGGCGGCGCGCTGTGCGAGGTGTGTAACGCGAGCACGGCGTCCATGCCGTCGACTTCGGCCGCGAGCCGCGGCGCGAGGGCGCGCTCGTACTCGTCGCTGTCGGCGTCGCCCGGGAACGCTCGGTTCAGGTCCGTGTCCGTGTACCTCGTTCCGGCTTTGATCGCGCGTTCGTTAGCGATGATCAGTCGGATACATCCCGTTCCGTCCCCGTCCTCGTCGAGCGCGTCCGCGAGTCGTCTGACGATCCGCACGCCGGCGGGCTCGTCACCGTGGATCCCGCCGACGATGGCGACGCGGGCCGATCCCGCCGACCCGCGGTCGATCGTTTCCATACGATCCGTACGTGCCGGTCGACTGATAAAGGGTTCAGGTTCAGATTCAGCAGCTCGAGACGTGCTGTCAGTGGTTATCTCCAAATCGCTTCGACAAGATCGAGCGGTATCGCCCGGCGAGCGTTCGGACGACGAGACGGTCTCGCGGATCGACGCCGATCGCGTAGAGCGCTCCGACGTAGACGGCGAGTCCGACCGCGGCACCGACGACGATCGCCGGACGGCCGGGGACGACCTCGCGGACCGCGCGCATCGCGAGAAGGGCGACTCCCCCGGCCGCGAGGGGCCGAAGGTACGTTCGGTCGAACGGCCATAACCCCTCGAACTGCCGGAGGAGAACGACCTGAATTCCGTTCTGTACCGCGATCGCGACCGACGTGCCGAGCGCGGCTCCCACGAGCCCGTAGCGGAGCACGAACGTGTACGTCAGCGCGACGTTGAGCACCGCGAGCAGCCAGTCGAGAATCATCCGGGCGTACTGGTGGTCCGTCATCATCAGGAGCCACCCGGTCGCGCCGACCGCGCTTCCGACGAACACCCCGCCGAGGTAGACGACGAGCGGCACGTACCCGGCCGCGTACGGCTCGCCGAACAGCCCGAGCAGTTCCCGGCCGAACACGACGAGCACGGCGAGAATCGGGACGACGCTCGTGACGATCTGACGCGTGACGGAGGTGTACACGGCGTTGAGCGTCTCGACGCGTCCGTCGGCGTACAGCTCAGACGCGACCGGCGGGAGCAGTTGGTTGAACGAGAGCAGCGGGATCCACGCGATCGCGATCAACACGAGCACGACGTTGTACACACCGGCCGCCGTCGCGGTCAGGAGCGCCCCCACGAGCAACACGTCCACGCGGTTCTGAAACACCTTCCCGAGGCTGCTCATCGCGACCGGGGCCGCGTGGTTGTAGAACCGACGCACCTCGCCGCGGGCTCCTCGCAGCGACGGAACGACGCCCGTGGCCCGCGCCGAGAGCGGAACGGCGACGACCGCGAGCACCGCGGTCGCGGCGACGATTCCCCCCGCGACGCCGACGACGGAGTAGCCCAGCGCGAGCGCGCCGACCGCCCCCGCGAGCCGGACGCCCGGTCGGAGTAGCTTATTAAACGCGATCTCGCCGCGGGCGGACCCGACCGCCCTGAAGATCGCCGACGCGATCATCACGAGACCGAGGAGGCCGACGAGGAGGCCGAAGGCCGCCATCGTGCCCGAAAACGCCGGTTCCTCGACGGTGAGGGCGTTGACACGCGGCGCCGAGAGCCAGACGGCGACCGCGATGGCGACGCCCAGCCCGAGCGTCGTGGCGTACGCGAGCCCGGCGACGGTTCCCTGCCGCTTCGGATCGGCGGCGTACTCGGGGAGATAGCGCTGCAGGGCCGGCACGCTGCCGAACGTCACGAGCCGCGAGAGCAGCTGGGCGATCCGCCACGCGAGCGCGTAGACGCCGTACGCGGTCGGCCCGAGCCCGCGCGCGAGCGCGAACTCGGTCGCGGCCGTCAGCGCGCGCTGGCCGGAGACGCCGCCCGAGGTGAGCACCGCGCCGTGCGCGATCGTCACCAGCGCCTCGCGCTCCTCGTCGGGGGTGTTATCCGTGAGGAGCGGGTCGCAGTCCGCTGCGTCTGGGTCGTCGTCCACGAATCGACTCTACTCGACCTGTCTCGCCCCGAGAGAAAAGCGGCTCGTTCCGGAGCGGCCCGGCGCCTACCAGCGCTGGTGGACGTGCTCGCGCACGTGCTCGTCGTACACCTCGCGAACGACCGCGCGGTCGGTCGCTGAGAGCGACGAACGGTCGCTCGCGGCCGCGTTCGACCGAACGTGTGCCGGCGTCGTCGATCCCGGAATGACCGTCGAGACCGCCTCGTGGTCGAGGATCCAACGCAGCGCGAACTGCGCGAGCGACAGCCCGTCTCCGGCCGATCGCGTCGGATCGTCTCCGACCGCGTCTGCGCGGTCCGCGAGCGCGTCGGCCGCGTCGAGACCGGCCTCGTAGGGGACGCCCGCGAACGTCTCACCCACGTCGAAGGCGTCGCCCTCGCGGTTGTAGTTTCGGTGGTCGTCCTCCGGGAAGGCGTCGTCGCGCGAGAGCGCGCCCGTCAGCAGGCCGGAAGCCAGCGGGACCCGACAGATCACGCCGACGTCGCGGGCGGCGGCCTCGTCGAGGAACAGCTCGGCGGGTCGCTGGCGGAAGGGGTTGAAGATGATCTGGACCGTCTCGACGTCGGGATACGCGAGCGCTTTCAGCCCCTCCTCGACGCGTTCGACGCTGACGCCGTAGTTCGCGATCCGATTCTCGTCCGCGAGCGCGTCCAGCGCGTCGAACGTCTCCGGTCGGTAGTAGACGTCCGTCGGCGGGCAGTGGAGCTGGAGCAGATCGAGCGTCTCCGCCCCGAGGTTCTCGCGCGAGCGATCGACGAACCGCCGCAGGTTCGCCTCCGTGTACTCCGCCGGTACGTGGGGGTCGAGACGGCGACCCGCCTTCGTCGCGACCGTCACGTCGCCGCGCGCGATGTCGTCTTCGAGCACGCGCCCGAGAATTCGCTCCGAGCGCCCGTCGCCGTACACGTCGGCGGTGTCGAAGAAGTCGATCCCGGCGTCGCGGGCGGTCTCGACGGCCTCGACGGCCTCTTCCTCGCTCACGTCGCCCCAGTCGCTCCCGATCTGCCAGGAGCCGTAGCCGACCTCGCTGACCGCGCCGACCGCGCCGAGCGTGCGATGGTTCATACTCACCTCCAACTGATCGGGCCGAACGCAAGGACGTTCCGGACCCGGAAGAGGCGAGCGCGACCGGACCGCAGGGGCAGCGGTCGCGCGCGAGTGCGGCCGGATCACCGAGACCACACCCGCGCGTGCAGCCGAGGGTTCAAATCCGATGCCGACGAACGCCCTCGCATGTACGCGGTCGTCGGCTGCAACCAGTGTGCGGCCATGTGGCTCCTCACGGACCCCAGAACGAACGACAGCGCGACCTGCCCGCGCTGCGGGAAGACGCATCAGACGGCGAAGCTCAAGCGCTTCTTCGAGTCCGAGGACCGCGAGGCGGCTCGCGAGGCTCGGGCGGCGCTGCTCGCGAAGAAGCGCGACGAGAGCGCGGCGTTCGCCGACGTCGACCACGTCGCCGACCTCGAACGCGCCGTCGAGACCGCTGGCGTCGACGACCGCGAGTACCTCGAGTCGTCGGGGATCGACGCCGACGCCGTCGCCGAGGCCGGAGAGCGCGCAGCGGGCGGAGGGTCGAGTTCGCGGAGCCGGGCCGAGATCGTCCGCGACGCGGTCCGCACCGCAGACGAACCGACCGAGGAGAACGTCGTCGCGTACGCGAACGAGCACGGAGTCCCGTCCGAGCGGGCTCGCGACCTCCTCACGACGCTCACGCGGCGGGGCGACCTGTCGGAGTCGCGCGGCGAGTACCGCGTGCTCTGAGCGCCTGCACCCCTCGACAAAGCACTTATATCGTCGTATTGACGGTCGACGTATGGACACGCGAACGACCCTCCTCGCGGCGGCGGCCGCGGTGCTTCTCGTCAGCGCCGTCGGCGTCGTCGCCGCGCCGGACGCGCTCGTCGATCCCCGAGAGGGCGACGAGCGGCCGGGCGAGATTCGCATCGCCGACACGGTCGTCTCGCCGGGCGAGGTGCGCGGCGAGACCGCGGAGCTGGTCCTCGGACTCGACCTCCAGCACCGCGGATCGACCGTCGAGAACGTCACGGTTCGCCACCGCGCGATCGGCGCCGACTCCGGCCTGCTCGTCGACGAGACGACGGTCGACGTCGGAAACGTCGACGCCGAGGGCGAGCGGACCGTCACCGGCAGCGTCGACGTCGAGCGCGCCGGGAGCTACCGGATCGAGACCGTCGTGTTCGTCGACGGCGAGCGCCGGACGAGCCAGACGACTCGGGTCGGCGGCGTCGCGGCGCTCACGCCCGAGTACGCCGACTCGCCCGTGGCGTTCGATCAGGGGAGCGTCTGGCCGACCGTCGCGGTCAGCGTCGCTGACGCCGATAACACGAGCGCGGCCCTCTCCGTCTCCGTCTCGGTCACGAACCGCGGTGACGACGTCTCCGACGACGTCGATCTCCGCGTGCTGGTGCGCCAGGCCGAGTCCAACGTGATCGCCGACGAGGCGCGCGAGACCGTCGGCGCCGTGCGCCCCGGTCGGACCAGCACGGTGACGACGACCGTCGAGGTGCCCGCGAACTACAACTACTACGTCGACGCCGCGCTGTTCGACGACGACGTTCGAATCGACGAGACGCAGGGCGTCGCCAACCTGAATCCGCGGGAGACGATCAGCGCCGACGAAACGGTCCAAGACGTCGAGTTCGCGGTCGAGGACTTCGCGAGCGACGACACGGCGGTCCGCGACGACGCCGCAGACGCCGGCGACAGGCCCGACGCGGTCGACGACCAGGCGCCCGGATTTGGCGTCGTCGTTGCGCTGATCTCGTTACTCGGCGCGGCGCTGTACGCGCGGAGGCGACGATGAGCGACGAAAACGGTGAGAATGGAACGACCGACGACAGCCGCCCGACAGACGACACTCCCCCCGCGAGCACAATGAGCGACATCGCCACCGACCCCGAGACGGAACGTGAATCGACCACGAGCGACCCCGCGTCCGAGTCCCGCGACGCCCCCGGTGACACCGAGCCCACCGACGCGGAGTCGAGTCGGTTCGATCGGTTCACCACCTCGTATCTCCGCGGCCTCCTCGATCGGATCGCGCTCGGCGCGCTCGTCCTGCTCGCGCTGATCGCTGGCTGGAGCTTCTACAGCCAGACCGGCACCGCGATTCGGACGTGGCTCGACCCCGCGTACCAGCCGCTGGCGCTGGCGGCGTTCAACCTCGCGATACTCCTCGTCGCGGTGGCTGGCATCGCTCACCAGCTCTCCCGAATCCGGAAGAGCGAGGACGGCGAAGGGACGGCGTCATCGGGAGAGTAGAGCCCCAAAAGAGCGGGTCTCAAGCGAACCGGGTCTCAAGCGAACCGGGTCTCAAGCGAGCGCGGTCCTCAATCCGGACGGGGACCGACGAGCCGCTACTCCTCCGGGAGGTCGTCGGTGCTCGCGGGGATCTGCTCGACCTGCCCCGCGAGCGTCGCCGCGTCGCCGGCGACGGTGGAGGCCTCGACGCCCGCCTCGTTCGCGACCAGCCTGACGTGCGCCGAGAGCAGGGCGAGCGCGCGGAGTCCCTCGCTTTCGGGGCCGTCGCCGCTCCGCTGAGCGAACGTCGTGTCGATCTCGCCGTCGCGGACGACACCGACGTGGACCGCCTCGATCCCCTCGCCGTCGAGGAGGTCGCGAGCCCGGTCGAGTTCGGCGCTGAACGAGTCGTCGCTGGTCGCTGTGGCGTCGGCAGGATCGTCGCTCATGAACCGACGTACGTGCGGTGTTAACAAAAGCGCGGCGTCGAACCGCACCGCGACGTCGAGCGGCGCGTGCGAACACGGCTCCCCCGCCACTCCGCTAGTCGGGCCGGGGCCGGGCGATGAACAGCGACTCTTCGAGGGTGAACGGGTCGTACACCGACTGGTGACAGACGCAGTAGGAGCCGTCCGCGGCGTCGTACCGGGCGGCCTCCTCGAGCTGTTTGTAGCCGGGAATACAACAGAAGTGCGTACAGACGTTCAGGTACGCGAGGAATCCCTGATCGGTCGACGCCGCGATCCACTCGTCCTCTTCAGCCGCCTGCTCGATCTGCTCGGAGCGGATGACGACCGCGTTCAGGTCGGAGTCGGCGTCCTCGGAGCGCCAGGTAACCGCCGCCGGCTTGCCGACGCCGTCGGTACCGAGGCCGTTGCCCCACGTGTCGTAGTCGTCGAAGTCGTCCACGTGAATTCGGTCGCCCGCGTCGTACGTCTCGTCCTGCCACTCGTATGAACCCGTCACCGACCGGAACAGGTTGTCCGACTCGAAGTTCGGCTGGATGTTCTCCTGGGATTCGACGCCGCAGTACTGGAACCACTCGCCGGCGTAGGTGCGGCCGCCGAGGTCCTCCTGGGCGACCTCGATCTCTTGGCCCTCTTGGGTGATCGTCGTGGTCTCGGGCCAGATTCCCTCGATGTATCCCTCGTCCGTGATACGAAGCGGGATCTGGGGGAGCCCGCGCGGTGCCGGGCCGCCGGTGTGCGCGATGGTCGTCGCGACAGTCGCCCCGCCGCCGACGCCGCCGGATGTCGTCAGGGTGTTCACCGTCGCCGATCCCATCGCGCCGACCCCCGCGAGGGCCGCGCCGCCGACGACGCCCTTGACGAAACGCCGTCGTCCGGATTCGGCCGGATACTTGTCGGACTTACTCATACGCGTCGTTCGGGATGGACCAGTAAAAAGGGTGGCGAACCCTCCCCCCGAGCGAGAACGGGTCCGCCCGAGCGGCCCAGTTACGACGCAGCGAGGTCTCGACGGCAACCCCCTCGTGAACGGCGAGCGGAGCATTAGTATCACAACCGATCCCTAGTGAGCACGATCGATCAAGATATTCACTCGAAACTGAGGCAAACATTCGTTCAGACATCGGTTTTAACCGATCCCCCCGGCTGTATCTGTGGTATGGAGTTGCACAATCGAAACGTGCGGACGGACGTCCGGGAGCTGGGCGCGCTCGTGGGAGACGTGCTCGCCGCACAGGCCTCGACAGAGGCGTACGAGACGGTGGAACACCTCCGAAACGCGGCGATCAGCTACCGGCGCGGGAACGCATCGAGTCGAGACGATCTCCGTGAGGCGGTCGACGAGCTATCGACGACCCGCGAGGGAATCGTCGCCCGCGCGTTCACCACGTACTTCGAGCTGATCAACCTCGCCGAGGAGCGCGAGCGCGTGCGGTCCATCCGGAACGCCGACGACGGGGAGGCCCTCCACGACTCGTTCGACGCGACGATCGCCGAGTTCGCCGAACAAGGGCTCGGGCCGGAAGAACTGGAGGAGCTCCTCGCGGACGTCCTCATCGAGCCCACGTTCACCGCGCACCCGACGGAGGCGCGCCGAGCGACGGTGAAAGCGAAGCTCCGATCGATCGCCAACCACCTTCAGGAGCTCGACGAACGCAACCTCACCGGGCGCGAGCGAAACGCGATCTGGCGCGACGTCACCGCCGAGGTGACGAGCCTGTGGGGCACGCGACAGGTCCGCCAGCGCCGCCCGGAGCCGGAGGACGAGGCGCGAAACGTCGGGTGGTACCTCGAGAACACGCTGTTCGACGTCGTCGGCGACGCCTACGAGGAGTTCGAGGAGACGATTTCCAACGAGTACGACGACGTGGACTGCCCGAAGCTGTTCGAGTTCCGCTCGTGGGCGGGCTCCGACCGCGACGGCAACCCCTTCGTCACGCCCGAGGTGACCGACGAGACGCTCGAACGGCAGCGCGAGGTCGCCATCGAGAAGTACCGTGATCAGTGTAAGCGACTCTCGGCCGTGCTGAGCCAGGACGGCGAGCGGTACGCGATCGACGACGCGCTCGCCGAGTCGCTCGCGGCGGACACCGAGCGCTTCCCGACCGTAGTTGAGGAAGCCCGCGAGCGATATCCCGACGAGCCGTACCGCCAGAAGCTCCGCCTGATGCGCGAGCGGCTCGACCGCGTCGACGACGTCCGACCCGGGGAGTACCCCGACTCGGCGGCGTTCCTCGACGACCTCAGCGTGATCGCCGAGTCGCTCGTCGCGGACGGACAGGACGCCGTCCACGAGTCGTTCGTCGAGCCGCTTCGGCGGCAGGTGGACACGTTCGGTTTCACGCTGGCGTCGCTCGACCTCCGCGACCACCGCGAGAACCACACCGAGGCCGTCGCCGAGGCGGCCGCGACGGAGGGCGTCGACTACCGCGAAATGGACGAGCCCGCCCGCGAGGAGTTCCTCAGCGAGGCCATTCTCCAAGACGATCCCGTCATCGACGTCGACGAGCCCGGAGACGTCTCCGAGACGACGGAACGCGTGCTCGAACGGTTCAACGAACTCGCCGAGTGGCAGAACGAGTACGGTCAGCAGGCGATCGACACCTACTGCATCTCGATGACCGAGGAGCCGAGCCACGTGCTCGAAGTGCTCTTTTTAGCCGACCAGGTCGGCGCCGTCTCGCTGCCGGACCACTGCGGCCTCGACGTCGTTCCCCTGCTGGAGACCGAGTCCGCGCTCAACGGGGCCGAGCGCATCCTCGGGACGCTGTTCGACAACGAGGCGTACGCGACCGCCCTCGAAACCCGCGGGTCGATTCAGGAAGTCATGCTCGGCTACTCCGACTCGAACAAGGAGAACGGCTTCCTCGCCGCGAACTGGGACCTCTACGAGAATCAGCGTCGCATTGCACAGTTCTGTCGCGAGGAGGAGGTCACCCTCCGGCTGTTCCACGGGCGCGGCGGCTCCATCTCGCGGGGCGGCGGCCCGATGAACGAGGCCCTGCTCGCGCTGCCGAACGAGACCGTCACCGGCCAGGTGAAGTTCACGGAGCAGGGCGAAGCGATCGCCGAGAAGTACGCCAATCCCCAGATCGCCGAGCGCGAGCTCGAACAGATGCTCGACGCGCAGATCCGCGCCCGCCACGAGGCCAAGGAGGAGCCCACCGAGGAGGTGCCAGACAAGTGGGTCGACGCGATGGAGACGATGGCCCCGGCCGCCCGGAAGACGTACCGCGACCTGCTGAACACCGACGGGTTCGTCTCCTACTTCGGGCAGGCGACGCCGATCTCCGTCGTCGAGGACCTCAACCTCGGCTCGCGCCCGGCGTCCCGTTCGGGTGAGCGAACCGTCGAGGACCTGCGCGCCATCCCGTGGGTGTTCTCGTGGACGCAGACGCGGCTCATCCTCCCCGGTTGGTACTCGCTCGCCTCCGGCATCGACGCGTATCTCGACGAGGTCGACGAAGAAGAGGGCCTTGAGACCCTCCGCGAGATGTACCAAGAGTGGCCGTTCTTCCGGACGACGCTCGACAACGCCGCGCTCGCGCTCTCCCGGACCGAACCGGAGATCGCCGCCGAGTACGCCGACCTCGCCGCCGACGAGCTCCGAGAGCGCTTCTTCCCCGAGCTTATCGGCGAGTACGAGCGCGGTCGCGAGTTGATCCTCGCGATCAGCGGTCGAGACCAACTGCTCCGCCGCGAGTGGCTCGTCGAGAGCCTCGACCGCCGGAACCCCTACGTCGACCCGCTGAATCTGCTCCAAGCGAACCTGCTCGGTCGCACGCACCGCACCGAGGAGGAGGAGCGGACCCTCCGACTCACGGTCAACGGCATCGCCGCCGGGATGAAGAATACCGGGTAGCTCGAACGCGATAGCTCGAACGCGGGATAGCTAACTCGCCCGTCAGACCGAGCCGACTCGTCTGACGCCTGCCTGAACGCTGTTTTCCTGTCGACTACGGCCGCCAGCCGGCGCTCCGGCGTTTCGATCGCAGCCATGACCGCAAACCGTATCCGATCGGCCACTCAGTCAATTTCGTATAGCGCTATTTAGTGTATACCCACGATCTCGGGCCGATCACTACCGAGTGCATCCACGGAACAGAACCGCTGAACGACCGGCTGTTGGCGAGATACGGGAAATACGAACCACGAGAGCCGCGGCTCGGAAGCGAGCGCGACTGACAAAAGACGAACCAGCGATCTACGCGTAGCGTTCGAGTTCCGGCCGGTCGAGGTCTTCGAGGACGTCAGCGGCGACTTCCGAGAGGAACGCTTCGCCGTCGTCGGAGAGCCGACGACCCTCGCCGGCGGCAGTCATCACGAGTCCGTCCTCTTCGAGCGCCTGCAGCGACGCGCGGATGAGCTTGCGGGAGCCGCCCTCGTGCTCGCCCGGACGGACGGAGTAGCGGTTCGAGCCGCGCTTCTTCGAGCCGTACTCGGTGGCGAGACGCTCGATGCCGATCGGCTCGTTCTGGGCGACCTTGCGGAGCAGACTCGCGGAGCGGACGTACCAGAAGTCGTCCTGCTCGGGCGGAAGCTCCTTACCGGCGCCGCTCTTGGCGAACTCGACCCACTCGGGCTCTTCGATCCGGTCTTCGAGTCGTGCGGCGACCTCCTCGATGAGGGCCTCGGCCGGCACGTCGTAGATGGTTACCATTGCAGTGATTTTCAGCCTAACGTCGTTTAAACCCATCGTATTCGAGAAGCGTCGTGTGACCGGTTTTCACGGGGAACGCGGTCAGATGAGCGCCGCCTCGGAGCCACAGTTGGCCACTCGCGCGACGCGGATCGATACCGCAGAACGGAGCGCTACTCGACGTACTCGTACTTCCGCTCGTTCATCCGGCCCCAGCCGGTGAAGACGAACTCCCCGTCCGGATGCGTGAACTCCTCGATCTCGCGTTCGACGTCCATGTCGTACTCGTGGACGTCGTGGACGTCCTCGTACTCGTCCCACGTGAGGTCGTAGCGGGCCGCGAGCTGGTCGTCGATGTCGAGTCCCTCGATCTCGGCGCGCCACCCCTCGCGGATCTCCTCGGCGTGGATCTCCGCCTGCGCGCCGGAGCCGTAGGAGGCGACGAGCAGCGTGTCGCCGACGAACGACCGGTCGCGGGTCAACGCGTCCCGTAGCGCGCTCACGCGGGCGATGTGAACCGAGCTGGTGTACCAGTTGCCGACCTCCCGCGAGAGGCCGAGCGTCGGCTCCACGACGGTGTCGTACCACGTCTGGTACTGCTCGGTCGTTTTCAGTGCGTCCATGTAGTCGCGGATGGCTTCCTCGTACGCCTCGCGGTCATCGAAGTCGGCCTCACGGGGCTGACGGCCGATCTCTCCGGCGAGATCGTCCTCGTACGACGAGTCGCGGATGACGTGTCGGTAGGCGAGAAGCGCCGCCTTCCGGACCATCCCGGGGAACGGGGTGTGGAACGGGGCGTACACGAAGTCGTCGAGTTCGATGTCGTCCGTGACGGACTCGTAGTCTTCGAGGGCCTCACGCATCCGGGAGAGGTACACCTGTACGGACCGCTTGCCGTCGACGCTCGGGAACTGCTGGTTCGGCTTCAGGAAGTCCGTCTCGTCTTTCGAGCCGTACCCCTGATCCATCGAGATCGAGACGATGGAGGGGTCTTCGTCGATCAACATCGCGACGGCACCCGCGCCCTGGGTCGCCTCGCCGGGGTCGCCTCGGGCGTACAGCGCGGTGTCGGTCGCGATGACGAGCGCCGCGCGGTCGCGGTTCCGCCCGGCGCGGATCCAGTTGTAGGCGTCGTCGATTGCCTGCGTGCCGGCGAGGCAGGCGAACTTGCGCTCGCCCTTGTTGGTGTGGGTGAAGTCGCCGTCGTACACCTGTTCGAGGCAGCCGGCGATGTACGTCGAGGCGGGCTTGGAGTGGTCGAACGCCGACTCGGTGGCGACGTCGATCCGGCCGATGTCCTCGGGGGCGAGTCCCTTGCGGTCCATCAGCCCCTTCGCGGCGTTCGCGCCCATCGTGACGATGTCCTCGTACACGTCCGGGAACGAGGAGTTGTTGAGTCCGAGCCCCTTCGTGTACTTCTCCGGGTCGTCGCCCTTCTCCGGAGCGAACGTCCCCGGCAAATCGAGTTTGAGCTTTCCGGTCCAGATTTCGACGGCGTCGATGCCGACTTCGGTCATACACGGTCGTTCATGGGGCTGGCATATGGTTTTGTCGATGGTCGGTTACGTCGATTGTGGAATTTCTTAATTATCCCCGTAGCCGGGTGGTGTGAATGTGAATGATATCGAACTTCCGTCTTGGAAATACAGTGTCATCGTGACCTGGCTATCCGCGGCACTGGCTGTCTGACCTCCGCTGTTTCTGAACTCTAATAGCGTGATTTGAGCTTGTTCACCGGCGGCTAATGTCGCTTGTTCGGTTAATGGCTCCTGAGTCCCAAGTTGGTATGCTTCATTCCCTTCGTTACCGGCCCCTGCGGAGCCACCTTGCTCGAGCAGACCGGGAATTGACGAGCTGATGTACACCTCGTGTTGTCCGACACCTGATCCACCCCTTGTCTCAAATAGAGTTCGTAGATTACCAGCATCTGAATTGATCTCAATAGCAGTAATAACGACATCAGAACTGCCAGTATTTCTGACATCCAGGTCGACACGTTCTTCTCCTCCGGCTCGGGCTGCAGACCCGCTTCCATCAACGTAATTTACTTGACTTGCCTCGGTGCTACCGCTGTTATCTCCGTCGCCGCCGTTGTTATCCTCCTCAGCGATCTCTCCCTCGATCCCAGCGAGGTACAGCGCCTGACGGTTCAGATCGTCACGGAAACTCAATCCGAGCAGATCGCCCTGAGCGTTATTACCGAACCTAATCGTGAATGTCGCCGTTCCTCCCGCTGGAATCACAAACGGTTCTTCAAGCTCCACAAACCCGTCCCGAAGTGTTACCCCCTGACCTGTACCGTCCGGACCGCGGGTGAACGACTCCTGTGTGTCTCCCTGTGGGTCGTAGTACAGCGTGAACTCCACCTCCTGGAACTCGCGGTCCTCGTCAGCGTCGTTCCGGAACTGTAGGTCGACAGTCCGCTGGCCGGGCTGGCGTACGCCGATGTCGTTCAAAACGACGTCCGAGTCCCCGCTGGGGTTGATATCGTCCCCGCTACCCCCGCCACTTCCGACGGTACCGGAATCAAAAGTGATCGTTTCCCAGTCTTGATCCCCATCGTTGATCCGCATTCCGACGGCTGGCCGTCCGTCGGGAATGTACTCGACACGACCGTTTCCGTCGGTACGGAGCGTCTCCTCAAGACTCCCGTCGACACGTACCTCGACCGTCGCGTCCTCGACAGGGTTATTGAACCGATCACGGACCTCAGCAACCGCAACCCCACCGCCGGTGGAGACTTCCGTGATATAGCCGTCTGACTCGTCTTCGGCTGTCGTTCCGCTTCCGACACCAATCTTTCCGAGGCGAAGCCGGTGTGACTCACCGGTTATCGTCAACCGAACTGCATCGTCTCCTTCGACTTCAGCGGTCCCACTTTCGAGCGTCTCGTTCCATTCAGTCGCGAGTCGGTCGAGACGATCTTCACCTCGAACAGCAGTTGGGAGAACAAGTTCGATCGACTCAGCTCCAGCAGCCGGTTCAAGAGATACAGTGCGCTGACTTGCGGAAATCGACTCGATGTCAACGCTCTGGCGTTCCAAGCCGTTCTCTGAGAGTTCACCATCAAGCAGCGGAATTGTCACGCGGCCAGCACTGGAGTCTCCAGATGGCTCACGAACGAGCGTCTGTCCGGTTCGTAGTAGCGCTGTTTGACGGTATTCAGCTGCCACAGCCGAATGTTCGTACACCAAATTGGGGCCGTCTTGGAGTTCGCGGTAGTCCGCACCGTATCTGAGCGAGCGCGTGTCGAACTCGATCGTATCGTCAGTCGTCTGTGCATCCCAAAACTTGCCGGCGTTGCCGGACGTCGTGACATCCGCGTTCTCGATCCGTATCTGTCGCTGTTCAGTCGTCCGGAGCTCGCCAGTCACCGGCGGTGGGTTCACAAAGAACGTCCGCTGTGGATATCTAGTCCCGAGTCGAACCGTCGTTACACGGCCATCCCCAACGGTCCCAGCGGTCGTGATCGCGTTACGGAGCTCGGTCACGTCGCCTTCGACGGCTTGACTGTGCTCGAACTCGACATTAGCGTTCTCAGTCGGAACGACCTGCACCTGATACAACGAAAGCGCCAAAAGCAGAAACCCGAACAGAATCACCGTCCCGACCACGACCGACTGGCCCCGACGGTCGTGTGTAAATCGCATTGTGGGATGTCGACACCGGACAGGTATAAAAGCCTCCGTCCGGGCTCTCAGGTGTGATACCCGCGTGCAGGTGTCGATTGACAGTTGGTCAATAATTTTGACTGCCGATCACTCCGCGTCACCGTCGTCCGCCCGCCGCGCCGTGAGGTTCGCCGACATCGCAGCGATAACGCTTCCAAACCCGCCGATCAATACAGCTTGCGTCCAGTTGAAGCCGAGCAGCAGCGCCGACACAGGCGTCACGAGCACGAAACTGGTCACCACGGCCCCGAGCAGCGAAATGAGTGGGAGCCCGTCAGCCGCGTCGTCCGGGTTCGAGTCGTCCATGCCGGATACTCGACCGTGAGCGGCGATAAACCGGACGGTACGGCGACGAAGTGAGCCAGCGGCGCGGTCCCCAAAGTCGGCTCGATCCGCGTGATAAATCAAATACCGCGATATGAAATGTATCTCGGCCTCCGACCCAACTTCGCAGTTTGGATTTCTACAAATCAGTATTTCGCTGACATGACTTGACGCCGATACCGAACCAAAAGCGGTGATTCTGCTTCTAACGATGGTCGTGTCCTAATTCATACAGAAAGTCACAGTGTCTTCACAGTACCCAGCCAGCGCCGCATTCCTCACCTGAACTTCAGAACGGGACTCTAATCAGGCGTTTGTCCACCATTTTGCGGTGGCAAATAGCAACCCAACTGAGATCGTGACCCCATGAGAGAGAATCAACTCAAAGATCGTCTCAGCAAGAAGTAGCTCATCGAAAGGCCATGGGACAAGCCGCGCAATATAAAAATCAAGCACCACGTTCATCGCGGTGCTTACACTCCCACTGGCAGCCAATCCAAGAACGAATGTTAACAGACTCAGGACCGAACCCCCGTAGATGTACATGTTAACGAGACCGACACGAGAGGTGGCCATTCCTCCTGCATAATTGACCGCTCCGCTATTTCGACGCATAGCAGTCAGTGGCCAACCCAATCTCAAAAGGGCGTGGGATATTTGCTAATCATTTTAATACTACAGTAAAATGAAAACTCATGGAACGCAGAGACTTCCTTCGCTCTACAGCTGTCGGTGCGACAGCCCCGTTGCTACTGTCATCAGCTGTATCCGGCCAGCAATCGTCAAAGATGGACGGGTTGTGGTTACGGAAATTTGAGGAAGATGATTTTGCCGTTGTGGTTCGGATCTTACTTGATTACCAGCAGGGTGTCACTGACCGTGACCAATTAGAAGATTCGGAAGAAGATGTCTTGTCTTCTATTTCCCAAAACGTCGTTTCAACCGGGAAACCCCTCGTAGACCTGTACGATACGTCATCGCCAGATGCACTCGAACACAGTTTGAATTACGGACCCAGACTCGCTAACACCGATGTAGAGTTAGTGTTCAGTGTCTTAGAACAGGTTGAGGAAGCGTACAATATGGATCTGCCTCGTGAGCATATCCTTGCTGCTTCTCGCCGTGCATTTCTGTTGAAGTCGCTGATCGCAGCTACACTAAATTTCTATCAAGCGTGCGAAGCGATCGTTAACTCCGACGAGCTCACAGAACCCTTACGACGTGACTTCTATTACAGCCTACTCATCCTGCTGGTCGAAGTTGTTCTCGCAAAGTACCCGTTCGACTATTGGATCGCGTGGCGCACCACACGATACGTCCACAATCAATTCCTAGTTCGCGCTCGAAGCATCCTCGGGTCATCCGGGATTGCAGTCATCATGAAGTTCATTCACTGGGGGTTAATCCGACGTCAAGTGAGCGTTGATTTCGCAGAATCGTTCTACGATGCGATCGTGGCATTTGCCCTTGAACAGGGCCAGGAAATATACGAAAGAGCTAGAGAGGCTCTGGAGGGTGTTGGCGACGATTATGTGCTTGAACGCACCGAGGATTATGGAGTAGAGACACGTCTTGAGATTTCAGATAACGTTGCAGAATTCATCGCAACAAACCTGATAGAGCCGGTAGCTAAAGTAGTTGAGCCAGACGAAGGGCAACGAACTGGTGCCTTACGGGAATCGGTTATGAAGTACTATGATAGAGACACTCTGGAAGCAATCGGAGAAGGTGATGTCGGTGAGTTCGATAAGTCGGTGGTAGATTTGCTTTTTGAATCAGAAATCGGTGAGAGTGCGTAATCACCTAAATTCCAGATTTTGTTGACCCCTGTAATGGCCACATGTTGCTGTGACCACGGTCAATACAGACGCGATATGTATCAGCCCTCAATGATTTGAACACAACATGGACGATTGGGTGAAGTGTAGTTGGGGCTGTCCAGAGTGTGGTTCAGAGGAGGTCGTTGAAAAGTGGAAGTCCTTTGCTCAACTTCTACGCTGCCGGGATTGTGACTGGCAGTACACGTTCAACGCATACGTTCAGGAATCACCGCGTTCAGATCGGGACGGTCCAAATCCACCACAGGTGGATTCAAAGGAGAATCCTGATCCGGAATACGCTGCTGTTGATATTGATCTTCGTATGGAGGAGTGGGTCGTTATTGAAGAAGGGAGGTGCGATGCGTGTGGTGAGCAGCGACCAATGGTTGAGTTGAAAAGCCTCCTTCTTGATGGAACTCGTCATCATATCTGCCGAGGTGGATGTGAGGGGTAGAAGATCGGTTATCTCGGATGAGAGTACGGTTGAAGGGTATATCGCCAAAACCAGATTCTCAGTAGACTCGGAACGATTCTAAGTACTCTTCAATTACGGCCTGTTCTTCCGCGGTGATACCGTAGATGTCGTATACAGTCTCGTTCACCTGTTCTTCTAACTCAGCCACGTCAATCTCGTTTACAGTAGCCTCGTCCGACCTCAGTGTTTCCAGTAATTCATCGACACCACTGCCTTCCCGAGGAATCGGAATCGTGGTCGTCTCACCGCTCTTTACATTCCGTCCATCGACAGCTTCAAGCACATATTCTGCCCGACGGCGTCTCATTTCACCTTCCTCTGCGTACATCGCTGCATCCGTAATCTCGTCAGATCGCCCGGCCTGTACGGAAAACTCGCCATCATCCGTCTCCGCCACCTTTGCATTCACAGGGTATCGGCGTGTCTGCCACTCATACGTGATATAGTCCAACTCACCCTCGAACTCACCAAGATACGCTTCCGGGAACCGTGCTGTCTTGCTATTCGTATCTAAGGCGGTCGTGATCGTGGTGATGAGCTCTCGAATATCCTCACGAACTTCATCGTCACCCCACGCGACCGGGAGTGGGGTCAAGTAGTTCGTGGTGTACTTGTAGTACCCGTCAACTTTCAGTGTCGTGTAGTGCTTCAGGTAGAAGTCCAGCGCATTCGAGTTCATCAGCGCAGCAAACGTGTCCGTCCGCTCTTTGAATTCATCCTCCAGCTGAACACCGTACGCGGCTTTGAAATACCACGTTCCGATGTCGTCAAGCATGAACGTCGCTTCAGCCGCAATTTCCGGACAGATGAGCTTCGGGTCATCGAATCGCGTCATGCTTTTTGGATACCCGAACCCGTACCAATCGCCACGTCCCTCGAATCGACCACCTTCCCGGCTCTCCAGAGTATCACGGTGAGCAGTCAGGTATTTCCATGTCAGCGGCAATTCGGTCTCTAAGCGCTCCTGGTCGATCAGGTTTGATGTTACCTCCCCATCGTCATCTTGGTCCAGCGTGTACGGAACGATGGCGTGTTCACCAGACCAGTCCCCACGCCACCGGTTGATATCTCGGCCTTGAAGCCACGGACGGAGTGTATCCGTCTCAATCTCATACTCACGGTCCTCACCTTTTGGGATGACCGTTACCGTGTCGCCCGCGTCGCTGGCAGAGATGCGGTCAGCGTCTACGGGGGTTACAAGGAACACATCGTTAGCGCTTGTTTGCGTTCCTGCGAAGACGGAATCCGTCACGTCACCCACAGTCGCGTTACCCGCTTCCTCCATCTTGTGGATGATTTCGAGCTCCTCAGGGGGCATCAACGACCAGTACCCGTCGGTCAAGTCACCCTGCGGGTAGTCGAATACGTTGATGAACTCGTCTTCGTACCCCGGCTCACCGCGGTGTTTCCGAACGGAGTCAAGAATAGCTGTGTCCAAGTCTCGATTCGTCGGTGCCTGCGTATCTCCCTTCACCCGGACACACCGAATTTCATTCGCCTCACGTGCGCTCTGATCAGGTTCATCTTCGAGGATGACGATCGCCGGGTAATTTTTTGCGTCCTCAAACACGCCGGAGTCTCGGAAATCGTAGACCTCCTCGATGTTGGACTCCTCCAACAATACGTGTCGCAGCCCTTCACCGTAGTCTGTGACCATGAACTGGTTCGGCGTGATATACCCGAGTTTCCCAGTATCCTCACGCAGCCAGTCCAATCCACGCTCGTAGAACGGGCAGTAAATGTCGTAGTTCCCGGTCGTGGAGTCGTACAATTGCTCCATCATCTCCTTCTGCCTGTCCGGGAGGTTTTGCGTGCGAACGTACGGTGGATTTCCGACGACGTAGTCATACTCCATGTAGTTCTTTACAACGAGCGCGAGGACCGTGTCCTCGAACATTTTGAACAACCGCCCGTCGTTGTGCTCTTCCTTGAGATAACGGACGTTCTCCAACATATCGTCCACATACGGGGCGAAGAAGTCCTCTACACCGGAGTAGTCTTGCTGTGTGTAGCGATTGATCCGGTCTTCAAGTCCGCTCTGGTACGTCCAGTCGAAGTCACTACCGAACTCCTCAGCGAGCGCCATGTGGTCTTTGACTGTGTCCAGAACGCCCTGTAGCGCGGCGAAGTACTCTCCAAAGTTCGACACACTCGTCTCCAATCGAATCGTGTCGAACAACGGCATTCGGACACGTCGGACCAAGAATCCATCCTCTGTTTCAGAGACCTCGCTCTCATCTACTTCGAGAGGAAGTGGGACGGGGATGCGGACGTCCTGTTCATCTTCGGTCATCGCGTCAAACGTCAGCTGACGACTGTTGTCATCGCCGAGGTCAACACCGGTTAGCTCCCGTTCGTTGCGGAGAGTGTCTGTCCGGTAGATCGGGAGGCGACGAATCGTGAAATCCGGATTCTCTTGCTTCGCCTTCTGGTACGCGGGTAGAATTGCGACGACAAAACGGATTTGCGCCATCAGTACCGCGAACGGGTGAATATCCAGCCCGACAATACGTGGACGGGTACACAGGTCTCGTAAGTGCTCTTCCCAGTCCGGATCGGTATTGTATCGTTCTACGTCATCGAGATACCGTTCAATACCTTCCACGAGGAAAGTCCCGGAACCGCATGATGGGTCAATCAGTCGTTTGTTCGAGACACCGCGATCGTACCCCACGCCGTCCATGATGTAATCGATGACGGGCTGTGGCGTGTAGAACTCTCCCAGCGCTTTCCGGGTTTCCGGATCAAAGTATCGTTGGTAGAGATCGCCGAGAAGGTCTCCTTCGACGTCGCTGAAGTCGAATCGGAGGACGTTGAAGAATACTTCTGCAACGGCTCGGCTGAATCGATCGCGTGTGGATTCGCTGATTCGTTCGACGTCGCCGGTGCCGCGGGCAACTGCTTCGAACTGGTTCGCGCCGCTCTGGTGACCACGTGAGAGTTGCTCAGTGTATCCGTCAGTCCACCAGACGAAGATATCGTCTTGGAACAATCCTTCGACGAGCTGGTCCTGCATGTCGTCGATAAGGTTGTTCGCTGCGACGGGGAATGCGTCTAAGTTGATGTCCGTACCGAAGCCTTGGAGCCCGCGGAAGTAGTCGTCCATCCCGTTGTACCCGGTGCCGTCGAAGAAGTCGTGGTCTTCAGTTGCCTTCGCTAGGAGCAACCGAGCAAGGAGCGCATGTCCGCTTTCAATGCAGAACATGAAGTCCCGGAGTGACTGGTCACCGTTAATGAACGGCTCCCATGAGCTCGGTATTTCCTCGGGTTCACTCGCGTATGTTGCCTCCCAGAAATCGTACGCTCCTTTGACGAATTTCGCCTCGCGGTCATCCCGGAGTTCTTGGAGCAGATCCATCATGCCCGATACGAGATCAGCGAATGGGCTTCCCTGCTCTAACCGGAACGTGTCGAAGAAGTGCTCTTGACCGAGTTCCGCGTTTTGATCAAGGGGAATCGGGTCCAGTTCACTCAGGAACTGGTTCACGTGGTCAGGGTTGGTGAGATCAAATTCGCGTTTTCGAATTGTGCTGAATAGATCCCGGGCTTCGGTGTCAGTAACTGCTGTCAGCGATTTCGCTGGAATGACGTACTCTCTGTCAGCGGTGTAGACACGAATCTCTACTCCGTTAGTCAGAACACCGTAGTTTGCTCGGAGTTCATCTACGTAATGGAAGAGTTGGTCTTCGTGGCCGGACAGATCACGGCTCGGTTTCTTGAATTCATAGACACCCGCGACAGACTCGTTGGTATCGAGTGTAATGTAGTCTGGTCGCCGGTTGTCTGGGAGAGTGAATTCACTCCGGATGTCAGTTCCTGTCCCTTCGTACCCGAGGACGTCATAGAACCCGGTTTCCAGAAAGACATTTTCAACATCCCGCTCGCTCATATCATCAGAAACTCGCTCGTCAATGGTTTGGAGGGTATCGTGAAGGTCTGCCGGAGAGGTCATGCTATTCCGTATTCACAATTGGCGTATAAATCTCTGGAAAACGAATCAAATCCCCGTCGTACGTATCACACGTCCACCGGACTTGTATTGCTGCTAGAAGTCATCGAGTGTCGTCATTTGACTCTTCGAATCAGACGATGTTGATCCCGACTCGTTTGTGGATTGATTCTGTCCTTCCGTCACAGTCTCATGATATTTGGTAAGTTCATCAGACCCGCCTCGATTGCGAACGGACTCAGCGAACGGGACTTCGACCATCTCGTTGTTTTCGGGATCCCACTCTCTAACACTTGAGAGGATATTCTTACTGATTTCCGGTCCGATTTCGTCAGCGGATTTCACGGCGTCACGGAACAGGTCTTCGTTCCGGTCTGCGAGGAGTTTTGACAGGCGTTCAATGACGAAATGATCTTGGCCAGGGTCCCAATTCCCACCTGAACCCATCCCATTCAACCGATCTCTGAGGTTGTTGTACACCACCCGGCCGAAGTAATCGACATTATTCACGAGGTACATGTCTGGGCCAGGGATTCCTTCACCGATCTGAGCTGCTAACACCTCCATCCAATCCGGCTCCGAAGGCATATCGAACGGATCGTACAGCAACCGGACACTTTCAACTGCAGCACTCAAGTTTGAAGCTGTGTTCGGGAAGCTAGACAAATCATCCCCACCGAGAAGATCTTCCATGTCTGTAATCGACACACCGGTACACCAGATCCAACACACCATCATCGCAGTTGTCCCTTCACTACCCGACAAATCGTGAAGGCTCATCTTTTCCCCGAGCGGGCCTTGCTCAGTTAACGTGTATCCTTCATTACAGTGATAGTATTCATCAGCAAGTCGCTCAACTAGTTTTTCGGGAGTCAGGGCGTCACCTTGCTCGTGGAGCCATTCTGCCAGTTCAAGAACGCTCTGAACACTATCATCAAACCAGTTGCTGTGTTCGTACTCAACAAGTGCATTCCCGAGGTCAGTTGCGGTGTAGAGCGTCTCGTCTGTCTGCGGTTGTCCAACTGGTTTCTTCAGTAACCCGCGCCGAGCAAGCCATGAGAGTGTCTTTTTGACCTCATCGACAATCTTACCGCCCGGCTGTAGTTCGAAGTCATCACGGACGTGCTGCGGGATCTGCTCAACGTTCTCTGACCAGAACAATGTTGACTGTACGAAGTCAAGAACCTCGGCATCTGTTTCCCAGCCGTAGTTCACGAGCTCCAGCACTAGCCAGCGGAGAGCTACGTCCCCTGCCAAGTGAGATGTGACATCTTCCAAGTCTTTCTCTTCCACCCGAGTATCAAACTGGTACTTCTCGAAGGCAGAATCATCACCGTGCATGAGGAATGCGTATGCTTGGTCGTATTCCTCAGAATCACGCCCTGCCCGTCCAACCCACTGCACATACTCGTAGACACCGATGAAATCTCCAGTCCAGCGCTTCAAGTCCGCGATGACGACAGATTGTACCGGAGAGTCAAATCCGTAACTCAGGGTTGTCGTGCAGAAAACACACTTAACGACACCTTGCTCGGTGTATTCTTCGATCAGGTCCTTCAACCCGCTTTCAAGCCCAGCGTGGTGATATGCGATCCCCTTCCGTAACAATGAGATCAATTCGGTGTGCGTATCGGTCAATTCGGTCGTTACTTGCTTTTTCACGTCTGCACGGAAGTCCACGTCCGATCCTGTATCAAAGGAAATCTCCTCCGCTAAGCCACGCGCTCGTGCTTCCGCGTTCTTCTTTGTATCATTGAACACGAGGTAAGGGCCTTTGTCCCGGTTCGAACGGATGAGACGTGTGATTTGTTCAGCGTAACTCCCACTGGTTTTCTCAACCGGCTCTTCTAAGATTGGAACAGCTCGATCTTCGCTGCTAATCGTAAGGTCAGCATCAAGCCACCGGGCGACCGTGTGCGGATTACCGACTGTTGCAGAAATCCCGAGAATCTCCATGCCCTGATCCAAAGAGGCGCTAATCCCCTTCTCGATATTCGCACCTCGGTGGGTGCTGTAGATCTCATGGAAATCATCCAGAATCACCGTATCGAAGCGTTTCGCGTATCCACGAACCACTGCCTCAAAGAATGATTCGAACGTCGCTACGACAACATCAGCTTCATTGTAGCCGTGGCCGCGGTTTACTGTAGCACTCTCAGGTGTCCATGCACCGATCTTCTCATGTTTTTCTCCGACAAGGGCAACGGAGGGGACCAAGTATGCAACCTTATTCCCGTTCTGAAGGGCTTTCTTTGTGACTGCCTCCGCGACGAACGTCTTCCCGTTCCCAGTTTCGGCAATTAGGAGATTATTCCCTTCATCGAGAACTCCGTCCTCAAATGCTTCGTATTGTGTAAGGGTGAGATCGGTGAATTCCGCTGGCTTTTGATCCAGTAATTGTTGAATGAGATCCTGATCCGTTTTTGGGATACTGTCCGGTACTGGCGGCATTACTGTTTGGTGAAAAGATAGATGCACTAATATAAAAAGTCGCATTTCTACCCTGTAATTCGACGTTTAGAACGGTGACTACCCGAAGTTGAACAAATCCACTACCGGTGAGAACCCCATATTCGGAAGATTCGGAAATTACACCCTTCCATTTATTTCTCCTGGCATCTGTCGACGCCCGTGCCATGATCACCGATGCACGCGTGCTCCAGCCGGAATTCATACCACGAGAGGTCCAGCACCGTGATGCCGAAGTCAACTACCTCTCTAGCGTTCTCAACCCTATTACTCAAGGAGAGCGAGCTGACCCGGCACTCCTCCATGGGCCATCCGGAGCGGGGAAAACCTGCATAGCACAGTTCTTAGTCGAACAACTTCGTGAGGAAGTGGTCAACCTGAATTACCAGTACGTGAACTGCTGGGAGGATCACAGTCGCTTCAAAACCTTGTATAGGCTGCTGGATGGTATTGGCCGGACTGTCGATGTTCACCGGCAGTCCACGCCGAAAGACGTCCTTCTTGAACGTCTCAAGGAGAGCAATGACACGCCGTACGTCGTGATTCTCGATGAAGTAGACCAACTGGAGGACAAGTCACTGCTGTACGACCTGTACCGAATCCCGCATCTCACGATGATCCTCATCTGCAACGATGAGGATGGGTTCTTTGTATCGATGGATGAGCGGCTAAATAGCCGTCTCACCGACTGTGAACGGATTCGGTTTCGCTCATACCACGAGATGGAACTCGTTGCTATTCTCAGCGACCGCGTCAGATGGGGACTCACCGACGGTAGTATCGACACGTCTTGTCTGGAGTTGATCGCGGCGAATGCTGGCGGAGACGCTCGTGTCGCAATCGGTATCCTTCGCCGAGCTGCCCGGAAAGCGAAGGAATCGCCTGTTGACGAGATTACGGCAGACATCATTCAGGAAGAGACTCCGGAAGCGAAATCGGAAATCAAGCAACGAACCGTAGATCGTCTCACAACCCACCAGAAAATCCTGTACGATATCATCACCGAGACCGGTGAAATCGCCCCGCAAAAACTCTATAACGCGTACTGCAACAGGGCAGCGGATCCGAAGACAAAACGCATGGTTCGGAACTACCTCTCGAAGTTAGAGCACTACAATCTCATCACCGCTGAAGGGAACACAAAGGCGAGAGTCTACCGGACGCGAGCATAATTCTACGTTTAACCGCATTCGTACAATGGATTATTCGGAAACGACACACGGCTCCCTTTTGTTCCCCATATTCTCTCCTCGATTGTGATGAGCGACCCATCCGGAGACAAACCTCCTGAAACGGAATCTCCACCACCGAGTTCTGAATCCGATGTCCACTCAGTAGTTCGTGATCGGATCACGAACCGGGAGTTCAACGAGTGGTACAGCGAACAGCAATTCCAGAACAACATTCTCGAAGGGAAGGCGTATTTCAATGGCCCATCTCCACCCAAAAACCCAGAGCAGCATACGCCAAGCAAACTCTTGCAGTGCCATCGAAGAGCCAGTTATGCGCGAAAGAATGCACCGCGGGAAGGCTCACAACCAGAGGGCTTGTTCTGGATCGGGTCAGAGTTCGAAGTACAGCTCATCGTCCCATTTCTCCAAGACATAACGACTGCAAACACATACGTTGCGAACTCACTCTGGATCGATGCTGAGCTTGCTGTCAGTGGAACGGAACTCCAAGTACGCGGGTCAACTGACCCTGCGATCGTGAACGCTGATGCAGATCCGCTGTTCGTGACGGAAATCAAAACCACGACATCACTCGATCATCTCTCCAATCCTAAGCCACATCACCGCGCACAGTTACACGCGTATCTGTACGCGCTCAACAAGGAATATGACCGCTCAATAACCGAGGGGATGATTGTATATGGGAGTCGGAAGACGTTCGACATCGAAGCGTTCCACGTTAGGTTCGACCCGGAATTCTGGGAGCGTGTTGTGGATTGGATGCGAACGCAGACAGAATATGAACGGGCTGGTGAGCTCCCACCAGCCACGCCGGAAAGAGACTGGGAGTGTAACTACTGTTCGTTCAAGCATCGCTGCGGTGAAGCCAACACACCATACTCAGATACCGGCTATGACGGTTTGCTACCGGTGTTTGATGAGTACGCCCGACAGAACCTCCAAGAGTATCTAGAAGCGCACGAGGACCGTGATGCGCGTCTCACACCGACACTCGCGCATCATTTCCCCGAACTTGTGGAAACATTTGGAGCCTACGATTGGGGGTGTTCTGCATGTGGTGCCTCATTCGACTGGGATTGCGTTGATTGGGACGGCAACGCAGACGATCTCCCTTTCTGCCCGGATTGTGCTGAAGAGGGAAATCTAGTCACTCTGAGTGGTCCTGAGGCAGACTCGCAACTTAGCGGAAATCGAGAATGAAACTGAGACCAGCGGCTCTGTTGAAATTCCATTCATCAGACACATTATTGTCTGAAACAGCCGGTCGCTGAAAGGTGCGAATGTAGTATGGATTGACGGTTATTTCTCAAAATAAATACATACAGTACTTACAATAGGACAAGTAACTTCATGGTGTACATGGAGGTTCACTCCTATCTCAGAGACGCACTTTATCTCGGCTCGATGCTCATACTAAGTGTGGTTATCGTCGGAATTGTCTATTCGCTATCGCAGGGCGAAGGACCTCTTGAGTTGGTGACTGAAATGGCGACAAACCCATTTTGGTGGCTTCTCATCGGTGTGTTCCTGTTTGTTGTGATGCTCCCCGGCTATCGGAAAGCGAAACAGGACTAATAGGCGGGTATTCTGCGGTTCATACGTGTGGCCACTTTATCGAATAGAGGAGGTCCACGTTCGTTCAGATATGCTGTGGTGAATCAATTGGAAAGTAGACCTCCTGTACTGACCGATCTACGGTCGATACTTCCGGGGTTGCGCGGCTGAATCACCCGCAAGATCGCGCTTGCGAATTAGCCGTACCCGACGTAGTTACTCCTCCCGGAGGAATAACCGGTCAATGGCCAGCATACAAACTAAAAAGGTGAGTACAAATACGATGATGACACCGACCGCGCCGGGAAGGCCTCCGAGTCCTGCCGTGGGGACAAGTGTCGCAGCACCGCTCGCAATTGCGAACGATACTAACAAGAAACCAAGATTCTCGTTCCAAGTTGGTTCTCTGTTCAACATATTTTCTGTAAACATGAAGAGTATAAACAAGTTTCTCTACTGAGGACTTCTACTGAGCGATCCGTGAGTTCCCTGTACTAACCGATTCGTGAGTCCCCTGAATTGACCGCAATCGAAGCAGAACATATCATTTCTCAAGAATTTCAACAGAGCCAGACCAGCCTAACTACCAAGGAAACTACTGGTCCGGATTGTCCTCGTCCTCGTCCGGGTCAGTACCCCATTGTTCGACTCTGCCGAGATCTTCCTTGACCATGAACTCATCATCGTATTTCGGTTCATCTCCAGGGTCAACCACAGACTCCCCAAACGGATCTTGATACGGAGTCTGGTCATCCAGCCGTGCTAATTCCTCGTTGTGATCTTCGACCCAGTTGAGTAAATCAGGCAGCTCGTTTTCTACGTCCTGCTGGTAATCGAGAATCGTCTGAACAGCATGAGTGAGACTCTGATTCTCCATTCTTCGCGTCACACGCTTTCCCCGCGTTGTGATTCGGTACTCGTTGTTGACACTGGTTTCTTCAGGATTCATTCCAGGAACGATGAGACCGAGAGCGCGAGCTTCAGTGAGACGACGCGTGAGCGTTGATGAACTGATTGTGAGCTGCTTGTCTAAGTCACTGAAGCGTTGTCCATCTTCCATTGAGAGTAGTGTGAGAACCCCGAGTGCCCCTCGTTTCTGAAGGAAATCACTAATCGACTCAGATTCCGGCATTCACCGCACCGTTTCGCGTGGATCCTCTTAGAACCGAAGATAACAGCGAATCAAACCTTGCTTTGTTTTGAACAACAATTGTTTCCGAACCTCACTGTACGGCTCCCAGATTAAACCCCGTAGTACGTACGTTAATTTGGAAATTCGGAAGTCGCACCCGCAAGAATATGCTTCGATTCAAAGTATCTCTCAGGCAAGTCATGCTCGGTTCCCGTTCCGGTTCGGTCTCGTTCCGGATGTGGTTCGGGAGCCACGCGTGGATGCCTGTTTACGCCGGTGTTACTGAGCACGGGCGTGTTCTGCGGTGGTGGTTTTGGTGACAACTGCCGACGACCAGGGTCACCACGATGAGATCCTGAACTCTATTGAGGAGCAGACGGAGGACTTGTGCCACATCCACGACCACATTACTCGGGTCATCACGAACATCGAAATCGGTGACGAATGGTTCAGTGGGTACGATGAGCCCGAGCGTGCGAAGTTTGAGCTGGAACCTATGGTGCGGTTATTCCTCTACAAGCACGCGCGTGAATTGAATCAGTCGGAACTTGCGCGTCGATTGCGGGGTGCTGCGTACGTGTATCTCCGTCTCGGTTTTGACCGGCCGATCTCACAGCAGATCATCAGTCACAACAAACGCAATCGATTCGACCCGGAAGAGCGGAAACTTCTACGAGACGCTGCTACGGCCATTCGAACGGTGTGTAGCGAGCAGGATGTTATCCGGACGAACGAGCCGGCGCTTGATCCGGAAGATGTGAAGCAAGACCAGGTCAGTGAAGCGGAGATTATGGATGCGGTGAAGCGCGCGACTGACCTCGGATTCAGTGAGTTCAGCGCGGATCGTGCCAGTAACGCGAAGTACCCGTTGGAAGCGTACTTCGAGCGGCAGGGCTACCTAAACATGTCCCGCGCTGGGACTACAACCGCCTCACGACGGTTCGCCCGACTCAGCGAGCGGGAAACCGTGCCGCACGGTTCCTCGCATAACCGCACGATGAAGAAGGTCGCTAAGCCCGAATCCCAGCTCACGTTCGACGAATTCGTGACAGGGAAGCAGGAGCCAGAGTGGAAGCGGATCCGTGACGAAGTGCTGGAGCCGTTCCACGCTGGCGTTGAGAACATCCTGGACGAGCTCACCGATGAAGACTACGCCGAGGCTGGGTTTACTGAGCCGGTTCACGCGGCGATTGACATCACCGCGTGGAACTTCTATGCCTCGCCGTTCATGTCCGAGAAGACGGCTCGCAAGCCCGACAAGACTCCCATCAAAGTGACCATCGATGGGAAAGAGAAGTTGTTGGACCCTGACCACCCAGATTTGGTTTCCGGGCTCAAGGATAGCGATGAGCGAGGGTACAAGTTCGCCACGATCACGATCATCGCGGAGAACACGCCGATTGTACTCGGTGTGGAACCGGTACGCGATCAGCGGAAGTGGGAAAAAGAGATGGGATTGGATGTTGAGCGAACGTCTCGTGCTGACATCGTTGAGAGTTTGTTAGAGCAGGCGTCCCGGCACGTGGACATTAGCAAGGTGTTCCTTGACCGGGGGTTCAGTAGCCTCGAAACGCGCGACGTTATCGACCGCCGCGAGCAGTTGTATGTGCTCGGGAAGCCGGCGCGCGCGAAGGTTGACAAGGACCATATTGACGAGATTCAGGAGCACGAGGTGTACGACAGTCGAATCGTGCATGGTTCCCAGACATTCGACGGTCGTGAACACGACATGACGTACGTGTACACGCCGTCGAAGAAGGACGGGGACAAGTACGCAGTGTTCACGATCAACGAGCACGTCGATCATCACCGCGCGGAAGCGCTGCTCGGCCAGTACAGTCAGCGGATGGAGATCGAGAACGAGTACAAGACCATCAAGAAGCACTTCCTGCCGACATCTGCCTCGAAGGATTACCGGATTCGGTTCCTGTACTTCGTGATTGGAACGTTACTGTACAACGTCTGGCGGATGGCGAACTTCATCCTACGGGACGCGGTGGATGTCGATCTCGGTGAACACCCGCCGATCCTTGCGGGTGAGCTAATTGAGCTGGTCGCGTTCTGCCTGTTCGAACCACCTGACTGACCAACGGTTCTCTCCGCGTTAGCTCATTCTCCTGAGCGACAGCTGTCTTTTCTGAGCGCTGATTTCACCCAGTTCTGACTGGTTCGCCGTCAAATAGTAACCAGTCTGGTAGTTCAATCTCCATTTTCGTTCTCACGATCTCGTCAGTCCCCTGAGTCGCCGTTGACCCCCTTGTTTCGTTTGTAGAAACACCAAACAGTCAGGTTGGGTCCGATCTCGCCTGCCGACCGGTCCGTTTTTGCGCGCGGCGGCTGTCTCCGCGCACATGGCGAAACAGCCGCACCTGCTGGTAGAAGAGGGCGACGTCCACGAGATCGCGGTCATCCCCGGCGACCCGGGTCGCGTCGACCGGATCGCGGACCTCTGTGACGACAGCGAGGTCGTCGCGCAGAACCGCGAGTACAAGGTCGTCAACGCGAGCTACGAGGGCGTCGACCTCACGATCTGTTCGACCGGCATCGGCTGCCCGTCGGCCGCCATCGCCGTCGAGGAGCTCTCGCGCGTCGGCGTCGAGACGTTCGTCCGGTGCGGCACCTGCGGCGCGCTGCAGGCCGACATGGAGGTCGGCGACATGGTCGTCGCGACGGGCGCGGCCAAGGAGGAGGGAACGAGCAAGCGCTACGAGTCGGCGAACTACCCGGCCGTCCCCGACTACGACGTACTCACCGGCCTCGTCGACGCCGCCGAGGACAACGACGAGGAGATCCACGTCGGGCCGATCGTCTCCGACGACGCCTTCTACAACGAGAGCGACGAGTACGTCGCGGACTGGAACGACGCGAACCTGCTCGCGATCGAGATGGAGGCGGCGACCGTCTTCGCGCTCGCCCGCCGTAAGGGGCTTCGCGCTGGCGCGATCTGTACCGTCGACGGCAACCTCGTCGCGGGCAGCCAGAAGGGCGCGGACTCGGACGACGAGCTGCCCGAGAAGGCGAAGGACAACGTCGAGCGCGCGATCCGGATCACGCTGAACGCGATTACGTCGCTGTAGAAACGACCGCCCGCTTACTGCGGTTCACCCGTCTTCCGCTCTGAACTCCACCAGCGTCAGCTCCCTGTCGAGCGCGCACTCGTCGTGCGGCGGCTCGCCGAGCACTTGATCGATCACGCGCTCCTCGTCGAAGTCGGCACCGTCGGGGACGCAGTAGCCGTGGCTCGGGCACTCGGTGTGCGGGCACGGCCCCGCGAGCGACACGCGCCCGCCGGCGTACGCCTGCTTCGAGAAGACGTTCGCGGGGACGGGTGCGGGTTCGACCTCGACCGCGCGGACGCCCGCGTCGTGGACCGCACAGTCCAGCGTCTGTGCGTTCTCGCGAATTCCGGTCACGCGATACCGGGTCCCCTCGGAGAGGTTGAGACACTGCCCGCGGTAGGGACACCCCTCGCAGTCGGGCGATTCGCCCTGATACACGAACTCGCGACCCGTGTCCGCGAGCCGCGTGCCGATGAGCGTAACCGTAGTCATGAGCGATGTAACGCGCCGCGACGGTGTAAGCCTCCCGTCTTTGCGAGGCCGTCGGGACCACCGTTCCGCGCGAATCGCGGAGCCGGAGGGCAAGACACATCTCCCGCCCCGGGTAACGACCACCGAACATGATCGCGGAGCTCGCGCGCGCGGCGAAACGAGAGGCCGAGGCGACGAACGAGCGACGAGTCCTCGTATGCGCCGGCGAGCGCGACCGCGGGGTCGACGCCGCCTACGACGTCGTCGAGGCGGTCGACCCGGCCTCGGTCTCCGTCGTCTCGACGCGAGAAGGGTTCCGATTCGACGAGCACCGCCCCCGCAGCGCCGACGAGCTGCTCGGCAGAACCCGCGAGGTGGTCGTTCTCGACTGCCACGAGCAGTTCGTGCCGAACGCGCTCGGCCGGAGCGTCGGCGCGGTCGACGGCGGGGGACTCCTCGTCCTCCTCACGCCGCCGCTTGACGCGTGGCCGGCGAGACGCGACCGCTTCGACGAGTCGCTCGCGGTGCCGCCGTACGACATCGACGACGTGACCGGGCGCTTCCGCGAGCGCGTCGTCGAAACGATGCGCTCGCACCCCGGGATCGCGATCGTCTCGCTCGGAGCGACGCCGGAAGCGGACGACGTCGAACGCGACGGACTCACCGGTGTCATCGACGGATCACCGGAAGCGGATCCCGCCAGCGAGGTAACCGAGCGCCGACACGCCGCACCGCCGAATACGAGGTTTCCAGCGGGCGCCTACGAGGCGTGTCTCACGGGCGATCAGGTCCGGGCGGTCGCGGCGTTCGAGGCGCTTTCGGCCCCCGGAAACGCGGTCGTCGTCGACTCGGATCGCGGACGCGGGAAGTCGAGCGCGGCGGGGCTCGCGGCCGGTGCGTTGGCGCTCGCCGGCGACGACGTGCTCGTCACCGCACCCGCGTTCCGGAACGCCGCGGAGATCTTTGCGCGGGCAAACGAGCTGGTCGACGCCGAGAGCGGTCGAGCGCTCGGAACGGCGGGAGACGATAGCGACCGTCGGATCGAGACGACCGCTGGCGGGCGGGTTCGCTACCTCCCGCCGGCAGAGGCCGCGGAGCTGCCAGCGGACCCGGACGCGCTGATCGTCGACGAGGCGGCCGCGCTCCCGGTGCGGCTGCTGGAGCGGTTCCTCGACCCGTCGCTGTCGGTCGCCTTCTGTACGACCGTCCACGGGTACGAGGGGGCCGGACGCGGCTTCGCGATCCGGTTCCGCGAGCGGCTGCTCGGCGGACCGCTCGCGGTTCGAGACGTCCACCTCGACGAGCCGATCCGGTACGCCCGCGACGACCCGATCGAAGCGTGGGCGGCCCGAGCGCTCCTGCTCGACGCGCGGCCCGCGGTCGACGAGGCCGTGTCGGGGGCCGTTGTCGGCGATACCGCCTACCGGACGCTGTCGCCCGACGAACTGCTCGCCGACGAGACGCTACTCGGGGAGACGTTCGGGTTACTCGTCGCCGCTCACTATCGAACAGAGCCGAACGATCTCGCCCGCCTACTCGACGCACCGAACCTCTCGGCGCGGGCGCTCACGGCGGACGGACGGATCGTCGCCGTCGGGTTACTCGCCCGCGAGGGCGGATTAGACGCCGAGACTCGCCGCCGGATGTACGAGGGGGAGCGCGTCCGCGGCAACATGGTTCCGGACCTGCTCACGAGCCAGCTACGCGACGAGGAGGCGGCAGCGCCGCGAGGGATTCGGACCGTCCGGATCGCGACCCACCACGCGCTCCGCGACGAGGGGTTCGGCTCCCGACTGCTCGATGAGGTACACGCGGAGTTCGAAAGCGGGGGCGACACAGCGGGAGGCGGGGGCGACACAGCGGGAGGAGGAGGCAACGCGGCGGCGGACGGTGTCGACTACTTCTCCGTGGGATACGGCGCGACACCGCGACTCCTGCGATTCTGGCAGCGGGCGGGATATCGGACGGTCCACCTCTCAACGTCCCGAAACGACGTGTCCGGCGAGCACTCGGCGATCATGTTGCGACCGGCGGGCGAAGACGACGGGGCGGAGAACCCCGGTCGAACGCTGCTCGACCGCCACGCGGTCGCCTTCCGCGATCGCGAGCGCGACGGACTCTCCGACGCCCACCGCGACGTGGATCCCGACGTGGTCGGCGGCGCGCTCCGCGCGTGCTCGGCCCCAGTTTCGATCGATCTCACCGAGATCGAGTGGCGGTCCGTCATCGGCGCGTCGTTCGGGCCCGGCATGTACGACAGCGCGCCGGGCGCGTTCAGGGACCTCGCGCTCGCGGCGCTGATCGAGGGAGACAACGAATCCGATGACGACGCGCTCGACGACCGGGAGAAGCGTCTGCTCGTCCGGAAGGTCTTACAGGGCCGTCCGGGAGAGTCGGTCGCCGAGGAACTGGGCTACGTCTCGACGGCCGCGTGTATGCGGGCGCTGGGCACCGCGTACGAGCCGCTCGTCGAGCGGTATGGAACCGATTTCGCGCTCGCGGAGCGAGAGCGATTTATAAGCGAGTGAGCGGGCAGACGGCGGTGTTTACTGCGGTGTGCGGTGGCGTCGCCGGTGACGAGGCTGGTGGGAGTGAGGCTGCGGGCCCGCGAGCGACTGGAAAGAGCGAGCGGAGCACAGAAGTCGCAGCGCCGAGCGGAGCGAAGCGGTCGTCTTCCGGCGGTGCTGTGTGGGACTTTGGAGCGGTTTGCCCTCGATCCGTAATCAACCATATATAAATGATCAGCTCAAGGCTTGGAGCCGATCACCGCGACAGCAATGGCGTCTGCCCGTCTTCGGCGCCGCGGCCGCGGCGATCTAGATCCGGTTCTCGCGGCCGGGATCCACGTCGATCGCGTCGACCGGACAGACGTCGACACAGAGCATACAGTCGATACACTGGTCCTCGTCGATCGGGTTCGCCTTTCGGTCCGACTCGGGGTGTCCGGGGGTGTCGACCCACTCGAACACGTCGACCGGGCAGTCCTCCAAACACGCGCCGTCGGCGAGGCAGATGTCGAAGTCGACCGCGACGTGCGTGCCGCGGATCCCCTGTTTTTCCGGCGGCTCAACGGGGCCCCATACGGCGACGCCGTCCTCCTCGCCGAGCTGCTCGCGGTTCGTCTCGAAGTTGGGGTCGATAGCCATCTTGTGCGTGATTCGCCGCTCGGGGGTTTAAACTCCGCGACGAACGCGCTCGGCGACGCGAGGCCAGCGGGGTGTCTCCGCGACCGCCGCGCCTGCTCAGGGGTGTGCGTAGTACGCCACCAAGTCCTCGGAGCCGTCGGGACCGTCGTCCTCGTCGGTCGCGGCCGGCTCGAACGCGTCGATTCGCGCGAAGCCGACCCGCTCGAACTGGACGACCCCGTCGGGATCGACATCGACGACCGCTGGCTCGGCGTAGCCGCGCACGTCGCCGGAGACGGTGCGGAGCAGGGTTTCGAGCCCCTCCTCGGCGGGGACCCAGTGGATCACGTCCACGTCGCCCTCGCGGACCACGTCGATGCCGGCGTCGACGAAGACCAGCTCGTCGCCGTCGTACCGGACGCAGCCGTATCCCTTGAGCCAGACGCGGTCGCCCTCGGCGGGGAGATCGGACGATTCGACGACGACCCGCCCGGCGGGAATCGTCCGGTCCCCGCGGTCCGGGTGGTCCGGGTGGAGCGGCGGGTGGCCGGTCTCGGGCGCAGGCGCGTCGCCGTCGACGATCGGGAGGTCGACCGCGGGGTCGTCGTCACGGTCGCGCACGAAGAAGTAGCGGTTCGCCTCGTCGTCGACCAGATCGCGGTTGTTCGCGTACACCGACGACATCGCGAGGTCGACGTCGGAGGTCGACATCCCGAGCGCCGTCATCGAGTCGACGAGCGCCCGTCCCTGAATGCCGCGGCGGCGCATCGAGCGGATCGTCGGGGCTCGCGGGTCGTCCCAGCCGGTCAGCTCGCCGGTCTCGATGAGTCCGTTGATCGTCGACGTGGAGAGTTTCACGTCGTACTCGTCGACCTGCACGTGGCCCCAGTGGAGCACCTCGGGGTACTCCCAGCCGAAGTAGTCGTAGACGAACCGCTGGCGCTTCGCGGAGTCCTGCAGGTCGATGCCGCGGATGATGTGCGTGACGCCCGTGAGGTGGTCGTCGACGCCGGACTGGAAGTCGAGCATGGGCCAGCAGCGGTAGTCGGCCGCCTCCTCGCGCGGGTGCGGCGTGTCGATGATGCGGAACGCGACCCAGTCGCGGAGCGCGGGGTTCTTGTGCTCGATGTCGGTGCGCACGCGGAGCACCATCTCGCCGGACGCGTACTCGCCGTCGACCATCGCGTCGAACTCCTCGCGGACGGTCTCGCCGTCCTTGTCGCGGTGCGGACAGGGCTCGCCGTCGTTTTTCAGCGCCGAGAACGCCTCGCCGGAGCACGAGCAGGTGTAGGCACCGCCGGCGTCGATCAGCTCGCGGGCGTGGTCGTAGTACGTCTCCAGGCGGTCGGAGGCCTTCAGCACGCGGTCGGCCTCGAAGCCGAGATACTCGATATCCTCCAAGATAGCGTCGTACGCGTCCAGGTCGGGTCGTTTGGTCTCCGGGTCGGTATCGTCGAACCGGCAGATGAACTCGCCGTCGTAGCGCTCCTTGTACGTCCCGATGACGGCCGGCATCCGGGCGTGCCCGACGTGCCACGGACCGTTCGGGTTCGGGGCGGCGCGCATCACGACCGCGCCCTCCTCGGCGTTCGGGAGGTCGGGGAGGACGTGTTCGTCCTCCTCGTCGTCCGCCTCCAGCTCCGCGAGCGTGTCGGGCGCGAGCTCGGCGAGCCGGTCGCGACGCTCGCCCTCGTCCATGTCGCCGACCCGGTTGACGATCGACGCGAGGACGCCGGGTATCTCGTCGCCGTGCGGTCTGAACTCGGGGTTCTCGCCCATGAGCGGTCCCATGATGGCGCCCACGTCCGGATCGCTGCCGTGTTTGAGCGCGTTGTACAGCGCGGCCGTCTCGCCGGCCGCCTCGACGCGCTCGCGGAGTTCGTCGTCCATGTCCACCGGTTGTCGGGGTCGGCTCAAAAGCGCCGCGGAACGGCCGGGAGACGGGAGGTCGAGGAGACGGAAGGTCGAGGAGACGGAACGCCGGAGGACGGACCGGGAAGACGGAACGCGCACCGCCCGCCGTTCCCCTTTCCGACGCCCGGCACGGTCCGTCGGGTTGATAATCGCCCGAGCCGTCGACCCGATATGAACACGGGGGCGACCGACCGCCGACCGCGGATCGCGAGGGGATCGACGTGGTAGGACCGATGTCCGAGGCGGACCGCGACGCCGGCAATCGGAAGATCAAGGCGGCGTTCCTGCTGCTCGTTGCCGTCTCACCGCCGCTCATCGTGCTACAGTTCGATCCGTCGCCGCTGGAGTTGCTCGCCGCGCTCGGCGTCGGAGTCGTCCTCGGAGTCGCGGTGGTGTGGTACCTCGGCAAACTCGCCGCGGAGTTCACCGGCAATACGCGGCGGCCGCCCCGACGACGGTAGCATTTTTGCTGGCCGCCCCGACGGCGGTCGTATTCGCGGCGGTAGCATTCGCGGCGGTAGCATTCGCGGCGGACGAGTCGTTAGTCCTGATCGATCCGCGAGGGCGACCGCTTCCCGATCGTGACCGCCTCCCCGGCGCGGTCGCCGGCGACGGACCGCGACGACGACAGCGGCGAGATGCTGACCTCGCCGTCGACGGCCGCGAGTCGGTCGGACCCCGGATCGTCGGCGACGTCGCCGCGGAGGAACTCGCGCCAGAAGCGGTCGCGGAGTTCCATCCCCATCTCGCCGCGCCGCTCGTCGAACCCGGTCTCGCCAGCGCCGTCTTCGCCCGGACGGAACTCGATCACGTCGAAGCCGCGCGCGGGTTCCGTCAGCCGGTACGTCGGGTCCGCGGCGGCCTCGTCGTCCGCGGCCGGGACGTTGACGTTCAACACGTCCGCGCCGAACGGGAGTGAGGGGCGATCGAGGAGGTCGAGAACCACCTCGCCCGCGAGCGCGAAGTCGCCGTTCGAGAGGGTGGGCGGCACGGGGAGATTCCCCCGGTCGTACAGCGAGACGGCGATCGCGGGCGTCCCGAGGAACGACGCCTCCATCGCTGCACCGACCGTCCCCGACTGTCCGAGGATGTGCGCGCCGATGTTCGGCCCGTGGTTACAGCCGGAGACGACCACGTCCGGGTCGAGATCGAGCGCGACGTCGGCGACGGCGACGCAGTCGGCGGGCGTTCCCTCGACCGCGTAGCCCTGATCGGTCTCGGCGTACTCGACCGTGGTCTCCCACCACGAGCGGGCGCCGCCGACGCCGGACTGGTTGCTGGCGGGCGCGACGACCGTCACGTCGTGCTCGCGCGAGAGCGCGTCCGCGAGCGCCCGGATCCCGACGGCGTCGATCCCGTCGTCGTTGGTGAGGAGGATCTGTTTCGTCATGGCTGCTACTGCGAGCGGGCGGGCCAAAACGTCGCCGGTCGCGGGGAGGAAACGAGCGGACGATGAGAGAAGCGACGGTGGGCGGGAACCAACGGGCGTCGGCTGCGTGGTACTCCGAGTGGTCGGCGCGGTCGGCGGACCGAGAGGGCGTCGCGCGAGGGCTCAGTCGGCCGCGACGTGGGGCGTGGCGTTCGCCAGCTCCAGCACCTCGTCGAAGAAGCCGAGCGAGTCGTGCGGGCCGGGGTTCGCCTCGGGGTGATACTGACGGGTGATGACGTCCAGTTCCTCGCTGTCGAGTCCTTCGACGGTGTCGTCGTTGACGTTTATCTGGGTGACTTCCAGCGGACCGGTGTCGTCGACGGTGTAGCCGTGGTTCTGCGTCGTCATGACGACCTTCCTGTTGCGGAGGTCCTTGACGGGTTGGTTGACGCCGCGATGGCCGAACGCCATCTTCTTCGTCGAGCCGCCGAGCGCGCTCGTGATCACCTGCTGGCCGAGACAGATACCGGCCATCGGCAGCTCGCCCGCGAAGGCGTCGACGACTTCCTGGGCGGCGACGAAGTTCTCCGGGTCACCGGGGCCGTTCGAGACGAAGAGCACGTCGGGGTCAATCGCGGCCACGTCTTCGGGCGTCGCGTCGTACGGGAGGACGTGCACGTCCGCGCCGCGTTCCGTGAGCGAGGAGATGATCGAGCCCTTCGCGCCGCAGTCGAGCAGCGCGACGTCGACGAGGCCGTCGCCCTCGTAGACCGTCGTCTCCGTCACCGAGACCTGCGCGCCGATGTCGGTGTGCTCGCTCATCGGCTTGCAGGCCTCCATCTCGGCGACCGCGTCCTCGGGCGTCGCGTCCGGACCGGCCGCGATCCCGCAGGCCATCGCGCCCTCCTCGCGGACGGCCGTGACGATCTCGCGGGTGTCGACGTGGTCGACCGCGGGCACGTCTTCGCTCTCGAGCCACTCGGCGACGTCGTCGGTCAGCTCGCGGGCGATCGCCGCGCGCGGCTGGACCGAGTCGGACTCGAACCGCTCGATTCGGACGCCGTAGTTCCCGATAAGGGGGTAGGAGAACGTGAGGATCTGTTCGGCGTAGGAGGGGTCGGTGAGCGACTCCTCGTAGCCGGTGTACGCGGTCGTAAACACCAGTTCGCCGCGGGTGCGCCCCGGCGAACGAGCGCGTGCTTCGAACACGCGTCCGTCAGCCAGCGCGATATAGGCGTCCGACATTACGAGAAACGTACGCGTATTGGCTAATAAATGCGTCGTTCGTAGCTGCGTTACGATATTCGTAACGAGTAAGTTACCGGAGGGAGAGGGTCGACTATGGACGACCTCGATCGCCGGATCCTCTCGATCCTGCGCCGGGACGCGCGAACCCCGTACACGGAGATCGCCGATCGGGTAGGTACCTCCGAGGGCACCGTGCGCAACCGCGTCGATCGCATGACTGAAGAGGGGATCATCGAGCGATTCACCGTGACGACCCGCACCGGTAACGTGAAGGCGATGATCGAGATATCGGTGGAGATGAACGTCAACACCGCCGCCGTCGGCGAGCGGATGGTGGAGTGGGAGGAGGTCGACTTCGTCTGGCAGGTCTCGGGCGAGGACGACATCGTGCTCGTCGTCGACGCCGTCGACACGGGCGCGGTCAACGAACTCATCTCCCAAGCGCGAGAGATGGACGAGGTCAAATCGACGAAGACGCGACTCATCCTCGACGAACGGTTAGGGTAGGTGAAGACGTTGAGCGGCGATGAACGGATAAGCGAGGCGCTCAGCTACGGTGGCGTCTCTACTCGGAGAATGTCGTATTATACTCCTTCAGTAATCGAACGAGCGGTTCCACCTCGGAGAACTTCGGTCCCGTAGAGACGGTCTCGGCCTCCTTGTCCCACGTGATGTATCCGGCATCGGCTAATTTGGGTAAGTGGCTATGGTACAGCGGTATTCGGGCGTTCTCGTGGGGTATCTCTCGTTCGAGGGTAGCAATACTGGTCTCGGTGGGTGCCCCTATCAGCGTCATGAGAACAACGCGCCTTGAGCGGCTTTTGAGAGCGTCCATCATCGAGTCGATCGCGTCCGAAGAAACGGCGCGTACCTCGATAGCATCGCTACGCGCCCCTCGAGTCGGTAGCTCATTCCAGAGGTCTAACGTGTACGCGACCCACTGGCCGTACATCTCGACGAGGGCTTTCTCCGTGTCCCTGATTGGTTCATCGCGGGTGGCGGTGCTCGCAAAACAGAGCGTTCCATAGAGGTCGTCGGCAACCGAGACCGTCGTCCCGAGGTAACTTCCCAACTCGAAGGCGTCATGTGCTGGATCATCCTCCCACCCCTCAGCGAGGGCATCGCTGACGGCCATCGTCCCCTCCGGATCGGCGATGGTTTTCCGACAATAGGTCTGTGAGAGCGGGACGGTCGCTCCCGGTTTCAGCATCTCGTGGGAGCCGTGGACGATCTCGAAGCGTTCCGTCTCCTCTTCGAGGTCGATGTGGGACAAAAACGCGTACTCCAGGTCGAAATCGGCGGTTTCGTGTTCGAACAGTTGTTCGAGGCTGGTTCTCGGATCGATATTGGGGGCTAACAACGTTCGCCACAGGCGCTGAAAATAGGCCAACTCTTCGCCCGCGTCCGCGGTACAGATACTGTGTGTCATGGAATGGGCCCCGTGGCCGTGGCAGGTGGCGTGCTCTCTCTGATAACTTGGGTGAAGAGATATGCACCGACGTGTCATATAATTACGGGTGAGAAGAAATGACATTTAACTGACAGTTAAACAGTCCGCTCTACGAGTGCTCTGTCTGGTAAATACCGCAGATAAATCGGTGGCCCGCGTCGGCTCTGAGCCGACGCCGTCGATGCGAGTTACGCGAGCTCGTCGATCTGTTCGACGACGGCGTCCGCGAACTCGCTCGTCGCGAGCTTCTCGCCGCCCTCGATCTGCCGGTGAAGGTCGTACGTGACCTTGCCCGAGGAAATCGTCTCTTCGACCGCCTCGCGCACGAGGTCCGCGGCGTCGGACCAGCCGAGGTAGTCGAGCATCTCGCGGCCCGAGAGGATCATCGCGGTGGGGTTCACCTTGTCCTGGCCGGCGTACTTGGGTGCGGAGCCGTGGACGGGTTCGGCGAGACAGCGACCGTGGCCGCGGTTGATGCCGGGCGCGATGCCGAGGCCGCCGATCTGCGCGCCAGCGGCGTCGGACATGTAGTCGCCGTTGAGGTTCATCGTCGCGATGACGGAGTAGTCGTCCGTGCGAGTCAGCAGCTGCTGGAGCATGTTGTCCGCGATGCGGTCCTTGACGACGAGGGTGCCCTCGGGCTGCTCGCCGTCGTGCTCGTCCCAGAGCTGGTCCTCGGTGATGACGTCCTCGCCGTACTCCTCCTCGGCGACCTCGTAGCCCCAGTCACGGAACGCGCCCTCGGTGAACTTCATGATGTTCCCCTTGTGGACGAGCGTGACCGAGTCGCGATCGTTGGCGAGCGCGTAGTCGACCGCCTCGCGGATGAGACGCTTCGAGCCGAACTCGGAGATGGGCTTGACGCCGATGCCGACGGGGCCGTCGTGGATGACGTCGGCGACGTCCATGTCCTGCTCCAGGAAGTCGCGTACCTGCTCGGACTCGTCGGTTCCGGCCTCCCACTCGATTCCGGCGTAGACGTCCTCGGTGTTCTCCCGGAAGGTGATCATGTCCATCTCCTCGGGATTCTTGACGGGCGAGGGGACGCCGTCGATGTAGTAGGTCGGGCGGACGTTCGCGTACAGGTCGAGCGTCTTTCGCAGCGCGACGTTCAGCGAGCGGAAGCCGGCACCGACGGGGGTCGTCAGCGGGCCCTTGATCGCGACGCGGTGGTCGCGGATGGCCGAGACCGTGTCCTCGGGGAGGTTCTCGCCGTACTTGTCTCGGGCGCTGCCGCCGGCGTAGACGCGCATCCACGCGATGGAGCGGCCGGTCGCCTCGGCGGCCGCGTCGAGTACCTGCTGTGCCGCCGGTCCGACGTCGGTCCCGATTCCGTCGCCGTGGATGATCGGGATAATCGGGTTATCGGGAACGTTCAGCTCGCCGGTCTCCTCGTCGGCGAGCGTGATCGCCTCGCCGTCGTCGGGGACATCGACTTTATCGTAGCTCATGAACGTTCGTGCGTTGTTGGACCCACCTAAAGTGCCTGCCGTTTTGTCGCTAGGCCGTGTTCTCGGCAAAATCGAACGACGTGAGCGGGTCAGCGGTTGAGAAGCTCGGGCCGGCGGGACGGGTTGAGCGGTCGAGGCGCGTGAGCTGACACGACCGGATCGGGAGGCGCGGACGACGAAACCGCGGTACTCAGACGGGTAGCACCTCCACGTCGAACAGCGATCGCCACCGGTAGCGCCGACCGCCCCAAACGAACGTCCGGCGCGCGAGCGCGTACGCGATGAGGGCGGGCGAGACGAGCACCGAAGGCGCGGCGAGCAGAAACGTCGCGCGCCGGATCCCGAACCGGGCGTACACTGCCCCTGAGATCGCCGTGACTAGCACCGCGCCGATCACCGGAGCGAACAGCACGAGCGCGGTGAACCCGACTGAGAGGGCGACGTTGAGTGCGGCCGCGGCGGGCGCGTGGCGGCGGACGATCGCGAAGAAGCGGACGAACCGCTCCAGCGACCCGCGCAGCGACCCGCCGGCCGGGACGGTCCGCGTCCGGTCCGCGGCCGTCACCTCGACGTGTTCGGAGAGCGTTCCGTCGTCGCTGACGGTGCGACCGAGGTCGGCGAGAAACGCGCCCTCACCGTCCCGGAAGTCGTCCCGCTCAAAAACGACCGCGCCGCCCCACGCGATCCCGCCGACGGCGACCGCCGCGGTTCCGCCGAGCGCGTACGCGGGCTCAAGCAGCCGCGAGAGGGGATCGAGGCCGATAAACACCGGAACCTCAGTGGTCGGACCCTGCCGCTCGTAGTCGGTGTCGAGCGTCGCGAGCCAGTCGTCCGGGTGATGAAAGTCGTCGTCCGTCCAGACGATCCGATCGTTCTCCGCCGCCGCCATTCCCGCCGCGATCGCGTTCGCTTTCCCGGAGCAGCCCTCGGGCTCGCCGGCGAGAAGTATCCGAACCCCGTCGGGCGTCTCACCGCGTCGGTCCGCGACCGGATCGGCCGCCGTATCGCAGATCACGAGCAGCTCGTCGCCGCCCTGCAGCTGCGTCGCCACCTGGTCGCAGGCGTCGGTCCAGCGGACCGTCGGGAGGAGGACGGAGGTCGGCGCGGTCATACCGTCGCCGACGCACGCGATCCACTTAGGGGCCACCGGTCGTCGGCGAGCCCGGCTTCTTCCCCGACACTCACCCCGCCGCTTTCCGGACCCTTATGAGCGGGCCGCGGAACTCTCGCGTATGTCCGATCGGTCAACTGAGCGATCCACGCAACGGTCCACGCAGCGATCCACGCAGCGATCGCCGCGGATGCGCGTCATCGTCCACGGAGGAGCCGGCGGCGTCCCCGACGAACCGGAGCCGAGACAGGCGGTCCTCGATCAGGCGGCCGACCGCGGCGCGGCGAGCGAGACGCCCCTCGATGCGGTCGAGGCCGCCCTCGGTATCCTCGAATCGAGTCCCCGGTTCAACGCCGGTGTCGGCGGCGCGGTCCAGTCCGACGGCGTCGTCCGAACCGACGCCGGAGTGATGACCTCGGACCGCGAGATCGGCGCGGCCTGCTCGATGCCCGGGGTCGAACACGCCGCGAGCGTCGCGCGCGTCGTTCACTCCGAGACGCCGCACGTCTTCGTCTCCGGCGACCACGCCGTCGACCTCGCCGCGGAGTTCGGCGTCGAGACGGGCGTCGACCTGCTCACGGACGAGACGCGCGACCGATACGAGGCGGAGGACCCGCCGCGGGGCGGCCCCCGCGAGCACCTCGACTGGCTCGCGACGCGGTTCGGCTCCGGCGGCGATCGGGCCGGTGGGGGCTCCGAGAAAGGGGGCGAACCGGGCCGCGCCCCCGACCACGACACGGTCGGCGCGGTCGCCACCGACGGCGAGACGTTCGCGGCCGCGACGTCGACTGGCGGGCGCTCGTTCGCGCTCGCGGGCCGCGTCGGCGACGTGCCGCAGGTCGGCTCGGGCTTCTTCTGTACCGAGTCCGGCGGCGCGAGCGCGACGGGAGCAGGCGAGGATATCGCGCGCGTCACCCTCTCGCGGCTGGCCGTGGGACATCTCGAAGACGGAGTCGGTGCGCAGGCGGCGGCCGAGCGAGCGATCGACGAGTTCGAGGACCTGACGGGGTCGGGCGCGGGCGTCGTCGTTCTCGGCGACGAGGAAGCCGGGAGCGCGTTCAACACGGACGGGATGCAGACGAGTATCGCCCGTCGGTAGTCGCTGACGCGGCGACCGCTTTCGAGGCCTCGACTCGTCACGGAGCGGTCGATTCGGCCCTCTCCCTGGCGAACAGGTCGAGGACGACTTTCGCGCCGCCGAGGACGACGGGACCGACGAAGAGGCCGATCGCTCCGAACAGGACGACTCCCCCGAAAATGCCTAAGACGATGATCGCCACGTTGATCGTTCCGCTTCGACCGATGAGAGCCGGTCGGAGATACACGTCCGAGACGCTGACTAAGAGGCCGTAACCCACGAACAGTCCGCCTGCCAGGGGCCGCCCCGTCGCGAAGAGGTACCCCGAAACGGGAACCCACACGCCGAACGCGCCGACCAGCGGGAGCAGGGAGAGGATGAACGTCGCCACGATCAGAAAGACGACTCCGGGCATCCCGACGAGCACTAACCCGACTCCGAGCAGTATCGCTTGAATGCCCGCGACAGCGACGTTACCGACGACGGACGCCCACATGAGGGTATCGAGCTCTTCGAGCAGGTCTCGCTGTACCCGTTCGTCGACCGGAACGACCGTTCGCACCCACGCGATCAACCGCTCGCCCTCACGCAACAGCGCGAAGAGGACGAACACCGTTATCGTGAGCCCGATCAGCACGTCCGGGAGGCCGCTGACGGCGGTGAGTGTGGAGACGGCGACGCCCTGTAACCCCTCCCCGATCGGCTCCTGATACGTCGCGTACAGCAGTTCGATATCGATCACGAACCCGACGGTTTCGAGCCGATCCTGAATCATCTCCGGGCTGAAATCGCCCTCCCGGAGCGTGGTGAGGAGCTGTAGCCCCTGTTGAACTGCGATAGCGAGGATGTACGCGAGCGGGATGAAAATCACGAGTACCGAGGCGACGACGAGGGCGATCGCCGCCGTCATCGAGCTCACCCGTTCCTCGAGTTTCTGTTGTGCAGGCGCGAGGATGTACGCGAGCACCATCGCGAACAGAACGTACTGTAGATACGTGAAGATCAAGAGCGCGGCGAGAAGCGTGGCCACCGCCGCGAAGATGGTCAGTGCGTTGTCTTCCGACAGCCACCTCTCTCCGGACATAGCTCACGTACCGGACTCGTCCATATCGTTATACTGCGCTTTTCACACGCCCGATCCGGGGCGGGGCCACGGAGAACCGCGTCAGCCGCGGCGCCGAGCGCGCGGAGCGTGTCACTACCGCGGAACCGCGTGAACGGGAGGAACCGCTGGTCGATCACCGCTCGCGCCCGTAGCGGGACGCTCGGTGGGGCGTACCACCCGTGGGAGACCGGTTAAGCATCGTCGATCGCCGATAAACGTGCCCGTTACGGCCACGCCGGCGCCCGCGGAGCCGAGGATACAAATCCGCCCGCCGCGTTGCCCGCGTATGGTCACGTTCCTCGCCGGCGGCACGGGCACGCCGAAGCTCCTCGACGGCGCGACCCGCCTGTGGGACCCCGAGGCGATGACGGTGGTCGCCAACACGGGCGACGACGTCGAACTCGGCGGCCACCTCGTCTGCCCCGACGTCGACACCGTGTTGTTCGCGGGCGGCGGCGTCCTCGACCGGGAGACGTGGTGGGGGATCGCCGACGACACCACGGCGACGCACGCGGAGCTCCGGCGGCTCGCGGAGACGGTCGATCTCGGTACCGCGCCCCGCTACCTCGGCGCCGACGCGCAGACCGCGGGCCGCGAGATCGCCCGTTGGCGCCGCTTCTCGGGCGTCGGCGAGTTCATGGAGATCGGCGACCGCGACCGCGCCGTCCACGTCACTCGCACGAGCCTCCTCGACGAGGGGCGCACGCTCACCGAGGCGATCCGGACGCTCGCGGACGCGTTCGACCTCGACGTCGATCTCCTACCGATGTCTGACGACCCCGTCGCCACCCTGATCTACACCGAGGAGGGCGAGACGGTCCACTTCCAGGAGTACTGGGTCGCGCGCCGCGGCGAGCCGGGGGTCGCGGACGTGGAGTTCCGCGGCGCGGCCGACGCCACGCCGACCGACGCGGTCCGCGACGCCCTCGACGAACCGGTCGTGATCGGCCCCTCGAACCCCGTCACGAGCATCGGGCCGATGGTGGCTATCCCCGGAATCGAAGCTGCGCTCAGCGAGACGCCCGTCGTGGCCGTCTCGCCGTTCGTCGGCGACGAGGTCTTCTCCGGACCGGCCGCCGACCTCATGGCGGGCGTCGGCCGCGACCCCTCGACTGCGGGGGTCGTCGCGGCGTACCCGTTCGCGGACGCGTTCGTCCTCGACGACGCCGACGACACCGACGTCGCCGCCGTCGCGGACGAACACGACAGGGAGTCAGTCCCGCACGTGGAGCGAACCGACACGCGGATCGACGACGCCGACGACGCCGAGCGCGTCGCCCGCGCCTGCGAGCGGGCGCTTTCGGTCGTGAGCGGGGAGGGCCTTCGATGATCGAAGGCGACAGTCCCTTCCTCGTCGCCGCCAGCCTCAGCGGGGCGGCCGACGCCGAGTGGGCCCGAGCGGCGGCACCCCACGTCGAGAACGCGATCGTGGGGGGGATCGCGCTCGACCGGGCGAGCCGAGCGGCCGCGCGCGACCTCGTCGCCCGCGACCGCGACGAGTTCCTCCCCGACGACCCGCTCGCGTGGATCGACCGACAGCTGACCGCGCTCGGCGACGCGCCTCTCCGCCCCGGCGTCAACGTTCGGAGCGCGACCGTCGGGCCGGTTCGGGGGGCCGCCGCGATGTGTGCCGACCACGACGCGATCTGTGAGATCAACGCGCACTGCCGACAGCCGGAGCTACGTGCGGTGGGCTGCGGTGAATCGCTCCTCCGCGACCCAGACCGGCTCACCGAGTACGTCGCCGCCGCGACCGACGCGGGCGCGGCGACGAGCGTGAAGGTGCGCGCGGGGGTTCCCGGCGTCGACCTCGTCGCCGTCGCGGACGCGGTCGCCGAGGCGGGCGCGGACTGGCTCCACGTCGACGCGATGGACTCCGAGTCGGTCATCCGAGAGATCGCCGCGGTAGACGGGGGAGCCCCTCGCGCCGACCTCACCGTGATCGCGAACAACGAGGTTCGGGGCCGCGAGTCGGTCGCCGAGTACGCCGCCTACGGTGCCGACGCGGTCAGCGTCGGGCGGCCGAGCGAGAACCCCGCAGTCCTCTCCCGGATCGCCGAGGCGGTGTGCGCGTGGCGCGACGGGACGTTGGAAGGGGTCGAGGGGATGAGCCAGCGGGAGGTGTCCCCGTGACTGACGCCAAGAGTTCGGGAATCGCCGACCGCGACCCCGTCGACGACGCGACTCTCGCACTGCTGCTCGAGGTCGCCGGGACGCCCAAGCCCGGAAACGTCGACCGCCACCGAGACCTCGGCGACCTGCACTTCGAGTCGTTCCTCGGCGGTGCGATCGGGGCTCGCGCGGGCCTCGAACTGGCCGCGATCGCCGGGGACGCCGGGGACGCCGGGGACGCCAGCACCGGAGGCGGCGACGACTCACCTTCGCTCGGTCGCGCCTTCGAGCGCGGCGTCGCCGGGATGGCCGACCGCGCGGGGACGAACACCCAGTTCGGCTGCCTCCTGTCGCTCGTTCCCCTGCTTCGGGCGACCGCCGAAGGCGACCTCACCCCGCCTGGGCTCGACCGGGTGACCCGCGCGACGACCGTCGACGACGCGATCGCGTTCTACCGCGCGTTCGAGCACGTCGACGTCGCGGTCGCGGACCCGCCCGCAGACGCCGACGAGCTCGACGTGCGCCAGGGAGTCGACGCGGCACCGGCCCTCAGGGCCCGCGAGACGACCTTGCGGGACGTGATGGCGCTCTCGGCCGGCGTTGGCGACTCGGGTCCCGACGGCCCGGAACGGGTCCCCGATCGCAACGCTCAGGAGTGGGTCGAGGGGTTCCCGCGAACGTTCCGCGCGGCCGAGTGGATGCTACGCGACGAGGGACCGCTGACGGACCGAGCCGCCCGGGCGTTTCTCGGGCTGCTTGCAGCCGAGCCCGACACCCTCGTCGCGGCGAACCACGGCCCCGAAACGGCCCGCGAGACCAGCGAGCGGGCGGCCGCGCTGCTCGGTGGGGCGCACGCGGTAGATTCCGGTCCCGACGGAGTCGCCGACCCCAGCGATATCGACGCCGCCGCGGTCCACGACGCCGACCTCGACGCCGCCGAGGAGCTGGCGGCCGCGCTCGTCGAGGAGGGGATCAACCCCGGAACGACCGCCGACCTCGTCTGCGCGGCGCTCTACGTCGCGCTCCGGCGAGGAGCGGAGGTGTCGTCGTGAGCGAGCGGGACGACGAGGGCCCAGACGCGGTCACGCCCCCCGGCTGGCCGGTCGCTCTCCGGGGAGTCACCGAGTCGGTCGTGACGACGCTCGGGCCGAACGACCGTTGGAACGCCGCGGCGCTCGGGCTCCACGCGCCGGACGACCCGGACGGTCCCGTCACCGCGCGGACGTACGGACGCACGCGAACGTGGCGGAACTTCACCGAGCGGAGCGGTGGCGTCGTCCAGTTCACGACAGATCCGCGGACGTTCGTCGACGCCGCGCTCACGGTGTGGGAGGTCGACGACGCGGTGCTCCCGACGGCCGACGCCTGGGTCGAGGTCGAGGTCGAACAGGTCGCGAGCGAGACCGAGGGCGACACCGCGATCCGGACGTGGGCGCTCACGCCGGTCGACAGCGGCGTTCGACGGCGAACGGTCCCGACGATCAACCGCGGGTTCGGCGCGGTGATCGACGCCACCGTGGCCGCCTCGCGGCTCGACGTTCCGGGGTTCGACGCGGAGACGCTCCTCGGCCGCCTCCGGTACTTCGGCGACGTCGTCGAGCGCTGCGGCGGCCCCGCGGAGCGAGAGGCGTTCGCCCGGATCGACGAGGCGACCGGATGGCGGACGATCGAGGCGGACGAGGGCAGCGAGTGAAACCGGCTCGCGGCCGCTCGCGGCGGAACGAACCCTTTTAGTTCGGCCCGACGGTATCGCTCGGTATGGCCATCAAGCCCAAGTACATCAAGCAGCTCGGGAACGTCCTGCTGGAGGAGTACCCCGGCTCGTTCAACACCGATTTCGAGACGAACAAGGACAGCGTCACCGCGCTGACGACCGTCGAGTCGAAGGGCGTCCGCAACCGGATCGCCGGATACGTCACCCAGAAGAAGGCGCAGGCGGCCAAGGCCGCGTAATCGGCACCGAATTCTCGATCGTCTCTCCACATTCGACGAGCCGCGGCGTCGGCCGAGTCCAAACCGTCGACTCCACCGAATCCTTATCACCGAAGCCGCGGCCACCTCGCCGGGATGGACGCGTTGGTCCGCCCGGTGCTCGATCCGACGTTCGCAGCGGCCGCGCTCGCGTTTCTCAGTGGCGGAGTGGCGCTCGGCGCGCTGAGCGGACTCGTTCCGGGCCTCCACGCGAACAACTTCGCGCTGCTGCTTGCCGGGCTCGCCCCGTCGATTCCGGCGGATCCGTTACTCGTCGGCGTGGCGATGCTCGGCGCCGGCGTCGTCCACTCGTTTCTCGACATCGTACCCGCGCTCGCGCTCGGAGTGCCGGACGCCGCGACGGCGGTCGCCGCGCTTCCCGGGCACCGGCTCGTCGTCGCCGGCCGCGGCCGAGAAGCGATGCGGCTCTCGGCCGTCGGGTCCGGGATCGCGGTCGCACTGGCGGTCCCCCTCGCCGTGCCGATCACGTGGGCGATGGTTCGCGGGTATCCGACGGTCCGAGCGCACCTCCCGCTGCTGCTCGCGGGCGTCGTCGTCTTTCTCGTAGTTACAGAGTCGTCGAAGCGAGCCGCGGTCGGGGGGCTCGTCGCGTTCCTCGCGAGCGCCGCACTAGGCGTCCTCACGCTTGACGTCGACCCCGCCGCCCCCCTCGACGCTGGCGGAATTCTCGCACCGCTTTTCGCCGGACTGTTCGGCGCGCCGGTGCTCGTCGACGCCCTCGGCGGCGAGGGAGTGCCGCCGCAGTCGGACGCGCGGATCACGATGGGGAGCCGCGATCTCGGCGTGAGCGCGGGCGCCGGGTCGCTAGCGGGCGCGGTCGTCGGCTACGTGCCCGGCGTCTCGGCCGCCATCGCCGCGGTCGTCGCGCTGCCCGCAGTGCCACGGTCTGAGGCCGATCGGGGATTCATCGTCGCCACGAGCGGTGCGAACACGGCGAACACGATCTTCGCGCTGTTCGCGCTCGTGGCGCTCGGCACGCCGCGGACCGGCGTCACGGTCGCGCTCGACCGCGCCGAGGTCCCGTTCGCGCTCCCGATCCTGCTCGTCGCGGCCGCGACCGCTGCCGCCTGTGGGTTCGGACTCGTTCTGCTCGTCGGCGACGCGTACCTCCGTGTGATCGGAAGCGCCGATTACACGCGGCTCTCGATCAGCGTGTTGGCGCTGCTCGCGGGGTTGTCGTTCGCGTTCGCCGGGAGCTTCGGCGTCGGCGTCTTCGTCGTCGCGGGCCTGCTCGGGCTCGTCCCGCCGCGACTCGGTGCGCGGCGCGTGCACCTGATGGGCGTGTTGATCGGGCCGCTGATCCTCGGATGAGAATTGAAGACGGGTTGTGCGGCGATCGTGGGGACGAGATCCCTGTGAGAACGGAAGACACAGCGAACGAGCGCAAAGAACAACGGTTAAAAGTCGCGCGGTGGTGATTTAGTGTATGAGCGAGAGTAAAACGCAGGGCACTCGACAGTGTGTCTCCTGTGGTATCCAAGTGGCCGGGATGAACGCCGCGCGCTTCGCCTGTCCGGACTGTGGTGCAACGATTCACCGCTGCTCGAAGTGCCGGAAGCAGAGCAACCTCTACGAGTGCTCGGAGTGCGGTTTCCGGGGGCCCTGAGATGGGAGACGTCGCCGCGAAGATCAAGGTCATGCCGAACAGCCCCGAGATCGACCTCGACGAGCTCCAAGACAAGCTCGAGGAGTCGCTCCCGCAGGGCGCGAAGATCCGCGGCTTCGAGCGCGACGACGTCGCGTTCGGGCTCGTCGCCCTCCTCCCGACCGTCATCGTCCCCGACGGTGCCGGCGGCACCGAGGCCGTCGAAGAGGCGTTCGCCGCCGTCGACGACGTCGAGTCGGTCGCCGTCGAGAACGTCGGTCGCCTGTAACGCGATCGAACCGCTTTCTCTCGGAGTTCACACCTCGTCAGCGACGCGACTCGTCAGTCCGGTCCATCGCTGCGGCTGTCGTACCCGGGTGTGAACGCTCGGAAACGACCGAAAAAAGCGCCTTCGTCGATGGTGCGTCGTTTATCAGAACGGAACCGGCTCCGGGAGCGGGAGCATCGGAACGATGAACATCGCCGCGATCGTCGTCAGGCCGATCATGACCGGGAACGCGACGAGCGCCGGGTTCGTGGTCCCGAGGACGGCGGAGACGTCCGAGATCGTCTCACCCAGTGACGGCGTGTCGCTTCGCGAGAGGATAAGGAGTTCGAGACTGAACAGAATCACCGTCGCGGCCGCGGACACCATACAGAACGGGCAGATCGCACCGATGACTCCGATCTGCAGGTAGACGAAGTACGCCGAGAAGGCGACCCCGGTCGCCGTGACGGGCGTCAGGATCTTGATGACGAGGGGGTGCCGGGTGTCGAACCACCAGAGCGCCAGCGCGATGGTCGTCAGGTAGTAGAACGCGCCGAGCGTCGCCAGCGGGAAGCCGAAGACGTACGCCCACTGACTCGTAATGACTTGGATGCTCCCCGCGACCTCCGCACCGGCCGGGACTGCGGGGATCGCGAACATGTGGATGGCGGTCAACATCGTGCTCACCAGCCAGCCCATCACGGCCACGCCGGTGAACGCGGCGAAGAGCGTGGCGGTGCGCGGCGCGTACTCCCAGTCGTAGTCGAATCGATTCGGGGCCTCGGTTGGTACTGCCATATGCATTTGTGTGAACTGCACAATTTTAAGTATTGTGCTTTAATCCCACGACTGCTGACTACTATCGGTCGCCGTCGATTAGGGTACCGACGAGAGCGAACGGGGATGAAAATCAGAGGCAGGCTGTCGAGGGCAAACTCGAAGTGGGGGTGGCGAGTCGAACGCCGACGGCGCTGACTGCGGTGTCAGCGCTACGAGGATCAGGGCGTGTGCTCGTCGACCCACGCGGTGAGCTCGTCGCCCGGAATGAATCCGTCTGCGCGGCGCGCGACGGGTTCGCCGTCGACGAACAGCACGAACAGCGGGACGCTACGGACGTCGAATCGCTCGACGAGCGGCGGGTCGTCTCGGGGATTTATCAGGGCGACGTCGACGTCGAGCGATCGGGCGACGTTGCCGAGGACGGGCTCCATGCTCGCGCAGATCCCACAGCCGTTGGTGTAGAACTCGACGAGGGCGGCGTCGGCGTCGGTTATAAACGCGTCGAGCGCGGCCTCGTCGTCGAGCGCGTGTGGGCGGCCGCTGGCGTCAGAGGGCCCCTCTGAGGAGCCGTTGTCGATCTCAGTATTGGAACTCATACACAACATTGTCTCCGCGGCGGTATAAATCCTCGCCTCGGACGTTTCGAGTCGCGCGGGCCTCAGGAAGATGAGGAGAAACGCTCCGCCAGCGCAGACGGGAGGCGAGCGTACACGGCGGCGTTTCGCGTGAGCGCGGCGGTCGTCGTGTACTCGTCGACGGCGTGGACCGTGTCGGTGCCGAACCCGAACTCCACGGTCGGCACGCCGGCGTGTCTGAACGTCTTCGCGTCGCCGCCGCCGGTGGCGCTGCGACGGTAGATCCGCTCGCCGGAGACGTCGGCGGCGGTCGCCGCGACGGCCTCGACGAGCGGGCTGTCGACCGGTTCGTGGCTGCCGATCGACCAGCTCACGTCCGCGACGGAGACCGCCGGGAAGTCGGCGAGGCAGTCGCGGATGTCGGCGAGCACGTCCGCCGTCTCGACGCCGGCGGTGAACCTGGCGTCGAGCCGCGCGGTCGCCGCGTCCGGAACGGTGTTGATCGCCTCGCCGCCCTCGATGGTGCCGAGGTTCACCGTCGGGCGTTCGAAGAGGTCGCGGGCCGCGTCGGCGCCGAGCGTCGGCTCGTAGTACTCGATCGACTCCTCGACGATCGGTAGGATCGAGCCGTCGAGATCGAGATCGCGGGCGGTGAGCCGCGAGCGAAGCAGCGAGACGGCCTCCCAGAGGCGGTCGATCGCGTTGTCACCGAGCGACGGGCGTGAGCCGTGCGCGGCCCGTCCCTCCGCGCGGAGCGTGAGCCAGATGCTCCCGCGGTCCGCGACGGTGACCGAGTGGCGTCCGCGCGAGCACGTCGTCTCGCCGATCACGCAGGCGTCGGGCGCGAGCCGATCGATCGCGCCGCTCTCGACGACCGTGTCGACCCCGGCGTCGCCGCCGGTCTCCTCGTCGCTCACGACCGCGAACGCGACCGACACGGGAAGCGCGCCGTCGGTCGCGACGAGCGCCTCCGCGGCCGCGAGCATTCCCGCCAGCGGCCCCTTCATGTCCGTCGCGCCGCGGCCGTACAGCCGGTCTCCGTCACGCTCGCCGAGCGGGTCCCGACTCCACGCGTCGGCGTCGAACGGAACCGTGTCGACGTGGCCGTTGTACAGCACGGTGCGATCCGCCGCACCGGGCAGCGTCGCGAGCACGTTCGGCTTCGCGGGATCGGTGACGACGCGCTCGGTTTCGAAGCCGAGATCCGCGAGGAACGCCTCGACGTAGTCGATTATCTCCCGGACGTCGCCCGGCGGATTTCGGGTGTCGAAGCCGATCAGCCGTTCCGCAAGTTCGACGACGCGGTCGGCGGAGAGCCGGTCGTCGACGGCGGCCGAGTCGACGACTCCCGTCGAATCGGTGGTGTCGTGAGTCATGAGTGGTGCATCGAGTGGTGTGGGTATCAATCGGGCGGCGGTGCACGCACCGCGAGTCGACGGTCAGTCGTCGCTCGGGGCGGCCGCGGGAGCGTCGTCCGCGTCGCGACTCCGCCAGACGCCCTGCGCGTACGCGCCGATGAACATCCCGCCGATCGCGTAGAGGATCGGCCAGTTGCCGACGCCGAGACTGGCGTAGGCCGCTCCCGGGCAGATGCCGGAGAGGCCCCAGCCGACGCCGAAGATCGACCCGCCGATCAGGACGTTGCGGTCGAACGACTTGAGCCGACGACCGTACGGGCGTCCCGTCAGCGGAGCCGACTCGCGCAGCTTCGGGAGCGTCCAGAACGCGAGGCCGGCGACGATGGAGCCGCCGAACATCACGAACAGGAGTCCGAAGTCCTCGAACGTCAGGAAGTCGATGACGACCTCCGGCCGGGCCATGTGGCTGAACCCCAGCCCGAAGCCGAAGACGAGTCCCCCGAGGAGGACGAGCGGCATGAAGAGGGGATGACGGCTCACAGCCCCACCCCCAGCGCCGACACGAGGTTAGCGGTCACGATCGCGACGACGAGGAACGTCGCCACGCCGACGAGCGAGGTGCGGGAGACCGATCCGACGCCGCAGATCCCGTGTCCGGACGTGCACCCCTTCCCGATCCGGGTGCCGATCCCGACGAGGACGCCGCCGACGAACAGTCGCCACGCGGACACCTCAGTAGTCCAGCCGCTGCCGGCGATCGACCACGCCTCGCCCTGATAGATCAGCGCGTAGACCGCGGCACCGCCGACGATCCCGACCGTGAACACCACGCGCCAATCGCGCGACGGGCGGTACTGCTCGAATCGAGACTGCCCGGAGACGTACGACAGCGTCGACTCCAGGAACGTGCTCGCACCGGCCGTGATCCCCGTCCCGAGGTATATCAGGACGGTCCCGAGGCCGACCAAGAGCCCCCCGATCGCGTACCGCGAGACACCGTTCGGGAAGAGGGTCTCGACGGTCTGTGGTCCGAGCAGATCGGTGAAGACGGCGTCTATCACCGCGGATCACCCCGCGAAGAGGTGGTGTGGGCGGTCGTCGGTCGGCGGTCGCAGAACACGATCACGGTCGGATCAGTCGTCGCTCGTGAGCGCATCCTGGCTCGCGGCGCAGTTGTTCGGCCCGAGCTCGAGGGTGAACGCCTCGTCGTCGTCGACGGCGTTCTGGCCGAGGTTCGTCGCGATGATGTCCTGGTAGTTTGCCGGACGCGGCGGCATGTCGGCGAGGACGACCTCGACGAACTCGTCCTCGTCGACCGAGAGCGCGTCCATCCGCTCGCGGAGCTCGCCGATCGGTGCGGTGTACGTGCCGTCGGCGGCGGCCTCGGCCGCGTCGCTGAAGTGCGCACCGCCGATGAGCACGTCGTCGTCGAAGGCCAGCACGCGGTTCTGCAGCGAGTCGTAGAGCATCCGGGCGGCCTCGGGTGCGCCCTCGTCGCCCTCCTCGAGGTCGGGGCGGGCGACGCTCTCGATGAAGAGCCCGTCGCCCGTCGCGAGCAGGCTGTCGCCGAGCAGGTAGGAAGTCATCCCGGTCGTGTGACCGGGCGTGAACACCGTCTCGACGGTCGCGTCGCCCACGGCGAACTCGTCGCCGTCCTCGATCAGCGTCACGTCGTCGGCGTAGGTGACGCCGCGGTCGGCGGCGGCCGCGGGGAGCATCGCCTCGACGCCCTCGTCGGCGAGAGTACGAAGACCCGAGATGTGGTCGGCGTGCACGTGCGTGTCGAAGGCGTATGTCAGCTCGACGCCGAGCTCCTCGGCGTCATCGAGGTAGCGGCCGGTGAACGCGCGGAGGGGGTCGACGATCGCGGCCTCGCCGTCGTCGTACAGCAGGTAGCCGAGACAGCCGCTGGAGGGACGCTGGTACTGCAGCAGCGTTCCAGGGCCATCGTATTCGGTGACCTCGTGGGTCTCGTAGATCGACGCCCAACCGTTCATCCCCTCTTCCAGGTGATCGACGTCGTAGCCGCGGTCGGCGAGCGCGCCCGCGACGTACTCGCTGGCCCCGCCCTTCGCACAGAGCACGGTGACGTGTTCGTCGGCGGGAATCTGATCGAGGACGTCCTCGTCGATCTCCTCGTCGAGGAACTCGAAGTACGGCACGTTGATCGACGTGACGTTCTCGCCGTCGATCTTCCACTCCTCGTAATCGCTCGACATCCGGGCGTCGAGTAGGGTCACCGGCTCGCCGTCGTCGATGCGAGCTTTGAGCGTTTCGGGGGCGATCGAGGCAACGTCCGAGTCCGGTGTCGGAAAGTCCATCTCGTCTGCGTCCATGTACATCCATTCCTAACGGGGGGAGGAACTTAAGAGTTCGTATAGTAATTCACTATACACACAATATAGTTTGGCTGCAGAGTACAATTAGAAGTCTATGGGTGCGCGTATAGGCAGTCGATGCGGGCGTACCCCTCGCTTAATAATTCAGTTGTTCAAGTAAACCACAAGCATCGACACACTTATACCTCGGAGCCCAGTATTGTGTGATAACCCCAACACGGGGAACCAACCATGAGTACGGAAACCGCAGCCGAGACCCTGGACGTGAAAGGACAGAACTGCCCGATGCCGGTCGTCAAGACCCGCGGTGCGTTCGACGACATCGCCCCCGGAGAGGTGCTCGAAGTGATCGCCACCGACTCCGGCAGCATGAGCGACATCGCGGGCTGGGCGGAGTCGACCGACGACGCCGAGCTCGTCGACCAGACGGAAGCGACCGAGGGCGGCGAGGACGTGTACAAACACTACCTCCGGAAGACCGAGTGAAATGAGCGCTGACACACCGGCGTCGCCGGAGGGCGACCTCGATCCGGAAGCCGTCGCCGACCTACAGGCGCGCCTCGAAGCGCTCGAGACCGAGGTGTCGGACCTCCGAACCGAGGTCGACGACGACGGTCCCCAGAAGATGGTCATCATCGCGACGAAGGGGACCCTCGATATGGCGTATCCGCCGCTCATCCTCGCGAGCACCGCCGCCGCGTTCGGGTACGACGTCACCGTCTTCCACACGTTCTGGGGCCTCGAGATCCTCCACGAGGAGAACTCGAAGAACCTCCAGCTCAGCTCCGTGGGCAACCCGAACATGCCGGTGCCGAACGCGATCGGTGCGCTTCCCGGCATGGACCGCGTGACGACGCGGATGATGCAGAACAAGATCGCCGAAAACGACGTCGCGTCGATCGAGGAGCTGATCGAGACCTCGATCGCCAGCGGCGTGGACCTGCAGGCGTGCCAGATGACGATCGACCTCCTCGGCTACGACGAGGACGACTTCTACGACGGCGTCACGACCGGCGTCGGGGCGGCCTCCGCGTTCCAGGACATGGTCGACGCGGACATTCAGCTCCTCGTTTAGGTCGGCGAGAACGGCGGTCACACGCGCTTTCCTCCCGTTTCGATCGATGGTACCGAGAGCGGCCGCACCGGGGTGACCGTCCCGTCGAGGTCGGTTTCTTCTACCGGATATCCACCGCGTCGCCGCCGACTGCGCTCTCCGAGAGCGCGTCGATGACCCGCATGTTTTCGATCGCCGACGCCCCGTCGGTCAGAGGACTCCCGTGGGCGGCGACGCGCTCGGCGAAGTGACCGATCTGCAGCCGGTACTGATCCACCGGGTCGAACGTCTCGACGCCGCGTCGGCCGTCGATCTCGTAGGTCAGTTCCACCGGCTCGTCGGCGGGCGCGTCGAACGCCCGCTCGACGGCGATCCATCCGTTCGTGGCGTCGATCCGGTACCGCTGGACCAGCCGGGTGTCGAACCCGGACGCGATCCGCGCCGACCGACCGTCCTCGTACTCCAACACGCCCGCGAGCTCGGTGTCGACGCCGGCACCGCGGGTGTCGTTCATGTGTGCGTACGCCCGGTCTGGAGTCCCGAGCACGGCTCTGACGAGAGATACCGGATAACAGCCGACGTCCATCAGCGACCCGCCGGCGAGCTCGGGGTCGAGCCGTACGTCGTTCGGTCGGTCGTACAGCGGGAACCGAAACGCGGCGGTCACCGTGCGCACGTCGTCCAGCTCCCGGTCGACCAGTTCGAGAACGCGCTCGGTGCGCGGGTGGTACCGGTACATGAACGCCTCCATCAGGGTGACGCCGCGGTCTTCGCAGTGGTCGACGACCTCGCGCGCCTCCGTCGCGTCGCTCGCGAGCGGCTTCTCGCAGAGCACGTCGAGCCCGGCGTCCGCCGCGCGTTTCGTCCACTCGGCGTGGAGCCCGTTCGGGAGCGGGACGTACACGGCGTCGAGCTCGTCGTCCGAGAGGAGCGCCTCGTAGGAGCCGTAGCTCCGCGGGATCGACTGTTCCGCGGCGAACCGCTCCGCGCGGTCGCGGTCGCGGGAGGCCACCGCGCCGACCGCGTGGTCGCTCGCCGCGATCGCCGGGATCACCGCCTTGCGAGCGATTCCCGCGGTTCCGAGCACGCCGAACGTGAGCCGGTCGTCCTGTGGTGACATACACGGCTTCCGACAGTCCGAACGATAAAAAGGGCCGGTGTCACTCCTCGTCCGCAGCCGCCGCCCGCGACCGGCCGATCGCCTTCGAGACGGCGAGCACGTAGCCGAGCCCGTACTGGATCTCGGGGTCGCGGACGCTCCGCGCCAGCCCCAGCGCACCGACGGGTTCGGGGTCGCTCCGGTGGGCGGCGCCGACCCCGTCGAGCATCGTCTTCACGCCGTCGCGGGTGTCCTCGTCGGCCGCGGTGTCGGCGACCTCGCCGAGCGCCGAGCCGGTCCCCGCGAGCGACCGGACCATCTCGTCGTCGAGCGCGGCGGTCGCGAGCGAGCCGACCTGCGCCAACTCCGCCAGCTCGTCCAACGCGCCGCTCCGCTGGAGTTCTATCAACGTCTCCATCGCCTCGCGGAGTTCGCCGCCGTTCGAGCCGACCGCCGCCGCGAGCCCGACCGTCTCGTCGGTCGCGAGCCCGTCTGCGGACTCCGCGAGCGTCGAGGCCGTCCCAGCGAGTTCGACGACCATCTCGTCCGTGAGCGCGCTCTCGCCGAGCGAGACGACGTCGAGCAGTTCGTTGACCGCGTCGAGACGGTCGACGAACGCCGCGACGGCCTCCGGGTTCTCCGCGACGATAGATTCGAGGTCGTCGCGGTCGAGGTCCTCGCGATCGCTGTCGTCGCGGTCGGAGTCGGGCGCGGACTCCTCGGACAGCTCGGACATCTCAGAGCAACCCCCGTGCGGTGAGCCAGTACGACTCGTTGTACGCCAGCTTCGACCAGTGGAGCTTCTCCGATGGCGGCGCGGGCGACGGCGGCTTCTCGTAGTCGAACTCGACGAACGACGCCGAATCCATCCCGGTCTCGATGAAACACAGCGTCTTCCCGTCGTACGTCGCCGTCGCGGGGCGGTCGCGGATCTCGCTGGCGATCCGCTGGCTCACGATCCCCGCCTGATAGTGGGCGACGCTCCCGGCCTTCGGGACCCCGGTCGTCGCGGCGTCGCCGAGCGCGTACACGTCGGCGGCCGCCTCGGCCTCCAGGGTGTGTTTGTCCACGTCGACCCAGCCGCGGTCGCCGAGCCCGGCCTCCTCGACCACGTCGACGCCGCGGTGCGGCGGAATCGCGGCGAGGAGGTCGTACTCGATCTCGGTCCCCTCCATCGAGGAGACCGTCTTCGCGTCGGGGTCGACCGACTCGGCGTTGAAGAACGTCTCCACGTTGATGTCGCGCTCGTCCATGATCGGCTCCGCCCACTCGGCGATGTGCGGGTTCCCGTGGACGCGCTGGATCGGGTACGTGTAGGTGATCTCGACGTCATCTCGGAGCCCGCGCTCGCGGAACCAGTCGTCCGCCATGAAGACGAACTCCAGCGGCGCCGCCGGGCACATGTGCGGCGTGCCGATCACGCTCAACACCAGGTGACCCTCGGTCATCGAGAGCAGCTCGTCGCGCAGCGCCAGCGCGCCCGCCTCGGTGTAGTAGTCGTGGCCGCCCGCCGCGAGCCCCGGGATCTCCTCGTCGGCGAGCGTCGAGCCAGTCGCGACCACGAGGTAGTCGTAGCCGAGCGCGTCGCCGTCGCGGAGCGCCAGTGTCTTGGTCTCGGTGTCGATCTCGGTCACTCGGTCGACGGTGAGATCGATCCGATCGTCGATCAGGTCGCGGAGCGGGCGGCGCCCGTCGGCGGGCTCCCGCTGCCCGAAGGGAACGTACAGCCAGACCGGTTTATACACGTGGTCGGGACCGTCGTTGATCAGCGTGACCTCGACGTCACCGGCGTCGATCTCCGCGCCGAGTCGCTCTGCGAGATTGTTCGCGAGCACCGCGCCGCCGGTGCCGCCGCCGAGTATCGCGACGCGGGTCATCCTACGCGACCTCCACGTAGAAGCCGTACTCGTCGCCGGTCTCGTCGACGGCGAGCAGTTCGTTGTCGGTCTCGTCGACCCACTCGGAGACGTCGGTCACCGACTGGTCGTTGTCGCTTCGGAGCAAGACGACGTCGCCGGAGTCCGCCGACCGGACCTGTCCGATGAGGTCCATGAGCGGTCCGGGACACGCGGCCCCGCGCGAGTCGACGGTGTGGGTGGGTTCGATATCGGGTTCGGTCATGTACGTGCGATAGTTCGTCCCCCGCCGATATAGTATTGTATACAAATTCCAATTATGAGAAAAACTGTCCGAAGGTATATACGTCGTCGCGAAGATGACGAGAGAACAGTTCCGCGGCCGAGCGGGGCGAGTTGCTCAGGAGGCGACGGGTGGGTTCGCCGGTCGGATCGCCGGGCTACGGCTCCGATCGCTCGGGATCGACCAGCGGAGAGTCCTCGTTGACGCACTCCGGGCGTCCACAGACACCGGCGTCGGCACCGGCTCTTGACACCCCCGCCGCGATCGCTTCGATTTCCCACTCCGCGGCGTGCCCGGTGCTCGACTCGTGGTCGTCGAGCGCGGTTCGAGCGTCACGGAGGCGGTCGTAGGTCACCGAAAACGAACACTCCGTACACCGGACCGTGACGCGTGATCGAGTCATAGGTATGTATTGTATCGTTCACACATAATTCGCTCGGTGTCAGTGGATCGGAGCACGACGAGAGCGGAACCGGCCGCGACGGCACGAGACCGCGACGAGAACAGGACCGGCCGTAGCGGAGCGAAGGAGGGGAGAGGCTACGCCGGCTCTTCGTCGTCAGTCCGCCAGCCGCCTTTCAGGGTGATGACCCAGATAACGAGCCCGGCGAGCACGAACACGGCCGCCATATACGGGATGAGCGGGATTTCGACGCCCACGAAGTCCAGTACCGTCCGGAGTTCGTAGATGATCACGCCGAAGATAGCGAGCGCGACGAGGAGCCCGCCGCGGCTGATGTCGAGCGTCATCGGAGCACCTCGACGAGCGGTGCGAGCGCGTCGGACAGCGCGTCGACCGAAAGCATCGAGACGGACGCGAGCAGGTCGATCGCCGGCGTCAGCCACACCGGATACGTGCCGACGCCGGGACCGAGCAGTCCGCCGCGGCCGATGATGGCGGCGATCGGGAGCGCGTACGCGAGCACGACGAGGACGAGCGCGATGCCGACCCACAGCCGGAGGTTATCGAGCACCCGCGGCGCGTCGTCGGGCCCGGACAGCGCCGGCGGGAGCGTCTCCGCGAGCCCGGACACCTTCGGGTTCCCCATCGTCAACACCAGGTTTCCGAGGAACAGGATCGTGGAGACGAACAGCAGCGTGCCGCCGATAGCGATCTGGACGTTCAGCTCCTGGAAGCCGCCGAAGGAGGTCGCGTACTCGAATCCGGCGTACTCCGGCTCGGCGGTCCGCCGCGGAACGCCCAGCAGACCCTGCGCGTGCATCGCGTTGGACATCAGCGCCATACCGATGAACCAGAGAACGACCTGGAACAGCCCGATCGGGCGGCTGTAGATCGGCTTGTTGGATATCTGCGGCCAGATCCAGTACGTCGCCGCCATGAACGTGAGCGCGACGGCGGTGCCCACGGTGAGGTGGAAGTGCCCGGGCACCCAGATCGTGTTGTGGATCATGTAGTTGATGTTCATCCCGGCGTTCACCATCCCGGAGAACCCGCCTGCGGCGAACATCAGCCCGGCGAGCATCATACCGGTGAACTCCGGCTTCCGCCACGGGAGGTCGGTGAGCCAGCCGAGCAGTCCGGTCCCGCCGCGCTGGCGAGCGCCGTACTCCACGCTCGCGACGACGGTGAACGCGGTGAGCAGACTGGGCAACAGCAGGAACATCGTGTTCGTCATCGAGATGAACTTGAACCCCTCCGCGATACCGGGATCGAGGTACTGGTGATGGATCCCGACGGGCGTCGACAGCAGGAGGAACAGCACGAAGACGACCCGCGCGAGCGGGTCACTGAAGAGGCGCCCGCCGGCGATCTTCGGCAACACGGTGTACCACAGCAGGTACGCCGGCATGAGCCAGAAGTAGACGACCGGGTGACCGAAGAACCAGAACAGCGTCCGCGTCAGCGTCGGGTTCACCTGATCGATGAAGCCGAGCGACCACGGGAGCAGGAAGATCAACACGGAGGCAGCGACCGCCGACGACGCGATGTACCACATCGCCATCGTCGTCAGCACCATGAACGTCTGCAGGGGAATCCGCTCGTCGGGGTTGTCGCGCTTCCACGCGAGCCACGTGCGGAACCAGTCGGCTCCCGCGATCCACGAGCCGACGATGAACACGGCGAGCCCGGCGTAAAACAGCGGGTGCGCCTGCAGGGGAGCGTAGAACGTGAACAGGACGTCCGCGCTCATGTCGATGGCGTCGGTGAAGCCGGCGAGGATGGAGACGCCGGTCATCGTCATCCCGATCGCCATCAGCGCGTACCACGTCCACGTGATCTTGATGTTCACGAGCGGACGATCGAGGCTCCGAACCACCGCCCAGGTGAACAGCCCGACGAGGAAGAACGTCGTGAAGCTGAGCGCCAAGAACACGCCGTGTGCGGTCAACGACGTGTAGTACTCGGCGGAGGTGATGAGTCCTCGGAAGAGGTCGGTTCGGTGGAGCGTCTGCACGATCCCGAATACCGCACCGAGGAACAGCGCGAGGAACGCGCTGAGGAGGGCCGCGCGGACGATTCGCGCCTCTTCGGGGAACTTGTCGACGAACGTCGGTTCGGACTCGATGGCGGCGCTCATTCGCCGTCACCTCCCGTTCGCTCCTCGTACTCGGCCTGACTGACGACTTCCAGTTTCCCTTCCATGACGTGGTGGCCGGCGCCGCAGTACTCGTTACAGACGATTCCGTACTCGTTCGGCTCGTCGACCTCGACGGTTATCTCGGCGACTTCGCCGGGGACGACCATCGTGTTCGCGTTCGTGCCGGCGACTTGGAAGCCGTGGATCACGTCCCGCGAGGTGACGTAAAACGTCACGCGGCTGTTCTCGGGGACGACGATCGGATCAGGGTCGAAGCCGAACTGATACGCGACGACGTACGCCTCGTACTCGTTCTCGCCGACCCGTTCGACGCGCGGCTCGGAGAACCGGTCGTCTTCGCCGAGTCCGCCGGCGTCGATCGCCGGTTCCGAATCGCTCACCATCGCAATGCCGGGGCCGACCGCCCCGTAAGTGACGGACCCGATGAGGAGCAGGATCAGCAGAAGCGATGCCGCAAGCCAGAGCTTCTCATACGCGTGAATGTGCATGTGTGTGTTCACCCGATGACGACCAGATCGCGGCCGAGGAACTCGATGTAGTAGACGTACACCCACGAGAGCAACAGAATTGCGAAGTATATCCCGATAAGTGTGAGCGTTCCGATCGGATCGAACTCCTCGTCGCCGCCCGCGTCGTCGACCGACGCGTGTGCGGCCTCATTTTGCCCCATGGGTCGGGTTATCCGTAGGCGAATATATACGATCGACTCGTTCTCACGTTGTGGGAACTTTGCCGTTATCTATGACGGCAGGGCTCTGTATCGGCGTATGGACTTCTCTCTTCAGCAGGCGGTCCTTCTCGTGCTGGGTGGACTCGTTCCCGCGGTGGTGTTCATCGCCAACCGCGCCGATTTCGTCGTCGCGGTGACGCTCGTGAACGTGCTTCTCATCTGGGGGAGCCTCCGAATCGCCACCGGTGGCGGCGTCCCGTTCGTCGCGAGCGGCGGCGAGCCGGAAGAGGCGTAACGGAGCAACGCAAACAGGCGAACTGCGTAGATGGGCCGTTTGCGGGACCGTCTAGCGAACGATGGACAAACCGATGACGAACTGCACGCTCTGTGATCTGCCGACGGGCGAAGACCCTCACACGGCGCCCGACGTCGACGGCGAGTTCTGCTGTCGCGGGTGTCTCGCGGTCGCCCGGTCGCTCGACGACGTCGACGACCTCGACGACCTCGACGAGCGGCGCCCCGACGCGGAGCCGGCCCCCGAGTTCGACGGCGAGACGACGTTCCTCCACGTCGACGGGATGCACTGTGCGACCTGCGAGTCCTTCCTGGAGCTGACCGCCGGAAAACAGGAGGGCGTCGCCGCGGCGGAGGCGAGCTACGCCACCGACACGATCCGCGTCGACTACGACCCGGACGCCGTGAGCGCCGAGGCTCTCCCCGATCGCCTGTCGGTCGCGGGGTACACCGCGAGCGACCGTGCGAACCCGGAACCCGACGGCGACGACGTGGCCGTCGTGCGCTTCCTGATCGGCGGCGGCTTCTTCGGAATGATGGCGATGCTGTGGTACGTCCTGTTCTTGTACCCGACCTACTTCGGTTACGACCCGATCCTCGAGTTGGGCGGCGTCTCCGGCGTGTACCTCTTCACGCAGATCTGGGTGTTCACCTCCGTCGTCCTCTTTTATACGGGGTATCCGATCCTCCGCGGGGCGTACGTGAGCCTCCGAGCGCGACAGCCGAACATGGATCTCTTGGTGTCGCTCGCGGCCGTCAGTTCGTACGCCTACAGCACGCTCGCGATGGCCCTCGGACAGACCGATATGTACTTCGACGTGACGATCGCCGTGATTCTGGTCGTCACCGCCGGCAACCACTACGAGTCGCGTATCAAGCGGCGGGCGACCGGCATGCTCTCGGAGCTGACGACGGCGACCGACCGCGAGGTCCGGACCGAGGCGGGCGAGACGGTCGCCGCCGACGCCGTCGACCCCGGCGACCGCCTCCTCGTGCGCCCCGGCGAGCGGGTCCCGTTCGACGGCGAGGTCGTCGAGGGGACCGCCGCCGTCGACGAGGCGCTCATTACGGGCGAGTCGCTGCCAGCGACGAAACGCGAGGGCGACGCGGTCCGCGGCGGGACCGTCGTCACGGACGCGCCCGTCGTCGTCGAGGTGGGCGAGGACGCCGCGAGCACCCTCGACACCCTCGTTCGGTTGCTGTGGGAGATCCAGAGCTCGCGCTCGGGGATCCAGCGGCTCGTCGACAGGCTCGCGACGATATTCGTGCCACTCGTCGTCGCCGTCGCCGTCCTCGCCGCGGCCGTCACCCTCGTGTTCGGCGGCGCGCCGACGGACGCCGCGCTCGTCGGGCTCACGGTGCTCATCGTCTCGTGTCCGTGCGCGCTCGGACTCGCGACGCCGCTCGCGATCGCGGCCGGGATCCGCGACGCCGCCCGCCGCGGGATCGTGATCGTCTCCGACGCCGTCTTCGAGGACGCCGCCGACATCGACACCGTGGTGCTCGATAAGACGGGAACGCTCACCGACGGCGAGATGCGACTGCTCGACACCGTTACGGACGGGGCGTCTGCCGACGCCGAAGGGGCGTCCGCCGACGCCGTTCGTCGGCGGGCGGCCGCGGTCGAGCGTGCCTCGGTCCACCCGATTGCGAAGGCGATCGTGGAGGGGGTCACTGCCGATCGGGCCACCGGCGGGTCGGAACGTGACGCGACCGCGACGGGCGGCACGGCTGCGACCGACGGCGGGACGGCGGTCGGTCCCTCCGGGGCCGACGTCGAGGACGGCCCGGTCGCCGACGCCGTCTCGACCGCCGACGTGACCGTCACCGACCGGGGCGTCTCGGGGACCGTCGACGGCGACGAGGTCGTCGTCGGCCATCGCTCCCTGTTCGATGGCGATCGTGACGGAAACGGCGACGACAGCGAGGGCGACAAAGACGAATGGACGGTTCCAGAGCGGCTCCGCGAGGCCGGTGCGGCGGCTCGCGACGCGGGAAACGTCCCGGTGTACGTCGGCTGGGACGGCGTCGTTCGGGGGATCCTCGTCGTGGGCGACGAGGTTCGTGAGGGGTGGGAGGACGTGGTGAGCGACCTCGCCGCGGACGGTCGGCGCGTCGTCGTCCTTACCGGCGACTCCCCCGCGGCGGCGCGGCAGTTCGGGGATCACCCGGCGATCGACGAGGTCTTCGCCGAGGTGCCGCCCGAGGCGAAAGCCGAGACGGTTCGTCGGCTCGCCGCGACCGAGCGCGTCGCGATGGTCGGTGACGGGAGCAACGACGCGCCCGCACTCGCGGCGGCGGATCTAGGCGTCTCGATCGCGAGCGGAACCGACCTCGCCGCCGACGCCGCCGACGCTGTGCTGTTGGAGGACCGCCTCCCCGCCATACCCGAGCTGTTCGCGGTCACGCGCGGGACGAACCGGCGACTCAAACAGAATCTCGGGTGGGCGTTCGTCTACAACGCGGTGGCGATTCCGATGGCCGTCGCCGGGGTGCTCAACCCCCTGCTCGCGGCGCTCGCGATGGCGACGAGCAGCGTCCTCGTCGTGTCGAACTCGGCGCGAACGGTGTACTCGGACTCGACAGAGGAGTGAGACGGCCGCCGGGCGATTTCCCTTACGCGGTCGCGCCGACGTACGGCTTGACGGCGCGAACGATGGCGTCGACGTCGTACTCGTCTTCGGTCTTGTCGAAGACGACCTCGTCGTTCGCCCGGACGACGAACACGCCGGCGTCGCCGGTCACCAGCGCGACCTCGTCGAGCTCCTCGCCGAACTGTCGGAGCAGGGCTCCCGACACGTCCTGCGCGCGGTTCAACATGCCACACGGTACGCAGTACTCGACTTCGACTCGTGTCATACGAGCCAGTACTGTGTTGAGCGTATTAAACGCGGGGTGCACCCGCGTCCCACGTCCCGATTCACACTGCTCACTGCTCGCTCCCCGGTTCACACTGCTCACTGCTCGCTCCCCGGTTCACACTGCTCACTTCCCACGTCTTCCTTCACACTGCTCGCTGCTCGCTGCTCTACTCCAGCCGGTCAACGCCGCTGACCTCGAATCGGGCCCCACCGCTGTCCCCTTCACTGATCTGGAGCTCCCACCCGTGCGCGTCGACGATCTGGTCGACGATCGCGAGCCCGAACCCGGTTCCGTCGCGAGACGACGTGAATCCGGCTTCACACACCCGATCGAGCTGGTCGGCCGGGATCCCGGGCCCGTCGTCCTCGACGAAGAAGCCGTCCGTCCCGTCGAGCGTACCCACGCGAACGGTCACGTCGTGGCCTCCGTGTTCGACCGAGTTCCGAAAGAGGTTCTCGAAGACGTGCAACAGTCGGTCGTGATCGGCTCGTATCGCCCCCAGCTCATCCACGCGGAACGTCGCGTCCGCCGTACCCGCGCGTGACCAGCAGTCGTGAGCGCACTCGTCGAGGTCGACGTCGTCGAGCTCGGAGACGCGTTTCCCCTCGCGAGCGAGCACGAGCGTCTCCCCGATTATGTCGTTCATCCGATCGAGCGCGGGCCCGACGACTTGCAGGTGCTCGTCCTCTGGATGTGCCTGCTTGGCGAGGTCGACGCGCCCGTGAACGACGTTGAGTGGGTTCCGGAGATCGTGTGAGACGATGCTCGCAAACTCTTCGAGTCGGTCGCGCTCACGGCGGAGTTCGGCCTGCTTGACTCGACTCCGCTCCGCCGCGACCTCGCGTTCGATCGCTCTCGCCTCGAACAGCCCGATAAGCAGTCCGATTCCGCCGCCGAAGCCGATCGCCCAGCGGATCCAGCCGAACACCTGAAACGCCGTCTCGGTCGGGAGCGTCGCCATAAATCCAAGGTTAATAAGGAGAAACCCCGCCGCGCCCGCGAGCCACCAGCGATTGAGCCGCGGGTACCGCGCGGTCGAGAGGCTTGCGCTTGGGATCCGGTAGACGACGTACGCGATCCCTGACACGACCAGTACTGAAGAGAGGTACCCTACCCAGTGACATCCTCCTCGCCGTAAACGGAGAGGGATCAGAGATCCCTCAGGCAGTCGGGCAGAGCCCGACGACGGCGAGGCTTCCCGTGCCGCAGGTGGGATATTTGCTGGTCTACGACACGACTTGTTCTCTCGTGTGAAACGTCCCGCTCTCGCGGTCGAACAAGTGTGTCGATGGCTGTGCCACACAGCCGTTACTCCTATCCTCGCCGTGAGGACTCGGAGTTATCTTCTGACGCATATTCTCCGCCCCGTTACAATCCGCGTTGGCTACCAACTCACACGACGAGCAGACGTACAAACCACGTTCGACACGGTTCGATTTCGTGTCGCCTCCACATCGTGAACACGTTTTCGAGGTGTTCCACTCGTTCTCTTTCAGCACCTCAACACCCCGCATCTCGCCTTTGTATTCGAGGTACTGGTGGATGCGGTCGAACGCCCACGTGTGCAGCTTCTTATTCCCGGTTTTACCCCAGTCTGACGCTCGCACGTCTTCAGGCCAACTCACCGCGAGCGTTCCGACACCGCGTTTGATACACTCCGTGATGATGGCGTCCGTCAGCGTGTGGTAGAAGTGTGTCTCACGTTCGGAGAGTTTCCGACGCGCCCACATCGACTCCCCTGACGGGCCACTCTCCCCCTCGGTGTCGTACTCAGCACGTGTGAAGTAGTGTTTGTCTTCTTTGAGCGAGTTGCCGGGGTATAACACGTATTCGTCGGGGAATGCGACCGTGGCGATGTTTGTGATTCCGAGGTCGATTCCGGCCACGCCGTCGCCTGCTGAGTCGGTCGTTTCGAGTTCGACTTTGCAGACGAAATGTAATTCCCATTCGTCACCGTTCCAGACGACACGAACATTCTGGACTGCGTTGACTTCCGAGAGGTCAACGTCTGGTCGGGTCTGGTATTCGCAGAGCAGGAAGTCCGAGAAGTATTCTTTGAGGTTCGAGCCTTTCGAGAGTCTGACGCGGTTGTTTTCAGGGTCGTGTTTGAACCCGTCTTCTTTGAACGTCACCGTGCTCTTTGGTCGAGTGTCGCCGTGTTTGCGGTAGCCGGGGGGATTCGCTTCTCTGGACTTGTGCCGCAGATCGAACCATGACTGGAAAGCGTCAGAAAGTTCTTCAATGACTTTCTGACTGGATTGTGCGTTCAAGTCTTTCCAGCACGACTGGTTCTTCATATACGATTTCAGCACACTACCGTCCGGGATTTCGCCGGTTGCATCCCAGATGCGGTCAGCTGTCCATCGTGCGACGTTCCATATCTTGGAGGCAGAGTCTCCGAGCGAATCAAGACCATCACAGACCTGTTGGTGGTTCCTGACGGAACCAACGTAGGTGCGAGTGGTCTTAATCGCCATACATAGTCTATGTAATCAAATCTACTTAATGGTGGGGATAAGCGTTGAATATCCGGCCTGCCATCGACGGTGGGTCGTAGAAGAGTTGTCGGATTCACTCCCGCGCTGAAGCGCGAGATTCTCTCCTCGAAAAAAGATAGCCGTCGGGAGCCGAAACCATTCCGAGCGAAACGATCACTAGTTCGACGACGAGCGAGACAGAAAGTACAGATCCGAGGCCCCAGACGGGCCACAGCGAGCTGACCGCTCCTCTCGACGAGTCATTCATTCGATTGGGACGTATTTCTCGAGGGAGTATATAAACCACAAGCGTCCAGATGTCACGACTGATACCGTCTAAAGACCTCCGTCTGCGTTCAGATCACGAGGGCGTCGAACACCACGGCGAAAAGCAGGAGCCCGAGGTAGGCGTTCGAGGCGTGGAACGCGCGGAACGCGGCCGCCTCCGTCTGCTCGTAGTGGAGCCGAACGACCATCCAGAGGAACACACCGCCGAGTGCGACGCCGACGGCCGCGTACAGCCCGCCGAGCGGCTCGGCGACTACCGCCAGCGCGGCCGCGGCCACGAGCGTCGCCCCGAGGTACCAGACGATGTGGCGGCGGGTCGCCGTCTCCCCGCGAACGACGGGCATCATCGGGAAGCCGCCGCGCTCGTAGTCGTCCTTGTACGCCAGTGCGAGGTTGTAGAAGTGCGCGGGCGTCCAGAGGAAGATGACCAGCGCGAGCAGCAGGCCGCCGGCGCCGATGCTACCGGTGACCGCCGCCCAGCCGATGAGTGCCGGAAGGGCACCGGCGGCACCGCCGATAACCGTGTTCTGGACCGTGTTCGGCTTGAGAATGAGCGTGTAGACGACGCTGTAGAACACGATCGCGATCAGACCGAGCACCGCCGTCAGCGGGTTCACCGTCCAGAAGAGGCCGACCGAGGCGATCGTCAGCAGGCCGCCGAACGCGAGCGCGTGCGAGACGGGCACCAGATCCGTCGCGAGGGGTCGGTCGCTGGTTCGCTGCATCCGCTTGTCCACGTCGCGTTCGAGGACGTGGTTGAACGTTCCCGAGGCGCCGATAGAGAGGGCGCCGCCGGTGAGCGTCGCTGCCACGACGTACGGGGTGAATCCGACCCCACCGGCGAGCGCCATCGCCGCCGCGGCGACGAGACAGAGCAGCCACATCAGCCGCGGCTTCATCAGCCGGAAGTACGCCGCCGCCGTCGTTTTCAGTCGGGGAAGCGTCGCCGTGGGAATCTCCGGCTCCGGTACGGAGTCGACGGGCGGCAGGTCGTCAGTTCCGGGCGTGAAGTCGACAGGAGTGTCGTCGATGTCGCCGGTCTCCGCCTCCAGCCACCAGGCGAGCCCGGCGAGCACCGATCCGAAGATAACGACGCCGAGCAGGAGGTGTACGGAGCCGAGTGCGGCCGGGAGCCCGCCGACCGCGACGAGCGCGCCGACGCCCGCCTGCGCCGGGAAGAGGACAACGGCAAGCGCGAGCGCGAGGCGGACGCGACGGCTCGCGTCGTCCCGCCACGCGAGCGCCGCCGAGAGGGCGACGAGGAGGCCGACGACGACGGCGATCGCGCGGTGTCCGAGCGCGACCCACCCGGCGGTCTCGGTGGGAAGGGCGGTCCCGTCGCCGCAGGCGGGCCAGCCCGTACAGGCCGCCGCCGCCTCGGTGAGCGAGGTGGTGGCGCCGACGACGAGCAGGAGGTAGACGCCCATCGCCGTCGCGGCGAGCACGGCGGGGAATCGGTCGGGTATCGTCACTTGACTGCGTTTGGGAACCGATCCATATAGGTCCCGCGCTTCCGCGGAGATCGCCTGACGACCGCGTTATCGGTCACCGTCGCCGCGTCGCCGTAGAATGCGGTCGACGATATCGCCGCTGGAGAGGAGCTCGTCCTCGAATCGGGGCTCGCGCCCCGAGGCCCGCTCGACGCGACAGTCGATCCCGCGGTCGGCGAGCGCGTCGGCGATGTCGCTCTCGTCGTGGTGCTGGTCGAATCCCAACACGATCACGTCGGGGTCGAGCCGCTCGATCGGAACGAACACGTCGTCCGGGTCACCGAGGTGCGCCTCGTCGACGGCGGCGAGCGCGCCGACCATGTCCCGACGCTGCCGGGCACAGAGTATCGGGGCGGGCTTGTGCGTGACGTTGGAGCGACGCGCGACGATCGCGTGAAGCTCGTCGCCGTACGTCGCTGCGTCTTCGAGGTAGTGGACGTGACCCGGGTGGAGGAGGTCGAAGGTCCCCTGTGCGACGACTCGCGTCGCCTGCGTCATTTGAACCACGAGAGGAAGCCGCCCTCGTTGCGCTTCTCGTCGCTGATTTCGCGGTCGATGTCTTCCTGCGTGAAATCGAAGAAGTGCTCGTCGGGCACGTCGACGTCGAGCACGTCGAGGGTCGTCTGGTTCCCCTCGTTGTCGAACGCCTTCCAGTTGCCCCAGCCGTACGGGGCGCCGACGATGATGTGGACCTGTCCCTGCCCGAACGTCGCGAGGTCGGCCGAGCTCGGTCTGAGCGCGCCGTTCGGATGCGAGTGGACGGAGCCGACGGAGCGCATGTCGTTCGGCTTCATGTGCGTGCGGACGCTCGCGCTGACCGGGTTCGACTCGGTGCCGGGAATGACGAGCACGTCGGTTATCACCTGGCCGTCGCGGTCGAGATCGAGCTTCCGGGCGTCGTCCGCGCGGAGGAACCCCATGTACTCGTCGGGGTGGCTCTCCTCGCTCGCCTCGAGGACGAACTCCAACGTCTCTCGGGCGATCCCGAGGAGTTCGTCCGAGCGGAACAGTCGCATACGTGAGGGAAGTCGCCGTCGCCTCATAGGGGTTCCGGACCAAGCGGCCCGGACCGCGAGTCACCGCCGAGTGGGCGGTCTCGTGAACGCCGCGGGCACGTCACAGCGACGGGTGGAGACGGGTCGACGGCTCGGGAGGAGACCCAAGAGAACAGGCTTAACATCGGCGGTTCCCGAGGTACGTCCATGAGCGAAAAACCCGCCGGGGATTCCGGCACGCGAGGCGATTCGAGCCTCGAACCCGACGCCGCGACGGCGAAGGGGGCGGCCGACGACCGGCCGACCGTCTACGATCTAGCGCCTGACTGCACGCTCGAAGACGCCGAGGTCGATGCGCTGTACCACGCCGAGGTCAACGGCGTCGTCGACTACGGTATCTTCGTCGACGTCTCGGACGCCGTGAGCGGACTCGTCCACGAGTCGAACCTCACCGACGAGTACGCCGTCGGCGACCGGCTCGTCGTGCGGCTGACAGAGGTGAAGGAGAACGGCGACGTCGCGTTCGACCACGAGCCGGTCGACGACTACCGAACAGAGGCGGTCGCACACGAGCCGACCATCTCACGGGTCCGCGGGCTCGCCCCCGGCGACGAGGTGACCGTCGAGGGCGAGGTCGTGCAGGCGAAACAGACGGGCGGTCCGACGATCTTCGCCGTCTCCGACGCCTCGGGCGTCGTCTCCTGTGCGGCGTTCGAGGAGGCGGGCGTCCGGGCGTACCCCGAAGTCGCTGTCGGCGACATGGTCCACGTCAGCGGGGCAGTCGAGACCCGCGAGAACGCCCTCCAGCTGGAGGTCGATTCGCTGAAGCAGCTCTCCGACGAGCGCGCCGCCGACGCCAGAGCGCGGTTCGAGGAAGCGCTCGACGAGCGGGCCGAACCCGCCGACGTCGATCCGCTCATCGAGTGGGGAGCGTTCGAGTCGATCCACGACGATCTCCGCGATCTGGCTCGGCTCCTTCGGCGAACCGTCCTCTCCGGGCGACCGATCCGCGTCCGACACCACGCCGACGGCGACGGCATGTGCGCCGCGATCCCGGTCCAGCTCGCCATGGAGAATTTCATCGCCGAGGTCCACGAGGACCGCGACGCCGCCCAGCACCTGTTCAAGCGGCTCCCGAGCAAGGCCCCGTACTACGAGATGGAAGACGTGACCCGCGACCTCAACTTCGCGCTGGAGGGGCGAGCCCGACACGGTCAGAAGCTCCCGTTCCTGCTCATGCTCGATAACGGGTCGACCGAGGAGGACGTCCCGGCGTACGAGAATCTCACCCACTACGACATCCCGATCGCGGCCGTCGACCACCACCACCCCGATCCCGAGGCCGTCGAGCCGCTACTCGACGCTCACATCAACCCGTATCTCCACGGCGAGGACTACCGAGTCACGACGGGGATGATGTGCGTCGAGCTCGCGCGCCTGATCGATCCGTCGCTCACCGAGGATCTCGAACACGTCCCGGCGGTCGCCGGGCTCGCCGACCGCTCGAAGGCGGAAGCGATGGACGACTACGTCGCACTCGCGGAGGCGGCAGGCTACGACGAGTCCGATCTGCTCGACATCGGCGAGGCGCTCGATTACGCCGCCCACTGGCTGCGCTACTCCGAGGGGAAGACCCTCGTCAACGACGCGCTGAACGTGGGCTGTGACGACCCCGAGCGCCACGCCGAGCTCGTCGAGTTCCTCTCGGAGCGGGCCGACCGCGACGTGGACCGCCAGCTCGCCGCGCTCGACGGGCACGTCGAACACGAGCGACTCGCCTCGGGCGCGCACCTCTACCGGATCGACTTGGACGAGTACGCCCACCGGTTCACCTATCCCGCGCCCGGGAAGACGACCGGGAAGCTCCACGACACCCGCGTCCGGGAGACCGGTGACCCGGTCATCACGATCGGCTACGGACCCGACTTCTGCGTGCTCCGGTCCGACGGCGTCCGACTCGACATCCCGAACATGGTGACCGAGCTGAACGACGAGCTCCCCGAGGCGGGCGTCTCGGGCGGCGGCCACCTCGTGGTCGGATCGATCAAGTTCGTGAAGGGCCGGCGGAGCGCCGTCATCGAGACGCTGGTCGAGAAGATGGCCGAAGCGGAGATCGACGAGGCGCTCTCCTCGACGGCCTCGTTCGACGGCTGACGCGGCTTCCCTCTGCTCGGTCGGCGCCTCTGAGTGCGACCCGTACTTTCGCTTGACGTGGCCGACCGCTACGCGAACGCCACCTCACGGTGAGCGAGGACGCCGCCGCCAGCGACCGCGACGCCGAGCCCGCCGAGCAGCCCCACCGGGAGGTGGACCCCGCCACCGCGCCAGTCGGCGGCGAAAGCGCGGGCGTAGAACGCGGCCACCGACGCGTCTTCGACGGCGAGTAACACCTCTCTGTTTTCGGTCGCCGCGACCCGGTTCCAGTTCAGGCTGCCGACGATCGCCGTGTCGTCGACGACGAGGCCCTTGGCGTGGAGCGTCCCGTACCGGCCGCGCGGCTCCGCGACGGCGACGTCGATCGGCTCACCGGCGAGCGCGTCGGCCAGGTCTCGGTTCGCCTCGCGGTCGTACCACGTCCCCGACACCAACAGGTGGACGTCGACCCCGCGCTCGGCGGCTCGGCGGAGCGCACGCACGATCCGGTCGTCTGAGCCGCCGGTCCGCGGCACCACGGCGAGCACGCGCTCGTCGGCGGCGTCGATCCGCGCGACCAGCCGGTCGGCCGCGTTACCGGGGGCGGTGAGGAGTTCGACGTCCGCCGCGGTCGGCGCTGGCGGGCCGAACCGCGCGGGGTACGACCCGTTCGCGCGACCGGAGTCGTGGAACGCGGCGTCCGCGCGGAACGACTCCCACGAGCGCGCGTCGTGCGCCCGAAAGTCGTCGCGGAACACCGCGGCGAGGTCGTCGGCAGTCGTCGTGACGGTGGGATCCGCGGCCGAGTCTCCCGGCGTGTCATTCCCGGGGGCTTGCGGCTCGGTGACGAGGCCCCAGCCGCGACTCGATCGCCCGCCGGTGCCGGAGGCCTTCCAGTTCTCAGTGAGGACGACCGCGCGGTCGTCGGCGACGGCGTACTTCGCGTGGTGGAACCTGAATCGGTCGGGCTCGCCGTCGAGGACGCGAACCTCGACGCCAGCGGCGACGAGCCGATCGAGAAGCTCGGCGCTCCGAACGGAGAACCCGCCGACCGGCGAGCCTTCGATGAGCACGCGGACGGTGACGCCGCGGTCGACGGCGTCGGCGAGCAGATCGGCGACCCGCGACGATTCGAGGGTGTACCCGGCGAGCAACAGGCGGTCGTCAGCGTCGCGCAGCGGTTCGACGGGAAGATGAGGTGCGTCCGGCAGAACGAACGGTCGGACGGTCGCGTTCGCGGTCCGTGCCGGGGCTCGGGGCTCGTAGCCGCGGGGTCGCCACTCGTTCCACTCTGCGCGCCAGCGATACCCCTCGCGAACCCGTCCGTACTCGACGGCGTCGACGGCGCGCCCGTCGCGACGGAGCTCGATGCGATCGCCGGACGCCGCGAGCGGAAAGTGGCCGTCGAGCGCTCGGACGGTCGTCGGTCCGCGAGCGTCGCGCGCCGACGTCTCCGCAAGCAAGGCCGCCGTCGATTCGGGTGCCATCGACAGCGCAACCGTGCCGCTCGCGTTTCGCGGGAGCCGAGTCTCGTGATAGCCGTCCGAAATCGACCAGTTCCCGCGTTCGGGCAGTCGAACGACGAGGTACTCACCGCGGTTTCCCTCCGTCGTCGGGTTCGGGTACAGTTCGACGATTCGAGGATCGGCGTTAGTGGGGACCGACTCGTTGGTCTGCTGGGGAGTTGGCGCGCCAGCGGCGGTGCTTCCGACACCGGCTGCGGGGCTCTCGACGCCGGACGCTGCTTCCGCGGAGACCGGAACCGCGAGACAACCGACGGCGAGAACGACGAGGACGGCGACGGCGACGCGGACGGCGAGACCGACGAGATTGACGACTGTCGACCGGAATCGGAGGCTCGGCGGGGCAGTGGGGGTCGAAGAGGCGTTTAGCGGGCGCACGGGAGGTGTGGCCGCGGTATGGAATAAAAGGGTTCACCCGGGGCGGGCGCGTGTGCTAGTATCGGCGCAGCGGGACAACCGACAAGATGAAGCGGGTCGTACGACGGCTGACGCGACGAACGCGTTACGCGGCTGTGGAGGCAGCGTCGAGAGCGCGCTGTGCCTTGTCGGCTTCGGTCGACACGATGAAGGCGTGCTCGTCGCCGTATTCGGCGACGGTTTCGAGGGCCTCCTGCGTGCCGATCTGTCGAAGTGCCCAACCCGCCGCGGCGCGCACGTCGGTGGAGGGGTCCTCGTCGAGCGCGTCGGCGAGCGGGTCGATCGCGCGGGTGTCGCCGATAAGCCCGAGCGCTCGCGCGGCGTGGGGGCGCACGAGGTCCGCGGTGTCGCCTTCGGGGTCGAGCCGGTTCGCGAGCGGCTGCACCGCCTCTCCGGCACCGATCTCGCCGAGCGCCTTGAACGTCGCCTTCTGGAGCCCGGGGTTCGAGTCCTCCTCGACGTACTCCACGAGCGTCTCGGTCGCCTCTTCGGCGGCCATCTTGCCGAGGATGCGGATGGCGAACTGATCGCGCTTTCCGGCGCGCCCGAGGAGCTCCTCGACGGACGCCTCGGTCTTCCCGCGTTTGCCCATTCGCTCGAAGGCTTCGAGACAGTGCCGCTCCATGAAGTCGGAGGTCAGCGAATCGAGCGCGAGCAGTATCATGTCGACGTTGCCGCGCTTCTCGTGTTCTTTCAGCGCAGACCACTCGACCGGGAAGTCCTTGTAGTGACCGAGCACGTCGTAGAACCCCTGCGCGCGGAGCTTCTCGTGGGTCTCGAGGTCGTCCCACTCCTCGGCGTCGTCGAGACCGGCGTCGAGGTCGTCGGTCGCGTCGAGGAGGGCGGCGATCGTCTCTGCGTCCGCGTCCGCGTCGAGGTCGGCGTCCGCCACCGCCTCGGCGACGGCGTCGAGCGCGGCGATCTGGTCGTCGATCCCCTCGTGATCGGGGAAGGCGTCGATATCGACCGACCCGCTCGCCGCGTCGAGGAACGCGTCGACCGCGTCGCTGACATCCTCGCGGCCAGCGGTCGTCCACTCGGTGTCCTCGATGGTCGCGGCCGCGGCCTCGATCGCGTCGACGACATCCTCGCCGTACGGCCCGCGGGCCGCCTCGGCATCGTCTCGGAGATCGGCGATGCGGTCTTCGATGTCGCCGCGCGGGTCGTCCGCGTCCTCGTCGTCGTCGTCATCTTCGTCCTCGTCTATTTCGGGCAGGTCCGACTCGGCAAGCCCGTCCTCGGCGTCGTCGAGGAGCGCGTCGACATCGTCGAGATCCGCCTCCGTCTCGGCGTCGTCGAGCAGGGCCTCGATCTCGTCGAGGTACTCGTTCAGGGACTCCTCGGTCGCTTCGTCCGGGAGGGTCGGCGCGGCGGCCGTGTCCGTCGACTCGCCGGCGTCCTCCGCGTCGTCCGCGGCGTCGGCCCCCTCGGAGGCGTCCGCCGGGTCGTCGTCGCCGTTGCTCATACACCACGAACTGCGCGCGTAGTCCATTAAGACGTTTCCCTTCGCGGGCGACGCGCCGTTCGTTTCCGGCGCCTGCTATCGCAGGCGGATCGTCAGAGCGGTCGCCAGTGAGTGTGATAAATCGGAAAAATAAGTTTCTACTAGTAAAAATCTCATTTGTTTAGTGTGAACAGTTAAGTGGATCGCGCGTGTATGTAGAAGCACGATGAGTACGCAAAAACAGGCCCGTCAACGATACGGTGACGTCCACGAGAGCGAAGCCCTCCGCATCCCCGAGGAGAAGGCCGAGCAGCTCGTCGACGCCCTGAACACGGACCTCGCGGCGACGTACGTGCTGTATCACCAGGTCAAAAAGCACCACTGGCTCGTCGAGGGTGCAGAGTTCCGCGATATCCACGTGTACCTCGGTGAGGTCGCGGCCGACCTCGAAGAGGGCGCCGACGTGATCGCCGAGCGCGCGCAGGCCCTCGGTGGCGTGCCGCTGTCGGGCGGCGCGAACTACGAGGAGCACGCGCCGGTGAGCCCCGAGGACGCCGACGCGTACGACATTCGGACCTCGCTGGAGAACGACCTGGAGATGTTCGGCGACATCACCGAGATGCTGCGCGAGCACATCCAGCTCGCCAACAACCTCGGCGACTACAACACCGAGGAACAGCTCCGCGACATCTTACGGGACGTCGAGGAGCACGGCCACCACATCGAGCACTACCTGGAAGACGACACGCTCGTCACGCAGGGCACGCTCGAGTAGGCTCCGGCGCAGAGCGAGGCACGGCGGTCGACGCGGACCAACCGCGAATCTCCTGTTTGTTTTCGACCGGCGAGCGATAGCGCGAGGCGGTAGCAGCAGGCGTCGCGCGCTGACAACTCGCGACGCGGTACGGATCGCACTGCCGGACCGCTTATGACCCCGATTTCCGGACTGCTTCTCGGTCCGATCGCCGGACCGTCTACCGGCCCGACTGATAGAACTCCTCGCGATACACCCGACCGAAGGCGTTCCGGCGGAGGGTGCTGGCGGCCGCGTCGGGCTCGTTCTGGTACGTCGCCGCGATGACGGTGTCCGCGAAGGGTATCGGGTGCCACACCGCGTTGTCGACGTTGTCACCGCCGATCCGGACGACGTCCTCGTCGCCGAATTCGCTGTCGGCGAGCCACGCGTCGAACTCCCCGCTCTCACCGATGTGAACCACGAGCTGTTCGGCGAAGACGGCGTCGCGGGCCGTGCGGATCACCTCGGGCGTGACCCGCTCGTCGTACTCGTCGGCGTCGAACGACATCGCCTTCGTCGCCTCGCGAACGACGACCTGCGCGACCGGACCGACCGCCTCGTAGTGTTCGAGCGCGTCGGCGCGGGTCTCCGGGGCGAACGTCCCTCTGGTCTCCATACCCCGAGGTTCGGCGGCGACTGAAAAGGGCGTTCCGTTATGCCGACGGCTCGTCGCCCTCGCTCTCGTCGCCCTCGCCCTTCTCCTCGCTCCCGTCGCTCTCGCCCTTCTCCTCGTGCATCTGCCGCGTGAGCTCTCGCGCCTCGCGGAGCGCGGCGGCCACTTCCGGGTCGGTCGCTCCCGACTCGTGGACCGGACCGGTCGGGTTCGTGTGGCTGCCGTGAGCGTGCCCGTGATCTCCGCGGCTGTGTTCCTGACCGCCGTGAGCGTGTGATCCGACGTCGACGTCCGGTCGTCCGCGGTCGACCGTGTCCTCGAACACCTCGTGGTACTCGGCGTCCGCCGCGTGCGGCGTGACCGCGTCGGCGAGACCCGCGGGGTCGCGGTCGGCCCAGTCGGGCACGTGTTCGTCGAGCCACGACTCGTGGTCGTCGCCGTGGAGCATCGCCGTGAACGCGAGGTGATGAGCGAGGTGTTCCCCGTCCCGCTGGGGGGTCGAACACACCGGACAGGCGTATCCCATGACGAGACAGCGTACGGCCGTGAAGCGTAAAGCGGCGTCGGACGGGACCTACAGATGATGTCGGACGGGACCTACAGATGATGTCGGACGGGACCTACAGATGATGTCAGACGGAACTACGGGGTCGACCGTTCGCGACCGATCTGCGGTCTCGCTCGCGGGTGCACGACAGCACTATAACAGCAACTTTATCACTCGCACGGAGCGAAATTCGGGTAAGACTACTCCGTTAGGAGGTCCAACAGTGACTAAAGCCAACACACAACCGGAGGTGAACATCGGTCTCGTCGGTCACGTCGACCACGGGAAGACGACGCTCGTGCAGGCGTTGTCCGGCTCGTGGACCGACCAGCACAGCGAGGAAATGAAGCGCGGTATCTCGATCCGGCTGGGATACGCGGACGCGACGTTCCGGCGCTGCCCCGGGGTCGACGCGCCCGAGTGTTACACGGTCGACGAGGAGTGCGAAGACGGCTCCGAGAGCGAACCGGTCCGAACGGTGTCGTTCGTCGACGCGCCGGGCCACGAGACGCTGATGGCGACGATGCTCTCCGGCGCCTCGATCATGGACGGGGCGGTTCTCGTCGTGAGCGCGACGGAGGACGTCCCGCAGGCGCAGACGGAGGAGCACCTGATGGCGCTCGATCTCATCGGAATCGAGAACATCGTCATCGCACAGAACAAGGTCGATTTGGTCGACCGCGACCGCGCCGTCGACAACTACCGACAGATTCAGGAGTTCGTCGAGGGCACCGTCGCCGAAGACGCGCCGATCGTCCCCGTCTCGGCACAGCAGGAGGTCAACATGGACCTCCTCATCGACGCGATCGAGACGGAGATTCCCACTCCCGAGCGCGACCCCGGCGAGAGCGCTCGCATGTACGCGGCCCGCTCGTTCGACATCAACCGCCCGGGCGCGACCGCGGCGGAGCTCAAGGGCGGCGTCGTGGGCGGCTCGCTGGTCAGCGGTGAGCTCTCCGTCGGCGACGGGCTGGAGATCCGGCCGGGCCGCGAGGTCGACGAGGAGGGGCAGACGGAGTGGCGCCCCCTCGAAACGACGGTTCGATCGCTGCAGGCGGGGAGCCAAGACGTCGACACCGCCCGGCCGGGCGGCCTCCTCGGCGTCGGCACGGGACTCGATCCGAGCCTGACGAAGGGCGACGCGCTCGCGGGACAGGTCGCCGGCGAGCCCGGCACGCTACCGCCGACGCGTAACGAGTTCGAGATGGAGGTCGACCTCCTCGACCGCGTCGTCGGGAAGGAGGACGACGAGAGCGGCGAGAGCGACATCGAAGCGATCACCACCGGCGAGCCGCTGATGCTCACCGTCGGAACCGCGACGACGGTCGGCGCGGTGACGAGCGCGCGCGACGGCGAGTGCGAGGTGAGCCTCAAACGACCCGTCTGTGCCGACGAGGGCGCACAGATCGCGATCAACCGACGCGTCGGCGCACGCTGGCGTCTCATCGGCGTCGGAACCCTCTCGTAACGTGACCGAAGCCGCCCGCGGAGACGGCCTCAAAACGGGGAAGTCCGCGGGCGCGGACGGCGACGCACCTGTCGTCGCGCTCGACGCGAGCGCCCTGATGGCTCCCGTCGAAGCGAACCTGCGGCTGTTCGAGGAGCTGGATCGGCTCCTCGGCACCTATGAGGCCGTCGTGCCCGCGGCGGTGCTCGCGGAGCTCGACGGGCTTCAAGCGGGGAACGGCGCGGAGGCGACCGCGGCGAGCGTGGGTGCGGACTTGGCGGCGCGGGCGGAGACGGTTGAAACGAACGAATCGTACGCCGACGACGCGCTGGTCGAGCTGGTCACCGAGGGCCGGGCCGACGGCGTCGTCACCAACGATCGACCGCTGGCGAACCGGGTGCTGGAGGCGGGCGCACCAGTAATCGGTTTAAGGGGTCGGAACACACTGGCAATAACGGAACCCTAGCGGACGCGGACAATCAAGAACATGTACAAACGAGTTCGACTCAAGGATACGGTCGAGGTACCGCCGAAACACCTGGCGGACGTCACCGACAAGCGGGTGAAAGCCCTGCTGCAGGACAAACTGGAAGGACGAATGGACGAGGACGTCGGCAGCGTCGTGAGCGTCATCGAAGTCCACGAGATCGGCGACGGCGCGGTGTTGCACAACCGCCCCGGCGTCTACTACGAGGCGGAGTTCGACGCGCTGACCTACGACCCCGACATGCAGGAAGTGGCCGACGGCACCGTCGTCGAGACGGTCGAGTTCGGCGCCTTCGTCGGGATCGGCCCGGTCGACGGCCTGCTCCACGTCTCGCAGATCACCGACGAATACCTCACGTTCGACAGCGCGAACCAGCAGCTCGCCTCCTCCGATTCGGACAAGACGCTCGGCGTCGACGACGCCGTCCGCGTCCGGGTCGTGACGAAGAGCATCGACGAGCGCAACCCGCGGGACTCGAAGATCGGACTCACGGCGAAACAGCCCGGTCTCGGGAAACACGAGTGGCTGGAGGGCCAACGGCTTCACCGCGAGCAGACCGGTGAGGAGGCCGACTGATGGCCGAGGACCGCCTCGCGTGTCGGGAGTGCCACCACGTCAACGACCCCGACTCACAGACGTGCGAGCACTGCGGGTCGTCGTCGCTTACGGAGGACTGGGCGGGGTACGTCATCATCACGAAGCCCGAGGAGAGCCAGATAGCCGAGGAGATGAACGTCACGAAGGCCGGATCGTACGCGCTGAAGGTCCGATAGCGACGCCGAATCACCGCTCGTGCAGTTCGATACACACTAATGCTCACCCTTCCCGACTCGCTCCGTGACGCGTTTAAAGAGCCGCTCGGTCCCGTGACGACCGACACCGAGGAACTACTCGCGGCGGCGGCCGAGACCCGCGGGAGCCGTGCAGCGCGAGACGCACCCGTCGTCGCCGTCGGCGACGTGGTCACGTACCACCTCCGGGAAGCGGGCCGCGTCCCTGACGTGGCTCTCATCGACGGAAAGACGGAGCGGGAGGCCGTTCGCTCGGAGATCGAGTCCGCCCTCGCGACGGCGGACGTCCGCCGGATCGCGGTCGAGAGCCCTCCGGCGTCTCTGTCGGCCGATCTCCTGCGTGCGATCGGGTCGGCGCTCTCCGCGAGCGAGCCGGTCATGATCGTGGTCGACGGCGAGGAGGACCTGGCCGCGCTCCCCGCCATCGTCGCCGCGCCCGACGGCGCGACCGTCGTCTACGGTCAGCCCGGCGAGGGGATGGTCCGGGTCGCGGTCACGCCCGAGTCGCGCGCCGAGGCGAGGGAACTGTTCGAGGCGCTCGACGGCGACGTCGACGGGGCGTACGAACTGCTCGGAACCCCTGCGGACGACGATAGCTAGCGCATTCGTCGCGCTCGGCGACTGTTCGTCGGGCCTGTTCTCCGACTTCGTCGGGCCTGTTCTCCGACCGCCGCAGCGATTTCGCCGACCGCTACGGAGATATTCGTTGACCGACGCGACGACGACAGCGGATCACTCGCGCCGACGCTCGACGACGACGCTCGACGCGATCGAACCGATACCGACGAGGAGCGCGCCGATCGCGGTGAGACGCGGCGTGGCGGGCACGGCGTCGAAGACGAGGTACGGATCGATACCGGACGCGATCAGTCGATCGACCGCGTCTGGGCCCCAGTGGCCGCTCGCGAGGATGATGCCGCCGGAGAGGACGCCGAGCGCGCCGGTGATAAAGCCGATTCCGGAAAACGCGTCTTCGGCACCGATCAGGAGCCACAGCCGCGATTCGGGGGGATCGGGGGTACGCTCGACGGACACGGCGACGGCCGTGAGTCCGGCGGCGGCGATCGCCACGGCGACGACGCCGATGAGGACGACCGCGGCCGCCCCGAGCGGTGTCGTGGTCGGGTTCCCGGCGAAGTGGTCCGCTCGCACGGCGGTCGGAAGCGTTGCGACGACGGGACCGATAAGCGCCGCGAGCAGCGCAATGTAGCCGCACCACCGGAGCTTCCGCGGGACGGACAGCGGTACCGTGACGTGTTTCGACCGCATCAGCTCGTACCGCGAGTTCGACGCGAGATCGACGACCGGCTCGCTGCCGTTGGACATTCGATCGGAGGTTGGTGTCGGACGAACAAAGTCGTGTTCCCGCCGGCGACGCCGCGCTGTGTTGCGGGACTGTGTCGCGGGACCGTGACGCAAGGGCGTCCCGCACGCGGCGTGACCCCCGCTTCGAAATCCTTTTACAGCTTTCGGGGGGATATACGCCTAACTGAACCATGGACGTCGATATCATCTCCGAAGAGGAGAACCCGATGTTGCACCGCACGGACATCCGTTTCGAGACGACCCACGAGGAGGCGACGCCCTCCCGTCTCTCGGTCCGCGACTCGCTGGCGGCCAAGTTGGACAAGGCCTCCGAGGAGGTCGTCGTCCACGAGCTCGACACGAAGTTCGGCATGCGCAAGACGGTCGGCTACGCGAAGGTGTACGACACGGCCGAAGACGCGCTCGACGTCGAGCAGGAATACATGCTCGAACGCAACAAGATCGGCGGCGAGGGCGACGTAGACGCCGAAGAAGCCTAACGCCCGCCGAATGCGCGTTCTCGGCATCGAAGGGACCGCGTGGTGTGCGAGCGCCGCGCTGTACGACGCCGAGGCCGACACCGTTTGTATCGAATCGGACCCGTACGAGCCGGATAGCGGCGGCATTCATCCGCGCGAGGCCGCCGAACACATGTCCGAGGCGATCCCGACGGTTATCGACACGGTGCTGACTGCGGCGGAGGACGAGTACGGCACGGACGCGATCGACGCCGTCGCCTTCTCGCGCGGACCGGGGCTCGGTCCGTGTCTCCGGACCGTCGGAACCGCCGCGCGCTCGCTCGCGGGCGCGCTCGACGTGCCGCTCGTCGGGGTCAACCACATGGTTGCACACCTCGAGATCGGGCGTCACCGGTCGGGCTTCGAGAACCCGGTGTGTCTGAACGCGTCCGGTGCGAACGCGCACCTGCTCGGCTACCACGACGGACGCTACCGCGTGCTCGGCGAGACGATGGACGCGGGCGTCGGCAACGCGATCGACAAGTTCACGCGCCACATCGGGTGGAATCACCCCGGTGGACCGAAGGTGGAGGCGGCGGCCGCCGACGCCGACCCGAACGCCCTCCTCGATCTTCCCTACGTCGTCAAGGGGATGGACTTCTCCTTTTCGGGGATCAGCTCCGCCGCCAACGACGCCGCCGACGACGACGTCCCCGTCGAGGAGATCTGCTTCGCCCTACAGGAACACGTGTTCGCGATGCTGACGGAGGTCTCGGAACGTGCCCTCTCGCTCACCGGGGCCGACGAGCTCGTCTTGGGCGGGGGCGTCGCGCAGAACGACCGGCTCCGCGAGATGCTGTCGACGATGTGTGCGGCCCGCGACGCCGACTTCTACGCGCCCGAGCCGCGGTTTCTCCGGGACAACGCGGGGATGATCGCCGTGCTCGGTGCCGAGATGGCTCGGGCGGGCGACACCGTCGCGATCCCGGACTCGGCGATCGATCCGAACTTCCGCCCGGATCAGGTGCCCGTGACGTGGCGCGACGGAGACGCGTCCGTCGCGCGGGGGCTGAGAGACGGGAGCGTCGAACCCGCCGAGGGCGGCGTCGCACTACGCGGCGCAGAGGCGACCGTCGAGATCGTGAGCGGCGAAGCGGCGGGCGACGATCGTCGAGTGATCAAGCGTCGCGTTCCGAAGACGTACCGGCATCCGGAACTGGACCGGACGCTCAGGCGAGACCGCACCGTCGCGGAGGCGCGGCTGACGAGCGAGGCGCGTCGCGCGGGCGTGTCGACGCCCCTGGTGTTCGACGTCGACGTACCGAACGCGACGCTGACGCTCCAGTACGCGGGCGAACGCGACCTCGCAGACGACCTCGACGCGGCGTGGACGGAGTCCGTCGGTCGACAGCTCGCGCGTCTCCACGACGCCGGAATGGTCCACGGCGATCCGACGACGCGGAACGTCCGCGTCGGGGAGCGCGAGAGCGATGCGGCGAGGACGGCGGGCGCTACCGACCCGACGACCCTCATCGACTTCGGACTCGCGTACCACACCGGTCACGTCGAGGACCACGCGATGGACCTCCACGTGTTCGAGGGGTCAGTCGAGGCGACCGCGACCGAACCGGGTCCGCTTATCCGGGCGTTCGAGGCGGGATACGCGGCGACCGGCGAAGCGCGCGTCCTCGATCGGCTCCGAGAGGTCGAGGGGCGAGGCCGATATCAGTAGGCGACGACCGGTCGTCTCACTCGCGGGGCGGGCCGCGGTCGCACGGGAACAGCGCTCGGCGGTTGCGCCACGATTTATATCCCCAGCCACCAACGTACGGATATGGCAGAGAAATCGTCATCGGGAGAGATCCTCGGGATCCCGTACAACTTCGAGCGCCCGAGCCTCGGTCGACTGCTCTCGTCGTACTGGCAGCCCGGCAAGGGGATGCTCGTGGAGAAGCCGTTCGGTATCGGCTACACGCTCAACCTCGCCAACTGGCGGTCGTGGGTCGTCCTCGTCGTCGCCGGTGGGCTCTACTACCAACAGCAGCAGTCGGCCGGAGTCGCGGGGAACGAGGTCGAGGACGAGGCCGCGGACGACGGCCCGGTCGAAGTGATCGTCGACGGCGACTGAACTACTCAGGCTGTCCCGACCGTCGAATCGGCGCGCGGTGGCGGCGCGACTCGCGCTGCTCGCGTTCTCAATGGCGATTCTGCGACGGATTCTTTTAAATATCAGAACGTCGTACGTCTGACAATGAGAGTGCAGTTCGAGTGCTCGTGTGCGGAGGAGATCTCCGAGTTCACTCGCGGGCAGACCAGCCGCGGCGTCCACGTCGAGTGCGGGAACTGCGGCGCCGTGTACGCGGTGACGATCACCGAGTTGGACTGACGCCTCGCGGTCGCGTCGTCCACTCTTTCGCTAGAGCCCGTTCCGCGACGGATCAGCGGTGTCGGCCGATTCGAACCGAAGTCGAACGGTCGTCCCGTCGTCCGTCGTCTCAAACCCGACCGTCCCGCCCTGCGTCTCGCACATCCACTTGACGAGCCACAGGCCGATGCTGCTCGCGTGCGACAGCGGCGTCTCCTCTTCGGCGCGTAACACCGCCCGTTCGTCGGCTGGGATACCGGGTCCGTTGTCGCTGACTTCGAGGCGGGTCGTCCTGCCGTTCGTGTCGATCCGCGCGTCGACCTCGCAGTTCGCGCCGTCGTGATGCGTGACCGCGTTCTCGAACACCTCGCGGATCGGATACTCGACCGAGCGGTCGGCGCGGATCCACGCCTCCGAGGGTCCGTCTATGGTAAGTGTGACCGTCGAGTCGTCGACGGTATCCGCGGCCTCTCGCACCGTCTCGACGAGGTCGGTCCGGCCCGCTGGGGGGTCGGGCGACGCGTCTTCGATGACGCGCAGTTTCTCGCTTATCGCGACGACGTCGTCCGTGGTCTGTCGAATCGTTTCCAGGCACTCTCGGCTGCGGTCGTCGTCGATGCGGTCCAACAAGAGATCGGTGTATCCCTGGATGACGTTGAGGTCGTTGCGAACGTTGTGACGGAACACGCGGCTCAACACCTGTAGCTGCTGATTCGACGTTTCGAGCTCGCGGCGAGCCGTCTCGGCGCGGCGACGGTGGTGAGTTGTGGATCCGTAGACGACGAGCGACGAGACGGCGACGACGGCCATCCCGTCGGCGATCCGGTAGAGGCCCCACGCGCCGAGACCGTCTACGGCCAGCAGGATCGCGAGGTCCACGAGCAGGACCAACGCCCCGCCGAGACAGAGGGTACCGACCGCGAGGGCCCGGGGCGATCGGTCGAAGAGGGCGGCCGGATACAGTTTCATCGTTTCATAACGGACGGTCACTATGCGCGACGTATAACGGACGACTCGACCGATGTGTATTAAATGTGACCGCCGTCGCGGTCGCCGCGGTTACCAGTCCTTGCAGTCGATACAGACGACTGCCCCGTCGTCGCGCCACAGGCGTTCGACGCGGTCGCCGCAGCGGTCGCAGTCCGCGCCGCCCGTGGTCCACGTTGCCGTCGAGACCGCGGGTTCGACTCCGTCTGTTTCAGAACCGCCAGTCGCGAGGGCGTCAGTCGGAGAGTCGTCGTCGGTGTCTTCGGTGTCCTCGGTGTCATCCGGCGCCGGATCGTCGTTCGCCGCCGCGAAATCGTCGAGCGAGCGGTCCTCCGTCATCTACGCCTCCCGTCGGAGCCGTGCCACGACGTACTCCCGCTCCAGTTCGCCGAGGAACTCGCCGAGCCGAGGCCCCTGCGTGTCGTCGAAGAAGAGCCGATAGCCGGCGGCGAAGAAGTCGCCGACTTCGACGTCGTGAGCGCGCGCCGTCTCGTACATCTCCGCCTGGATCGCCTCGCCGTCGTGTCCGGCGGCGACGAAGTCCGCCAAGTCGTCGAGCGCGGCCGCGACGTCGGCGTCGAAGTCCGTCTCCGGCAGCTCCGTCTGGAGTCGATAGTCGTACTCGTTTGCCGTCCGCTCGGCCCAGTTTCGCGCCTTCTCGACGCGCGCGAGCGCCTCGTCGACGACCGCGTCCGGGGCGTCCGCGGGGATGTGTCCCTCGTCGCGGGCGAGCCGCTCGCGGAACGCGGGATCGTCGACCATCCCGAGGACGGCCGCGAACGTGTACGGGAGCCGGACCGGCTTCTCCTCGGGCAGGTCGGCGGCGCGCCCGACGACGAACGGGTAGGCGCGCTTCGCGAAGGCCGTCAGGTCCTCGTCGTCGACGTCGCCGAAGTACGCGCGCTCGAAGCGGTCGAAGCGGTCGACGAGCTGATCGAGCCGCTCGATGTCGAGGTCGCGAGCCTTCTTCGGGTGGAGCGCGAAGAAGTACCGGAGCACCGCGGGTTCGAGCAGTTCGAGCAGCTCGGCGACGGTGACGATGTTGCCCGCGGACGACGAGAGCGGCTCCCCGTTGAGCGTGAACCACTCGTACACCATCGGCACCGGGGGTTCTATCCCGAACACGTTGCGGGCGACGTCGACGCCGGAGGGCCACGAGCCCTCCGCGTGGTCCTTACCGAACGGCTCGAAGTCGACGCCGAGGACGCCCCACTGCCCGGGCCACTCCAGCCGCCACGGGAGCTTCCCCTCGCGGAACGTCGCCGTTCCCTCGTGGCCGCACCCCGCGATCGTCTCGTCGCCGACCGTCATGTCGGAACAGGTGTACTCGACGGTCTCGGCGTCGAGGTCGACCGCCGTAACCGTCTCCGTGATCTTCCCGCACTCCGCACACACGGGATTGAACGGAACGTACGCGTCGTCGACCTTGTCCTGATACTGCGAGAGCACCTCGCGGACGCGGTCGAGGTCCGACAGTACCGTCCGGGTCACGTCGTCGAACGAGCCGTCCGCGTACAGATCGGTGTTCGACACCATCTCGACCGGGATCGACAGCCGATCGGCGTCGGCCTTCAACAGTGCCGCGAAGTGGGCGGCGTACGACTCGCGCTCGCCGAACGGGTCCGGAATCGACGTGTAGGGCTTCCCGAGGTTCCGGCCGAGCGCACCGGCGTCGACTTCGCCGAGACCGACGATCTCGCCGTCGGCGTTCGCGAGCTTCCGGGGGAGCTTGCGGAGCGGGTCCTTGTCGTCGGACGTGAACACCTGTCGCACCTCGTGGCCGCGGTCGCGGAGCACCTCGGCGACGAAGTAACCGCGCATGATCTCGTTGAAGTTGCCGAGGTGCGCGACCCCCGACGGTGAGACGCCGCCCTTGATCACGATCGGCTCCTCGGGGTCGCGCGCCTCGATCGCGTCCGCGACAGCGTCGGCCCAGAACGCGCGGAACTCGCCGCCCGCCGCGCCGGGAGCGCCGTCAGATCCGCCCTTGCGGGCCCGCGTCGAGAGGATGTGCGGGTCGTCGTCCGGCCCGGGATCGTCCGAGGCACTGCCCGCTCCAGTCTCCGCCCCGTCTTCGGTCATTCCGTCGACCCCGCCCAGTAGCTCGGCTCGTCGGCTCCCGTGGGGACCACGTCGGTTCCGGTGTGTTCGCCCCGCAGGACGGCGTCGACGACGGCGCTCGGGTCGGTGCCGTCGAGGACGACCGTCCGGATCCCGGCGCGGTCGATCAGCTTGGCCGCGAGCAGGTCGACGGGGGCCGAGGCGCCCGCGTTCCGGCTCATCGGGAGCACGATATCGACGAGCTTCGCGGGCGACAGCTCGGCGAACTGGGTCGCGTCGGGGTCGACGTTGGGATCGGCGTCGTACACGCCGTCGGCGCTCGTCGCGTACACGAGCAGATCCGCGTCGACCGACTCGGCGAAGGCGGCCGCGACCGCGTCCGTCGTCTGTCCGGGGGTGACGCCGCCCATGATCGACACCTCGCCGCGGCGGAGGGCCTCTGCGGCCTCGTCGTACCCCGTCGCCGGCGAGACGTTCGCGCGGTCTTCGAGCGCGGCGATCAGCAGCCGAGCGTTGAGCCGCGTCGTACCGATCCCGAGCTGGTCCAGTTCGACCTCGTTCGCCCCGAGCTCGCGCGCCGTCTCGATGTACTCGCGCGCGACGCCGCCGCCGCCGACGACGACGCCGACCTCACAGCCGTCAACGGCCAGTTGCTCGACTGCACCGGCATAGGCGGCCACCCGGTCGGGGTCGAGATCGGGCGCGAGCACGCTCCCGCCGATAGAAACGACGACTCTCATTACCGTCAAATATCGCTGTCGCGGTCTTAAGGATTATCAAGCCCGGACGGCGGCGGCCGGGCGCTAGTCGATACCTGGGCGCCGCCAACGCCCGGACGCTGCCGACACCCCTGTCGGTCGGAGGCAGCCGACGGCCACAGCGGGAAACGCCTAAGCCGCTTGCACCCCGCCCTCGGGTATGCAACCGATATCGATCGTGGGTCCGGGCGCCGCCGATCTCGCAGCCGCCCTCGCGGCCCGGCTCGACGGGCGGGTCGCGGTCGTCGACTGCGAGCGCGGATCGGACTCGGCGCTCGGCGACGGCGGTGTCGCGACGGGGGACGCGGCGGCGGAGACCCCCGCCGTCGTCACCACCGAAATCGCCCTCAATGCAGACGGCGAGTGGACGGGACGCGGAACCGTCGGCGGACTCGACGACCTCCTCGACGGGCTCGCTCCCGATCACGACTACCTCGTCGCGGTCGGCCGCTCGCGGCTGCGCGTGCCGACGGTGGTCCTCGGGGGCGACGACCCCGACGCCGTCCCCGGATCTCCCCTCGTGTCCGCCGCGTCGGCGAGCGAGGTAGACCTCGATACGCTCGTCTCCGCGCTCGACGACGCGGAGCCGTGGATCACGCGGGAGACGCTCGTCCGGCGAGTCGAGGCCTCGGCGGACGCTGACCGGTCGGGAGCGATCGCCACGTTCACCGGCCGGGTTCGTGCGCGGGACGCGTCGGACGACGACCGAACGACCCACCTCGCGTTCGAGACGTACGAGGGGGTCGCTGCGGAACGCATGGAGGCGATAAGCGACGAACTCGCGGCGCGAGACGGCGTGTTCGACGTCCGGATGCACCACCGGACCGGCGTGATCGAGGCGGGCGAAGACATCGTGTTCGTCGTCGTCCTCGCCGGCCATCGCCGAGAGGCGTTCCGGACCGTGGAGGACGGAATCGACCGTTTGAAAGACGAGGTACCGATATTCAAAAAAGAGGCCACGGAGGCCGAGGAGTTCTGGGTGCACCGGCGGGAGTGAGCCGAACGTTCGACGCCGTATTCTGTCGGAGCAACTGGGTCCGAATCTAGCACGGAGCGCGCGGGCACGGATCCGAAACAGAATGTAGAGGCAGCTGTTGCTGGTTAAGCCCTGAAAACCGAGCGCGTTCGAGCCGGTCGGCCGACGTCAGTACAGATCGATATAAGCTCTTCTAAAACGCCGATAAAATATCTAAACGGTTTTGAAACCGTTATGAAGGGTTCGTCAGACACGTTTTAGGAGCGAACGATTTCTGAAACGCCCTGAAAGCCCCTGAACACCGTCCAACGGTCTGTCCTTTATAACATCCCCCGGCGACAAGCGGGGAGTGTACCATGAGCGCGACTGCAAATCCCTCCACGAACGCGAACCCGACCGACGACCTCAGCAAGGAAGAGCGGCTGAAGCGGTACCTGCTCGACCGCGCCGAGGACGGCGAGATGTACTTCAAGGGGAAGTTCATCGCCGAGGACGTCGACCTCTCGCCGAAGGAGATCGGCGCCCTGATGGTGAAGCTCCGCGACTCCGCCACGGAGCTCACCGTCGAGAAGTGGTCGTACACGGGCGCGACGACGTGGCGTATCGAACCCGCCTGAGGCACCGCTGACGATCGGCGTCAACGGCGCTCAGCCCGTTCCACCGGCGACCGATTCACCGACGAACCACGCGCTCACGCGCGTTCCCGCACAGGTACGGCCCTCCGCCGACACCACCCGGATGTCCCTTCGATGACGTCCCGGATGTCCCTTCGATGACGTCATTCGAGTCCTCCGGCGAGACCGCCGGTGCGCCGGACCAGCTTCGGTCCGTCCCCCGCTGACGTGACCGCCCGCTCGCTCTGACGGCTCCTCGCCGCGACCCACCGAGCGACGCGGGGTTTATACTCGCCGACCAGCTACGTCCGACGATGCCACGAGACGAGGACGCGGCGGCGTCGGAGTCGACCGACGTGCCGCGCCCCGAACCGCTCCAGACGTTTTTCCGGGTCGACGATGTGGATACTGAGGACGGTCGCGTGCGGTACGTCGGCGAGTCCTACATCCCGGAGCGGACGCTGCTGCGGAAGTTGGCCCCACCGTTCCGCGAGGCTGGCTACGACGTCGACCTCGAAGCCGTTGGGGGGCGACACGTCGTCATCGCGACCCCGTTCGGTCACGGTCGAGACGGAATCCCGTGGGTCAACGTCGCGATGTTCCTCGCGACGGTGCTCTCGACGCTGTTCGTCGGTGCCTACGGGTGGTACTACATTCCCTTCGCGGAGATCCGCGCGAACCCGCTGACGATGCTGCAGGCGTGGCCGTTCACCGCCGCCGTCCTCGGGGTCTTGATGGTTCACGAGCTGGGGCACTACGCGATGGGACGGTACCACGGCGTGAACGTCTCGCTCCCGTACGTGATTCCCTTCGTGTTCCCGTTCGGGACGCTCGGAGCCGTGATCCGAATGCGCGGCCGAATGCCCTCGCGGAAGGCCCTGTTCGACATCGGCGTCGCGGGCCCCATCGCGGGGCTGGCCGCGACCGTCGTCGTGACCGTGATCGGGCTCTCCCTCGGCCCGGTACAGATTCCGGCCGACGTGGCGAGCTCGTCCGGCACGGTGATCCGGTTCAACAACCCGCCGCTTCTGGGGATCATCGCGGACCTCATCGGCCAGCCGACCGGGTACGAGGACCCGACGCTCACCGCGCACCCGGTCGTCATCGGCGGGTGGCTCGGGATGTTTTTCACGCTGCTCAACCTCCTCCCGGTCGGCCAGTTGGACGGCGGACACATGGTGCGGGCGATGCTCGGCCCCCGACAGGAGACCGTGGCGGCGCTCGTCCCCGGCGCGCTGTTCTCGCTCGCCGCCTACCTCTACTTCTGGCGCGGGCTCAGCCTCAACGATTCGGTGGTGCTGTGGGCGTTCTGGGGCGTGTTCTCGCTCGTGATCGCCTTCAACGGCCCGGCGAACCCGGCGGACGAACAACGACTGGGATGGCCCCGGATCGCGGTCGGAATCGGCACGTTCGCCGTGGGCGCGCTGTGTTTCCTCCTCGTTCCCATCGAAGTCGTGACCCCCTAAGCGGATGAACCCAGTACGAGCACGACTCGAACGGACCGGATTCCGCCTGCTGTACCGACTCGTCGACCTGACGTACGCGCTCGGCGTCGCCACGCCGAAGCGGAGCGTCGCCGGGACGTACTGGAGCTACGAGCCGACCAACCCGCACGGAGGCGATCCGGGACTGGCCGCCCTCGCCGCGCTTCCGACCGACGCCACCGTCGTCGACGTCGGCGCGCACGTCGGCGAGCACGCGATCCCGCTGGCGCGCGGAACCGACCGAGACGTGATCGCCTTCGAGCCGAACGGCGAGAGCGCCGATCGGCTCGCCCGCAACGCGCGGCGGAGCGGGCTGCGGGTGAGCGATCGAGACAGTGGACAGCGCGACGACGGCGCTGATGACGCGACCGGCGCGATCGACCTTCGCCGCGCCGGGCTGGGCGACATGGACGCGACCCTCTCGTTTTACCGGTCGACGTTCTCGAAGCTGTCCGCCTTCGACCGCGACCGCGCGACCCGGTGGGGGGCCGGGATCGCCAGCGTCGAGGCGGTGCCGATCGGGCGTCTCGACGACCTCGTCGTCGGCACTGACGCCGGAGACGAACGCGACGACGCCGTTCCGCCCCCGGACGCGGTCAAGATCGATGTCGAGGGACGCGAGGGCGCGGTGCTCCGCGGAGCGGAACACACGATCGAAACGTACCGCCCGCTGTTGGTCGTCGAGGTACACAGCGGGGGCGACGACGACACGGCCGATCACCGCGACCCGCTCCGCGAGTGGCTCACCGAACGAGGGTACGAGATCGAGGCGATCGAAGACGTGTGGGTCTGTCGCGGGTGAACGTCAGTCCTCGCGACGCTTCTTCATTCCCTGTCTGGTGAACTGCGGAGTCGTCCGGAGCCCGCGTTTCTTCCGGAACGAGCGGTAGAGCGCGATAGCGAGCGGCGCGGCGAGAAGCAGCACGACCGCCGCGAGTCGCCACTCGTTCGCGAACGAGTAGAGTATCGTCGCCGAGAGCACGCCGACCGCGAGCAGCACGGAGTACGCGATCCGCATGGCGAGCTTGTCGAGCACGTGCGTGTCGTCCTCGATCGTGACGTCGACGTGGAGGTTCCCGCGGTTCGCCCGGTCGAGGAAGTCGTCCGCCTTCGGCGGGACGGTGAACAGCGCCTCGGTGGTGCGCTGGACCTGTCGTCCGGCGTCTTCGGCGAGATCGCGGGCAGTCTGCTCGTAGTAGCCCTCCTCGCGGAGGTACTCCGTGGCCGTCGAGATGAAGTCGAACTCGGGATCGAGCGTAACGCAAACCCCCTCGACGACGGTTGCGACACGCAACACGAGCGCGAGGTTGGGCGGGAGCCGGAGCGGGAACTCGTAGATGGTCGACTCCACCTGCTCGATGATCTGGTTCACCTGGTACTGTTCGATGTCCTCGCCGCTGGCGTCGGCGATGGCGAGCTCCATCACGTTGCCCATCACCTCCCGGTCGGCCTCCGGCGAGAGCGTCCCCATCGCGATCAGGGTGTCGAGGATGGCGTCGATGTCCTGCCGGGCGACGGCGACGTAGAAGTCGACGATCTTCTCTTGGATGAACGGGTCCACGCGACCGGCCATCCCGAAGTCGTAGAAGATCACGGCGCCGTCGTCGTCGACGGCGAGGTTCCCCGGGTGCGGGTCGGCGTGAAACACGCCGTCATCGATGATCATCTGGAGGTACACCCGCTGGAGCGTCCCGGCGATTTCCGTCCGGTCGAATCCGGCGTCGTCGAGCTCGTCGAGGCGGTTGATCTTTATTCCGGGTACGTACTCCATCGTCAGGACTCGCGGGCCGGACACCGACTCGTAGGCGGTCGGGATCCGAATTCGGTCGTTGTCGGCGAAGTTGACGCGGATCTCTTCGAGCATCTCCCGCTCGCGGTCGTAGTCCATCTCCTCTCGGATCGTCTCCGCGAACTCGTCCGCGAGGTTCTCCAGCGAGAACGCCCGCCCGCTGCCGATGAATCGCCTGACGAGCGGAATGGACCAGCGGATCGTCCGGAGGTCGGCCTCGACGAGCGACTCGATCCGCGGACGGCGAACCTTCACGGCGACGGGCTCGCCCTGATATTGGGCGGTGTACACCTGCCCGAGGCTGGCGCCGCTTATCGGCTCTCGGTCGAAGTCGTCGAACGTCTCGTCGACGGGGCCGAGCTCGTCTTCGAGGACGATCCGCGATTCCTCCCACGGGGCGGGCGGAACGTCGTCTTGGAGCCCTTCGAGCACCTCGATATACGCGGGCGGGAGGATATCGGGGCGCGTCGAGAGGAGCTGGCCGAGCTTGATGAACGTCGGTCCGAGCGTGAGGAGGATGTCGAGGAGGATCGCGGCGCGCTCGCGCTGGGTCTCCTCGTCGACCTCGCGGCTTCCGCCGAACAGCAGGAACCGCTTCCGGTCCCGCCAGTAGGCGACGATCAGCGGAGAGAACTGCCGCATGACCACGACGAACCGCCAGTAGGCGCGAAGGTTGACCAGCGTCACCACCCGTTAGGAGTCGTCCTCGGCGTGCTCCTCGCTATCGGTCTCGACGTTCTCATCGGTCGTGACGCTTTCGTCGGTGCCGGCGCCCTCGGCCTCGTCGATCGGGATGGTTCGGGAGACGTCTCCGGTGCGCTTCGGAATCGTGACTTCGAGGACGCCGCGGTCCATCTCGGCGTCCGCACCGCTGCCGTCGGCGTCGGAAGGGAGCGGCAGCTCGGCGTCGAGGAACAGGGGTCGGTCCTCGCTGACGTAGCGGAAGCCCTCGGGAACGGCCTTCTCGCGGCGCCCCTCGATGACGATCCGGCCGTCTTCGGCGAGTACCTCGGTCGTCTCCGGGTTCGCGCCGGGGAGGTCGACGACGAGTACGTACCCGTCGTCGGATTCGAGCAGGTCCGCGAACACCGCGTCCGGGAGGTCCCGGAGCGCGTCACGTAGCGCTGACATACGTACTGGTACGGTCGCCGCGGCGAAAAAGGTGTGGAAACGGGGGGGCGTTCTCCCCGCCGATCAGTCGTCCCAACCGAGGTCGAACTCCCCGAGATCGTCTCCCTGTGACTCGCCCGGGAGGATGTCCCCCACCCCCGCGCCGAACGCGGCCGCGGCCCAGACGACGGCCACCCGCCCCACCTGTTCGAGGGCGGTCGGGTCCTCCTCGTGGAGGCGACCCCAGAGCAGCAGCATGAACGCGGCGGTGACCAGCGAGACGGTGAGGATACCGGCGTACCGCCGAGGGATAACCCCGAGAATCGGGTGCGTCACCTCGATTTCACGGAAGTCGGCGTAGTAGAGGAGGCCAGCGGTCATCGTCAGCACGAACGCGACGTGCAGAAGGAGAAAAACGGGAACCCCGGCAAAGGTCGCCTCCACGAACCACGCGGCGATCTCGAAGACGCCGCCCTCCACGAGCAGCGGGAGCGAGAACAGCACGGCCCCGACGAACGCCTCCGCCATGTCCCGAGACGTGAATTTGGTGATCCGGGTCGTGAACGCCGAGCTACCGGGCATTCGCTCGACGAGCGAGATCGTCTGCTGGACCTTCTCCCGCTCGTGTGGCTCGTCCACCGTCTCTTGGAGCGCATCCAGCTTCCGCAAGAGGTCGTTGATATCGGGGTTTTCGGGACCGTGAGCCGGGTCGATCCCCTCCGCCGCTGATCCGGCTCCCGTCGAACCGGCGGAGGGATCCGAGCCGCCACCGTCGAACCGGGGCGTGTCGGCGGAGCCCGACTCGTTTGCGTCGCCGAAGCCGTCCTCGCGAGTCATTGCAGGTGGGTGTACTCCACCGCGGCAAAAGGATACCGCTCGAAAACGGAGACGGAAAGCGACGGTCGTTTCAGTTCGGATTACGGCGCCGAAGTTCGTCCGAGAAAGTCCGCGATCGCGGCGTTGAACGCCGCCGGTCGTTCGAGCATCGCGAGGTGCGCAGCGTCCTCGACAGTCGCGCGCTCACAGTCGGCGATTCGGTCCGCGAAGTACTCGTGGTACTGCGGGGGCGTGAGCGAGTCGTATTCGCCCACGACGGCGAGCGAGGGAACGCCGATCTCGTCGAGCCGATCGCGAACGTCGAAGGCGTGACACGTCCGGAAGTCGCGCTCGGTGACCGCGCGGCCGCAGCCGTGCATACCCGCGCGCGACAGTTCGAGGTACTCCGAGGGCGGGTCGTGGAAGAGCCGGTCGGCCTCGTGCAGGAACTCGACCGCGCGGTCGAAGTCGGTCGCCAGCGCGTCGAGAAGCGGCTCGGTGACCGCGAGTTTCGCGCCCGTACCCGCCAGTACGAGGCCGTCGAGCGAGAGGTCTCGTTCGAGCGCGACCCACAGCGCCACCGCGCCGCCGAGCGAGTTGCCACAGAGCACGGTCGCCTCGGTCTCCGCTGCGACCGCGACGACGTCGTCCGCGTACGCGTCGAGCGTCTCCGGCCCCGCCGCCGTCGGTACGTCGTCGCTGTCGCCGTGTCCCGAGAGATCGAGCGCGACGACCGGGAACCGGTCGCTCAACCTGTTTTGAGCCTTCCAGACGTCCTTGCTCCCGCCGCTCCCGTGGACGAAGCACGTCGTCGGTCCGTCGCCGCCGCGGTCCGAGACGCGGTACGCCGTATCGCGATCGTGGTGGGTGACCCGCTTCATGGGCGCACCTCTCGCGGATTGGGTATAAACGTCCGGCGACGCCGACCGCGGCCGGCGTGCTCAACCATCGCCCGCTCGCGAGAAACGATCAGAGGAACTGGAGCGCGATCGACCCTGAACCGCAACACTACCACTATTTCGATCTTTTATATCATCTTGCGATTTTCTGCGATGGGTTTAAATACTTTGGCGCCTAACTTGTAGTTAGCATGAATCTCAATCAGACCCGATCGTCCGGCGACGGCGCGTTGCTCCGCCGGTACGACTACGAGGACGGGTGGGTCGTCGCCGCCGATCTGGGCGCCGACGCCGAGAACGCCAGCGTCGACACCATCGGCGACACGGCCATCGTCGTCGTCGAGGGCGACGGCGAGCCGGTCGAGTCGGAGTTCGAACTCCCGAGCGCGGCCGACAGCGTCGTGATCGAAAACGGCGTGGTCACGATCGAGGGGAGCCGATGAAACTCACCGTTAGACCCTTAAAACAGAAGGACGCCGGTCGTCGCCTCGCGGCGATCGACCGGGTCGCCGCCGAGGAGCTCGACCTCTCGGGCGGCGACTTCATCCGCGTCGAGGGACAGAGCGGTGCCGCTATCGCCCGCGTCTGGCCCGGATACCCAGAGGACGACGGCAGCGGCGTCATCCGGATCGACGGGAAACTCCGCCAGGAGGCGAGCGTCGGTATCGACGACAAAGTGACCGTCGAATCCGTCGAAGTGAACCCGGCGGACCAGGTCACCATCGCACTCCCCCAGCGGCTCGGCGTGCGCGGCGACGTGGGACGGTTCCTCCGCGACAAGCTCGCCGGTCAGCCGATCACCGAGGGGCAGACGATCCGCGTCCCCTTCGGTTTCGGCCTCATGGGCGGCGGCGGACAGGAGCAGGCGGTCCCCGTGAAGATCGCCGAGACGGCCCCGTCCGGGACGGTCGTCGTCACGGACGCGACGGAGATCTCCATCTCGGAGAAGCCTGCCGAGGAGATCGTCAGCGGGTCGGGCGCCGGCGGCGACGCCAGCGAAGACGCCCCCGACATTACCTACGAGGACATCGGCGGACTCGACGACGAGCTCGAACAGGTCCGCGAGATGATCGAGCTGCCCATGCGGCACCCGGAGCTGTTCAAGCGGCTCGGGATCGACCCGCCGCAGGGCGTCCTCCTCCACGGGCCGCCGGGCACCGGGAAGACGCTGATCGCGAAGGCCGTCGCCAACGAGATCGACGCCAGCTTCCACACGATCTCCGGCCCGGAGATCATGTCGAAGTACTACGGTGAGAGCGAAGAACAGCTCCGTGAGGTGTTCGAGGAGGCGTCGGAAGCGTCGCCCGCGATCATCTTCATGGACGAGCTCGACTCCATCGCACCCAAGCGCGAAGAGGCCGGGGGCGACGTCGAACGTCGGGTCGTGGCGCAGTTGCTCTCGCTCATGGACGGACTGGAGGACCGCGGCCAGGTCGTCGTCATCGGCGCGACCAACCGCGTCGACGCGATCGATCCCGCGCTCCGGCGCGGTGGGCGATTCGACCGCGAGATCGAGGTCGGGGTCCCCGACCGCGACGGCCGCAAGGAGATCCTGCAGGTCCACACCCGGAACATGCCGCTGGTCGACGAGATCGACCTCGACGAGTACGCGGAGAACACGCACGGCTTCGTCGGGGCCGACCTGGAGTCGCTCGCGAAGGAGTCGGCGATGCACGCGCTGCGGCGCATTCGCCCCGAGCTCGATCTCGAAAGCGAGGAGATCGACGCCGACGTGCTGAACGCCATCCAGGTCACCGAGAACGACTTCAAGGAGGCGATAAAGGGGATCGAGCCCTCCGCGTTGCGGGAGGTGTTCGTCGAGGTTCCCGACGTCACGTGGAACGACGTCGGCGGGCTGGAAGACACCAAAGAGCGTCTCCGCGAGACGATCCAGTGGCCGCTGGAGTACCCGGAAGTGTTCGAGGAGCTCGACATGCAGGCCGCGAAGGGCGTCCTGATGTACGGGCCGCCGGGCACGGGGAAGACCCTGCTCGCGAAGGCCGTCGCCAACGAGGCGGAGTCGAACTTCATCTCGATCAAGGGGCCCGAGCTGCTCAACAAGTTCGTGGGCGAGTCCGAGAAGGGCGTCCGCGAGGTGTTCAGCAAGGCCCGCGAGAACGCGCCGACGATCGTGTTCTTCGACGAGATCGACTCGATCGCGACCGAGCGCGGCAAGAACTCCGGTGACTCCGGCGTCGGCGAGCGCGTCGTCTCCCAGCTGCTGACGGAGCTCGACGGGCTCGAATCGCTGGAGGACGTGGTCGTCATCGCGACGACGAACCGTCCGGACCTGATCGACTCGGCGCTGCTCCGGCCCGGCCGACTCGACCGCCACGTGCACGTGCCCGTACCGGACGAGGAGGCGCGCCGGAAGATCCTCGACGTCCACACCCGGAACAAGCCGCTGGCCGACGACGTGGACCTCGACGCGCTGGCCCGGAAAACTGACGGGTACGTCGGCGCCGACATCGAGGCGGTCACCCGCGAGGCGTCGATGAACGCCTCCCGAGAGTTCATCGCCAGCGTGTCGCGTGAGGAGATCGGCGAGTCCGTCGGGAACGTCCGCGTGACGATGGCCCACTTCGAGGACGCCTTAGACGAGGTGAATCCGAGCGTCACCCCCGAGACGCGCGAGCGCTACGAGGAGATCGAAAAGCAGTTCAAGCGGTCGGAGGTCGACCGCACGGAGGCCGAACCGGGAGCCGCGTTCCAGTAGGCGGAACGCGGGTCAGGTGACCGAGACGCCGCGGTGTTTTCAAATCAGTCCCAGTGTCGAGAGCAGGAAGAAGGCCGCCACGATGACGATACCGATCGTGACGAGCCGCCACGCGAGCTTCAACACGAACTTGCCGACGATGATGACGAGGGCGACGGCGAGGAGCGCGACGAGCAACTGTCCCGCCTGCGTGCCCAAGAGCCCGGCCTGGAGCGGGAGCGACGATGCGATCGCGGCGAGCGAGGCAGTCATGTCTGAGGCCACGACGAGGCCGGGCATAAGCTTGTGGGAGTGAGGTCGGCCGATCGGTTATCTGATTCTGATAGGTTCGTGGCAAGAACTGCAGCGAAGCCCGACGATCGATCACCCTCGAGCGGCCCCAAGAGCGGCGACGGCCGTCGATACCGCGAATATATTCATCAAATAACCCCCCTTCTGTTCCAGTGGGAAGGAGCTTCATTGATGCGGTTTTTTCGGTTTCAGATCAGTTTCACTCCGGTCTGGCTACGCTTATGTGTCCGGAGCCCGATCGTTTCCGACGTACCGAAACCCAGCGTCAGACGCGCGGAACGAACTTGTATAACGAATCGAACACATTGGAGTGGTCGGGCCCGGATATCCGAACGTACAAGGGCCCGCCTCGCCAGTACACCAACACAACAGATGATCCATATTTCACGCCAACCCAGCGAGGTAGCCGTCGAATGAGCAGCGACGGCGTCGCCGCTGACGAACTCGAACTGCCGATCAAACGCACCACGGGCGAGACGATGGAGGAGCGACTCACCGCCAACGCCTATCACAACATTCTCCCCGCGCGCTACCTCCGAAAGGACGCCGACGGCGAGCCGATCGAGAACCCCGAGGAGCTGTTCGACCGCGTCGCGCGGAACGTCGCGCTCGCGGAGGCCGTCTTCGAGGCCGACAAGCAGGGCGTCGAAGTCACCGTCACTCCCGATCAGTTGAAACCCGATCACCCGCGGCGCGAGGAGCTCGCCGCGGACGTGTTTGGTACCGGAACGAGTGTCGACGACGACAGTGAGACGACGCTCACGGAGGAGAACGTCAATAAGTTCGCGTACGACACCATCGTGCCCGATCTCCCCGAGAGCGTCCGCGACCACGTCGAAGCGACCGCGGACCGGTTCCGCGAGGGAATGGAACAGCTCTCCTTTATGCCGAACTCGCCGACCCTGATGAACGCCGGCGACGAGCTCCAGCAGCTCTCCGCCTGCTTCGTCGACTCCCCCGCCGACGACATCACGGACATCCACCAGACCGCCAAGGAGGCGGCCGAGGTGTTCCAGTCCGGCGGCGGCATGGGGTACGCCTTCTGGAAGCTCCGCCCCTACGGCGACTCCGTCGGCTCGACCGGCGGTATCGCCTCCGGGCCGATCACGTTCATGCGGACGTTCGACCAGATGTGCGAGACGATCGCACAGGGCGGCGCGCGCCGCGGTGCCCAGATGGGCGTCATGCGCGTCTCGCATCCGGACGTCATCCAGTTCATCCACTCGAAGAACAAGGACGTCTCCTTAGCCCACTCGCTGCGGCTCAACGACCCCGACGACTTCACGCACAACTCCTTCGCGGACGCCCTCGAAGAGGCGCGCGAACTCATCGACGAGGACGGAAAGGTGCCCGAACACCTCCGGAACGCCGTCGAGGGCCACCTCTCGAACTTCAACATCAGCGTCGGCGTCACCGACGACTTCATGGAGGCGCTGTACAACGACGAGGAGTTCGTCTTCACCAACCCGCGCACGGAGGAGCCGCACGTCGCGACGCCCGAGACGAAGGAGATCTACGACATGTTCGGCCTCGGCGAGCACGTCGAGGTCGGCGAGGTCCTCTCGATCCCCGCACAGGAACTCTGGGACGACATGATCGAGGGCGCCCACGAGAACGGCGAGCCGGGCGTCATCTACCTCGAACGGGTGAACAAGGAACACTCGTTCGACACCGAGAAACACCCGGACCACCGGATCCTTGCAACGAACCCCTGCGGTGAACAGCCGTTGGAGGAGTACGAGGCCTGTAACCTCGGTCACATCAACCTCTCGACGCTCGCGGCGCAGGACGCGCCCGACTGGCGCGTCTGGTCCGCTGAGCACGCCGAGGAGTACGACTCACAGGAGGCGGCGATGTCGGCGTTCCTCGAGGAGGCGATCGACTTCGAGGAGTTCGACGAGCGGATCGACTACGGCACCCGGTTCTTAGAGAACGTGGTCACGATGTCGGACTTCCCGGTCGAGAAGATCGAAGAGAAGGTCCGCGACATGCGGAAGATCGGGCTGGGAATCATGGGGCTCGCCCAGCTGTACATTCAGCTCGGGATCCAGTACGGCACCGAGGAGGGCAACGAGGTCGCCCGCCAGCTGATGACGCACATCAACCACGCGTCGAAGCAGAGCTCTCACGAGCTCGCGGCGGAGCGCGGGCCGTTCAACGACTGGGAGGACTCGAAGTACGCGAACCCCACGGAGTACCGCGACTGGTTCGAACACTACACCGGACTCGACGCCGACGAGTGGGAAGACGGGTTCCCGATCCGCAACCACAACACGACGACGATCGCGCCCACGGGCACGACGTCGATGATCGGCAACACGACGGGCGGCTGTGAGCCCATCTACAACGTCGCCTACTACAAGAACGTCTCCGACGACGTGCAGGGCGACGAGATGCTCGTCGAGTTCGACGACTACTTCCTGCGCACCTTAGAGGAGAACGACATCGACGTCGACGCGGTCAAGCAGGAGGCACAAGAGCAGATGGCCGCGAACGAGTTCGACGGCGTCGACGGCTTGGAGACGGTGCCGGACGCCATCGGCGAGCTGTTCGTCGTCACCGGCGACCTCTCCGGCAAGCAGCACGCGTCGGTCCAGTGCGCCTGCCAACAGGGCGTCGACTCCGCCATCTCGAAGACGTGTAACTTCCCGAACGACGCCACCGCCGAGGAGATGGAAGCGGTGTACCGCTACATCTACGACCACGGCGGCAAGGGCGTCACGGTCTACCGCGACGGCACCCGCTCGAAGCAGGTGCTCACGACGCGCGCGAAGAACACGGAGTTCGCGGACGAGAGCGAGGCGGCCGAGACGATCGTCGAGCAGATCGCCGAGGTGTTCGGCGGCATCGAGGCGTTCCTCGACAACGAGGACGTGCAGGCGGCGATCGACACGGAGATCGCGGACCTCTTGGAGGCCAGCGAGCAGCCGCGGATCGACTACAGCGAACGCAGCCCGCGTCCCGACTCGCTGTCGGGCGTCACCCAGCGCGTCGAGACGGGCTACGGCAAGCTGTACGTCACCATCAACGAGGACGAGAACGGTCGGCCGTTCGAGCTGTTCGCGAACATCGGCCACTCCGGCGGCTACACTAACTCCTTCACGGAGGCGCTCGCGAAGGTCATCTCGACGGCGCTCCGCTCGGGCGTCGACCCCGAGGAGATCGTCGACGAGCTACAGGGCACCCGGAGCCCGAAGGTCGCCTGGGACAAGGGCGAGCAGATTCAGTCGATCCCGGACGCGATCGGCACCGCGCTCCGTCGCTACCTCGACGACGACGTCGACAAGGGGATTCCCCAGCAGCAGAGCCTCGACGACGTCGAGCGAGACCTCGCTGGAGAGTCGGCGAGCCAGACCGATGGCGGCGCAGCGGTCGACGCCGGTACGGCGACTGACACCCCGGACGCGAACGGAACCGGATCGGCAGCGACCGGCGACGCCGACGGCGCGGACGACGCGATGCAGGACCTGATCGAGGCGGGCGAGTCGCCCGAGTGTCCCGAGTGCGGGAGCCTGAGCCTCTACTACTCTGAAGGCTGCAAGACGTGCGAGTCGTGCGGCTGGTCGGAGTGTTAGACGCGACGAGCCAGCGTCGGTAACGAGCGGCTGACGACGCGATTTTTCCGACGGTGTACGGACGCGGAAGCGGTAGCTGTCGGGAGTGAGTGTTGCAGTTCGTGGGCAGTGATACAGCATCGAAATGGCTATGAGAGACAGCAACGATCCGTTATAACAGCGGTGCGGTGGCGTGCGCCTGCGGTTGCGGTCTCGCGAGTGGAACGAGCGGGAACACGGAAGTCGCAGCCCGCGCAGCGAACGAAGTGAGCGAGCAGGACCGTCTTCCGGGAGGTGCGGCTGGGGCTTTGAAGCCGTTCACCGGAGAGCGGTCGATCGCTTATAAACAGCCGCCAGCAACACGACTCAATCACAGATAACCAACGGCTCCAACGTACTATAACACCCGCTCCCGTCGTCAATCGCTGCTGTTCCTGTACTGACCGCCCCACGTCAGCGCGCTTGTATCGACGATACGATAGATGCCGCTCAGTACAAATTCTCAAGCGCAGATTCGACGTGCGAGTGCTCGTCGGTCGGGAAATCGCCGCTCCTCACCGCCTTCCGGTACGCCGTCACCGCATCGAGCATCTCGCCGCGGACATCACCGAACTGTCGAGAGAACGGCGGCGACCACTCACCGAGCCCGACGGCGTCGTTGATCACGAGTACCTGTCCGTCGCAGTCAGGACCGGCCCCGATCCCGATAGTCGGGATATCGAGTGCCTCGGTGACTGCGCCCGCGAGGTTCGCCGGAACGTGTTCCAAGACGAGCGCGAACGCGCCCGCCTCCGCGTGCGCGCCAGCGAGGTCGATTATCTCCTCTGCGGCATCTTGCTCGGTCCCCTGTCGGGTGTATCCGCCGAGCTGGTTGACGTGCTGGGGCGTCAGCCCGAGATGCGCCATCACCGGGATCCCCACGTCGGTCATCCGCCGCGTCGTCTCCACGGTGTGGGAGCCGCTCTCGATCTTCACCGCGTCGGCGTCGGCCTCCTTCAGCAGTTCGCCGGCGTTTCGCACTGACTCCGCCTCGTCGACGCCGAACGAGAGGAACGGCATGTCGGCGACGACGAGCGCGTCCTCGGTCGCGCGGGCGACCGCCGCGGTCCGGCTCTTCACCTCCGCCATCGTGACGGGAAGCGTGGAGTCGTAGCCTAAGACGGCGTTACCCATGCTGTCGCCGATAAGCACGATATCGATCCCCGCCTCGTCGACGACGGCGGCCGTGGGGGCGTCGTAGGCGGTCAGCATCGTGATCGGTTCCTCGCGGTCCCGGAGTCCCCGCGTCGTGGTCATACCCGAAATCACCCGTGCGAGCGCTTAAAGTCGACCGGATCCGGAATTCTCCGTCTCGGTAAGCGGTTCGGGAGGTTCGGTTGTCGCGGCAGCCGGACCGCCACCGATTTGGTCGCTCGCGACCCAGCACTGGTCGTGCAACCTGTCGAGCGGGCCGACTACGAAGGGGTCGACTACGGGTGGGTGATGCAGACGACGTTCGTCGTCACCATCCTCGTCGGCGCGCCGATCGTCGCGGTGCTGTCCGTGTTCGTCACCCTCGACACGTGGGGCGCGCGCGCGGCCTTCGCGATCCGAGTCGGCGCCCCGATCTGGTTTCTCACCGCCGTGGTCGTGGCGCTCTACGCGAAACGGACCGAGGCCGGCGACGGCGGATCAACGGTTGAGGATTCCGACGGATCCCCCGACGGCGACAATCGCGAGGCGTAACTGGCCGACGCGACGAGCCGCAGCGCGCTCAGCGGCCGAGCAGCTCCGACGCCCACGCGTAGTCGACGCCAGCGCGCTCGGCCGCGACCGCGTCCCGCTCGGAGTCGCCGACGAACAGCGCGTGCTCGGGCGACGCGCCGAGGCGGTCGATCGCCGCGAGCAACGATTCCGGCTCCGGCTTGTGGCTCTCGACCGTGTCTCGGCCGACGACCGCGTCCCCGTCGATCGCGGCATCGAGCCCGTGGGTCTCGACTGCGATCCGGCACGCCTCCTCGCAGTTGAGCGAACAGACGCCGACCGACGGCCGTCCGGAGGCCGATTCGTTTTCCGCCGCTCGGGTGCTCGCCGCGATCAGCCGCTCACCGAGCGGGAGAATGGTTGAATCGCGTGCGCCCGACCGCTCGTGGAGCGCGATCGCCTCCTCGACCGGCTGGCCGATCCCGTAGTCGTCCGCCGATTCGAGCAGCCCCCACAGATCGCTCGTCGGCGGCTTGACCGCGTGGTCGGTGTACACCCCTAGCACCGACTCCGCGACCGCCTCCCAGTCGACGACCAGTTCGACGAGGGTACCGTCGAGGTCGTAGACGACGGCGTCGTAGGCCGCGGGGTCGGGGACGCCCCCGTCCGTCGCGGTCGGGTCCGCCGGTGCGGGCGTCGCCCCGCCGGAGTCGTTCGAGTCGCTCATTGACTTCCCAACACCCCCCGCGCGATGATCGTCTTCTGTATCTCGCTCGTCCCCTCGTAGATCTCCGTGATCTTCGCGTCGCGGTAGAGCCGCTCGACGTCGAAATCGGTGGTGTAGCCGTAGCCGCCGTGGATCTGGACCGCCTCGTTCGTCACCGACATCGCGGTCTCGCTGGCGCGCAGCTTCGCCTGCGAGGCCGCGACGCGGTTGTCCTCGCCCGCTTCGGCCTGCCGACACGCCTCGCGGACGAGCAGGCGCGCACCGGCCACGTCGGTCGCCATCTCGGCGAGCTTGTGCCGGATCGTCTGGATCGCCGCGATCGGCTCGCCGAACTGCTCCCGCTCCGTCGCGTACGTTTTCGCCTCGTCGAGGGCGGCCTGCGCGACGCCGACCGCCTGCGCCGCGATCCCGATCCGTCCGCCGGTAAGCGTTCGGAACGCGGCCGAGAGCCCGCGACCCTCCTCGGTGAGTCGGTTCTCCGCGGGGATCCGGCAGTCGTCGAAGGAGACGGCGGTCGTGTCCGACGCCCGCAGGCCGAGCTTCTCCTCCTTTTTGCCGACCGCGAATCCGTCCGTGTCGGCGGGGACGAGGAACTGCGTGATCGCTCCGGCGTCGTCGCCGCCGGCGTCGCCCCCGTTCGCCTCGCCCCCCGGACGGACGGCCTTCGCGAAGACGATCGCGACGCCGCCGCGCCGTCCGTTCGTGATCCACTGCTTCTCGCCGTTGAGGACGTACTCGTCCGTTTCCGGGTCGTACTCGGCGGTCGTCGACATCTCGGCCGGGTTCGAACCGGCGTGCGGCTCCGAGAGACAGAACATGCCGACCGGCCGCCCGTCGGCCGCCATCTCCGGGAGCCAGCGCTCTCGCTGAGCCTCGCTGCCGAACTCGGCGAGACACGAGGTGGCGAGACAGTGGACCGACAGCGCCGTCGCGACGGCGAGGTGGCCGTGCGCCAGCTCCTCGTTGACGACCGCGTACGTCGTCGCGTCGGCGTCGAAGCCGCCGTACTCCTCGGGGACCGTGAGTCCGGTCAGTCCGAGCTCGGCGAGCCCGTCCCACACGTCCTCCGGGAACGTCTCCGTCTCGTCGGCCGCCCCGGCTCCGGGCCGGACCTCCTCGGCCGCGAACTCCCGGACGAGCTCGCGGATCGCCTCCTGTTCGTCGGTGAGCGACGAGCCGACGCGTGCGCCAGTCATACGGTAGCGTTCGATCTCACACGGAAAAAGGTGAGCGATCGGGGAGGGGCTTACGCCCTCTCCCAGAGCGGGTACAACTCGTCGCGCGGTGCCTCGTCGATCCGGTCGCCGTCGAGCAAAACAGTGCCGGGGTCGGCCGCGGTCCCCGCGTCGCCGTCGTCGCCGTCGTCGTCCTCGACTCCTGCCCGAACCTCGCCGATGTCGCCGACGTCGACACCGGCCGCCGCCAGCGCGTCGGTCGCCTCCGTAACCCGTTCAGGGGGGACCGCCGCGAGCAGCGCACCGGAGCCGAACGTCGCCAGCGGATCGACCCCGAGCGCGTCACAGCAGGCCGCTGTCTCGGGTCGAACCGGGACGCGATCGCGCTCGACCGAGAGGACGGTCCCGCTCGCGGCCGCCGTCTCGACCAAGGCGGTCAGCAGTCCGCCCTCGGTGGGGTCGTGCATCGCGTTGGCGGCGTCCCTGACCGCGGCCGCGTCGGGAACGACGCTCACCTCGTCGAGGAACGCGGCGGCGGCGTCGAGCGTGTCTTCGGAAACGCCGGCGTCCACACAGGCCTCTCGGAAGTCGGTCGCGAGGATCGCGGTCGCTTCGATGCCGGCACCCTTCGTCAACAGGAGCCGGTCGCCCGGCTCGGCCCCGCCGCTCGACACGAACCGGTCGGTGGTCCCGAGCGCGGTCATCGAACAGAGCGGTCGCTCCAGCGACGGCAACACCTCCGTGTGGCCGCCGACGATCGACACGCCGAGCGCGTCGGCGGTCTCGTCGACCTGCTCGGTGACGGTCCGGCGGCGCGCCGGGTCGTCGTCGGGCAGGAAGAGGGTGTGCGTGAGCCACCGCGGGTCCGCCCCGCTCGCGGCGACGTCGTTGCAGGCGACGTGGACCGCGAGCTCGCCGACCGCCTCGGCCGCCAGCGACAGCGGGTCCGCGGCGACCACGAGCGTCGACGCCGCGTCCCCGAGGTCGATCGCGGCGGCGTCCTCGCCGTACGCGGGACCCACTTCGACGGCGGGATCGGCCGCGCCCGTCGCCGCGAGCACCTCTGCGAGCGCGTCGGGACCGAGCTTCCCGGTCATCGGTCGCGGAGCCACGCCGCGACGGCGTCGGCGTCCGCGTCCAGTCCGCCGCCCTGCGCGAACGTCGGGCCGCCGCCCCCGCCCCCGCCGAACTCGGCGGTGACCGCCTCGACGACGTCTCCGGCGTCGGCCCCCGCGTCTTGGTCGGCGACCGCGACGACCACGAACGGGGCGTCTCCTCTCCCGATCGCCGCGATCGCGTCCGGCGCGTCGGGCTCCGACAACACTCGGTCCGCCGGTTCGCGGAGGTCGTTCGGGTCCGCGTCGGCGACCGTGCCGACCGCCCACGTCGCCCCCGCCGACTCGGTTCGCGGGAATTCGCGGATGCGGGCCTCGAGCAGGTTCGTCGTGGTCGCGCGGAGGTCCGCTTCGAGTCGATCGTTCGCCTCGCGGAGCCGGTCGATCGCCTCCGGGAGCTCGCCGATCCGGGTGTCGAGGGTCGTCGCCGCGGCGCGCGCCGCGGTGTGGACCGCCGCCCCGTGGTCGATCGCCGTCGGGCCGACCGCGAACTCGACCCGGGTCACGCCCTCGCCGGGGTTCGAGCGGTCCAGTACGGAGATCGGACCGATCTCGGCGGTGTTCCGGACGTGGGTGCCGCCGCAGGCCGCGACGTCCCACGGCTGCGCCCGCTCCCCGTCTCCCTTCACGCTTTGCTCCCCGTCGCTCGCGCCGCGCCCGCCGACCGACACGACGCGGACCGCCTCGCTCCCGCTCATCGCTCCCTCCTCGGTTTTCGTGTTGAACGCGATGCCGTCGACGGCGCGGGCCTCCGCCTCGGGCAGCGTCTCCCACGAGACGGGGAGCGAGTCCCAGACGGCCCGGTTCGCGAGCCGCTCCAGTTCCACGAGGTCGGCGTCGTCGAGCGGCTCCGCGGTGGTCAGGTCGACGCGGACCTTCTCGGGATTGATGTCGAACCCGGCGTACCCGAGGTCCTCGCACGTGCGACGGGCCGCCCCGTAGAGGACGTGCGAGGCCGTGTGCGCCCGGGTGCAGTACGTCCGGAACGCGTCGTCGACGATCCCCGTGACGGGCTCGCCGCTCGCGAGCGACGCGGGCGGCTCGTCGTCGAGGACGTGCACTACGCGGCCGTCGCGCTCGATCACGTCGTCGACGAGGATCCCGTCTATCGTGCCGCGGTCGGCGGGTTGCCCGCCGGACTCCGCGTAGAAGTACGTCTCGTCCAAGACGACCTCGCGTCCCTCGATCGAGTCGACCGTCGTCTCGAACTCCCGAACCTCGGGCTCCGCCGGCGCGCGTGACGCAGTCATTGGCGATCCGTGGCATCGGACAGATAAATAGGTGGGCGGCTCGGCGAGTATTTGTAAACAAACAGCGCGGAGGCGTGCGCCTCCGAGCGGCTGAGAAGCTCCCAGTTTTCTCATCTCTTTAAAAGTCCGAAACCGAAACCGACGCTTGACGCTCGACGCCGCTCGACGATACGCGCACCGCTCAGTCTTCCAACTCGAACGCGACCTCGACTTCCGCCTGATACTCTCGCTCGGGAGCGTTCTTGATCTCGACCCCGAACTCCTTGACCTCGGCCCAGTACACGTTCTCCAGAGTGTCCTCGGCGCGGTCGATCGCCTCGTCGGCGGCCGCGTCGAAGCTCTCATCGCTCGTCCCGATCAGCGTGATTTTCTTGAACACCATGTCGCGTGTTGATTGGACGCACGGTGATATAAAAGGAGGCGATGGGGACGAGGGACCGGCGTCGACGACTCAGGGACTGCCCGGCGCGCCTTCCATCACGGCGAAGTCTTCACCGTCGGCCTCGATGCCGATCACCGCCCAGTCGTAGGGAGGTTTCCGCGAGACGAGTTGGTCGCGAAGCTCTCCGGCTCGCTCGCGCCACGTGACGAAACAACGGAGCCGCGGAGCGTCGCCGCCGTCGGCGAGATACGGGTCGAGGTCGTCGTTCTCCAGACACAGTACGGTCACGAGCACGCGCCGCCACTTGCGTTCCGCGACGAACTCGCGTCCGCCTTCTGAGACGGTGTATCCGAGCTCGCGAAAGACGTTTCTGGCCTCCGTCGTCGGTGGGATGCTCGCAGGGGCCATCTACTCGACCGTTGGTCGTCTTCTGTGTTAAACTTTCTCACGATTCCGGAGCGTCGGAGCCCCGGTCGTCACCGGACCTCCTCGTCTCCCTCGGCGGTCACTCGTGGGCGGCGTCCCACTCGTCGGGCTTCCGGAGGTTCCCGCACTCGGTGCACTGGATCCGCCCCATCGTGTCCATCGCGGTGTCGAACGAGTCGCAGTTCCCGCAGCGAAACCCCCAGCGGTCCGCACCGTCGGCGTCCGCGAACACGACGTAAAAGGGACCCTCGGCTCCCCGCTCGACGAGCGATCGGTCGGTGTACACCTGCTCGCCGTCGGCCGTCGTCGCTGCGTCGAGACTCATAGGGGACCGTAGCCGTCGGAACGACTTAAAAAGAGGCGGAGCGGTGGAGGGAGGGGGCGCGGAGCCGTCGACGCGTGGCGGGGTCGTGGAGTCGATACCCGCGAAACGTTACGTTCGGAACGACTCGCCGCAGCCGCACTCGGAGACGACGTTCGGATTCTCCACCTCGAACCCGGCGGCCTGCAGGCCGCGCTCGTAGTCGAGTCGGCTCCCGCCGATGTAGTTCCGGCTCGCGGGGTCGACGAACACCCGAAGCCCGTGGTGCTCGACGACGAGGTCGTCCTCCTCCGGCTCGGTATCGAACCGCATCCCGTACGAGAGACCCGCACAGCCGCCTTGCTGGACGAATAGTCGCAGTCCGGCCTCGTCCGTGTCGAGTCCTTCGCCGTCCAGCAGCGACAGCGCCTCCTCTGCGGCGTCGACGGTTACCTCGATCGCCGGGTCGCTCCCCGATTCGACCGTTTCGGTGCTCATGCGAACATATTCCCCTCGAACGCTAAAAACCCTGCCGCCGGATCCCCCGCGAACGTGCCCGGTAGGGGTTACCCCTGAGAACCTCGTCGCGGACGACACGGTTTTGACTCGGTAACGAGTGAGTCACGCTATGACGGAGCTGTCGTTCCGCGTCGGCGTGCTCACCGCTGGCGACCCGTCCGCCGAGCAGCGCGCGGTCGTCGAGTGGCTCGACGCACAGGACGGGGTCGCGGTCGAGGTGGTCCCGCTCGATCTGCTCTCTGCGACGGAGTCGGACGCGAAGACCCGGATTCCGGCGGAAGCCGATGCGAGCGACGCCGGTGTCGACGCGCCGATAGACGCGCCGATAGACGCCGACCGCGAGACATCCCTCGGCGAATCGTATCCCGGACCCGGAGTGGGCGACAGCGCGGAGACGCTCCACCGGTTCGACGTCCTCTGGTGGCACCGCGCCGCGCCGCGCTCGGGAGGCGACCCGCTCGGCGACGCCGCCCCTGCGATCGAGTCGTTTCTCGCCGACGGCGGCGGCCTCCTCTTGACGCTCCGGGCGATGGCCTCGGTCGACAGCCTCTCGATCGAATCGGTCCCGCCCGACTGCGTCGGCGAAGAGGCGCTCTCGGAGCCGACGGGCGTCCTGTGGCGGTCGCTGTACGCCGACCACCCCGCGGTCGACGCCCTCGACGGACTGCGCCATCCGCTACGCTCGCACGGCGTCGTACCGGCAATCAGGTACGAGCGCGTCGTCCCCGAGCGCGGTGAGGTGCTCGCCTCGACCGTCCGCGGCGAGACCGAGGTACCGGGCGAGATGACGGCCGTCTCGTGGACCGTCGGCGACGGTGCGGTCCTCGGCCTCGGCGCACCGGTTTGCTTCGGCGACGCGCCGGCTCCCGACGCCCGCGCCGCCGACGCGCTCGCGGCGACCCGAGACCGACTCGTCGCTGGTTGCCTCCGAAGCCTCGCGCACGGGACCGCGATCCCCGAGCGACCGACGACAGGCGAGGCCATGCGCAGACTCCGTGACCGGGTCGCCGAGAGCGGCGAAGACCGTGTCGGCGGCCGTCCCGCCTACCACCTCACGCCCCCAGCCAACTGGTTAAACGACCCGAACGGGTTGATCCGGTGGAACGGGAGCTACCACGTCTTTTACCAGTACAACCCGGCCGGACCGTTCCACAACACGATCCACTGGGGCCACGCCGTCAGCGACGACCTCGTCACGTGGCGCGACGAGCCCGTCGCGCTCTCACCTTCTCCCGACGGCCCCGACCGCGACGGCTGCTGGTCCGGCTGTGCGGTCGACGACGACGGGACCGCGACCCTGCTGTACACGGGCGGGAGCGGTCGCGATCAGCTCCCGTGTCTCGCGACGACCGCTGATCCCGACCTCCGAACGTGGGACAAGTACGAGGGCAACCCCGTGATCGCCTCCCCACCGGCCGACCTCGACGTCCTCGCGACCGAGCACTGGCGCGCCGAGTTCCGGGACCACAACGTCTGGCGCGAGAACGGTCGCTGGTACCACCTCGTCGGAACCGGGCTCGAAGACGGCGGCGGCGCGGCGCTGTTGTACACCTCCCAGACGCTCACCGAGTGGACCTACGAGGGCGCGCTGCTCTCCGGCGGCCCGGACGCGGGTGCGGTCTGGGAATGCCCCGAGCTGCTCGATCTGGGCGACCGTCGGCTCCTGCACGTCTCCGACTACGAGAACGTCGTCTACTTCCTCGGGCGGTTCGAAAACGACGCGTTCACGGTCGAGTCCGAGGGGCTGCTCGATCACGGCGACTTCTACGCGCCGCAGTCGCTGACGGACCGCGGCGACGGCGACGGCCGGGGGGTGGACGGTGAGAACGCGAACGGCGACGACGGCGCGAGCGACACCGACGGCGACCGCACCCTCACGTGGGGATGGCTCCCGGAGGCCCGCGACGTCGAGGCGCAGTGGGACGCCGGGTGGTCCGGCGCGCTGTCGCTTCCGCGCGTCATCGAGACCGGGCCGGACGGGGGAGTTCGCCAGCGACCGGCCGACGAGGTGACCGAGCTCCGAACCGAACGGATCGCGGACGCACGCGACCTCGCGCTCGGGCCGGACGACAGGCGTCGACTCGACGTCGAGGGAGCGACGATCGAGGTCGACGTCGAGATCGCGCTCGACGACGCGGACGCGGTCGAGCTGTCGGTGTTCGAGACGCCCGACCGCGCCGAACACACGCCGATCCGATACGAGCGAGACGGGACGCTGTCGGTCGACCGCGCGCCGTCGAGCGACGATCCGAGCGCCTTCGCCGACACGCAGTCGATGTCGGTGCCGCCGTACGACGAACCGCTCTCGCTGCGGGTGTTCCTCGACCGCTCCGTGGTCGAGATCTACGCCAACGAACGGCACTGCCTGACGAGCCGAGTGTACCCGACCCGCGACGACGCGGTCGGCGTTTCGGCGGTCGCGAAGGGCGGGCGCGCCTCGATCGCGTCGCTGTCGGCGTGGGAGATGGGCGAGGCGATGCCGACCGGCGACGATTTATAAGACGCCGGCGCGGTCGCAGCCGATCCGCTATCTGATATCGTCGCCGTCCGCGCCGCTCGGTCCCGCGAGGTACTCGCCGACCGTGCCACCCTCCCGGATCTCGCCGCCGAGTTCGGCGTCCGTCGGAAGCGACGACCCGTCCGCCGGCGGGAGCGGCTCGTCCGGCGTCGGGATGTGCCACCCCTCCAGCGTCCCGAGCAGCCGCGTCCGGTCCCCCTCCACCGCGAGCCGGAGCGTCGGGGCGAGGGTGCCGCCGAACCGCTCGCGCTGCTCGGCCTCGGGGAACTCGGCGATCGCGTCCAGCGAGTCGCCGGCGAAGTCGTGGTAGTTGAGGAAGCTCTGTACGAGCACCTCCTCGTCGTGGGCGAACGCCATCCACGAGTACGCCTGGAACGGGGCCTCCGGCGGGTTCGTAACGACGAGTCCGGAGCCGTTCAGCGGTCGGTACTCGCCTTCGACGGCGTCGGCGACGAACCCGTACAGCGCGTCGGGGCCGGTCACGCCGGGCGCGAACGTGTGGACGTGGCTGCAGACGAACAGGTAGTACCGCCCGTCGGCGACGACGACGTGCGGGCGTTCGAGCTCCTGGTTGACCTCGGTCGCGTCGAGCAGCGGGGGACGGAGCTCCCACGAGAGCGGGTCGCCGGACTCCGAGACGGCGACGCCGACGCAGCCGTTGAATTCGCGTCTGTGGGACGTCTCGGCGTCGTCGCCCTCGCGCTCCGGGGCGGGCGCGTTCGCCTCGAACAGGAGGTACGTCTCCCCAGTCGCCGGGTCCTCGAAGAACCACGGGTCGCGGAAGGTGTAGATCATCCCGCGGGACTGCGACTCGGTTTCGTACCACTCGCCGTCGGGGGTCAGCAGCGTCTCGTGAGCCCACGGTCCGGAGAGTTCGACGCCGTCCGTCGTCGCGGTCACGGTCCCGCCGTGGGCGACCGCGATCCGCTGGGCGTACGTCATCTCGTCGGCACTCTCGTCGCCGGCGGCGGTGTAGTAGAGATAGATGTCGCCGTCGTCGTACAGTGCAGAACCGGCCCACTGCCGCTGGCCGAGCGCGCCCCCGTCGAAAACCGACCCCGCGTCGTGCCACTGTTTGCCGTCCGCGGAGTAGAAACACCGGATCTCGGCCACGTCGTGCCGCTTTCCGGGGAGGAGGTCGGCCGACGCGGTCAGCGAGAACGCCAGCCGCCAGCCGTCGACGTCGGCGATCTCGCCGTGTCGATCACGGAGCAGCCACGTGTCCCAGATGTGGAGCCCCGGAAACGGGTCGATCGTCGGCGGCCCGGCCGGCGGCGCAACGGTACCGTGACGGCGCTCGATCGACGCGGCCTGTTCTCTCGTCCACCGCGATCGCTCTCGGCCGCCGTCGTTCACGGAGGTCTCGTGCATACGTCGACTCCACGACGAACCGAATAAAGCCTTTTCAGTCGTTTCGGGTATCCCCTGTGACGACCGCTGCGCTGACTAGGTACGGAATACCGCTGCGCTGACTAGGTACGGAATACCGCTGCGCTGACTAGGTACGGAATACCGGAACAGAGATAAAACGTTTTATCACAGCCGTGGTAGTCCAGATCATGGAGCATCGAGACACCGTCGACGTGGGGATAGACGCTGCGGTACCCTTCCCGAGCGAGGATACGGAGTGAACGTGGATCGCGCTGCCCTCACCGCCACGCTGGAGGACGCCGGACTCTCGCCGTATCAGGCCGACGCCTACGTGACCGTCCTCGAACTCGGCGCCGCACCGGTCACGCGTGTCGCCGAGGCCAGCGGAGTCCCCGACCCGCGGATCTACGACGTGTTGCGCGACCTGGAGAGCTCCGGTTACATCGAGACGTACGAACAGGAGTCGCTGTACGCCCGCGCGAACAGCCTCGACGCGATCACGGAGGACTTGCGCACGCGTGCGAGTCGATTCACTGCGGCGACCGAAGAGATCGAACGCCGCTGGAACGAGCCGTCCGTCGAGCAGTCGACCGTCAGCATCGTCACTCGATTCGAGACGGTGATCAAGAACGCCGATAAGTTCATCCGAGACGCCGAGACGCAGGTGAACGTCTCGCTCGGGATCGAGCACTTCGAGCGGCTCCGCCCCGCGTTGGCGGCCGCCACGAAGCGCGGGGTCCGAGTCAACCTCTCGATCCACACTCCCGACGGAAGCACCGAATCTCTGCCGGACGCCGACACCCTCGCCGAAGTCTGTTCCGAAGCGCGCCACCGACGCCTCCCCTCGCCGTTCGTAGCCATTATCGACCGAACCAAGACCTGCTTCGCGCCGCACACCGGATCGACCAACGAGTACGGCGTGCTCGTCGACGACCGCACCCACTCGTACGTGTTCCACTGGTACTTCTTGACCACCCAGTGGGACACGTGGGAGCCGATCTACACCGCGCTCGACGACGAGCCGCCCATCGATTACATCGACATCCGGTACTGCGTCCGCGACGTCGCGCCGCTGCTCGACGACGGCGCGACGATCCGCGTTCGCGTCGAGGGCACCGACACCGCCACGGGTGACGACCGCGTCGTCGAGGGCGTCCTCTCCGACGTCGTCGTCACCGGTTCCACCGATCCGACCGGCTCCGAGACCGTCGCGAGCTACGGCGGTCGGGTCACTCTCATCATCGAAACTGACGACGGTCCCGTCGAGGTCGGCGGCTGGGGCGCGATGGTCGAAGCGGTCGAGGCACAGCGGATCACGGTCGAGAGCATCGAGTAAACTACCCCACCCTACTCGCTCACGGCTTCGCCGTTCGCTTCGTTGAGGGCGGAGGCTCCACCTTGTATTATGCTGAACGCCGCGCTCCGTCGCTCCGAGATGGCTTCATAACGACGCTCGTCATAGTGTGCCGGTCAAAAAACGGTTGAAAAGGACCTGCGGTGCGGTCGCGTCACGCCTCCGCTTGAGAGGACGACTGCGTCCTACTCCAGCGAGTGGGTGATCGCGTCGCCGCTCGCCCGGTCGAACAGATGCGTCTTGTCGCGATCCATCACGACGCTGATGTCGTCGCCTTCGGAGATCTGCGTGTCCGGCGTGAGGTTGATCAGGAGCTGCCCCTCACCGCGCCCCTCGGCGCTCGCCTCGACGTCGCGGTCGAACAGCAGGTAGACGAACAGCTCGCTTCCCATCGGTTCGATGACGTCGACGACCGCGTCGAACGCCTTCGTCGGCGCCGCGGCCTTCTCGGCGTCGCGCTGCAAATAGACGTCCTCGGGGCGAACTCCCACCGTGATGTCCTGACCGGTTTGGACCCCCTGCGTCGCGGGATCGAAATCGAAGTTCGTGTACTTCGATTCGACCCCGTCGTCCACGACCTCGCCTTCGAGGAAGTTCATCGCCGGTGAGCCGATGAAGCCAGCGACGAACCGGTTCGCCGGCTCGTTGTAACACTCGAGCGGCGGCGCCACCTGCTGGAGCACGCCGCTGTTGATGACGGCGATGCGGTCGGACATCGTCATCGCCTGCGCCTGGTCGTGCGTGACGTAGATGATCGTCGTATCGAGTTCGCGGTGAAGCCGCTGGAGCTGCGTCCGCATGTGGACTTTCAGCTCGGCGTCCAGGTTCGCCAGCGGCTCGTCCATCAGGAACGCGTCCGGTTTCCGGACGATCGCCCGCGCGATGGCGACGCGCTGCCGCTGTCCGCCGGACATCTCTTTCGGCATCCGTTCCATCATCCCCTCTAGCTGGACGATGTCGGCCGCCTCCTCGACGCGCCGATCGACCTCCTCCTGGTCGTACTTTCGGAGCCGGAGCCCGAAGGAGATGTTGTCGTACACGTCCATATGGGGGAACAGCGCGATGTTCTGGAACACCATGGAGATCCCCCGGTCTTTCGGCGGGAGGTTCGTCACGTCGCGGCCACCGATATCGATGGTTCCCTCGGTGGGAAGCGTGAGCCCGGCGATCGTCTCCATCGTGGTCGACTTACCGCACCCGGAGGGCCCGACGAAGGTGACGAACTCGCCGTCGTTGATCTCCAGGTTCATGTTGTCGACTGCCGTTACGTCCTCGTACCGTTTCGTAATTCCGTCTAGTGTGACTGATGCCATGGTTACTCCTTGACCGCTCCCGAGGTGAGTCCGCTCACGATCTTCTCCTGTGCGACGATGACGAGTATCGCGACCGGCAACACCGCGACGATGCTGGCGGCCGCCATGAGGTTGAACAGCACTTCGAACTCGCCCTGGAACCGTAGGATACCTTCCAGCATCGGTGCCCAGCTCCCCGGTCGTCCGTCGGTCATCAGCGAGCTGAAGAAGTACTCGTTGTACACCGAGATGAACGTCAACACCCCGGCGGTCGCGACGCCCGGGGCTGACAGCGGCACGATGACGCGGAACAGCGCCCCGAGTCGCGTCGTTCCCTCGACGCGGGCCGCGTCCTCCAGCCCGTCGGGGATCTGCGAGTAGAACGTCATCAGGATGAAGATGGAGAGGGGTAAGAAGATCGCCGACAGCGGGATGAAGATCGCGTACGGGGTGTTGTACAGCGATCCGTCGGAGATCAGCGGCCTGAGCGCGTCGACGTTCCGGTTGAACAGCCGGTTCAGCGGAATGAAAAAGGCCGCCGGCGGGAAGAAGGACGTCACGAGCACCAACAGGAGCATCGCGTTGCGTCCCCGGAACCGCAGCCGGCCGAACACGTACCCGGCGAGGCTCCCGACGAGCAGCACCGCCACCGTCGCGATCGTCGCGATCAGGAAGCTGTTGAACACGTACCGGTGGAACGGTAGCGTCTGGAAGATCTCGATGAACGCCGCCGGGTTGAACCCGCCGGGCGTGAGCACGCCGACGTCGGAGAGGCTCCCCCTCGGTGTCAGCGCGACCATGAACAGCCAGTAGAACGGGAACAGCGTCGTGACGAGGAAGAATATCGTCGCCACGTAGAACGTCGCGCGGTACGCCCGATCCGGATTCGAGATCATCTTCGCGGCCCACGCTTCGATGAGGCCGCGGTCGAGCTCCGGCTCGTCAGCCGTCGGATCGAGGGCCGGCTGTTCGATTGTCGAGTCCTCAGCGACGCCGCCATCGGGGGCCACGGCAGACTCCGACCCGTCGACTCGGCGGTCGCTCATGCGACACCTCCGTCGCTGTTGCGCAGCGCGAGCAGGTACAGCACGACGAACGCGCTGATGACGACGGCCGTCAGGAACGCCACCGCGGAGGCGGTCGCCCAGCGTCGGCTGCTCTGCAGCGAGATGATGACCAGACACGTGAGCGACGGCACCGTCTCACAGCCCGCCGTCGCGTCGATGAGCCCGTAGATGCGCATCGCGTCCATCGTCCGGAACAACATCGCGACGAGCAGGGCGGGGGCGACGAGCGGCAGCGTGATGTACTTGAATCGCTGCCACGGCGAGGCGCCGGACACCTTCGCGACGTCGTAGAGCCCGCGGTCGATGCTCTGGAGTCCCGCCAAGATCAGCAGCGCCATGAACGCGGTCGTCTTCCAGATGTCGGCGACGAGCACGATCAAGAACGCGTCCGTGCTGCTCGACAGCGGGTTGCTCCCGAACACGCCGAGCCACTGCATGAAGTCGGTCCCGAACCCGATGGTCGGGTTGAACATCAGGAAGAAGATCATTCCCTGGATGACGATCGGGATGGCCCACGGGATGATGATCGACACGCGGACCCACCGGCGACCGTAGAAGTCCTTGTCGAGCACGAGCGCTTGCCCGAACCCGATCGTCGTCTCGAACAGCACGCTGATGATCGCGAACGCCAGCGTGACGAAGATCGCCTGCTGGAGGAACGGCGCGTCGAACTGAACGAACGGGAATCCCTCCGCTAGCGACACCGAAATGAACTGCTGTGTGAACGGCGTGTTCCCGGTCAACAGCGCGACGTAATTATCGAGGCCGACGAACTCGCCGAACGGGTCGGCGGCCGCGAGCTCGTTGGCGAGCAGCGAGAACCGGAACGTCTCTATCAGCGGGTAGAACGCGACGACCGCGAGCAGCAGGAACGCCGGGGCTAACAGGACGTACGCGTACACCTCCTCGCTCTGCGTCTCCAGCCAGTTGAGCGGGCTGGTGAGCCCAAACCCGCTGTCGTCCGCCCGCGTGTCGGTGGACATTCTCGTCTCCTCGCGTTATGCCAGCTCCGATTCGATCGATTCGAGCTCTCCCTCGAGGTCGGCCATCGCCTCCTCGGGCGACTTCTCGGCCTGATACGCGGCCGATAACTCGGAGGCGATCTGTGGCGACTGGTCGGGCCACGCGATCGTGACCGGCCGCGGGACCGTGTTCTCGCCGGCGACGGCGAGCGTGTCGAGGAAGGCGCCGAGATCGCCGACGTCCTCGGGGTTGACCGACTCGGTGACGGACGGGTTCGGCGGGATGTACCCCCCTTCGGCGAAGTTGTTGACCATCACGTTCTCGCTGGCGAACGCCTCCAGCACCTGGACCGCGTCGTCGATCCGCTCGGAGTTCGGGTTAACCGTGAGGTGCCAGCCGCCCAGCGCCGCGGACGTGCCGCCAGTGCCGTCGTACGTCCCGGCGCCCTCTTCGACGCCGTACGGCAGCGGCATGACGCCGTAGTCCTCGGCGTCGAAGGCGTCGGAGTCGAAGTTGATCGGGATCGCGTACGGCCAGTTCCGGTGGAAGATCGCGTTTCCGGAGGTGAACGGTTCACGGGACGGCTCCTCGGTGAACTCGATGAGGTCGGTCGTCGATATCTGCGGGAAGTCCGGATGCGCGTACTCCGCGTCCGGCCCCTCCATGAACGACCGCATCATGCGGATCGTGTCGTGAACGGGTTCCTCGTCGACGGTGATCGGTCGGTCACCGATCGGACCGAAGAGGTTCTCGTGATCGCCGAAGTACGCGCCGCCGAACGAGGTCATCGTCTCGTTGAACGTACAGCAGGCGAGCCCCTCGTAGTTGTCGCCCTGCGTGGTGAACGCGTAATCGAAGTCGCCGTCCGGGCCGCCGTTGTCGTCCCACACGTCGGCGGCCATCTCGGCGAACTCCTGCCAGCTCATCGGCTCGGTCGCCCAGTTCTCGCCCTCGGGGTCGTAACCGGCCTCCTCGACGAGGTCCTTCCGGTAGTGCATCACCGGGTAGTCCGGGAACAGCGGGACGCCGTAGAGGTCTCCCGTCTCCGGGTCGCTCGCCGTGCTCACGGCGCTTTCGAGGTAGTTGTCCTGGATGTAGCTAAGCTTCTCCGAGGAGAGCTCGTCGCTGAGGTTGACGAGCTGCTCGCGAGCGATGAACGGGATCGTCCACCCGGAGTCCATCATGAAGATGTCCGGGCTCGACCGGCCCGAGTCGAGCGCCGACGTGAAGTCCGACCGCCGCGCGCCCGTCTCGAAGTCGCCCGGCAGGATCTCGACTTCGATCGACTCGTCGAGACCGGCCTCGTACAAGGCGTCGTACACCGAGTCCTCGAAGCCGGTCCACTCGCCGTCCATCGTGATCTGGATCGGCCCGTCGCCGTCGCCGTCTCCGCCGGCACAGCCAGCCAGACCGACCGCTGCACCCGCAGCTCCGGTTGTTTCGAGGAATCGCCGCCGTGATACCCCCACGCGACCGCTGTCGTGATCAGGTTCTCTGTCGACCATTACAGCCGTTGTTACAAAATACACTCGTATATAACTATTGATGCTAATGGTCAACGTTCGTGATAGTACGCCCGGAACGCCCCCGAATCGGGGAGGCGGAACCGCCAGCGCGTCGCGGGCGGAACGGCTTTCAGGCCCCGGCATAGAGGTGACGACGACTATGGGTGGCACCGGGACCGCGGCGAAGCGAATTCAGAGGGGGATACTGGAGTGGCTGGAACGGATCTTCTACGGCGGCGCGGAGCTCGCGGCGCTGTCGTCGCCCGCGTTCGCCGCCGTGCTCGTGCTCCAGACCGAGTATCCCGACGCGATCCCGATCGCCGGACTCCTGGCGCTCACCACAGGCAGCGTCTCGCTCGCGGTCTTCCGCGGGAAGTCGATCGACGTCGGCCAGTGGCCCCGCCGCGGCGAGTTGGCGACGATGCCGCTCCGAGTGGGATACTTCAGCGGCCTCTTCCTCCTCGCTTCCGCGGGAGTCGGAGCCGCGGCCGTCGCCGCGGGGACGCTGTGGGTCACGGTCCTCGGCGGCGTCGTCCAGCCGCTCGGATTCGCGGCGTTCCCTCGCGTGTACCGCCTCGTTCACGGTGAGCCGCTCCAACACCCCGCCGCCAAACTATGACGACCGACTCCACGTCCACGCCCGTCCTGCATCGCCTCCGAACCGCGCTCTCCAGCCCCGAACACACCGGAGAGAACCGCTGTCTCCCGTGTACGATCGTCAACGCGATCGGCGTCGCGGTCGTCGTCGGCTTGCTCTCGCGCCGCCGGCGCTCGCTCGGCCTCCTCGCCGGTCTCCTCGGTGCCGGCGCGATATGGCTCCGCGGCTACGTCGTTCCGGGGACGCCTCGGTTCGCCCCGCGGATCGTCGGACCGCTCCCGATCGATATCGGACCCGATCGTCCCGATGACCTCGGTTCCGGCTCGCTCGCGGGAAACGCCGACGCAGCCGGGAGAACGGCGGTCCCTCCCGACCCCCCCGGCGCCGACGCGGGGATCGCTCCCGAGAGCGGTCCGGACGGCTCCGCAGGTGACGACGGACCGGTCGATCCCGAGACCGTGATGCGTACCCTCGTCGACGCCGGCGCGCTCGCCGACGACGGGGAGCAACTCGTCCTCGACGAGTCGTTCCGCGCGGCGGTGTACGACCGCATCGAAGCGCTGCGTCGAGAGTCGAACGAGGCCCTCGCCGACCGAGCCGCCGCGCTCGCGGGCCAGAACGTCGAGGGCGAGGTCCACGACGGTCGCATACTGCTGGCCGGCGGCCGCGACACGTGGCTGAGTCGGTCGATCGCGCTCGCCGAGACCGCCTTCGCGGAGGCCCTCCGCGAGCGGGGCGTCGACGACGCGGTCGCCAGGGGGGCCGCCCGACCGCTCCGCGCGTTCCTCGACGCCTGCCCGGCGTGTGACGGCCCGGTTCGAGAGACGACCCTCCGGAACTGCTGTGGCGGCCCCGGGGGCGTCAGCGGCGACCCCGAACGGCCCGTTCGCGCCTGCGCGGACTGCGACGCGGTCGTCTTCGCGGACCGTCCCTGAACCCGGGACCGCGGCGGACCGACTCGCCTATTCGCCGCGCTCCGGCGACCGCCGACAGCTACAATCCGGTCCGACGCGAGCCGATCGTATGGGTGTCGATGGCACGGCCGAGCTCGCCTTTCGGCTCGCGGTCGCCGCCGTCGCGATCGGCGGGCCGACGGTCCTGTACCTCGGGCTCTGGCGCTTCCTCGCGTGGCTCCGAGACGACGCGCTGATCGACCGACTCGCGAGCCGCGGCGCGGTCGAGGAGCCCCGACCCGCCCCGGCGGACGTGCTCGCGTCGGCGACGGCCGGTCTCGACCGTCGGCGCTGCTCGGACTGCGGAACGAGGACCGTTACGGGGGCGACGCGGTGTCGGCGCTGTGGCGGTGCGCCCGACGACGGGTCGTGAACGCCGACGGCGCGGTAGCGACGAGAACCGGTCGAGCGCGGCCGCGCTACCGTTCGGCGACTATCGGGAGCAGGTCGCGAAGGCTCGCGATTCCGACGGTCGGGTCGTAGTCGTTGCTCACGAGACCGGCCGTCACGTGATCGGACAGTCGGCCGAGGGCGTCGGCGGTGGTTCGGATCGTCATATCGGCGTGATACTCGTCGTTCGCGGTCGTCGGTCGCTCCTCGATCGGGAGTGAATCGCAGCCGCGAGCGCTCGGACCGACGACAATGTTGTATTGTACGTACACAAATACACACATACGCATAGACACACATACACGCAGATACACACAATTAACTCAGGTAGTACAAGTAACACGGAACTCGCTTAAATACAGATTATTTCTCTGAATCGCTCAGACACCGCTACGTACCGCTGTTGCGTGATACTCGGGAAACTCCTGTTGCTGGAATTGCATCGTGCTAACAAGAAGGTATCAGTATCAGATCGAGGGGGATCGAGGGGATCGGACGGAACGCGCGAAAAGACGCTCCGTCTCCGGCGGACGCGATCAACCGGGTCCGACGCTATTCGAATCGCTTACGGACGCTCTCGGCGTGCGCCTCTAGCCCCTCGGCCTCCGCGAGCGTCGTAATCGTGTCGGAGAGGTCGGCGAGCGCGTCGCGATCGAGCCGTTGGACCGTCGAGGACCGGAGGAACGTGTCGACCGAGAGTCCGCCGTACCGCTTCGCGCCGCCGTTCGTCGGCAGGACGTGGTTCGTCCCGGTCGCGTAATCGCCCGCGGCCACGGGCGAGTGCGGACCGAGGAACACGGATCCGGCGTTCGAAATCCGGTCGAGCAGCGCCTCGTCGTCGTCGGCCATGATCGAGAGGTGTTCGGCCGCGTACTCCTCGGTGAACAACACCGCCTCGGGCATCGACCGGGCGTGGAGCACGCCCGACGCGTCGTTGTCGAGCGCCGCCCGAATCGTCTCCTCGCGGTCGCGTTCGGCCGCCTGCTCGTCGACGGCGGCGGCGACCGCCTCCGCCAGCTCGGCGTCGTCCGTGACGGCGACGACGGAGGCGTTCGGGTCGTGTTCGGCCTGCGCGACGAGTTCGCTCGCGACGAGCGCGGGGTCGGCAGTGTCGTCGGCGAGGACGAGGACCTCGCTCGGTCCGGCGAGGAAGTCGATCTCCACGTCGCCCTGCACGATCGCCTTCGCGGCGGTCACCCACTTGTTGCCCGGGCCGACGACCTTCTGGGCGCGCGTCACCGTCTCCGTCCCGTACGCGAGCGCGGCGATGGCCTGCGCGCCGCCGACTTGGTACACCGCGTCCGCGCCCGCCTCGCGGATCGCGGCGAGCGTGACCGGATTCAGCTCATCGGCAGGCGGGGTCGCGACCGAGACGTGGTCGACGTCCGCCACGGTCGCGGGGATCACGCCCATCAGCGCGCTGGACGGGTACGCCGCGGCGCCGCCGGGCACGTAGACGCCCGCGCGGTCGATCGGCCGGAACCGGCGTCCCAGCTCCCGCCCGTCGAAGTCGTCCCGCCAGTCCTCGGGTCGCTGGCGCTCGTGGAACGCCCGGATGTTGGCGGCGGCCTCTTGGACCGCGTCGAGCACCGGGTCGTCCGCGTCTGCCAGTTCGGCGTGGGCGCGCTCGGCGTCGTCCGTGATGTCGATGTTGCCGACGCTCACGTCGTCGAACTTCTCGGAGAACTCCCGGAGGGCGACGTCGCCCTCCGTGCGCACTCGGTCGACGATCTCCGTCACGTCGTCGCGGACCGCGTCGACGCCGGCGTCGCGCTCGAAGAAGGCGAGACGCTCGGCGGGCGCGAGGTCGGCGACGGTTCGTACGTCCATACCTGGTCTCCGCGCCGCGGTCAAAAGGGCGTTCCGACTTCGGGCACGGCTCTCACCGGGCGCTGCCGCTCCCGTCGCCACTCGCGCTCCTCGGTCACTCCAGCGGACGAACACCGGTGACGTCGAGCGTCGCGAGCACGACGAGCGCGGCCAGGAGTCCGGCGGCGGCGAAGAGGATCGGCGCGGACAGCGCCACGGCGAGCTCGTAGGGCGCGACGAGCCGCGTCGTGCCTCGGACGACGAACGAGGCGAAGACGAGACCGAACGCGAGCAGCGCGAGCCCGACGAAGCGAGATCGGTTCATTCGAACCGTGCTCCGTTCATCGCCGTGAGTCCACCACCTTCAGTCGGAGTGGACGACGCCCGGTCCGTGGGGCCCGTGTTCGCGGTGTTCGCGGCTGCCGTCGAAGCCGTGACACATCTCGTGGAACACCGCTTCCGGGTCGTTGTTCCACTGCCACTTCCATCGGGTCCGGACGAGCAGCGAAATTTTGCGGGTGAACGACAGCTCGGGGGTCGTGGAGACCGTGTCGTATCCGAGGTCCCTGATAAGTCGGTGGTGGTCCGCGTACAGCACCGCCGCCAGCAACACCGCGAGCTGACAGTCCTCGGGGAGATACTTGATCCCGGCGACGCCCTCCTCGTAGAGCCGCTCCGTCCGGGCGAGTTCCTCGCGGATCGCGGCCGCGACGTTCGCGTCGAACTCCAACTCGAGGATCTGTCCTTCGCTCACGTCGTGTCGCCGGAGCGTCTCCAGCGGGAGGTAGATACGATCACGCTCGACGACGTCTTCGCGCACGTCCCGAAGGAAGTTCGTCATCTGGAACGCCTCGCCGAGCTTGGTCGCGTGGGGCAGCGCCGCGGCTTCCGCCTCCGCGTCGAGGTTCATTATCGCGGTCATCATCCGGCCGACCGCGGCCGCCGAGCCGTCCATGTACGTCTCCAGCTGGTCGTACGTCTCGTACCGGTCGGTGCCGATGTCGCTCGCCATCGCGTCGACGAACGCGTGCACGTCCTCGTCGGGGATGCCGTGCTCCTCTCGGACCGCGCTGAACGCGTCCAACACCGGATCGTCGGTCGACTCCTCGCCGAGTGCGGCCCGTCGAAGCCGGTCCAACTCGGCCCGCTGTTCGTCCGGCGGTGCGGTCTCTTCGGCGTCGACGACCTCGTCGGCGATCCGGAAGAAGCCGTACAGCACGTACGTCGGGTGGCGGATCCGTTTCGGGAGCAGCCGGGTGGCTACGTGGAAGGTTTTCCCGGTACGGCGCTGGATCCGCTTGCTCCGGGCAACCTGTGTCTGCTCTACCATGCTGACCTCGTCGGGTCGGCAAGGAGGGTTGCGAGCGGGTCGCCCATCATACCCGGAAAATCGAGTTCCAAGAACATAACAGTTCGCACATCCCTTGTTAGTTTCACTCGGCGGTGCATTTATTTCTCTCAACAAACAACAATTGGAAGGCGATGAAAAGACGCTTTTCACGGCTTATTCCCGGTTTTCGCGCTTTCGGCCTCTGCGCGGATCCCATCACTGGCGTCTGACGTTTCCGGTGAGCGACTCGTCCGGGAAACGGTCAGTAGAACGTGTCACTGCAGTCGTAGACGACGCCGTGCGCCGGGCAGACGTACTTGCAGTGCCTGTGGTACATGGGCGTTTCACAGCGCGGACAGGGGCGCCCTCCCCGAATCGAGCCCGAGCGGTCCTCCGTCGTCTCCTCGCCGTCGTTCATGCCGCGACTGATGGATTCCTCCGACATAAGCCCCCCTCTCGCGTCTATCTTGCGAATCGCCTCTCGCGTCTACCTTGCGGGCTTCCAGATTGCACGGTACCTGACCAGTCAGGATTCAGCAGCCGCCAGCGACTCGTAGACGTCCGCGGCGACCGGCTCCCCGGTGAACGGTAGCGTCAACACGCCGCCCCACTCCTCGTCGGTGAGCGCGTCAGCGGTCGGCCGATCGAGGTCGACCCGTCTGACTTCCGCCCCGTCCAGCGTCATCGAGACGGCGAATCGGTCCGGCGCGTCGAGCGCACCGGCGTCGGCGAGTCGCTCCTGGAACGCCTCGATCCCTGCAGTACCGAGCGCAACATACACCAGGTGCTCGTCGGCCTCGGACACGACGCCCTGCACGCGGGCCAGTCCGTCGGCGTCGAACAGGATCCGTCCATCGTCCGCGTCCTCCGCGTCCTCCGCGCCGTCGCTGAGAAGCCGCGCTTCGAACGGGGCGTCCGGATCGACCGCGACCGAGGGACTGACGCCGGCTCCGGTATTTCCGTCCCCGGTGGCGTCTCCGCCGCCGTCGCTGTTTCCGTCGGTCTCGTCGTCACCGACCGATACCGCTCCGGCGAACCCGACGGCTCCGACCGCACACGCGACTCCGAGCCCGCCCAGCACGCCGCGTCGGGAGAGTTCCATACGCGACCGTTCCGCTCACGAATAAAAAGGGTTGCACGCCGATTGACGCGGTTGATAATCGCCGCCGACTCGCCGTATCGCTGCGGTGGCGTCTCGACGTCGCTACCCGTCGAACGCCACAGATTCGCGGGTCGTCGTCTCCCCGAACAGCCAGTCCGCGTGGTCGACGGCGTACTCGCGATGGTCCGCCGTGATGTACCCGAGCGCGTCCTCGACGACGACCGGCCGGTAGTCGCGGAGCCCGGCGCTGCCGGCGGTGTGGAGCACGCAGACGTTCGCGAGGGTTCCGCAGATCAGCAGATCGCGGATCCCGTGCGCGTCCAGGTACCCCTCCAACTCCGTCTGGTAGAACGCGTCGTAGGTGTGCTTCTCGACGACGCGGTCCCCGTCGCGCACGTCGAGGTCATCGACGAGTTCGGCGTCCCACGACCCCTCGACGACGTGTTCACCCCACCGGTCGAACTCGTCGTAGTAGTGCGTGTCGTCGAACTGCTCCGGCGGATGGACGTCGCGGGTGTACACGATGTCCGCCCCAGCGTCGCGCGCCGCTGCGACGAGCGCCCCGACCGGCTCAACCGCCGCCTCGCTCGGCTCGGCGTAGAGGCTCCCGTCGGGATGACAGAACCCGTTTTGCATGTCCACGACGATCACCGCCGTCTCGCTCGGATCGTACGGCATAGGTACTCGTTGGACGCCCGACGGGAAAAATCCGAAGCCGAATCGGGCGGGTCCGGTGCCCACTCGCGGAGTTCTATCCGCGAGCAACGCGGCGGTCCGACACGGCGTTGTAACACCGACAAACTACTTACCGGGTCGGCCGTAATCGGTGCTATGCGACGGGTTCCCACCCTCCCGCTCGTGATTGCCACGCTCGCCCTCCTGCTCGTCGCGGGCGGAGCCGCAGCCGCGACGCCTGCGGTCGCTGCGCCTGCGGCCGCCTCCACCGTAGACGGCTCGGACGCGCTCGGCTCTCTCGGGGACTCCCCGGCGAGCGTCACCGCTGCCGAGTGCGAGGTCGGGGGTGACACCGAGCTGGTCGGTTGTTGGAACGGGACGCACTACACGGAGGAGCCCGGATTCAACCAGAGCGACGGGCTGACGGACGACGAGCTGGTGCGGCTCACCGAGCTCTCGATGGCGCGCGTCGAGCACATCCGCGAGCGACCGTTCCGCGAGGCGGTGCCGGTCGAGACCGTCACGCGCGAGGAGTTCGCCAACGACACGACCGGTCGCACCGAAAACGACACCGAGTTCCAGCGCTGGAACGACCAGGTGTGGAAGGCGCTGTTCGTCGTCGGCGAGGACGAGACTTCGGCCGATGCCATCGACGCGGTGTTCGGCGGCGCAGTCACCGGGTTCTACTCGCCGGCGGACGAACGGATCGTCCTCGTCGTTGCCGAAGGCGAACGGCTCCAAGTGAGTGAGCTAACCCTCGCTCACGAGCTCGGTCACGCGATGCAAGACCAGTACGAGGACCTCTCTGACGCGCGGTTCCGCGGGGTCACCCAGGACGGTGATCTCGCGGTCGACGGAATCGTCGAAGGCGAAGTCGTGTATATCGAGGAGGTGTACGACGCCCGCTGTGCGGACGACTGGGTCTGTCTTGACGAGCCCGACGGGACCAGCGGCGGCGGCGACACTCCCGACGCGTTCAATTTCGGCATCCTCCAGACCGTGTTACAGCCCTACTCCGGCGGCGCGCTCTACGTGACGGAGCTCGTCGAGGAAGACGGGTGGGAGGCCGTCGACGCGGCGATGGAAGAGCCCCCGACGTCGACCTCGGAGGTGATCCATCGCGAGCCCGATTACGAGACCGGCGAGATCGACTTCGACGACGCGGCGACCGGCGGCTGGGAGCTGTCTCCCGACCAGGGCGTCGACGGCGCTGAGACGGCCGGTGAGGCGTCGATGTTCGTCATGTTCTGGTACCAGAGCTTCGAGTACGACCACGCGGTGCTCGACCCGTCCGGGACCGTCGCGGACAACGTCCGGATCCACACGCAGCCCGAAGAGGAGCTACGGACTCGCGCGAACTACAACTACGCCCACGAGACGACCGACGGGTGGGCCGGTGACGAGCTGTACCCGTACCGCGACGGGAACGGGGACGAGGACACGGACGGTGACCGCGACGGCTACGTCTGGGTGACCGAGTGGCAGACCCCCGAAGACGCAGCTCAGTTCCACGAGGCGTACCTGCGGATGCTGACCGCGCACGGCGACGTTCCCTACGAGCCCGGCGAGGTATACGCGGTCGACGACGGCGACTTCCGCGGGGCGTATGGCATCGAGCGCGGCGACACGACCGTGACGATCGCCCACGCCCCCGAGCCCGAGGGCGTGCTCGAACTCCGTCCTGGCAGCGACCTCTCGGTTCCGGCGTCCGACGACGACACCGCGGACACGACCGACGACGACACCGCGGACACGACCGACGAATCAGACGACGAGGGCGTCAGCACCGACGTTTCGGGGGAAGAGTCCGACGACGCGACGGACGGCGACGACGCCACCGGGGACGGGAGTACCTCCGGCGCAGCGCCCGGGTTCGGCCCGCTCGCCGCGCTCGTGGCCCTGCTCTTGGGAGCCGCGCTGCTCGCTCGGCGCTCGCGGCCCTGACTCGGCGAGCGACTCGCGGCGGTCGCGTCCGGTCACCACCACGCCGGTGGACCCGGTTGGCTTTTCCTCCCCGGCGGGCGTATCCGGTGTATGACCGAGTTCGACATCGTCGACGCGGCCGCGATCCGCGACGGCCGAGCGACCGACGCGTACTTCGAGCGGACCGAGACGGCCCTGGAGACGGCCGGAAAGAACCCCCACGTCGTCGCCGAGGTGACCGCAGACCAGTTTCCCGACGGCGAGTTTGAGACATTCGCTGGCTTGAAAGATGCCGTCGCTCTACTGGAAGGGAGCCCGATCGACGTCCACGCGATCCCCGAGGGTCGGCTGTTCGACGGCGGTCCGGTGATGCGGATCGAGGGATCGTACCTGTCCTTTGCGCGCGCCGAGACGTCGCTTCTGGGATTCCTCTCGCACGCCTCGGGGATCGCGACCGCCGCGCTCGACTGCCGGGTCGCCGCCCCGGAGTCGCAGATGCTCTCGTTCGGCGCTCGACACGTCCATCCCGCGATGACCGCGACGGTCGAGCGCTCGGCGCTGGTCGCTGGCTTCGACGGGTTCTCGCACGTCGCCGCCGGGGACCTGATCGGTCGGGAAGCGTCGGGGACGATGCCGCACGCGCTCGCCATCTGCTTCGGGCGCGGCGAACAGGAGGCGGCGTGGCGCGCCTTCGACGAGGGCGTCGACGAGTCGGTCCCGCGGATCGCCCTCTGTGACACCTATAGCGACGAGGTCGACGAGGTGCTCCGCGCCGTCGAGACGCTCGGTGATCGTCTGGACGGTGTCCGACTCGACACCACGGGGTCGCGCCGGGGAGACTTCCGTCACATCATCCGCGAGGTTCAGTGGGAGCTCGACGCGCGCGGTCACCCGGATATCGACGTGTACGTCTCCGGCGGGCTCGGACCCGCGGACCTCCGCGAGCTTCGCGACGTCGTCGACGGGTTCGGCGTCGGCGGCTACGTCTCGAACGCCGAGCCGGTCGACTTCGCGCTCGACATCGTCGCCGTCGACGGCGATCCGGCGGCCAAGCGCGGCAAGCTCTCCGGCGCGAAGGCCGTGTATCGCACCGCTGACGGGGCGCACGCGGTCGGGCTCGCCGAACGGTCGGGACCAGCGGGGGCCGAGCCGCTCATGGAGCCGGTGATCCGTGACGGGGAGGTCGTGAACGAGTCGGCGTTCGACCTCGACGCGGCGACGGAGCGGACGCTCGCGGACGCGGAAGCGGTGGAGTACGGACGGAGTAACTGAGAAAGGAGAACGAACTGAGTGGATCGCTTCGCAGGATCGATCGGATCCGAACCGGACCGCTTCGGGCGGCGACTACAGCTCTTCGACCGCGCCGCCGTCGGCGCGCTCTCGGAACACCTGTCCCTCGATGAGCGTCACCATCGTCTCGCCGTCGTCCCACGCGTTCGGGGAGAGCTTCGCCTTACGGCAGGCGCGCGAGAGGAACTCGGCGCCGGACCAGCCGTTCTCGACGGGGACTGTCGGGTACAGCCATCCGTGGGAGTTACCGCCGTCGACGGCGACGCCGTGGGTGCCGATTTCGAGGTCAGCGAGGGGGTCGTTGGTGAGCACCGTGTTCGAGACGACGAACACGGAGACCGTGATGTTGTCGAGTTCCTTCGGTTCGACCTCGGAGCCGCAGGAATCGCCCGAGGCGGCCTTGATGGCTGCCTCGACGATCGCGTGGCCGAGCTGATCGGAGGTGTCCCACGCGCCGGCACAGCCGCGGAGGCGTCCGCGGCCACGGGTGGATTCGAGCCGGACGAATGCACCCGTGCGGGCGTAGAACGCCTCGCGCATGCTTCCCGGTTGTTCACGTTGTCCGTGTCGGACGAACGACTCGACCGCCTCCCGCGCGAGTTCGACCGCTCGTGCACCGTCGTCGTACGACAGCTGAACGGTCTGAGCCTCGGACATGATAGTCCCTTACGTTGCTGACGACTTGAACGCTTCCCTTGTGACACCGTCGATCGCGACCGGTCTCGGCGGGGACGTAGGCCGTCGGTTGAGCGATCGAGTCGTCGAGTCATACCCCGATTGGAACGACGTTACCGACCGAATCGCTTATCGGCGGCGACGGGAAACTGATAACTGGACAGAGGGAGCCCGACTCCCGTGCCTCTGGCATGAGGAAAGTCCCCCCACCGGCCGGACAGGCGACCGGGCACACGCCCGGAGTCGGAGACGGCTGGCTCTGGAACAGCAACGATACCCCCCACCCCGACCTGTGAGTCGCGTTCGGTCGCTTCGGCGACCGGCGGCGTTCGCGGGGTCGCCCGCGAACGAGCGAACCGACCCGCAAGGGAAGGGAGTTAACCCGACGAGGGCGCGTGGTTTCGCCACGTTGGCGTGGCTTTGCCACGTTACAGACGGGTGGGAACGGATGGAACGGCGAATCCTCGCCGGTGCAAGTCCGCGCCATAAGGTAGTCCGGCCACGGCGCGGACGCTTAGCCGAATGTCGGGATGAACCGAAGGGGGCTTACTCCCCTCAGTCCGCCTATACTTGTTAGCTACCGGTGTGTCGGTCAGTTCTGTATAAACCGCCATTGACGGCGGATCAGCGGGAAACACTCCACAGCCCCAGCCGTTGAGTCCCACCCCGCCCCGTACAGCAACCGCGCCTCACGCCTCCTCAGCCTCGTTGGCCGCCCTCCGCGCCGCTCCGGGCGACCAACTCCCTCGCGAGCTGTCGAGCGGCCGCCGTCGGCGGCCGCTCGCAGGCGCAGGGCGAGAGCGAAGCTCTCGCTTGCAGCCGGCGCTGTGCGCCGGCGACGCCGACCGCCTCGTTCGTTTATAAGTAACCGCGTGCGTCGGTGGAGGAACGAACCGCGCCGTCCTCTCTCGTTCTGCTGCCGACGCTACCGCCCGCTTACAGTCCGAGGAGCGCCGCTCCCGCCTGTCCTGCTTCTTCGAGCTCCGGTCCGAACCTGATGGCGATGTACCCGATCGTCAGCAGGAGGCTGTTGTACAGCCCGTGCATCACGGCGACGACGACGAGGTTCTCCGTGTACTCGTACACCGCCCCGAAGAGGAGGCTCGGGACGAACAGGATGCTGATCGTCGCCAGCATCGCGCTCAGGCCACCCGTCAGCGAGACGATGTGTGCGGGCGCGAACACGGCGGCCGCGAGGAAGATGGCCGGCACCGCGGAGAACGTCTCTCGCGCTCGGCTCTGGATGACGCCGCGGAACAGGAACTCCTCGCAGGGGCCGACGACGAGGAGCATCGCCACGATCATGATCGGAATGATCGTCGGATTCTCCAGCGTCATCGCCGCGCCCTGATTCTGGGCCGGTTCGGTGCCGAACAACAACACGATCGACCCGACGGTAAGCGCCGTGATGAGGACCAGTACCGGTCCGATGACGGCGATCACGAACTCGAGCGCGCTCGGCCGCCGAACGCCGAGGTAGTCGATCATCTCGCTCCGGCTCAGGCCTCGCCATCGCAGGTAGCCGAGGCCGACGCCGAGGAACGCGACGATCTGGCTGACGGCGAACGGGACGACGAACGACACCGCGAGCGACGGCTGCTGCCCGGTGAGCCGTGCGACGATAAAGATGGCACCGCCGACGACCGTGGAGATAGCGAGGAGGCCGAGAATTCCCAGAACGCCGAGGCCGAACGCCGCGCCGATCGCCCGCAGCGGGGAGTCCATCGACTCGTCCGGCGGTGCAGTATCGGTCGTGACCGCCGTCGCGGTTGAATCGCTGGGATCGGCCGATGCGGTCGGGTTCGCGGAGCCGTCGCCGTCGACCGATCCGGGCGAACTCGCGGTTTCGCCGCCGTTGACCGCGGAGGCCGACTCGCCGCCGTCCACTGCGGTGGATACCTCACCGCCGCCGGCGTCGGTGTCTCTGTCGGACGAGTCGTTCGCGGAGGGATCGCTCATTACCGGCCGTACGGACCGGCCGGTCAAAGGCTTGTCCGTCGCCCCCGGGGCCGTCGCCTTTGCAGGTCGCCGTATCGGTCGCCGTCACCGATACAGCAGCTCGTACCACAGCACGGCCGTCACCGCTCGCCCGTCCCGGAGCCCGTCGTCGACGACGGCTTCGAGGAGGTCGTCGTAGGGAACGGTATCGACCGCGATCGACTCGTTGTGGTCCAGATCGCGCTCGGCGGTCGGCTCACAGCCCCGCGCGAGGAAGTGGTGGTGGACCGCGTTCGCCATCCCGTTCGTCGGCTCGACGGTCGTCAGGTGCTCGAAGGAGTCGGCCTCGTAGCCGGTCTCCTCGGCGAGCTCGCGGGCCGCCGAGCGTTCGAGGTCGTCGGCGTCCGCCTCCTCGACCGTCCCGGCCGGGAGCCCCCGATTAACTCGACCCACCGCCTGCCGCCACTCGTCGATGACGACCGCGTCGCCCTCGGGCGTCAGCGGGAGCACGACGACCGCCGGCGGCTCGTCGACGTAGTGAAAGCCGTCGGTCTCGCCGTCCGGGAAGCGCACCTCGTCGCGTCGCACGTCGAACCCGGGACAGCGGTAGTCAACCTCGGTGCCGAGCGTCTCCCACGAGAGGTCGTTCATAGGCCGATGTGGGCGCTCCGCGACATAAAAAGGCCGCCCCGTCCGGGCCGTCGTCTCGGCCCTGACGCAGCGCCCGCCGGTCACGACCAGTCGTCCAGCGACGCCTGTCCCTCTCGGGGCGTTCGTGGACGGGACCCCTCGGTTACCTCCGGCTCGTCTCCGGTCGGGTCGCCGTCGATCCACTCCGCGAGCGTCGCGCCATCGTGAGTTCCGTCGTCCGCTGTGACCGATCGGCCGCCGCAACGCGATCCGGCTCCCTCGCCGCCTCCCCCGTCGTCGAACCCCGTCAAGGTCGCTTGGTCGCTCTCGGCGAAGTCGAGGTTCGAGACCCGGACGCCGAGCTTGCGGACCCGGTCGTCCGCGAACTCCGCGAGGAGGTCGAGCGCGACCGACTCCACGAGCTCCGGGTCGTCGACGGGCCCGGAGAGGCTCCGCGCGCGGGTGTTGACCTCGTAGGGGGGCTCGACCGCCTTGATCCCGATGGTGCGGTACAGACATCCCCGCTCGCGGGCGCGGCGGGCCACGTCGGCGGCCAGTGCGCACACGGTCTCCCGTTTCGTTTCCCCGTCAGCAGTCGCCGACAGCGACGACTCCCGCGAGAGGCTCTTGGGGAGTCCGGTCGGCGTCACCGCTCGGTCGTCGTCGCCACGGGCGCGCCGGTGCAGTTCGGGTCCCCGCTCGCCCAGCGCCGCCGCCAGCCGGTCCGGATCGGCGGCCGCGAGGTCCTCGGCAGTGTCGATCCCCATGTCGGCGAGCGTCCGCTCCGTCACGGGGCCGATCCCGTGGATCTCCGCGGTCGGCAGCGGCGCGAGGAACGACTCGACCGAGCCGGGCGGGACGACCACGAGCCCGTCGGGCTTATCGGCGTCGCTGGCGACCTTCGCGGTCGACATGTTCGGCGCGACACCGACGCTCGCCGGGACACCGGCCTCGCGTTCGATACGCTGCTTGACGTGTCGGGCGTATCCTTCGGCGAGGGTTCGGGACTCGGCGGGACCGGCCGCGGCGCTCGGTGGCGGGGCGGCGGGGGCGTCACTCGCTGCGGTGCTGCTTCCTCTCCCGTCGCCCGCGGAAGCGCGGCGTCCCCCGACGACGTCCCACGCGGTCCGGTCGGTGACGTCCAGGTACGCCTCGTCGATACTCACCTCGCGGAGGGTGTCGGCGCAGTCGCGGAGGACGGCCTTCACGTCGCTCGCGACGTCCTTGTAGAAGTCGAGGTCGACGGGGAGATATCGGCCGGTTTCCCCGGGGTCGGGCGCGTTCGGATCGGCGGGGTCCGCGTCCGCTCGACGCGGGAGCAGCTCCAACGCCTCCGAGATCGGCATCGCGCTTTCGACGCCGAACGCGCGGGCCTCGTAGCTCGCGGTCGCGACCGCACCGATCGTCTCGCCCGCCTCGTATCCCATCCCGACGACCACGGGCTCGCCGTCGAGCTCGGATCGGCGGAGACGCTCGCAGGACGCGTAAAAGCAGTCCATGTCGACGTGGCAGACGACGCGGTCGCTTCCGTCGTCGCCTGCGGTCGTTCCCGGGAGCGTCTCCTCCGCCATCGTCGGACCGTCAGCGCTCCGCGGGCTTAAGAATCAGCCACGCGCAGCGAGAGTGAAACGGCGTGCGCGGCCCCTTCCGGATCCAGAATCGATAGTCGGGCCGATGTTCGTTTATCCCTCCCGCTAGTAGCATCGGTCATGCCTGAGCAGATCGACGTGTTACACGTCGACGACGACCCCTCCGTGCTCGACCTCACGGAGGCGTATCTCGAACGCGAACTGGACGCGGTGGCGGTAACGAGCGTGACGGATCCGGCGTCGGCCCTCGAACGTCTCGATGAGGCGACGTTCGACTGCGTGATCAGCGACTACGACATGCCGCGAATGGACGGGCTGGCGTTCTTCGAGACGCTCCGCGAGCACCACCGGAAAATCCCCTTCGTGCTGTACACGGGCAAGGGGAGCGAGGAGATCGCGAGTCAGGCGCTCAACGCGGGCGTCACCGGGTATTTCCAGAAGGGCGGCCCGGAACAGCTTCGCCGACTCGCGAACCGCGTCGATCAGGCCGTCGACGAGTATCGGACCCGCGAGATTGCAGACCGTTACTCGACCGTAATCGACGCGCTCGGCTATCCGGTGTACGTCGTCGACGAGACCGGGACGTTCGAGTTCGTTAACCAGCCGTTCGCGGAGTTGATTGGGTACGATATCGAGGAGATCGTCGGGAGCAAGCCGGGGCTCATAAAGGACGACGAGGCGGTCCAAGAGGGCGAAGATCGGCTCGGAACGATTCTCTCCAGCACCGGCCCGGACGTCCAGCATTTCACCGTCGATATCGTTCCGAAGGACGGCGAGCCGATCCCGTGTCGGGACCACATGGCGGCGCTCCCGTACGAGGGGGAGTCTTTCGACGGCAGCGTCGGCATCCTTCGCGATGTCACCCGCGAGCACAAACAGCGCGAGGAGCTAGAGACGAAGACCCGCGCGCTCGACGAAGCGCCCGTGGGCATCACGATCACCGACCCCGACCGACCGGACAACCCGATGGTGTACGTCAACGACCGGTTCGTCGAGATGACCGGCTACGGACGCGACGAGGCGGTCGGGGTCAACTGTCGATTCCTGCAGGGCCCCGATACCGACGAGGAGTCCGTCGCACAGCTTCGCGCGGCGGTCGACGCCGAACATCCGGCCTCCGTCGAGCTGTTGAACTACCGGAAGGACGGCACCGAGTTCTGGAACCGCGTCAGCGTCGCCCCCATCCGCGACGACGACGGCCGCGTCACGGAGTGGGTCGGATTCCAGGAGGATATCACGGCGTTCAAAGAGCGGGAGGCGGCCCTCGAACGACAGAACGAGCGGCTCGACTCGTTCGCGGGCATCGTCTCGCACGACCTCCGGAACCCGCTCAACGTCGCGCAGGGGCGCGTCGATCTGGCCCGCGACGCGGGGGCGGCGACCGGGCACCTCGACGCCGCGGTCGACGCGCTCGACCGCATCGAGTCCATCGTCCAACACACGCTCACGCTGGCCCGGGAGGGCGAGACCGTCGGCGACCCGGAACCGGTCGAGATCGCGTCGGTCGCCGCCGACAGTTGGGAGACGGTCGACACCGCCTCGGCGTCGCTCGACGTCGAGACCGACCGGACGGCGCTCGCGGACCCCGACCGGTTACAGAACCTGTTCGAGAACCTCGCTCGGAACGCGGTGGAACACGCGGGCGAAGATGCGACGATCGCGATCGGTGACCTCGACGACGGGTTCTACGTCGCCGACGACGGGCCGGGGATCTCGGAGTCGGTCAGAGACACCCTGTTCGAGCCGGGACAGAGCGGCGTCGACGGGAACACCGGGTTCGGGCTGGCGATCGTTCGGGAGATCGCCACCGCCCACGGGTGGACGGTCGAGGCCGTCGACGCGGCGGACGGGGGCGCGCGGTTCGAGTTCCGCGGGGTCGACCGCCGACATCCGCCGACGCGCGAGGCGTAATCGGCGGCGGGCGGGACCGCGACCGCCGCCAATTGAAGTTTATAAGTTCGCGAGCCGCGAACCGTCGAGCGTGCCCCGCGATCGCGTTCACTGCGTCGACTGTCGGGAGCCGATCCCCAGCGACGCCCGCATCTGTCCGCACTGCGAGGCCGTCCAGCCGTCGCCGCTCGTCGATGTCGGCGTCGCGGTCGCTGGCGTGTTCGCCTTCGTCTTCGGTGCGGTGCTCGCGCTGATGACGCTCGGACCCTCCCGCCTGGTCGGCTTCACGCTTATCGTGCTCGGATTCGGGCTCGCCGTCGGCGGTTACACGCGCCATATCGACCGACAGGCGGGGCGGCGGGCGCGGTGACAGCCCGTCGATTACGCGGTCATTTATGTATTCTCGGGCGAAAAGACGGCCCATGCTCACGCCACTCAGCGTCGGACTGGTCCTCGCCGGTCTGCTCCTCGCGTTCGTCGGCGCCGCGGTCTCCGTCTACGCCGTGACCCTGACCGGGCTCCTGATCGGGGCCGGCGCAGGGTACCTCGCCGCGCCGACCCTCGTCGGACTGATCGCGGTCGACGGACTGGTTCTCACGGGCATCGGCGTCGCGTTCGGCGGAGCGATCGGCGGCTTCCTCGCGTACGCCGGGCTCTCGTTCGCGGTGGTCGCCATCGGCGGCGTGGTCGGCGGCTTCGTCGGTCGGTTCGCCGTCGGCCCATTGTACGCGGCCGACGCGGCCGGAATCGAGGGGACTCTCCTCCTCGTCGGCGCGACGCTCGGCGGTGTCGCGCTCGGCGCGCTGTTCGGGTTCGCGCTGAGTCGGACGACGCTCGTCGTCTCGACCGCGTTCATCGGGGCGGCGCTCGCGTCGCGGTCGCTCACTCTCGGAACGTTCGAGGCGGCCGCCGCCGAGACGGCCGTCGAGCCGCTGCTGTTCGACGTCACCGCGCCCGTCTTCCTCGCGGTGTTCGCCCTCGGCGTCCTCACGCAGTTCGGCCTCTTCAAGTTCGGCTACGTGACGAGACTCGTCGGCGCCTTGCCCGGCGCGCGGCGCTGGACCGCAGATGACGACCGCAAGTCGAGCGGGGCGTGAAAACGGCGACGACGCGAGTTGCCTTTGTACGCCTTTCAGCCGTCGACCCGTCTTCGCGTCAGTCGTACTCGTAGAACCCGCGCCCCGTCTTCTTCCCGAGATCACCGGCCTCGACCTTACGCTTTATCAGGTACGCCGGTTTGTACCGGTCGCCGAGCTCGGCGTGCAGCGTCTCGCTGGCGTCGAGGACCACGTCGAGCCCGATGTGGTCAGCGAGCTCTAAGGGCCCCATCGGGACGTTCGTCCCGAGTTTCATCCCGCGGTCGATGTCCGCCTTGTCGGCGACGCCCTCGTCGTACGCGCGGACGCCCTCGTTGATCCACGGCATCAGGATGCGGTTGGTGACGAATCCGGGCTTGTCGTCGGCCTCCCACGTCTCCTTGCCGAGGCCCTCGGCGAAGGCGTGCGCGAAGTCGACGACCTCGCGGCCGGTTCGCTCCCCGACGACGACCTCGACGCCGTCCATGATCGGCACGGGGTTCATGAAGTGGAGGCCGATCACGTCGCTCGCGCGGTCGGTGGCGTTCGCGATGGTCGTGATCGACAGCGTGGAGGTGTTCGTCGCGAGCACCACGTCGTCGTCGGTCACCGCGTCGAGATCGGCGAAGATCTCGCGTTTCACGTCCATGTTCTCGACGGCGGCCTCGACGACCACGTCCGCGGCCGCAAGATCCTCGAGGTCGGTCGTTCCTGCGATCCGCTCGCGGACGGCCGCCGGCTCCTCGTCGAGGGCACCCTTCGATGCCAGTCGGTCGAGGCTGTCGTCGATGCTGTCGAGCCCGCGCTCGACGTACGCCGCCTCGATGTCGCGCATCACGACGTCGTACCCCGCCGTCGCGGCGACCTGTGCGATTCCGTTGCCCATCGTGCCGGCCCCGACGACGCCGACGACCTCGATTTCGGATAACTCCCGCATGCAGGTCGCTGTCGCGTCGCGGGTGGTAAGTATTGCGGGTTCGGGATGGGTGGGAAGGGAAATGCCGAGACGACCAAGTGTCCGTAGCGAGACGACTGACTGCCCGTAGCGGCGTGCAGTGGCCGGGATACTTCTTTGAGAGCGAGTGACAATTAACTATTTGAGTAGTAATTCTTTACACCGTGTTATTGCTAGTATAACGGAGCGAAACGCGCGGTACTCGTCGAATTCGTTTCTTTACGTCCGCCGAAACGACCATAGCATTTTTTATCGATGTAACGGGAGTACGAATTGATGCTTCCTCACGCTGCCGACGACATCTCGCGCGACGGTAAATCGCTAATCTTAGCGTACGACCACGGGATCGAGCACGGCCCGGTGGATTTCGAGCCGAATCCCGAGACTGCGGACCCCGAGCGGATATTCGAACTCGCCACTCACGAGGCGGTCACCGCGGTGGCGGTCCAAAAGGGGCTCGCCGAGGCGTACTACCCCGAGTACGAGGACGAGGTCAATCTCCTGTTGAAGCTCAACGGGACCTCGAACCTCTGGATGGGTGAACCGAACAGCGCGGTCAACTGTACCTCGGAGTACGCGGCCGGGCTGGGCGCGGACGCGATCGGGTTCACCGTCTACGGCGGGTCGAACCACGAGATCGAGATGGCCGAGGAGTTCCGGAGGGCACAGGAGGGCGCCCGCGAGCACGACATGGGCGTCGTCATGTGGTCGTACCCCCGCGGACAGGGGCTCCGCAACGACGGGAGCCCGGAGGTTATCTCCTACGGCGCACGGCTCGGGCTCGAACTCGGCGCCGACGTGGTGAAGGTGAAGTACCCGGGCTCAGCAGAGGCGATGGGCGACGCCGTCGAGATGGCCGGACCCGCCAACGTCGTGATGTCCGGCGGGACGATGCGTGACGACAAGGAGTTCCTGCGGAACGTCTCGAACGCCATCGACGCGGGGGCCACCGGCGTCGCAGTCGGACGAAACGTCTTCCAGCGCGACGACCCCGAGCGCATCCTCGACGCGCTCGAAGCCGTGATCTTCCAGGAGGTCGACCCGGAAGAGGCGCTGGCAGTCGCCGAGAGCGCGGACTGATGGCCGACTCGGATCCGATCGTCGAAGCGGTCTTCGACGCGGTCGCCGAGACGGCCCCGGCGATCCGCGACGCGCTCCCGGGTCGACGCGTCGAGAGCGGGACGGACAACCCCTCGGGCGAGAGCGTCATGGCCGGCGACCTGTACGCCGACCAGCTGCTCGGCGACGCGCTCACCGCGGTCGACGGCGTCGGCTCCTTCGTCAGCGAGGAGCGCGAGGCCGCCGTCGACGCCGGCGGCGCGGTCGGCGACGGAGCGTACGCCGTCGCGATCGACCCCCTCGACGGCTCCTCGAACCTCCGGTCGAACAACGCGATGGGGACGGTGGTCGGTATCTACGACGCGCCGCTCCCCGCCACCGGTCGCGACCTCGTCGCCGCCGGATACGTGCTCTACGGACCGATCACGACGATGATCGTCGCCGACGAGACGGGCGTGCGAGAGGAGGTGATCGAGCGGGACTCCGCCGGGGGCGACGCGGAAGACGGCGGCCGTGCCGTCTCCCGCTCGGTCGTCGAGGACGACCTCCGACTCCCCGAGGACCCCGTCGTCTACGGGTTCGGGGGGCGCGTCCCCGACTGGCCGGACGACTTCACGACGTACGCGCGAGAGATCGAAGACGAACTGAAACTCCGGTACGGCGGCGCGATGGTCGGCGACGTGAACCAGGTGCTCACCTACGGGGGGATCTTCGCGTATCCCGCGCTCGTCGACGCGCCGGAGGGGAAGCTCCGGCTCTCTTTCGAGGCGAACCCGATCGCGTACATCGTCGAACGGGCGGGCGGGGCCGCGACCGACGGCGACACGGACATCCTCGATATCGAGCCCGAGGGAGTTCACGACCGCGTCCCGCTCTACGTCGGCAACGAGGCGCTGGTCGAGCGGCTCGAGGACGCGCTCGCCGACGAGTGACCCGGCAAGTGCCGGGTGAGGATCGCCGAGACTGGCAGCGGTCCCGGGACCCCGTCGCGTTCCCGTCGATTTAGATCGGTGGCTCGGACATCGCGTTCCCGGAGTCGGTCGGCTCGTAGCCCACCCGCTCGCGGGCGTGGGCGAGGTCGAACCACCCGTTCGGGTTATCGCTGACCCCGTAGAACACCTCGAATGCGCCGCCAGCGACGGTGTTCGGGTTCCGCCCACTCGTATCGGTCTCTGCCCCGTCGGTCCCGTCGTCGAGACACGCGTCGACGAGCGCGGCGCAGTCGCGCCGCGAGAGCCACGTACAGCGCATCCGAGCGACGGCCCTCTCGTAGTCGTCGTCGCCGCGCTCGCAGTCACCGCGGGCGACCGCGCGCTCGGCGTCGCCGAACGGGTGGTCGAACGCCGGGTCCCTGACCGAGCCGATCCGGAGGGCGTAGCAGCCGATCCCTTCCCGTTCGGCGTACAACCGGCACCAGGCCTCGCCCGCCGCCTTCGACGCGCCGTAGTCCGAATCGGGGCGAACCGGGCTCCGGTGGTCGACGGTCGGACTCTCCTCGCCCTGTCCGGGGGCGTACAGCGCGGGCGCGTGCTCCGTCTCGTACATCCCGACGACGTGGTTCGAGGAGGCGAAGACGACGGTTCCGACTCCGGCGCGCGACGCCGCCTCGAGGACGTTCCGCGTCCCGCGGACGTTGTTGCGCTCGACGCTCTCGTACGTCGCGGAGACGGTCGGATCGCCAGCGAGGTGGACGACGGCCGCCACCCCGCGTTCCGTCATGGCGTCCGTGAGATCCCCGACCGCGTCGTCCGCGCCCACGTCGGCGACGACCGTCTCGCGATCGCGATGTGGATGGGGGCTCCCGTCGCCGAGCTCGTCGGGAGCCGGCTCCCGGTCGAGCAGGACGTGGTCGTACGCCGAGGCCGCAGTCACCGCGGTACCGACGGTGCCGTGTGCGCCGGTGAGCAGGACGGTCATACGCGGAGTTCGAGCGCACGACCAATAAGCGGTCGGCGGATCCCCCAGCCCGTGCCGACGCGATAAGTCCCCCGTATCGATGGCGACGTGAGGGGCGCGATCTGTCGGCCGCGGTTGCGGGAAATTTTGCCGAGCTTACCCTTGCCTATCGACCTAATTACAATCGCTAGTCCCGTCGAAGTATTAGGTGCGGAGGAGACCACAAATGCAACTCTCAGACAACGAAGAAGGCAAGGCCGTCGTCAACAAGGCGGGAGAAAAGGTCGGAATGGTGGCCCAAGTCAAGGGCAACCGCGCACACGTCGACCCGGACCCGGGGATCACAGACACGATCAAATCGAAGCTCGGCTGGGCCGACACCGACGAGGACATGTATCCGATCGACGAGTCGGACATCGAGTCGATCAACGACGACGAGGTCCAACTCAACCGATAGGGACGCTCCGGCTAGCCGCGCTCCGTCCCGATAGAGAGCCCGGCTACCGTCCCGACCGGAAACCCGATCTCGACACCGAACGCGGCCGTTTTTTCTGCGGCGGGCTCGCGACGCTCGAAGCACCTGCTCCCGTGTGGCTGAAACAGGCTCGAACAGTCGCGGAGAGATATTTCGACTGCTATCTTCCTAATTTTAAATTCGCGTTATCGGAACCTGCACTAACTGTATTTGAAATATCAGAAATTCTTATATTAAGTGTGTCCTAACGGCCGGTACGACCCGGTATGCAGCTGCTACCGGGCAACATATGGACGCGCACTACGACGACCCTCGGATAACGGGCGAGCACCTTCGTTCGATCGACACTCCTACGGGAACCGTTACGCTGGTCGGTGTCGTCCACGATCACCCCGCTAGCGTCTTCCGGGTTCGAACCGTGGTCACGGACCGAGTCCCCGACGTCCTCGCGCTTGAGCTGCCGCCGCTTTCGCTCCCGCTTTTCGAGCGTTATGCCGAGGATACCCGCACTCCGCCGGTGTTCGGAGGAGAGGCGAGTGCCGCGATCCAGGCGTCGACCACCGATCGCGTCGTCGGGATCGACGGGCCGACCCTCCCGTTCCTCCGGCGGCTCGCCGTGACGCTGTATCGCAAGGGCGGGTCGATCGGGACCGTTCGCGGTATCCTCCACGGGCTCGCGTCGGTGACGAAGAACACCCTCCGATGCCGACTTGCGGGCTCGCTCGCCGCGGTGACGTCGATCCGGCTGGAAGTCGACTCGCCGGTCACGTACGCGACCAGTCGGGTCGACAGCCCCGAGCGGCAGGCCGAGAACGAACACAGCCAGATCACCCGCGCTCGCGCCGTGATGGACGCGTTCGAGCCCTCTCGGGCGGCTTCGTTCGGCGACGACGTGCGTGAGACGCACATGGCCGATCGCCTCGCCGAGTTCCGCAACGACGGCGACGTCGTCGCCGTCGTCGGCCGCCACCACCTCGAGCCGATCGCCGAGCAACTCGGCGCCAGACTTGCCGACCCGGACCGCTGACTCGGATTGCCGACCCGGACCGCTGACCCGGATTGCCGACCGACCGTTGCGTCTCGGTCTCGCATCCGGCCGTGGTCGAGACCCATCGATCCGCTTGACGGTCCGCCAGACGCCCGCTCAGGCGGCGTTCACCCCTCGCCGGAACCACATGGAAAACTGTTTAGGATCTTCCGCAAATCTTGCCCCATGAAAGTCCACGTCGGCGCGGCGGCGACGCCCGAGGAGGCCGAGGCGATCGCGCGGTCGCTCGCGGAGCACCTCGGCGTCGGCGTCGACGTCCACGTCGGAGAGAGCGACGCGGCCGCCGCGAGCGCCGAGCCGCCCGCGGTCGAATACCCGCTCGACGACGATCTCGGTCCCACCGACCGCGAGCGTGACCTCCGGGCCGAGATCGACGACATCCTGCAGGGCGGCCCGGAGAAGTACCGCGAGCGGCTCCCCGAGCAGGGGAAGCTGTTCGTCCGTGACCGCCTCGACCTCTGGTTCGGCGGTGCGGACGGGACCCGCGGCGCGGGGGACGCGAGCGCGGCAGAGGGCGACCCGGCGGGGCTCCACTTCGAGGACGGGAAGTTCGCCGCCTTCGACGACTGGCACCCGAGTGCGCCCGCCGACGAGGATGGCAACCGAAACGAGCCCGACGGCGACCGCCTCCCCGGTGACGGCCTCCTCACCGGCGCGGCCGCCTTCGAGGGGCGCGACGTGCACTTCATGGCCAACGACTTCACCGTGAAGGCGGGGTCGATGGCGGGGAAGGGCGTCGAGAAGTTCCTCCGGATGCAACAGCGCGCCCTGAAGACGGGCAAGCCCGTGCTCTACCTGATGGACTCTTCCGGCGGCAGAATCGACCAGCAGAGCGGCTTCTTCGCCAACCGCGAGGGGATCGGGAAGTACTACTACAACCACTCGATGCTGTCGGGCGCGGTCCCGCAGATCTGCGTCCTCTACGGCCCCTGTATCGCCGGCGCGGCGTACACTCCCGTCTTCGCCGACTTCACCGTGATGGTCGAGGGGATGTCCGCGATGGCGATCGCCTCGCCGCGAATGGTGAAGATGGTCACCGGCGAGGAGATCGAGATGGCCGATCTGGGCGGTCCCCGGATCCACGCGGAGGAGTCCGGCTCGGCGGACCTCGTGGCCCGCGACGAGGAACACGCCCGCGAGCTCGTCGCTGACCTCATCGGGTATCTCCCCGACAAGGCGGGAGAGAAACCCCCGCGGTCGGAGGCGAAGCCCCCGAAATACCCGCCCGAAGGGATCGACGAGCTGATCCCCGAATCGCCGAACCGGCCGTACGACGTCCGCGACCTGCTCGATCGAATCGCCGACGCGGAGTCCGTCTTCGAGCTGAAGGAGGGGTACGGGCCGGAGATCGTCACGGCGTTCTGCCGGATCGACGGTCGTCCCGTCGGGGTCGTCGCCAACCAGCCGACGGAGCGGTCGGGTGCCATCTTCCCCGACGCCGCCGAGAAGGCCGCGGAGTTCATCTGGACCTGCGACGCCTACGAGATTCCCCTCCTGTACCTCTGTGACACGCCGGGGTTCATGGCCGGTTCGCAGGTCGAGAAAGACGCGATCTTAGAGAAAGGCAAGAAGATGATCTACGCCACCTCCTCGGCGACGGTCCCGAAACAGACCGTCGTGACTCGGAAGGCGTACGGCGCGGGGATCTACGCGATGGGCGGGCCCGCGTACGACCCCGAGAGCGTGATCGGGCTCCCCTCCGGCGAGATCGGTATCATGGGTCCGGAGGCCGCGATCAACGCCGTGTACGCCCGGAAGCTCGCCGCGATCGACGACCCCGAAGCGCGCGCCGAGACCGAGGACCGACTCCGCGAGGAGTACCGCGAGGACATCGACATCCACCGCATGGCGAGCGAGGTCGTCATCGACGAGATCGTCGCGCCGTCGACGCTCCGCGAGGAGCTGGCCGCGCGCTTCGCGTTCTACGCCGATGTCGAGAAAGACCGCCCGGACAAAAAACACGGCACGGTTATCTAAGAAATCGCCTCTCGACCAGACGGTCGGCACTATCGGGCCGTTACACCGGACCCATCACACCGGGACGAGCGCTCCACCGACGACGAGGTCGAACGCGCCGCCGATTCCGAGCGCGACCGCGAGCAGCGCGCTCGTGTACACGGTCGATCCGACGAGCGACGCGGCGGCGAAGCGCGGCGCCGACACCGCCGAGCTCGCGGTCGGCACGGCCAGCCAGCCGCGCGTTCCCGGAAGCGCGTTCGACACCGCTACGGCCGGTAGCCCCCATCGGTCGAGCCATCGGTCCGCGCCCTCGATTCTGTCGCCGTCGCCGGGGATCACGGCGAGCGTCGTGGGATCGACGCCGAACCGACGCACGGAGACGAACAGCAGCAGCTGGCCGATCGTCGCCCCGACGACCGCCGCGGCGAGCATCGGGAGGAACGCGACGGCATCGACGCCGACGGCGAGCACCGCGGCGACGAACAGGGTTCGGGTCGGGATCAGTTTCCCGACGAGCGCGCCCTCCAGCACGAACACGCCGAGCAGCACGACGGCCCCGTAGGTACCGACGAGTGCGAGCACCGCGTCGGCGGCGGGACCGAACATACCGTTCCGTTCGCCGTCATCGCATAAAGCTCTTCCATCGTGCGTGAGGTTCTCAGCCGCTCGATCGTCTCTTTGCGTGGGCAGACGACGGGAACAGCTCGCCACCCGACGGGCTCTCACTTTTTGTTCTCTCGCACGCGAGAGCAGGCATGATAGATGTCGGCGCCACGGCCCCCGATTTCATCGCACCGGCGGTCGCAGACGGACGGGGGACGGAGCTGGAGCTGTTCAGACGCATCGATCGTAACGACGCCGTCGTTCTGTGTTTTGCACCGGCGAACTTCGTCCCCACCTGTACGGCGGTGTTCGCAGCGGTCCGCGACGCCGGCTGGAACGACCACGACAGACTCGCCGTCGTCGCGCTCACCGGCGACTCGCTGTTCTCGGGGTTCGCGTACGCCGACCGGTTCTCGCTCCCGTTCCCCGTCGTTACCGACTTTCACGGTGGGGTTGCCGACTCGTACGGCCTGCTCGCCGAGTCGTGGGAAGGTCACTCGGATATCCCCCGTCGGGCGACGGTCGTGATCGACGCCGAGTGGCGGGTTCGATTCGCGGAGGCGACGACCGACGCCCTCGATCGCCCCGCGCCGTCGCCGATCCAGAACGCGACCGCGACGCTCCGCGGTATCGGAATCGATGTCGACCGTCCGAGAGTGAACTACGACGGGCCGTGGTGAGTCGGAGATTGGATCGCCCCGGCTGGCACGATTTATAAACAAATACGAGACAGCCACTGCGCGCGACTGATAGCGGTCAAACTCGCAGTGATTTTGCTCACTTCGTTCGCGAGTCCGCTGAACGGAGTGAAGCGGACGCTGACTGACGAAGTCAGTTAGAAAATGCACCGGCCGAGATTTGAACTCGGGTTGCAACCATGGCAAGGTTGCGTGATACCACTACACTACCGGTGCGTGCTTCGCAGTTAGTTCTAATCCGAGTTGGAAACATAAGCGTTGCGAACGCACGGCACTACGGGGTGCCGTGACACGCTTTATGTGTTTGCCTGCGGTAGATCGTGTCATGGTCGAGGCTGATGTCTCCGAGCTCGAGGGTGAGCGACTCAGGTACAACGACGACACGTGGGAGCTTACCGGTACGATCGAGGTGAAACGGAACGGGGAGCTGATCGAAGCGAGAGCGAGGAAACCGGAGCGAGTTCGTGGATCCGGCGGGCGTCTCACGTTCGTGCTGGACAGTCCGCCTGCATCGCTCAATCCCGGTAATCTCGGTGCGTTCAGCTGTGAGCTCACGGAGACTGAGGACGGATACGGGCTCACGATCACCCGGGACGGACGAACGGACCGGTACGGTCTGAAGAAGATGACGTACGAGTGAGGTGGCCGGAACGTCGCTCGCGTACCGCTCGCTCTTCGAAGAAAGTGAAGACCGGTGCTCGTCGCTACGCTCGTACTCAAACGTACTGGCACGCGTTCGAAGACGAAAATCGCCGTCAGGGCCCGTGTGAACGCGGCACAGGCCGGAAACGGGACCGCTATCCTTTTAGGCCGTCGTCCGAAATCGATTGGTACAGTCTCGCCACGATGCGTACCGAAGATGGACTCACGATCTGTGTGCCGTCTTCGGTTGTCCGAGAAGCCGAAGATGATCGCGAGGCAACTCGCAAAATCGGTTACATCGCCCGTGCTGCGGCGGTGTTTCGGGCAGATCGACTGGTCGTCTTCCCAGACGCGGAAGGCGAACGGCGACGGGACGGCGAGTACGTCCGAACTGTACTGGGGTACGCTGCGACGCCTCCGGATCTCCGAAAGGACCTCTGGGGCGAACGCGACGAACTCCGGTACGTCGGCGTGCTCCCGCCGCTCCGCGTGCCGTGGCGGACCGGCTCGACCCCGAACGGGGAAGAGTCGAAAACACAGGGACTCGTGACCGAGGTCGGACCTGAAGGCCGCGTCCGGGTCAATTCCCCGCTGCGGGAACACCCGATCTCCCTGCTCGTTCCCTCCGGAATGGAGGTCGAGCAGGGGGAGCGCGTTACCATCAGGGTCTCTTCGAGAGAACCGGTTCGCGCCCGCATCACCGGAAAGCCGGAGGTCGGCTTCCAGGTCGTGGCCGCGGACCTATCGGAAGCGCTCGCCGGCGACGGACTGGCCGTCGCGACGTCGCGACACGGAGAAGAACTCTCCGTCTCGCGGCTCGGCGACCTCGTCTCGGACGCGCGGGAGGCCGGCGGATACACCGTCGCCTTCGGCGCGCCCGAGCGGGGGCTTCCGGAAATGCTCGGGCTTTCGCCCGAGGACGTCCGGGCGGCCGTTGCCGACGGCCGCCGAGTCGAACCCGATCCGGGGTTCGACCTCTGGCTGAACACGATCCCGGCACAGGGCAGCGGGGTAGTCCGAACGGAGGAGGCTCTGTTCGCGACCCTCGGCTCGCTCACACTCACGGAGTAAACACATGCCACAACCAAGCCGACCACGAAAAGGCTCGCTGGGCTACGGCCCACGCACCCGCGCCGACAGCGAGGTGCCGCGCATCCGATCGTGGCCAGACGACGACGGAGCCCCCGCACTGCAGGGGTTCGCCGGCTACAAGGCCGGAATGACGCACGTCGTTATGGTCAACGACGAGGCAAACTCGCCGCGTGAAGGAATGGAAACGTCCGTTCCCGTCACGGTCGTCGAGACGCCGCCGATGTACGCGGTGGCCCTGCGTGCCTACGAACAGACGCCGTACGGAATGAAGCCGGTCGAAGAGGTCTGGGCGACCGAGTTCCACGACGAACTCGATCGCGCGCTCGACCTCCCGGCGGAAGACACCTTCGAGGAGGACGCCGACGAACTGCGCGCGTTGCTCGACGACGACGTCGTCGACGACGTCCGCGTCATCACGCACACGGCTCCCTCGGAGCTCTCGAACGTGCCCAAAAAGAAGCCCGACGTCATGGAGACCCGAGTCGGCGGCGGCTCCCTCGCGGAGCGCGTCGACTTCGGTCTCGACCTCGTCTCGGAGGGCGGCGCCCACGAGTTCGGCGACGTCTTCCGCGCGGGGCAGTACACCGACGTCTCGGGCATCACGAAGGGGAAAGGGACGCAGGGTCCCGTCAAGCGCTGGGGCGTGCAGAAGCGGAAGGGCAAACACGCCCGCCAGGGATGGCGGCGCCGGATCGGCAACCTCGGTCCGTGGAACCCCTCCCGCGTTCGCTCCACCGTTCCCCAGCAGGGGCAGACCGGGTACCACCAGCGCACCGAGCTCAACAAGCGCCTCATCGACTTCGGCGAGGGCGACGACGCCTCCGTCGACGGCGGATTCGTCAACTACGGCGAGGTCGACGGCGACTACGCGCTTATCAAGGGCTCGCTGCCGGGGCCGGACAAGCGCCTGCTTCGGTTCCGCCCGGCCATCCGGCCGAACGACCAGCCGCGCCTCGATCCCGAGGTCCGGTACGTATCCACCGCATCCAACCAGGGATAATTCATGAACGCAACAGTACACGACCTGGACGGCGGGGACGCGGGCAGCATCGAGCTGCCGGCGATCTTCGAAACCGCGTTCCGACCGGACCTCATCGGTCGGGCGGTCTCCGCCGCACAGGCTAACCGGAAACAGGCCTACGGTGCCGACGAGTTCGCCGGACTGCGAACCCCCGCGGAGTCGTTCGGCTCCGGACGCGGGCTCGCTCACGTCCCGCGCTCCGAGAACGTCGCCCGCCGCGTCCCGCACGCCGTGTCGGGTCGCCGCGCGCACCCGCCGAAGGCCGAGAAGGACCAGACGAAGAAACTGAACGACAAGGAACGACAGCTCGCCGTCCGGTCGGCCATCGCGGCCACCGCCGACGCCGAGGTTGTCGCCGAGCGCGGTCACGCGTTCGACGAGGCCCTCGACCTGCCGCTCGTCGTGAGCGACGAGTTCGAGAACCTCGAAAAGACGCAGGAGGCCCTGAGCGTTCTCGAAGCCGTCGGCATCGACGCCGACATCGAGCGCGCCGAGGAGGGTCGCTCCGTCCGGGCGGGCCAGGGGAAGGCCCGCGGCCGCAAGTACAGCCAGCCGAAGTCGGTGCTCATCGTCACCAGCAACGAGCCGTCCCGCGCCGCCCGCAACCTCGCGGGCGTCGACGTCGCGACCGCGAGAGAGGTCAACGCGGAAGACCTCGCGCCGGGCGCGCACCCGGGCCGACTCACGCTGTGGACCGAGAGCGCCGTCGAGGAGGTGGCAGACCGATGAACTCGATCATCGAACACCCGCTCGTCACCGAGCAGGCGATGAACGAGATGGACTTCAAGAACAAGCTGCTGTTCTTGGTCGACATCGACGCCACGAAACCCGAGATTCGCGACGAAGTCCAGGACCGCTACGACGTGGTCGTCGACGACGTCAACACGCAGGTGACCTCGAAAGGCAAGAAGAAGGCTGTCGTCACGCTGTCGGCGGACGACGACGCGACTGAGATCGCTTCGCGCATCGGGGTGTTCTGATATGGGACGACGAATTCAAGGACAACGGCGCGGACGCGGCGGCCCGACGTTCCGGGCCCCCTCGCACCGTTACAAGGCGGAACTGTCGCACAAGAAGCTCGAAGACGTGGACACGATCTCCGGCGAAATCGTCGGGATCGAACACGACCCCGCTCGCTCGGCTCCGCTCGCGGAGATCGAGTTCGAGGACGACGACCGTCGGCTCGTGCTCGCGCCGGAAGGCGTGCGCGTGGGCGACACGATTCAGGTCGGCGTCTCGGCGGAGATCAAGCCCGGGAACACGCTCCCGCTGGCGGAGATCCCCGAGGGCGTTCCGGTCTGTAACGTCGAGAGTAACCGCGGTGACGGTGGGAAGTTCGCGCGCGCATCCGGCGTGTCCGCGACGCTTCTCACCCACGACCGCGACGTCGCGGTCGTGCAGCTTCCCAGCGGGGAAGTCAAGCGGCTCGACCCGCAGTGCCGCGCCACGATCGGCGTGGTCGCCGGCGGCGGTCGAACGGAGAAGCCGTTCGTCAAGGCCGGTAACAAGTACCACAAGATGAAGTCGCGCGGGACCAAGTACCCGCGCGTCCGCGGCGTCGCGATGAACGCCGTCGACCACCCCTTCGGTGGCGGTGGTCGCCAACACCCCGGCCAGCCGAAGTCGGTCTCGCGGGACGCCCCGCCGGGACGGAAGGTCGGTGACATCGCATCCAAGCGCACCGGACGAGGTGGCAACAAATGAGTTCCAACTACCGAACCGGCCGTGAGGGCAAAGAGTTCGCCTACCGCGGTCACTCGCTCGACGAGCTGCAGGAGATGGACGTCGAAGACGTCGCGGAACTGCTCCCCGCACGCCTGCGGAGAAGCATCGTTCGCGGACTGACCACCGAACAGCAGAAGCTGCTCGAAAAGGTCCGTGCACGCGACAACGAGACGACGGCCGACGATCCGATTCGGACGCACCTGCGTGACATGCCGATTCTGCCGGAGTTCGTCGGCGTCACGTTCTCCGTGTACAACGGACACAGCTTCGAGCGTGTCCAAGTCGAGCCCCAGATGATCGGGCATTACCTCGGTGAGTTCCACCTCACCCGAAGCACCGTCGAACACGGTCAGGCCGGAATCGGCGCGACCCGGTCCTCGAAGTTCGTGCCCCTCAAGTAATCCATGGGAATCAACTACAGCGTCGAGGCCGACCCGGACACCACCGCCAAGGGGATGCTCCGCGACCGGCCCATCAGCGTGAAGGACAGCAAAGAGATCTCCCGGGAGATCAAAGGCGAAACGGTCGCCGACGCCGAGGAGTATCTGCAGGCCGTCATCGACGAGGAGACGTCGGTGCCGATGCGCCAGCACAGCGCCGGCGCGGGTCACCGCTCCGACATAGACGGCTGGGACGCGGGTCGCTACCCGGCGAAGGCCTCGAAGGACTTCCTCAAGCTCCTGGAGAACGTCAAGAACAACGCGACCGAACAGGGCTTCGACGGCGACGAGATGGTCATCAAACACGTCGCTCCCCACAAGGTCGGCGAACGACCGGGACGGAACCCGCGAGCCGCGGGCGCCACTCAGTGGAACACCACGCTCGTCGACGTCGAACTCATCATCGAGGACCCGGAGGCTGACGAATAATGGCTGACGAACACCAATTCATCGAGGACGGCCTTCGCCGTTCACAGATCAACGAGTTCTTCGCGGACGAGCTCGGCCGAGCCGGCTACGGCGGCATGGACGTCGCCAAGACGCCGATGGGCACGCAGATCGTCCTGAAGGCCGAAAAGCCCGGGATGGTCATCGGGAAGGGCGGAAAGAACATCCGGAAGATCACCTCGGAGCTCGAGGACCGCTTCGGGATGGACGACCCCCAGATCGACGTTCAGGAGGTCGACGAGCCCGACCTGAACGCGCAGATCGTCGCGGACCGTCTCGCGAACGCCTTAGAGCGTGGCTGGTACTTCCGGAAGGCCGGTCACACGACGATCGACCGGATCATGGACGCCGGCGCCCTCGGCGCCGAGATCGTCCTCTCCGGAAAGGTCACCGGCGCGCGCTCGCGTGTCGAGAAGTTCAACCGCGGCTACATCAAGCACAACGGCCAACCCGCCCAAGAAGTGGTCGACCACGGACAGGGCGTCGCCGTGATGAAGCTCGGGACGATCGGCGTCAACGTGAAGATCATCCCGCCGGGAGCGAAGCTCCCCGACGACTTCGACATCCGAGAGGACGCCGAGGTCCCGGAGGTCGAGCAGGCCGCGGCCGGCGCAGCCGCCGACGAGGGCGTCGAGTCGCTGCTCGAAGACGAGCCTGACGAAGTCCCCGATGTCGGCGCGGACGACGATGTCGACGTTCCGGACGAAGACCCCGCCGACGTCATCGACGAGGAAATCGTCGAAGAGGTCGTCGAGGAATCGCAGGACACGGCCGAGGAGGCGACGGACGTCGCCCCCGAAGAGCCGGTCGGCGACGAGGACGTCGACGCCGACGAACTGGACGATCTCGACGAAGAGATCGAATCCGAGGCCGCCGACCTCGTCGCGGAGATGGAGGCGGCGGACGACGAGGAGGAGGACGAGTAATATGGCCATCCTCTACACCGACGAGATCCGCGACATGACCGCCGCAGAGCGGCAGGTCGAACTCGAGGAGCTCGAAACGGAACTGCTGAACTCGAAGGCGCAGCGGGCCGCCGGCGGAATGCCGGAGAGCCCCGGTCGCGTCAACGAGCTGAAGAAGACGATCGCCCGGATCAAGACGATTCAGGCGGAAGAAGGCGACTTCGACGACGAATAACGAATGATAGCTCCCGACCAACTCGTACGGCACGAACTCGTCGGCCTCCCGGTTCGGGTGGTCGACGCCGCCAGCGACGCCCACGTGGGTATCGCCGGCCGCGTGCTGTCCGAGACGTTCGGCACCCTCGTGGTCCGAACGGGGTCGGGAGACAAACGCGTGCCCAAGTCGGGCGCGACGTTCGAGTTCGGCCTCGTCGACGTTCCAACCGCACGCACAGATGAAGCCGCCGACGACGGCCAGTCGTCGGGGTCCGCGTCCCAACTCGGGTCGGATACTACGGGGGTACGCCCCCGTCAGTCTGGCCCGTCCGGGTCCACACGCGTCGTCACCGGTGACGACGTGGGCCCGGCGAGCCATTACGGCGAGTGCAAAGACGTGGGCTACGTAACGGTGGATGGCGATCGGTTGCAGCATCGGCCCGCCGAACGCACCGAACGAGGTGTCACACAATGGCGATAGGAATCGACGTACCCACGCCTCCGGAGCCAGACAACCCGGAGGATTACGACTACGAGAAGTGCCCGTTTTACGGGCAGCTCTCCGTCCGCGGCCAGACCCGTGAGGGAACGGTCGTCTCGACGGATATGGAAAAGACCGTCATCGTCGAGCGAGAATACGACGTCTTCGTACCGAAATACGATCGGTACATGAAGCGTCGGTCGCGCATCCCGGCACACGTGCCGGGCGTGCTCGACTCGCTCGAAGTCGGTGACGAAGTGAAAATCGCGGAGACGCGACCGCTCTCGAAGACGAAGTCCCACGTCGTCGTCGAGAACCTGTCGGGTGATCAGTGATGGAGGCCCTCAAGGCCGACGTCACGCAGGGGCTCTCGAAGGGCTCGCTCATCACGTGCGCCGACAACACCGGCGCTCGTGAGCTGAAGGTGATCTCGGTTGCCGGCTACTCCGGCACCAAGAACCGCCACCCCAAGGCAGGTATCGGCGACAAGGTGACCGTCTCGGTCACGAAAGGGACTCCGGAGATGCGGCGGCAGGTGCTGGAGGCGGTCGTCGTCCGCCAGCGCAAGTCGATCCGCCGTCCGAACGGCACGCGTGTCCGGTTCGAGGACAACGCGGCCGTCATCATCGACGATCTCGACGAGCCGCGGGGCACGGAGATCAAAGGCCCCGTCGCCCGCGAGGTCGCCGAACGCTTCGGGAGCATCGCCTCGACCGCGACGATGATCGTCTAATCATGACGAAACAGCCACGCAAACAGCGAAAACGGTCGGAGACCGCGCCGCTTCACGAGCGGCAGAACCAGGTTCGGGCCACCCTCTCGGACGACCTCCGTGAGGAGTACGGACACCGGAACGTCCGCGTCAACGCCGGCGACACCGTCGAGGTGCTTCGCGGCGACGCGGCCGGAACGGAGGCCGAGGTCGTCTCGGTCGACCTGTCCGAAGAGCGAATCACCGTCGAGGACGTCACCGTCGAGAAGGCGGACGGGGAAGAGGTTCCGCGTCCGCTTCCGGCGAGTAACGTCCGGGTGATCGAGCTCGACCTGGAAGATGACCGCCGAGAGGCGCGGCTCCAGGAGGATAACGAATGACGCGACATCAGAAGCGACTGGCAGTACCGAACTCCTGGCCGGTCGAGCGAAAGACGAACACGTTCACCGTCAAGGCCGGCGCAGGCCCGCACGGTGAGGCGGGCGTTCCGCTCGTCGTCCTGCTGCGGGACGTGCTCGGCTACGTCGACTCGACGAAGGAGGCGCGCTACGCGCTGAACAACGACTCGGTCCTCGTCAACGGGGACGCCATCTCGGACGAGCAGCGTCCGATCGGGATGTTCGACATCCTGGCGTTCCCCGAGCGCGGCGAGTTCTTCCGTGTGTTCCCCGACGAGGGCGGTCGGCTCGCGCTGACCTCCGTCGACGAGGACGCCGCGGGCAGCCGGCTCGGCAAGATCACGAACAAGGCGGTCGTTCCCGGTGGAGACGTGCAGCTCACGCTCCACGACGGGACGAACGTCCGTGTCGACGCCGACACCGAGTACGACACCAAAGACTCGATCGTCATCGACAACGAGTCGAAAGACGTCGTCGCCCACTTCGAATACGAAGAGGGCGCGCTCGTCACCGCCGTCGCCGGCCAGCACGCTGGCCGCATCGGCGACGTTGACGACATCGACGTGACGCTCGGGTCCGGCTCCAACACCGTGTCCGTCGCCGACGACGGCGACGGCTACGAGACCGTCGAGGAGTACCTCGTCGTCATCGACGAGAACTTCGCCGGCGATGAGGACGCCGCGGCCGACGCCGACGAGGCGGGTGATTCGGATGAGTGAATCCGAGAGCGTCGCACACGAGATGCGCGAGCCGACCTTAGAGAAGGTCGTCGTGCACATGGGCGTCGGGCAGGGCGGTGAGCCGCTCGCCGACGCCGAGGAGATCATCGAGGAGATCACGGGCCAGCAGTCGGTCCGGACCACCTCGAAGCGCACTATCGCCGAGTTCGGGATCCGCAAGGGCGACCCGATCGGCGTCAAGGTGACGCTGCGCGACGAGGACGCACACGCGTTCCTCCAGACCGCGCTGGATATCGTCGACGTCTCGCAGAGCCAGTTCGACGACACGGGTAACCTGAGCTTCGGGGTCGAAGACCACACCGACTTCCCGAGCCAGGAGTACAACCCGAACATCGGTATCTACGGGCTCGACGTGACGACGACGATCGTCCGCCCCGGCTACCGCGTGTCGAAGCGACACAAAGCGACCGCCTCGATCCCGGACAACCACCGGATGACCGCCGAGGACGCTGCCGCGTTCCTCGAAACGAACTTCGACGTTGAGGTAACGGAATGAGCGAAGCGAACAACGACACGGGCGAGCACGCGGCGAAACGCACCGACTCCCGGCACACGTGCCGGCGGTGCGACCGCGAGCAGGGGCTTGTCGGCAAGTACGACATCAACCTCTGCCGGCAGTGTTTCCGCGAAGTCGCCCGAGACATGGGATTTGAGAAGTACAGCTGATCATGACAGGAAACGATCCATTCACCAACGCCCTCGCCGGCATGGACAACGCCGAGAGCGTTGGCCACCTGTCGTACACGGTTGAGCCCGCCTCCAACATCATCGGCTCCGTCCTCGAGGTCCTCTACGACCGCGGGTACGTCGACGGCTTCGAGTACGTCGACGACGGGAAAGCCGGGAAGTTCGAGGTCGAACTAAAAGGCGCGATCAACGAATGTGGCGCCGTCAAGCCCCGCTACTCCGCGGGCGCAGACGAGTTCGAAAAGTGGGAGAAGCGGTTCCTCCCGGCCCGTGACTACGGGACGCTCATCGTCACGACGAGCCACGGCGTCATGAGCCACTACGAGGCCCGCGAACAGGGTATCGGTGGCCAAGTGATCGCATACGTCTACTAACAATGAACAGAGTCGAAATTGACATTCCGGACGACGTCTCCGCCGAGACCGACCACCTCGAACTCACCGTCGAGGGTCCCAACGGGAGCGTTACGCGACGCCTCTGGTACCCCGACGTCGAGGTCACGGTCGAAGACGGTGTCGTCGCTATCGCCTCCGAGAACGAGGACGCGAAGACGAACGCCACGGTTGGCACCTTCGAGAGCCACGTCTCCAACATGATCCACGGCGTCACCGAGGGATGGGAGTACACGATGGAAGTGTACTACGCCCACTTCCCGATGCAGGTGACCGTGGAGGGTGACGAGGTCGTCATCGAGAACTTCCTCGGCGAGCGCGCACAGCGACGCACCCCGGTCCGCGGGGACACGGACGTACAGATCGACGGCGAGACGGTCACCCTCTCGGGCTCCGATAAGGAGGCCGTCGGGCAGACCGCCGCCGACATCGAACAACTGACGAAGGTGACCGACAAGGACACGCGCGTCTTCCAAGACGGCGTGTACATTGTCGAGAAGCCCACCGGAGGTGCCTAACCAATGGCCGAAGAACTCGAAGACATCAGCGGTGTCGGTCCCTCGAAGGCAGACGCCCTTCGCGCGGCCGGCTACGAGACGGTCGAAGACGTGAAGGCGGCCTCCCAGTCGGAACTCTCTGAGGTCGACGGCGTCGGCAACGCGCTCGCCGCGCGTATCAAAGCCGATGTCGGCGGTCTGGAGGTCGACGAGGAGGCGGACGCGGCAATCGAAGACGAGACGGACGAGGAGGCCGAGGCCGACGACGAGGAAGCCGACGCCGACGAGGACGTCGAGACGGAGCTTCGCCCCCGCGGGCACGCCGACAAGACGCCGGAACTGGACGACGAGACCGCTCGCGCGCTCGCACAGAAGCACCGCGAGGGGAAACCGCAGTTCAACCGGCAGGACTACCACAAGAAGAAGCGCATCCCGACGTCGTGGCGTAAGCCGCGCGGCGGGCTCTCCAAGCAGCGCCGCCGGATGAAAGCGAAGGGTCCCGTCGTTCAGGCGGGCTTCCGCTCCCCGAAGGCGTCTCGCGACCTGCACCCGAGCGGCTTCGAGGAGGTCCGTGTGCACAACACGGACGACCTCGAGGGCGTCGACGGGGACACGCAGGCGGTGCGGATCGGCGGCTCCGTCGGTGGTCGCAAGCGCGAACTGATCGAAGACGAGGCGGAGGAGCGCGAGATTCGCGTGCTGAACCCGACCTACGTCGAAGTGGAGGTCGACAACGATGAGTGACCTGAAAGCACAGAAGCGACTCGCGGCGGACGAACTGGACGTCGGCAAGGGCCGCGTCTGGCTCGACCCCGACGGACAAGAAGCGATCGAGGACGCGATCACCCGAGAGGACATTCGCGAACTCATCGATCAGGGAACGATCCGCGCGAAGGACGCGAAGACGAACTCCCGCGGTCGGGCCCGCGAGCGCGCCGAGAAGCGCTCGTACGGTCACAAGTCCGGTGCCGGTACCCGCAAGGGGCGATCCGGTGCTCGGCAGAACACGAAAGACGACTGGAAGGCGCGCATCCGCGCACAGCGGGCTCGCCTGAAGGAACTCCGCGACGAGAAGGACGTGCTCGACGCCAGCGAATACCGCACGCTCTACAACAAGGCGAGCGGTGGCGAGTTCGAGGACGTCGCCCGGCTGGAGGCGTACATCCAGACGCAGTACGGTTACGAGGTGACGAACTAATGGCGACAGGACCACGATACAAGGTGCCGATGCGGCGCCGCCGTGAGGTCCGGACTGACTACCACCAGAGGTTGCGCCTGCTGAAATCGGGCAAGCCTCGCCTGGTCGCCCGGGTGAGCAACGCTCACGTCAGGGCGCAGCTGGTCACTCCCGGATCCGACGGTGACGAGACCCACGCGGCCGCCTCCAGCGAGGACCTCGCGGAGTACGGCTGGGACGCCCCCACGGGCAACCTTCCCAGCGCGTACCTCACGGGATACCTCGCGGGCGCCCGCGCCGTCGACGCCGGCCTCGATGAGGCCGTCCTCGACATCGGGCTCAACACGGCGACGCCCGGCAACAAGACGTTCGCAGTACAGGAAGGAGCGATCGACGCCGGCCTCGAAATCCCGCACAACGACGACGTGCTGGCCGACTGGTCGCGTACGCGTGGCGAGCACATCGCCGCGTACGCCGAGCAGCTCGACGAGCCGCTGTACAGCGGCGATTTCGACGCGGCCGACTTACCCGAGCACTTCGACGACGTGCTCACCACGATCCAGGAGGACCATGAGTAGACATAACGACGGCTGGGAACCGCGGACGCGACTCGGCCGCAAGGTACAGGACGGCGACATCTCGTCGATGGAACAGGCGCTCGACTCCGGTCTCCCGCTGAAGGAGGCGGAGATCGTCGACCAGCTCCTCCCGGGGCTCGAAGACGAAGTGCTGGACATCAACATGGTCCAGCGGATGACCGACTCCGGTCGCCGCGTGAAGTTCCGCTGTGTGGTCGCCGTGGGCAACCGCGACGGCTACCTCGGCTACGCGCAGGCGCGAGACGACCAAGTCGGCGGCGCGATCCAGAAAGCGATCGACGTGGCGAAGCTGAACATCATCAAGGTCGACCGCGGCTCGGGCTCGTGGGAAGATCAGCCCGGCGGCACGAACTCCCTGACTCGAACGGCGACGGGGAAGGCCGGCTCCGTCACCGTCGAGATCAAGCCCGCCCCGCAGGGGCTCGGTCTCGCGGCCGCGGAGACGGTCCGCAACATCTTGGAGCTCGCCGGCGTGCAGGACGCCTGGACGAACTCCGACGGCAACACCCGAACGACGGTGAACCTCGCGAAGGCGACGTTCAACGCCTTAGAGAACGCCGCGCAGTCGCGTACGCCGCAGCACGCGCGTGAAGTCCACTACGACGAGGTGAGCGAGTGATGCAAGCGATCGTGCAGCTCCGCGGTGACGTCAACCTGGAGTACGGCGTCGAGGACACCCTCGACATGCTGAACGTCGGGCGCGTCAACCACGCGACGTTCGTCCCCGAGACGGACTCGTATCGCGGCATGATAACCAAGGTCAACGACGTCGTCGCGTTCGGTGAGCCGAGCGTCGGCGCCGTCGCGACCACCATCGCTCGTCGCGGCGAGCCCCTCGAGGGCTCCGCCGATATCGACGACGAGTGGATCGACGACAACACCGACTACGCCGACCTGGAGGCGCTGGCCGAGGCGCTCGTCGCGGAAGAGACGACCCTGCGTGAGCAGGGTCTCTCCCCGACGCTGCGACTCCACGCGCCTCGCGGTGGTCACGAGGGGATCAAGCACCCAGTGATCGAGGGCGGCGAGCTCGGGAAACACACGACCGAGGAGATCGACAGTCTCCTGGAGGCAATGCGATGACGAGCAAGAAACGTCGACAGCGCGGATCTCGAACGCACGGCGGCGGAACGCACAAGAACCGGCGCGGCGCCGGTCACCGCGGCGGTCGCGGTGCCGCAGGTCGCTCGAAACACGAGTTCCACAACTACGGACCGCTCGGCAAGTACGGCTTCAAGCGGCCCGAGGACGCCCAGACGGAAGTCCTCGAGGTCAAAGTCCAGAAGCTCGACGAGGACGCGGCGCTGTACGCCGCTGAGGGCCTCGCCGAGGAAGACGGCGACGCGTACGTCGTCGACGCGCGCGACGTCGTCGACGACGGCTACGACGCCGATGTCGTGAAGGTGCTCGGCGGCGGACAAGTCCGCCACGAGCTCCGCGTCACGGCCGACGCGTTCACTGCCGGTGCGGTCGAACTGATCGAGGAGTCCGGCGGCGAGGCGACGCTCTCCGAGCGCGCCGAGGAAGCCGACGACGCGGAAACCACTTCGGACGACGAACCTAACGAGGCGTAACGATGAGTTGGAAGGAGGTCGCCGAACCGGTCCTCACGCGAATGCCCGTCGTGGAACGACCCGCGGGTCACGTTCCGTTCAAGCGGAAGCTCACGTGGACGGCCGGGATCTTGATCGTCTACTTCTTCTTGACCAACATCAACCCGTTCGGGTTGGCGGCAGGGGGAACGGACTTCTTCGGACAGTTCCGCTCGATCCTCGCCGGGGAGTCCGGCTCGCTGCTGCAGGTCGGCATCGGGCCGATCGTCACGGCGTCGATCGTCTTGCAGCTGCTCGGCGGCGCGAACCTGCTCGGCCTCGACACGAACGACCCGCGTGACCAGGTCCTGTATCAGGGGCTCCAGAAGCTGCTGGTGATCATCGTCACCGCGCTGACGGCCGCTCCGATGGTGTTCACCGGCGAGTTCCTTCCAGCCGATCCGGCCGTCGCGCAGGCGCTCGGGATCGGTCAGTTCGGCGTCGAGCTGCTGATCTTCGCGCAGGTGTTCGTCGGCGGCGTCCTCATCCTGTTCATGGACGAAATCGTGAGCAAGTGGGGCGTCGGCTCCGGCGTCGGCCTGTTCATCATCGCCGCCGTGAGCCAGCAGATCGTCGGCGGGTTCTTCAGCTTCTCCGCGCTCGGTGCACCCGGGTTCTTCGCGAGCTGGTACGGGCTCATCTTCGGCGACGTGCCGGTGTCGCTCTCGCCGTTCACGGCGGAGGGGCTCCAGAACCTCCTGTTCGAGCCGGGGAACATCCTCGCGCTGTTCACCACCGTGTTCATCTTCGGGATCGTCGTGTACGCGGAGTCGGTCCGCGTCGAGATCCCGCTGTCGCACGCTCGGGTGAAGGGCGCACGCGGACGCTTCCCGGTGAAGCTCATCTACGCGTCAGTCCTACCGATGATCCTCGTTCGCGCACTGCAGGCGAACATCCAGTTCCTCGGGCAGATCCTCTCCTCGCAGTGGGCGGGAATGCCCGCGTGGCTCGGTGTCTACAGCGAACAGGGGCAACCCATCTCCGGGTTCTTCTACTACCTGAACCCGATCCAGGCGCGGACCGAGTGGATGTGGTTCCTCGGAGAAATCCCGGCCTCGGTCGAGCCGTGGATGATCACCGTCCGGCTCATCGTCGACCTGACCTTCATGGTTATCGGCGGTGCGATCTTCGCCATCTTCTGGGTCGAGACGACCGGGATGGGGCCGGAGGCGACCGCGAAGCAGATCCAGGACTCCGGGATGCAGATCCCCGGATTCCGGCGGAATCCGCAGGTCGTCGAGAAGGTCATGGAGCGGTACATTCCGCAGGTGACCGTCATCGGCGGTGCCCTCGTCGGGCTGCTCGCCGTGCTCGCGAACCTGCTCGGCACTATCGGACAGGTCTCCGGAACCGGGTTGCTGCTCGCGGTCTCCATCACGTACAAGCTGTACGAGGAGATCGCCGAGGAGCAGCTGATGGAGATGCATCCGATGATGCGCCAGATGTTCGGCAACGAGTAACGAACATCCACACTTCTTTACATTTTTTCTGCCCCTGAGCGACCGCGTCGTACTCAGTTCCCCTTACCTGGGGTGTGGTCACTGTGACCGACGCGGACAATTTTTCGGACAGTTCGATGAGGTCGAGGCAGTCACTGACGATCAGACCGACTCAATCCATCGTCGGTTGAGCAGACGGAGGCCGACAGTCTCCGGACGAGTGCGGGCTACGAGGTTGAGGTACGGGCTGATGACCTCCGAGGAGTCCCGCCACCGACTGTATGATCACCCGGCCGTTCATCCTCTCATCACGGACACCGGGACCACCAGTAGTCTTTTGCGAGTTGGTGGGTAAGGTCGGGTATGAGTCTCACTTCGGACGACTTCGAGGAGTTCGTTTCCTCGGACCCCGATGATGACGAGACGGTCCCGCTCGGACAGGCACTTTCAGAGCTGGGACTCGATGTCGAGGTTGACTCCGTCGAAGCCGTTCGTGACGTCCGCGAACGGTTATGAGAGTACTCCTCGACACGAACGTTCTCGTCGCAGCCGTTACTCGGGATACCGATCGGTCTGACGAAGCAATCGAACTGCTTGATCAAATCGACGATCCGCTTGTTTCGGTTCTCAGTCTCATGGAACTGCGGAGTGTTCTGAGCAAAAAGAAACGGTTCGAACGGGATCGAATCGATGCCATCGAGAACCGAGTTACCGCTCGTATGACCGTGACTTTTCCTGACGCCTCCGATATGATGGCAGCGAACCGCCTCCAATCGGAAACGCTGTTGTACCCCATGGACGCGATGATCCTCTCGGCAGCTGACGCTGCCGACGCACCCCTCGTCTCGTTTGATTCCGAACTGGTCGAGCACGGTGCGGAACTCCCTCGACAATTGCTTGATGAGGACGTGTGAATCGGGACATCGCCAGCACGCGAAGGACGTGACCCCCGCTTGATGTCCATGTTGCTCGACCGATCTCGTATGGTGTTCGTAAATTAAATACAGCCAACTACTCATGCGCCAGGTGTTCGGGAACGAGTAACTGGCATCGCCACCGAGATGCACTGTTTTTGACGGTGTCTGCGGTGGCACCGGCTATTTATTCGCCCGTCGAGCGGACCCGCTCCGCGATCGCTTGCACCGCGCGATACTCGGACTCGGTGTACGCGATCACCCGAACGTCGACCAGCGTCCGCGGTTCGTACCCGTGGATCTCCTCGCAGACGCACTGCGCGCCGGTTTCGAAGTCGAGTCCGGCAGCGCCGGTGCCGAGCACGGGAACGACGAGCGACTCGCACTCGCGTTCGTCGGCTGCGGCGAGCGCGTTCCGCGTCGCGCGCCGAACGCTGTCGGCGGTCGCGCGGCCGTCCCCGTAGTGCGGCATCGCGGCCGCGTGGATCACGTACTCGGCGTCGAGGTCGTACGCGTCGGTCACCGCGACACCGCCGAGGTCGATTGGTCCATTGCTCATCGCTTCCTCGTTGATCGGTCCGTTCGCGGCGCGACGGAGCGCCCCCGCGACGCCGCTACCCATTCGGAGGCTGGTCCCGGCGGCGTTTACGAGTGCGTCCGCCTCCTGCTCGGCGATGTCGCCATGGATGATCTCAAACTCCATGGGGAGGACACGTTCGGGACGGGAAATATGCGTTTGGCCAACACACGTCTGTGCAGGTCAGTTCAGGCCGACACGCCGCCTACGTGTTCTTCGACTTGTCGTCCGCCCCGTCGTCGCTGACCTTCTCGTCGACCTTCTCGTCGACAGTTTCCTCGACTTTCTCGTCGACAGTTTCCTCGACTTTCTCGTCGACAGTTTCCTCGACTTTCTCGTCGACAGTTTCCTCAACTTTCTCGTCGACAGTTTCCTCGACCGTCTTCTCGACGGTTTCACCGACTGTCTCCTCAACGGTTTCCTCAACTTTCTCGCCGACGGTTTCCTCGACCGTCTTTTCCACGGTTTCACCGACTGTCTCCTCAACGGTTTCCTCAACTTTCTCGCCGACGGTTTCCTCGACCGTCTTTTCCACGGTTTCGCCGACGGTTTCTTCAACCTTCTCGCCGACGGTTTCTTCGACCGTCTTTTCCACGGTTTCACCGACGGTCTCCTCAACGGTTTCCTCAACCTTCTCGCCGACAGTCTCGTCGACGGTCTTCTCGACAGTTTCGCCGACCGTCTTTTCGACTTCCTTACTGACCGTATCGCCGACGGTCTTCTCGACGGTTTCGCCGACGGTCTTTTCCACTTCCTTGCTGACCGTATCGCCGACGGTTTTCTCGACGGTTTCGCCGACGGTTTTCTCGACCTCTTTGCTAACCGTGTCACCGACGCTCTTTTCCACCTCTTTGTTGACGGTTTCGCCGACGCTCTTTTCCACTTCTTTCCCGACCTGATCCGCGACTTCCCGCGTCATCCAGTCGGGATCGAACCGCGACATCTTCCAGACGACGTGGACGACGTAGGACGCGAACACGCCGACACCGAACGCGATCCCAATATCGTTCACCTCCAGCGTCGCGATGAGCACGATAGACAGCGCGATCAACGCCCCGTACGCGAGGTCGGTGAGCGCGTCGACTCGGACGGGGCTTACCATCCCCGGCCCCCCTCCGAAGGTCCGGCGTGCTCCTCCGAAGATTCAGCGTGTCTATCCGGGCTCGACGCGACCCCGTCTGGTCGTGGTGTGTGCGGCTCCGTCCGACTCCGTCCCGCGGGAGACGCCGTCGTCCCGTCGCGGGGTATCGCAGTTCGGAGGCAGGTGTCCCCGGTGACGGCTCGTGTAGAATACATCGGCATACGTATCCTATCCGCGCTAGCGGGCTAAAAGCCCCGCTTTGCTCGGGCCGAGCGCGGCGGCCGCGAGCTACCCCCTGACGGTCCGCAGAGCGCGGCCCTTTTGTGCCGGATGGGCGAAGCCGAGGTATGGATATCGAGGAGGGCGGTGTCACCGTCTCCGTGCCGGAGACCCGCGACGGAGCGAGCGAGGGCACCGGCGGTGGGGTATTTTTCAACCCCACACAGGAACTCAACCGCGACGTCACCGTCGCGGTGTTGCGCGCGTATCGGGAGCGGGAACCGCGCGCGGCCTCGTACCTCGACGCGATGGCGGCCTCCGGAATTCGCGGCGTTCGCGCCGCCGCCGAAGGGTACGACGCTACCTGCGCTGACATCGATCCCGACGCCGTCGCGCTCGCCGCGGAGAACCTCGACGCGAACGGTCTCGACGGGGAGGCGGTCCACCGCAACGTCAACGCCCTACTGTACGAGAACGTGTTCGACGTGGTCGATCTCGACCCGTACGGGACGCCGATCCCCTTCGCGGACGCCGCGCTCGCGAACGCGCGGAACCTCGTCTGTGTCACCGCGACCGACACCGCACCCCTCTGCGGTGCACACCTCAACAGCGGGATCCGAAAGTACGGGGCCGTCCCGCGCAACACCGACTACCACCCGGAGATGGGACTCCGAACCCTGATTTCCGCGCTCGTCCGGACTGCGGCGCGGTACGACAAGGCCGCTCGACCGATCGTCTCGCACGTGTCGCGACACTACGCGCGTACCTACCTCGAACTCGAGTCAGGCGCGCAGGCGGCGGACGGCTGCATCGACCGGCTGGGATACGTGGACCACTGCGAGGACTGCCTTTGGCGCGAGCCGACGCGGGGACTGATCGCGGACCCGGCCGAACGGTGTCCGATCTGCGGCGGCGAACGCGTGCTCACCGCCGGCCCGCTCTGGCTCGGCCCAGTCGCCGACGCGGACTTCACCCGTGCCGTCCGCGATCGCGTCACCGACGACATGGGCGAGGCGAAGCGCGCCCGGAAGCTCCTCGGCACGGTCGCCCGCGAGCTCGACACCCCAACCCACTACGACCAACACCGGCTGTACAAGCAGTGGGGGGAACCCGCAATCGGCATGGACGCGTTCGTCGATCGCCTGCGCGCGGCCGGGTACGAGGCGAGCCGCGCCCACTATCGCGGGACCGCGGTCAAAAGTACCGCCTCGATCCCCGAGATGCGCTCGGCTGTACTCGGCGACGACGGCGTCGAGTAGCGCCCTCTCAGAACCCCCTCTCAGAACCCCCTCCGAGGCCGTTTCGCTCCACCCGTCCCGTTTTTGTCTCTCTCGGACGAACCGTTGAGCGTGACCCGACACTCGTCCGCCGCGACCGGTACGTCCCGAGGTAGCCGTCTCGTCGACACGATCCGCCGCGTCGTCGACACGGCGATCGACCGGCAGGTGACGTTTCTCGCCGCCGCGATCGCCTACTACGCGTTCGTTTCGCTCATTCCCGCGCTTCTGTTGCTCGTCGTCGTCGCGAGCGTCGTCTTCGGCGAGACCATCGCCGGCGAGCTGGTTGCGGCGACCGGTGACTTCCTCACGCCCGCCGGGGAAGAGGCGATCGCGGCCGCGATCTTCTCGGCGGGCGGACGGACCGGTGCGAGCGTGCTGGGACTCGCAGTGTTGATCTGGTCGACACTGAAGGTGTTCCGCGGGCTCGACACCGCGTTCGTCACGCTGTACGGGGGTGAGGGAACACCGGACTTCCTCAAGCAGGTCACCAACGCGGCGTCGGTCGTGTTCGGCGTCGGCGTCGGCATCGGCGTGATGGTCGTCGTCGGGACGTTCGTCGCGACCGTCGCCGCGGTTCCGTTCGTCGGGGCCGCGAGCATCCTCGCGCTACCCGTCTTCCTGACCGTCGTCTTCCTCCCGATGTACTACCTGCTCCCGCAGCCGAAGATTCCGATCCGAGAGGCGCTGCCGGGTGCGGTCTTCGCCGGCGTCGGCTGGACGGTCCTGCAGGCCGGGTTCCAGCTGTACGCCGCGGGCGCCGCCCAGTATCAGGTGTACGGCGTCATCGGCGGGATCTTACTGCTCGTCACGTGGCTGTACGTCGCCGCCATCGTCGTGGTGGTCGGCGGCGTGATCAACGTCGTTCTCGCAGGGCGGACGACCGTCCCCGAGTTGGTCGGCTCGTCCGTCGGCGTCGCCCCGACGCCAGCCGCCTCGCGCTCTGCCGCCGACGGCGACATGGACCGGCAGTTACAACACGACCGCGGCCGACTCACGGGTATGAACGGCGAGTCGGACGGCGCTCGGGACGCCGGCGACGACGAACGACCGCAGGGGGCACCGGACGTGGCGGCGCTACAGGAGGAAGTCAGTCGGCTCCGCGCGGAGTTCGACGCGTTCGAGGACGACGTTGAACGGCGCACGGTCGACAAGCCGGCCGTCGAATCGGAGCTCAAACGATACGTCCGGTCGCGGATGCGTCGCGGTCACGCTCGCGGCTGGGGACCGTACCTCGTCCTGCTGTACGGCACGGTGCTAATCTTAGGCGCGTTCTCGTTCCTCGACGGGCTCTACGCGATCGGCGCGATGCTAATCTTAGGGCTGTCGACGCTCGGGCTGTACACCCTCTTCATCGTCGTTGGGATCGGGCTAAATCTGCTCGAAACGCCCGGAAAGGCACTCGATTACGCTCGTACCCGCGGCGACGATGACTGAGCGGCGTCGCGACGGGACCCTGCAACGTAGAGGGCGGTGCTCGTGACCGGATTCGTCACGGCCGACCGCGGGATCGGCGAGTTCGCGGTCGTCGACGCGGTTCCCGAGTTCGTCGTCGTCGTCTTCGCCGCTGTCACGCATCTCGCGGACCCGTGGTTCCTGTTCGGGCTGCTCGCGCTGGGCTACTGGTTCGCGAGCGACCGCGTCTCCGCCGCGCCGCGGCGGGCCGGTGCGACCGCGATCGCCGTCGTCACCTGCGCGTACGCCGTCGTCGCGCTCGGCAAGGCGTGGTTTGCGGTACCGCGGCCGCCCGGTGCAATGGGACCGGCCGACGTCCCGGTGTGGCTCCCCGGAGCCCTGTCTGCCTGGTACGAGGCGCAGGTGCTTTCGGACGGGTTCGGCTTTCCGAGCGGCCACGCCACCGGCGGTGCGGCGGCGTACGGCGCGTTAGCGCTCTTATACGACCGGACGTGGACCCAGCGGCGCCGTCTCCTCGTCGCGGCCGCGGTCGCGCTCGCCGTGGCCGCCTCGCGGGTAGTTATCGAAGTCCACTTCCTCGTCGACGTCCTCGCCGGCGTGCTCGTCGGCGGTACCGTCGTCGGCGGCGCACTGTGGCTCGCGGGTGACTCGCGATTCCGTGGGTGGTGGGGTCGTCGCCGTCACGCGCTTGATGGTGGCGTCGCACCCACTACAGCGCTCGATCCGCTTCCCGTGTTTCTGCTCGCTGCTATCCTCTCTCTCCTCGCCGCCGGAGTCGCCCTCGCCGCGGGAGACACCGGTGAGGTCGTGGAGGCCGGTATCGGGATCGCGACGGGGGTCGGCGGGGCACTCGGATGGCTGCTCGTCGACGGCGACGAGCCGCCCGTTTCGGCTCGGGTCGCGGCACCCGCCCTGCTCGCGACTGGGGGCCTCTGGGTCGGCGCGTACGCGGTCTCGTCGTCGTTTCTCGTTACGGTCAGCGCGACGACGGCGGCGGTCGCGGTCGTGATCGCGTTGCCGGCGCTGCCGGCGCTGACCGTTCGAGAGTAGCGAAAAAATCCGACTGCTGCGTGTTCTGAAGCCGCTCAGAACGTTTCGAGGTAGCGGTCCTCTTCCCACTCGGAGACCTGGGTGAGGTACTCGCTGAACTCCTGAGACTTCGCCTCGGCGAACTTCTCGGAGGTGTGCGGGCCGAGCGCGTCCTGCAGCACCTCGTCGGTTTCGAGCTCCTCGACGGCCGCACCGAGGTTCGGCGGCAGCGTGTCGATGCCGTACTCCTGGCGTTTCGCGTCGTCGAACTCGTAGATGTCCTCGCGGACCGGCTCGCCCGGCTCGGCATCGGTCTTGATGCCGTCGAGACCGGACGCGATGAGCGACGCCAGACCGAGGTAGGGGTTACACGACGGGTCCGGACTGCGGACCTCGAAGCGCGCGGAGACGCCGGCGGCGTCGGGGACGCGGACGAGCGCCGAGCGGTTCGTGTCGGACCACGCGACGTAGATCGGGGCCTCGTAGCCGGGCACCAGCCGCTTGTAGGAGTTCACGGTCGGGTTGGTGACGGCCGTGAACGCCTTGGCGTGGTTCAGGATACCGCCCATGAACTGGTAGGCCGTCTCGCTCAGGTTGAACTCGTCGTCGTCGTCGGCGAAGGCGTTGCCGTCCTCGTCGAACAGCGAGATGTGGGTGTGCATCCCCGAGCCGTTGATCTCGGCGATCGGCTTGGGCATGAACGTCGCGTGCAGGTCGTGCTGGCTCGCGACCGCACGGACGACGGCGCGGAACGTCGCGATGTTGTCCGCGGTCGTGAGCGCGTCGTCGTACTTGAAGTTGATCTCGTGTTGGCCCTCGGCGACCTCGTGGTGAGAGGCCTCGATCTCGAAGCCCATGTCCTCGAGGGTGAAGATGATCTCCTTGCGAACGTCGCTCGCGAGGTCCTTGGGAGCGAGATCGAAGTAGCCGCCGTTGTCGTGGGGGATCGTCGTCGCGTTCCCCTCGTCGTCGGTCTTGAACAGGAAGAACTCCGGCTCGGGACCGATCGAGACGGAGTAGCCCATCTCCTCGGCCTCCTCGAGGACGCTTTTTAACACCTGTCGCGGGCCGCCGGCGAACGGTTCTCCCTCCGTAGTCACGATGTCACAGATGAGCCGTGCGGCCCCGCTGTCGCCGTCACCGTCGCTGCGCCACGGGAGCACGGAGAACGTCTCGGGGTCGGGAACGAGCCGCATGTCGGACTCCTGAATGCGGACGAACCCCTCGATAGAGGAGCCGTCGAAGTAGATGCCCTCGGTGAACGCCTTCTCCGCCTGGTGCGCCGGCACGGAGACGTTCTTCACGACGCCGAGGATGTCGGTGAATTGGAGCCGCAGGAAATCGACGTTCTGTTCCTCGATCTCGTCGAGTACCGCCTGTTCTTCGGCCGTGAGGCCGCCGTCTGGTTTCGCGTGTTCGTCCGTCATGTTCTGGACACTACATTCGTTATCTGCCAGTATAAAGGCCTTATCGCTTGGTGCATGAACCGCCACTCTCCGCAAAACGCTGGACGTTCGTAAAATTCTAAACCCCTCACGGCGTGGTTAGGTGTGATGACGTACGAAAACCTCGACGCGAAGCTCGTCAATTCCCTTCTCAGCAACGGGCGTGCAAGCCTGCGTAGCCTCGGCGACGAACTCGACGTGTCCGTGACGACCGTCTCCAATCACCTCCGCGACTTAGAAGACGAGGGCGTAATTCGCGGCTACACCCCCATCGTCGACTACGACAAGCTCGGCTACGACGTGACGGCCGTGCTCCAGCTCAAAGTCGAGGGGAGTGCCTTGCCCGACGTCACGGAGAAGCTGCGCCAGGAGAAACAGATGGTGAGCGTGTACGAAGTCACCGGGGACTACGACGTGATCGCCATCGGAAAGTTCACCGACACGGACGGGATGAACGACCAGATCAAGGCGATCCTCACCGACGCCGACATCCGCGAGTCGAACACGAGCGTCGTGCTCAACGCCGTCACCGAAAACGAGCAGTTCGATCTCGACCTCGACGAGGAGTAAGCCGACCGCCGCCTTTTAAGCACCTGCCGCGTCCTGTAACAGCTCGACCGCCGGCAGGGGTTCGCCCGTGAGCGCGCGGATGTACGCGCCGCCCGCGATGGAGACGTGCGAGAAGTCGGCCTCGTCCATGCCGTACATCTCGATGGCTCGAGAGGTGTCGCCGCCGCCGATAACGGAGAAGCAGTCGGTCTCGGCGATCGCTTCGAGCACGCCGACCGTGCCGTCGGCGAAGCGCTCATCCTCGAACACGCCGAGCGCCCCCTTCACGAACACCGCGTCGGACTCGCGGATCGGCGGTTCGTAGTCCGCCACCGTCTCGGACCCCACGTCGAGGTATCCCTCGGTCTTCTCGTCGATGTCCTCGACGGCGACCTCCGCGCGGTCGCCGTCGGATCCCTCGTACGCGAGGTCGGTTGCAAGTCGGATCGCGTCGCCGCGTTCGCCGAGCACGGACTCGATCAGCTCGCGGTTCTCCTCCCACTGCTCGTCGAACAGCGCCATGTCGCCCACGTCGTGGCCGACGGGGTGGCCCGCGGCGCGTAAGAACAGCTCACCGGCGACGCCGCCGAGCAGGAAGCGGTCCACCGTCTCGTCGAGCGCGTCCATCACGCCGATCACGTCGGTCGCCTTCGTGCCGCCGACGACCATCGTCACCGGGCCGTCGAACTCGCGGGTCGCGATGGCGGTGTTGGCCTCGTACTCGGTCTCCATCACGCGGCCGGCGTACGCCGGGAGGACGAGCGGGAAGCCGACCAGCGAGGCGTGCTTGCGGTGCGCCGCGGAGTAGGCGTCGTTGACGTAGGCGTCGAAGTGCGGCGCGAGCGTCGTCACGAACGCGGTCTCCGCCTTCTCCTCGGGCGACGCTTCGGGGAGCTCGTCGTCGCACATCCGCGTGTTCTCCAAGAGGAGAACCTCACCCGGGCCGAGGCCGTCGATCGCCGCGAGCGCCTCGTCGCCGTAGGTGTCGGCGACGAACGCCACGTCGCGGTCGATGTGGTCGGCGAGAATGGCCGCGTGGCCGGAGAGTGAGGTGAAGTCGTCGCGGCCGGGGCGGCCCTGATGGGCCATACACACGACGCGGTGACCGTCCTCGGCGAGCTCCCGAACCGTCTGGGCGTGGCGCTCGAAGCGGCGGTTGTCTTGCGGTTCGCCGTCCTCGATCGGCGAGTTGAGGTCGAGTCGAACGAGGACGCGGGAGTCGGCCGGGAGGTCGTCGATGGTGTCGAAGGTGGACATGAGTGAATAGTCGTCGATAGGGTACTTATTGGTGGTTCTCCGGGGAAGCGTTGCAGCTAGCGCGTCGGCGACCGGTGCGGCCGGCACGACGGTGAGCGTCGTGACCGAACCGTCGGCAAGCGATCGCTTACGATTCGTCGGTGACGTACGCGGCCATGTCGAGCATCCGGTTCGAGAACCCGTACTCGTTGTCGTACCACGTGAGGATCTTCAGCAGCTTTCCACCGGCGATGGTGTTCGTCGACTGCAGGTCGACGTAGCTGGAGAACGGGAGGCCGACGATGTCGCTGGAGACGACCTCGTCGTCCGTGTAACCGAGGACGCCCGCGAGCGGGCCGGAGTCGGCGGCGTCGCGGAAGGCGTCGTTGACTTCCTCGACGGTGACCGTCTCGTCGAGGCTGACGACGAACTCGGTGAGCGAGCCGTTCGGGACCGGGACGCGCATCGCCATCCCGTCGATTTTCCCGTCGAGCTGCGGGAGCACCTCTTGGGCGGCGCCCGCAGCGCCGGTCGAGGTCGGAACGATGTTCTCGGCGGCCGCGCGGCCGCGGCGCGTCTTGGCCTTCGGGCCGTCGATGAGCGCCTGCGAACCGGTGTACGCGTGGACGGTCGTGAGCGTGCCGGCGTCGATGCCGAACTCCGCGTCGAGCACCTTCGCGACCGGCGTGATGGAGTTCGTCGTACAGGAGGCGTTCGAGATCACGTCGTCGCCCTCGTACTCGTCGTGGTTGACGCCGTAGACGAGTTGTTTGACCGGCTTTTCTCCCTTCGGCGGTGCCGAGATAATGACCGTGTCCGCGCCCGCTTCGACGTGCGCGCTCGCGTCCTCGTGTGTCCGGAAGATGCCCGTACACTCCAGCGCGACGTCGACGTCGAGCTCGTCCCAGGGGAGCTCCGTGGGGTCTTGGACGTTGAACAGCGGCACCGACGTGCCGCCGATCGTCAGCTCGTCGCCCTCGCGCTCGACGCCGTCGAGTCGACCCATGACGGTGTCGTACTTCGCGAGGTACGCCATGTCGTCGAAGTCCATCACGTCGTTGATGCCGACGAGTTCGACTCGCGGCGACTCCAGCACCGCGCGGAACACGTTGCGCCCGATGCGTCCGAAGCCGTTGAGTCCGATACGCACGACCTCGTCGTCGCTCACGTCGTCCCCCGCGGCGAGATATGATTTACTCATATCCGAAAAAGCGAACCCCAGATACTTAAATCCGACCCAGTCGGCCTGAGATCGTCATAATCGTTCGAATTTGTTACGGACGGTTGCCGCCAGTCGAGCCATTCTGTCTCGCGCCGACCGCCGATCTGACCGGTCGCTAGTGGTTGGCTCGCCCGTTACTCGACCCTAATCTAGCCGTCGATCGGCGGCCAAAACGGCGACCGACAGAAGGCTTATCGGGGTCACCGCCGTCACACCAGACATGGACAGAGACGACCGCGACGATCCGTTCGGAGATTTCTTCGAGGAGATCGAGCGGATGATGAACGAGATGGCCAACGCCAACGCCGGCGCGGGCGCAGGCCCCGGGACCGAAGACGCTGGCTTCGGCGCAGAGACGCACGTCGACGCGTACGCGACGGAAGAGAGCGTCCGACTCGTCGCCGACCTCCCGGCTATCTCGAAAGAGCAGCTCTCCCTTCAGTGCGACGGTGAAGCCCTCACCATCTCCGCGGCTTCCGACCGCCGGGAATACGACGAGACCGTCGAGCTCCCCGCAGCGGTCGACGAGCACTCCGCCGACGCGACGTTCAACAACGGGGTCCTCGAAGTGACGTTCGACCGCGACGACGACACCGCGTCGATCGACCTCGTCTAGACCGACCGATCGACGCTTACGCCGCGGCGTTCAGCAGCGCTTGTCCGTTTACCGACCGTTTTCTACGGCTCGCTCAACGACCGCTGCGAGCCGGTCGTAGAAGTCCGGCTCGTACTTCGTGGCGGCGTCGACCGTCGGACGCGCGTTCGTCTCGTTGACGACGAGCCGACCGTCCGTCTCCAGCAGGTCGACGCCGAGGTAGTCGATGTCGAGCGTCTCGGCCGCCCGCTCCGCCAGTTCGCGCGCCCGGTCCGGGAGATCGATCCCGGTCGCCTCGGCGCCCCGGTGGACGTTGTGTTTCCACCGTCCGACCGCGAGCGCGTCGTCCGGGAGTTCCCGGCGAACCGCCCCGGCGTAGTCGCCGTCGACGACCATCGCTCGGTAGTCGCACGCGTCCGGCAGGTACTCCTGGATCAGATACGACTTGTCGCCGGTCGCCCGGTAGTCGTGGACGAGGTTCAGGTAGTCGACGATTCCCAACAGCGAATCGAGGTCGTGCGCCGCCGCGACGCCGACGCCGCGAGTCGCGGAGTTCGGCTTGACGACGACCGGATACGAGAGCTCGGCGACGGCGTCGGCGACGACCGACTCGCTCACGGGGTTCGACAGCATGACCGTCCGCGGGGTGGGGAGTCCGGCGTCGTCGAGCGCCGCGAGCACGCCCGCCTTGTTCCGCGAGGTGAGCACCGCCTCGCGGCCGTTGACCCACGGCACCGACAGTCGAGTGTCGACGACGGCCCCCTCCATGAGCCGGGTGGGGTAGACGAATCCGACGTCGAACCCGTCGAACTCGTCGGTGGGCCCCGTCGCGTCGGGAGTGGCGGTTACGCGATCCCCCGAGACGCGGCTGGCGTCCCCCGACACGTGGAGCGCGCGCTCCTTCGCTCGCACGTGACAGACGTCGATCCCGCGGTCGGCGAGCGGCTCGCGCACGCGTTCGTACGTCTCCGCGTCGGTCGTCATCGCGAGCCGGAGCATGTACTCTCGTCAGGTCCGTTCGGAGTTAAAAGCCGCGAGGAGCCCGGCCGGGCCGCTGCCGCGCCCTTGGTCTACCGCGCTCCCGGTCAGCCGCGATGGGTCGTCCGTGCCCGGGTCACTGCAGGTGCCCTTCCTCACGGAGCTGTTCGGCCTCGCTCTTCTCGTAGCGCCACGCGATGTCGGCCTTTTCGTCCTGCCAGTCCCACGGCTCGACGAGGACGATGTCGTCCTCGCGGATCCAGACGCGCTTCTGCATCCGACCCGGGATGCGCGCAGTCCGCTCTTTCCCGTCCGCACAGCGGACTCTGACCCGGTTCGCGCCGAGCATCTCGACGACCTCCGCGAACACCTCGTCGTCGTCGGGCATCCGGAGGTCGTTTCGACCGTCGCCGTCTCCGTTGCTCATGCGTACGGGATGATACGCGCTCTTGGAAATAAAAGGGACGCTCTCAACGTCGTGGATCGGTCCCCGGCTCCCGTCGTGTGCGACCGCCGGGCCGCGTCCGCGCAAAACGCCTCTTTTAAGTCTTGAGGCCAGCGACTCGGCCACATGCGCGACACACTCGGAACGGAGGGCATTGTCGGCGTCGTCGTCGTGTTGCTCGCGGTCGGGCTGTTGATCGCACACGACCCCGTCGTCGGTGCGGCGCTGTTGCTGCTGCTCGCCGGGGTCGCACTGATCGCGAAAGGAGTTGCGGACTCCACGATGCGCGCGTTCGGGCTCAAATGAGGGGCTCGCGGCGCTCTGTCGTCCGCTTCGTTGATCTGTTGTCCGTCGCGTCGCTCCCGAAAGAGTCATATTCGCTGCCCGCCGCGGGCCGGTATGGTTGACGTACCTTCGTTCGCGGTCGAACTGATCGAACTCCTCGCCATCATCGCGGGGGCCGGAGCGGCCTCGGCGATCGGCATCGTCCTCGAACGGTTCGGCTTCGAAGCGGCCGTCGGCGGCGACCTCATGCTCGGCCTCTGGGCGGCCGGAATGGGGCTGTTGGCGCTGTACGTCGGAATCGTCGCGCTCGGCTACGAGCAGGCGCTCCCCCGGCTGCGGCGGCTCGCCGCCAGCGAGTAATCGCGTCACAGCGACGCTCACGCGACGCAGAATACCCCGCGCAGCTCCTCACAGCTCTCCCTGCTCCGCCAGCTCCCGCACCGTCCCCGCGCGTTCGCGAATCGCCTCCCACTCGGCCTCGTCTTTGGCGTCGACGTGCGAGTACATCAGCCCCATCCGCCCGGTCCCGCGGAGCGTCTCCTCGGTTTCTTTCAGAAAGTCCCAGTAGAGGGCGTTGAACGGACACGCCCCCTCGCCGGTCGTCCGCGAAACCGTGTAGGGACACGACGCGCAGTGATCGCTCATGCGGTTGACGTAGTTACCCGAGGAGGCGTACGGCTTCGAGGAGAGCACGTCGGTCCCGAACGAGCCCATCGCGACGACGTTCGGCGTCGTCACCCAGTGGTACGCGTCGACGAAGCCGAGATGAAACCACTCGTTCAGCTCCGCGGGGTCGACGCCGTACACGAGCGCGAAGTTCGACAGCACCATCAGTCGCTCGATGTGATGCGCGTAGCCGAGTTCGCGGACGTGCCCGACGGCCTCCGAGAGACAGGTCATGTCGGTCTCGCCGTCCCAGTACGCGGGCGGCAGCTCCCGCTCCTGGCTCAGTTGGTTCGCTCCCCCCAGCTCCGGCATCGCTTCGCGGTAGACGTGGCGCACGAACTCGCGCCACCCGAGCACCTGTCGGATGAACCCCTCGGCCGCGTTGAGCGGCACCGGTGTGAGGTCGTCGGCTGTCGCGTCAGGGGGCGCCGTTCCGCCGTCGAACGCGTCCAGCGTCGCGCTCGTCGAGTCCGGCCCGACACCGGCATCGGCGTCCGGATCGTACGCACCCGGCTCCGCACCGCGCTCCTCGTAGGCCGTCTCGACGGCGCGGACCGGCTCGCGCGGGTCGAGGAGCCCGAGGTTGATCGCGGGGGAGAACAGCGAGTGCGAGAGGAACGGCTCGCCCGTGACCATCGCGTCCTCGTACCGCCCGAACGAGGGGAGCCGGTCGCGGACGAACGCGTCGAGCGCGGCGAGCGCGTCCTCGCGGGTCACGGGCCACGCGAACCCCTCAAGCGACGCCGACCCCCACGTGTCGAACCGCTCGCGAACCCACGCGTGGGTCTCGCGGGTGCGCTCGTTCGGCTCGAACCGCGGCGGCTCCGGCGGCTCCCAGTCGTCCGGCGGCGTCTCCTGGTTCAGACCGTCGTAGTTCCACTCGCCGCCGACCGGCTCGTCGCCGTCCATCAACACGCCCGTCTTCCGCCGGACGTGACGGTACCACCCCTCCTGCCGGTAGCTCCGTGCGGCGGCTCCGTCGGCGTCGACGAGTGGGCCGTCTTCGGGCGGTGCGTCCGCCCACTCTCGCCAGTCCTCCGGCGTCGTCCAGAACAGCTCGTTGTCGAGCAGCTCCAGCGATCCGCCCCGTTCCGTGACGAGCGCTCGGAGACGCTCGCTCGCGCCGTGGCTCGCCGGGCGCATCAGTCGGAGGTGGGGGTCCGTCCGATCGTTCAGGAACTCGTCGAGTCCTTCCCCGAACGACTCCGCTTCGAGGTACGTCACGTCGCGTCCGCGGTCCCGGAGGTCGTCGCGGAACTGTCGCATCGCGGAGAACACGAGCGTCAGCTTGTGGGCGTGGTACGGCTTTCGGTCCGCGAACCCGTGCGCTTCGATCAGCAACACGTCGTCGGCCTCGGCGAGCGCGTCGAGGTCCGGGTTGAGTTGGTCACCGAGCAGCCACAGCGTCGTTCGGTCGCTCACACCGATCGCACGGGTTCCATCGACATAGCTCCGGGGGCCGAACGGGGTCGCGGCCGACGATCGTACATCCGCGCCTTTTTGGTACGCCTGGGAGACCAGACCCATATGGACGAAATTCTCACGAACTGGCTCCTCGGCCTGATCGCCGCCCTCCTCGCGGTCCTCGTACTCGACTCGACCGGCCAGTCGTTCCTCGCCCCCCTCGCCCCGGTCGCGAACGTGCTCGCGCTCGTCACCTTCCTCGCGTTCGTCATTCTCACCGGCGCGTTCTTGGTGTACACGGCGTCGTTCCGCGACGCGTAGGCGGTGTCCCGCGGGTAGTGCAGTCGGGAGGAGTCACGTGACTCCGCGAATACTTTTTTACGCCGACTCTGTCTCCTCTCCCCATGGAGTACACGACGCTCGGAAACACCGGAACGACGGTGTCGAAGATCTGTCTCGGTTGCATGAGCTTCGGCGACTCGGACTGGCGCGAGTGGGTCCTCGACGAGGAGGAGGGAAAAGCGATCGTCGAGCGCGCGCTCGAACTCGGCGTGACCTTCTTCGACACCGCGAACATGTACTCGAACGGCGAGTCGGAGCGCGTCCTCGGTGAGGCGTTGGAGGGCCACCGCGACGAGACGGTCGTCGCCACCAAGGGGTACTTCCAGATGGACGAGTCGAATCCGAACTCCGGCGGTCTCTCGCGGAAGGCGATCGAACAGGAGCTGGAGCGCAGCCTCGACCGACTCGGCACGGACACGATCGACCTGTACCAGATTCACCGGTGGGACGACGACACACCGATAGAGGAGACGCTGGCCGCGCTCGACGACGCGGTCCGCCGCGGACACGTGCGGTACATCGGCGGTTCCTCTATGTGGGCGCACCAGTTCGCCGAGGCGCTTCACACGAGCGATCGCGAGGGGTACGAGCGATTTGCGACCATGCAGAACCACTACAACCTCGCCTATCGGGAGGAGGAGCGCGAGATGCTCCCGCTGTGTGAAAAAGAGGGAGTCGGCGTGATGCCGTGGAGCCCGCTCGCACGCGGCTACCTCACCCGCCCGCACGAGGAGATCGACGCGACGACTCGCGGTGAGACGGAGGAGTACATGTACCGACACCCGTATCGCGAGGGCGGTGGCGAGGAGATCAACCGCCGCGTACGGGAACTGGCCGGGGAGAAGGGCGTGAAGATGGCGCAGATCGCGCTTGCGTGGCTGTTCCACAAGGAGTGGGTGGACACGCCGATCGTCGGGACGACGAGCGTCGAACACCTCGAAGACGCCGTCGAGGCGCTCGACGTCCGTCTCTCCGACTCCGATATCGAGTGGCTGGAGCAGCCGTACGAGCCGGTCCGCGTCTCCGGACACGAGTGACCGCGTCTCCACGGTCACGGCTTTAGATCGCGTCTTTGGTCGCAAACGAGCACGCACGTACCCGGACACGGTGTCTGAACGGTGGCAACCACATCCGGCAGTCGATCGGGGCCCGGAGGCGACGGAGTGTCCGAACCGTCACAGGCCGGTCCGGTGTGACGATTCGTCTACCGGTATAAACGCACCGTCGAAAGCCGGAGCAACAACCCTTTTCGGCCGGGCTGCCGAACCGTGGCTCATGGCAGACGACGAGGCCACTGACGCCGACACCGACGACGGACAGGCTCCTGACGCCGAGGGCGACGACGGCGAGGAGAAATCCTTCCGCGAGCGCGTCGAGGAGATCCGCGAGCGCCGCGAGCAGGAGCGCGAAGAGGGCGACCGCCCCGACCCCGAGGAGATGATGGGTGGCGGCGGCCCGCCAGGTATGGGCGGAGGCGGCGGCGGTAACCCCTTCGCGCAGATGATGTCCGGCATGATGGGCGGCGGCGGTCCCGGTGGTGCCGGTGGCCCGCCGGGCATGGGCGGCGGCGCCCCCGGCGGTCCCGGCGGTCGGTCCGGTGAGGGCGGCGGCGACCAGGTCGGTAACGAGGAACTCGTCCGCGAGGTCCGACAGCTCCGCGACGAGGTCCGCGACGCGACCCGCCAGCTGCAGCGCATCGCGCAGGCGCTCGAAGACGACTGACTCGGCGACGGCTCTCTGCGGCCGCAGTTTCTCTCGCGTTTTTCCACGCGCGGAAGCGCTGCGTTCGTCCGGTGATCGAGGGCGGGAGCGGGTGTTGAAGTTCCTCTGCGACAAGACGGTCCGTCGGAGAGGTGTGAGGGTTCGGTTGCGGTGCGGGTGGGACCTCAAAGAGCCAGTCGCGAGAACGACGGTCGGTGGTACGTACACGGGCCGTCTTGATCTCGCTCGGTATACCTGCGGGTTTCGACGAGGCCGACATCGACGACTCTGTCGAGGGGGTAGTGGCGTGAACTGTCGTCGATACCGACCACCTCCTCCCGTTCTGTGGGACTCAGGTCTCCGCTGTGGACGAGTCGGAAGGGCGTCTCGTATCCGGTACGGTGCTATTCGAGCCAGTGAACGAATGGCTCCCCCGTCTTGGCCCGCCGGATGTACTCCCGTTGCATCCCGGCGATGGCGGCTTCGAGGTCGTCACCGGCGTCGAGTCGAGCGCTGACGCGGTCGCGCTTCCACGTCGCTGGCGTCGTCCGGGTGGCCCAGCGGCGCTCGACGGGGCCGAGCAGCTCGTCAATACGGGCGTCCGTCAGTCCTCGGTCACGGAGGCCGGTGCGAGCCAACGCGAACAGGTCCGGATAGCAGACCGCTGGGTCGTCCGTTCGGTCGCCGTCGCGAGTCACCCACGCGAGGGAGGCATCTAGTCCGTCACGGCTCGCCGCGTAAAGCGACTCCCGGGCGGCCTGCCACGGGAGGTCGACAAGGGGATGGTCGCTGGTGACACTGCCATGAAGCAGGCCAGCAACGAGGGCCTGGAACCCGATGACGTCGGCCGCGCTCGGTTGGGCAGCGAGCGGCCGGTACTCAAGCCGAGGTCCCTCGGGGCCGAACACGGGCCTCACCCACCGCCAGCAGGTTCCCTGCTTGTGTAGCAGCTCCCAGTAGTCGGCTTCGAACCCCTCAGAAGGCGTTTCCGGGAGCCATTCGCGAAGGTGCGGCGCACACAGCCGGTCGTCGACGATACGGTCGACGGCGTCCGTCGGGGAGTCGATATCGCGGGGCAACCGAACTTTGCCGCGGTCGCGGACGTTCATCGACTCGAACACGGGGAGTCGGAGCTCGACCCCGGCCGTCAACACCGTCTCCGTGTCGGCGTCGGTGTACAGTTCGGGCGGGAGAAACGGGGAGTTCGCCGCCAGCGCCACCAGCGGGCCGACGGTTCGCAGCGCCGCGTTGAAGTACTGCGCGAACGCATCGATCGGCGACTGGAGGTGGATCTGTAGTGAGGCGGCTAACGACTCGACGAGGATCGTTTGGAACGTCCGATGACAGCCGGGGAGCTCCAACTCGATCGAACCGTGGCTGGTAATATCCGCATCCAGCGCGTAGTACCGATTCACCGGCGAGAGGTTCGTCGGAACGTCGATATCTCCCCGCGTCTCGGTGGCGGATAGATAGGCCATCGCTCCCTCTGGCGGGCCAATGGTCCAGATTCCGTCGGTCACGAACTGCCGGTCGTGGGCCGCAAACGCGTCACGGACCGCAGTAACGCTCTCGGTGAGCCCGTTCGCCTGTCGCGTGATGCCCTCCGGATCGAACGTCGTCGGTGGCGTGTTCAACTCGGCGTTATGTCGCCCCAGCTCCCGTTCACAGACCGACGACATCGCCGTGTCGGGGGCAGCCGCGAGCCGCCCGTCGCTATTCACGGTGTAGCCTTCAACTTCAAGTCCGAGTCGAAATCCGCCGTTGAACGCGTCGGCTCTGATCGCCTCTTTCAGCGCCGCTGCCTGTCGGTCGACCCGACGCCGGAACCGCCGCCGCGTCGACGCGCGCTGGCTCTGTCGGACGACCTCAGCGCAGTCCATATCGCACGTTCAGCGCCCAATACCATGATACTTAGTACCAATACACAGGGTAGTCGTCGACCATGGCGACGAAACCGCCACACCCGGCGTGGGGTATATACGCGCGAGCGGCTTACGTGATCCCGTGACAACCCGGACCATCCGCGCCCGCGACCGGCCGGTGTTCGGCGTCGACGTCCACAGCGGCGACGTTCGCGGCGACGACCCCTCCTACGCCCTCGTCATCTTGGATCCCGTCGACGAGGACGATCCGGACGCCCCCGACACCGACGAGCCGATGGCACGGATCACTCGCGACGTGGTCTCGTTCCGGAAGCTCTGTCGGCTGATCGACGACCGCGAGCCGCTGTACGTCGCCACCGACAACGCCTACGAGCTGGCGGCGAACAAAAACGAGCTCGTCGGCTTCCTCCGGTCGCTGCCCGACGGCACGCGACTGGTGCAGGTGACCGGTGCGGAGCGCCCCGAACCCCTCTCGCGGGTCGCCTCCCGCCACGGAATTCCGTACGGGAAAGAGCCGATGAAGGAGGCGGAGGCGTCGGCCCGGCTCGCAGCCGCCAACGTCGGCCACGAGGTGACCGCGTTCACCGACGAGACCAGGGTAAAGGTGTCGCGGGGACGTTCGACCGGGAAGGGCGGCTGGAGTCAGGATCGCTACACTCGACGGATCCACGGGAACGTCCGGAAGCGAACGCGACAGGTCCAATCGAAGCTGCGGGAGGCGAACCTCGACTTCGAGCGCGAGGTGACCGAGAAGTACGGCGGCTACGCGAACGCGACGTTCACCGTCGAGGCTCGGCCCGAAGACATTCCGGTGTCGAACTCGCGGGCCGGTGACGTGCGCGTCGAAGTGGAGCGCGAGCGTCGAGACGGCATCGAGTACGAGCCGCTGGTGAAGCGGCGCGATCGGGTGATCGTCGGGATCGACCCCGGCACCACCACCGCGGCCGCCGTCATCGGGCTCGACGGCACCGTCCACGCGCTGTACTCCTCGCGGACCGCCGACGCGGCCGACGTGACCGAGTGGATAATCGAGCAGGGACGACCGATCATCGTCGCGGCCGACGTGGAGCCGATGCCGGAGACGGTCGAGAAGTTCCGGCGCTCGTTCGACGCGGCGGGGTGGCGGCCCACGACCGACCTTCCCGTCGACGAGAAGCTCCACCGCACCCGCGAGGCGAGCTACGACAACGACCACGAGCGCGACGCGCTGGCGGCCGCGCTGTACGCCTACGACGACCACGAGGACCAGTTCGAGCGCATCGCGGCGAAAACGCCGCCCCGACTGGATCGCGAGGCGGTGATCGCGGGCGTGGTCGCCGGCGGGGCCTCCGTCGAGGCCGTCGTCGAGAAGCTCAGCGAGGACGAGGGGAACAACGGCGACACCGGCGGAGAGGGCGGAGAGCCCGAGACGGATCCCACCGAACCGGAGCGCACCGAGGAGGAGGAGACGATCCGGCGGCTCCGGGAGCGCGTCGATCGGCTGGAGTCGCACGCGGAGTCGCTGGAGACCGACCTCACCGAGCGCGACGAGCGGATCGCGGCGCTGGAGGGGCAGTTGGAGGAGGCGAAGCGCGAGGAGCGGATCGAAGCCCGGACTCGCCGCGCCGTCTCCCGGCTCGAACGGGAGACCGACCGACTCGAACGCGAGCGTGACGAGGCCAGAGAGCAGGTCGAGGAGCTGGAGGGGAAGGTGGCGACGCTCAAAGAGCTGTGGCGACTCGATCATTCGAACTTCAAGGACGTCGCCGCCGATCAGGGGCTCGCGAGCGTCAAGGTCGTCGAGCAGTTCACGCTGGACGCGTTGGAGGCGGCCGACGAGGCGTACGGGCTCGTCACAGGCGACGTGGTCTATCTCCGGGACGCCTCCGGAGCGGGTCGTCGGACCGCAGAACGGCTCGCAGAGACGGAGCCGCGGGCCGTGATCCGCGACGGAAACCTCTCCGACGTCGCCGATCAGGTCCTCTTCGACCACGACGTGCCGGTCGTCCCCGTCGACGCGGTCCCCGTCCGAGAGGTGGACGAACTGGCGGTCGCGAGCGAGGAGGACCTAGAGACCGCCGTCGAGGAGTGGGTGCGGCGGGCTGAACGGCGGCGAAAAACGGAGAAACAGGAACACCTCGATAGGATTATCTCTGAGCATCGGGCGGGGCAGACGCTGCCCGAGACGGAAGACTAGAGACGGGAATCCGTCGACGGCCACCCCGCCATCCGTCCGCACGCATCCAGAAGTCATATGTCCGACAACCGCACAGTCGGGAGTATGGATGCCTACGAGCGGATCACCCGGAACGCGGCCGAGGTGGTCACCGAGGAGGAGATCGAGGCGCTGGCCGACGACCCCGACGGGAAGCGGGCGTACGTCGGCTACGAGCCCTCGGGCGTGCTCCACATCGGACATATGCTCACCGCGAACAAGCTCATCGACCTCCAAGAGGCCGGGTTCGAGGTGACGGTGCTGCTCGCGGACGTACACGCGTACCTCAATAATAAGGGGTCGTTCGAGGATATCCGCCACACGGCGGAGCGGATGCGCGACCAGTTCATCGCGTACGGGCTCGACGAATCGAGCACGCAGTTCGTGCTGGGCTCCGACTTCCAGCTCGACGACGACTACACGCTGGACCTCCACTCCCTAGAGCTGGAGACGACGCTCGCGCGCGCCGAGCGCGCGATGGCCGAGATCACGTCCGGCGATTCGGTGAAGGTGTCACAGGCGGTGTACCCGCTGATGCAGGCGCTCGACATCCCGTACCTCGGCGTCGACCTCGCGGTCGGCGGGATGGAGCAGCGCAAGGTCCACATGCTCGCGCGCGACGTGCTGCCGAGCATCGACCGCGAGCCGCCGACGAGCCTCCACACTCCGCTCATCGCGGACCTCGGAACGGGCCGTGGGAAGATGTCGTCCAGTACGGGCGTCACCATCTCGATGGAGGACTCCCGGGCGGAGATCGAGTCGAAGGTGAACGACGCCTACTGCCCGCCGACGGCGGAGCCGGAGCCGACCGAGGACGGCGAGTCGCGCGAGAACCCCGTCCTGCAGGTGTTCGAGTACCACGTGTTCCCGCGGTTCGAGACGGTCCTCGTCGAGCGGCCGGAGGAGTACGGCGGCGACCTGCACTACGACGCGTACGACGACCTTGAAGCCGACTTGGAGTCCGGCGAGCTCCATCCGGCAGACGCGAAAGGCGCGCTCGCCGAGTACCTCGATCGGCTCATCGCACCGGGTCGCGAGCAGCTCGCCGAGTAGCCGCCGAGACGGTATTCCTCACCCGCCGAAGTGCCGCCCACCGCTTATCTTCCCCCCGCCGTGTGCCCGCCGTACTCGCAGGTCCCGTCGACACAGCTACGCCCGGTCGCCGTCTCGAAGACGGGAAGCCCGCAGTCGCACTCCTCGACGACGACCCCGGAGGGAATGGAGAACGTCGTCTCGCAGTACGGGTAGCGCTCGCAGGCGAGGTACACCCGTCCCGGCGCGAACTCGACGGTGAGGTCGCCGTCGCAGTCCGGACAGTCCCAGACGCGGTCGAACCGATCGCTGACCGCGGCTTCCATCGGATCGCAGGCGGGGTCGAGACAGAGGTGGAACGGCTCGCCGCGCTCGACCCGAATCTTCGGGAGCCCGCAGTCGTCACAGACGCCGTCGGTGACGCTCGCGCCCGCGGGGAGCCCCCACCGGTGTTCACAGGAGAGGCACACCACGTCGCCGCGCGAGCGCACGAGCGCGCCGCCGTCCGCGGGACAGGTGCCGACCGGAACGCCGGCCTCCGTGACCGGCAGCGCCCGGCTCGCGGTCGCTTCCTCGGTAACCACTCGGAGACATCGCTGGCCGTCGCGAGCGGTGACGGAAAAGCCCGCGCCGTCGCCCTCGACGACGACCGATTCCGGTCGCGTGAGCCACGCGACGGGCTGGTAGCCGTCGGCGTCGTGGACGAGCGTGGTGTCGTCCGGCTTGATCAGGACGACGACGCGCCCGCGATACGTTCGGGAGCGGTCGCCGCGTTCGGTCACGTGACAGTCGCCCGCGAGCACACGGAGTCGTTCCGGCATGGACCGTTGTGGCCGCGGTATGGGAGTTAAGGGGTCGGAACGGAGGTTTATGCGGGATACCGCGGTGTGGGAGAGGGCGTCAGTCGACGGTTCGGTCGGGCGACCGCCGCTCGATCCGCCGACCGTCGGTTCGGTCGGGCGACCGCCGACTTACTCCAAGACGACCAGCACGTCGCCCATGTCGACGCTGTCGCCGTCGGCGACGTGGACGCTCGCGACGGTGCCGCCCCGTTCGGCGACCACGTCGTTCTCCATCTTCATCGCTTCGAGGACGCAGACGACGTCACCGGCGGCCACCTCGTCGCCCTCGGCGACGTCGACGGAGAGGATCGTTCCCTGCATCTCGGCCTCGATGGCCTCGCCGCCCTCGGCGACGTCGACGCCGCCGTCGTCGCTCTCGTCCTCTTTCGCCTGCGGCGGTCGCTGCTGACGCCCGCTCGCGCCGCCCGCGCCGCTCGGCGTCGGAATCGGGGGCGCGCCGCGTTCCTCCAGTTCCACCTCGAAGCGCTTCCCGTTCACCTCGACGGTGAACTCGCGTTCGGTCACCTCCTCGTCGTCGTCGCTCGCGGACGACTCGGTTCCCCACTTCTCCTGTGCCTCGGCGACCAGTTCCCGGTCGAGCTCCTCGTCGAGGTACGTCGTCGTGTGGGTGCCCGCGACGAACCGCTCGTCGTCCAGCATGAGCCGGTGGAAGGGGATGATGGTAACGACCCCGTCGAGCTCGTACTCCGCGAGCGCGCGCTTCGACCGTGCGAGACACTCCTCGCGGTCGGACCCCCACACGATCAGCTTCGCGATCATCGAGTCGTAGTCGGTGACCAGCTCGTCTCCCTGCCGGAGCGCGTCGTCGACGCGAACGCCGATCCCGCCCGGCGGGTCGTACGTGTCGAGTCTCCCCTCGTTGGCGGGCTGGAACTCCTTCGCGGCGTTCTCTGCGTTGATCCGGAACTCGATCGCGTGACCCTCCAACTCGACGTCGTCCTGCGAGACGGACAGGCCCTCGCCGGCGGCGACTCGAAGCTGCTCTTTGACGATGTCGATGCCCGTCAGCTCCTCCGTGACCGTGTGCTCGACCTGAATTCGGGTGTTGACTTCGAGGAAGTAGAACGGCGTCTCCGGCCCGAGCGGCTCGTCCGAATCGCGGTCGAGGTCCTCCTCCACGAGGAACTCGACGGTGCCGGCGTTGGTGTAGTTGGCAGCGGCGACCCCCCGGCGGGCGGCTTCACCGATCTGTTCGCGTAGTTCGTCGGAGAGGGCGGGGGAGGGTCCCTCCTCGATCACCTTCTGGTGGCGGCGCTGGAGCGAGCAGTCGCGCTCGCCGAGGTGAACGACGTCGCTCTCGTCGAGTGAGCCGTTGCTGTCGTTGCCGTCGTCTCCGTCGTTGCCGCCGCCGTCGTTGCCGCCGCCGCCGCCGTCGACAGCGGCAGCGGGATCGTCAGCGACGATCTGCACCTCGACGTGGCGCGGATTTTTGAGATAGCGTTCGAGGTAGACGGAGTCGTTCGAGAAGTACGCCTCGCCCTCGCGTTTCGCCGATTCGAGGGCCTCAGCCGCCTCGTCGGCGCTCTCGACGACCTTCATCCCGCGGCCGCCGCCGCCGCCCTCCGCCTTGATCGCGATCGGGTAGCCGTGCTCCTCGCCGAACGCGGTCACGGCCTCCGAGTCGGTGACGGGCTCGGTCGTTCCGGGGACGATCGGCACGTCCGCCGCGTCCATCACGCGACGGGCGTGGGTCTTCTCGCCCAGTCGTTCCATCGCCTCGCTGGACGGGCCGATCCACGTGATCCCGTCGGTCTCCTCGACGCGTGCGGCGAAGTCGGCGTTCTCCGCGAGGAACCCGTATCCCGGGTGAATCGCGTCGGCGTCGGCCGCCTTCGCCGCCTCGACGACGGCCTCGCCGTCGAGGTAGGAGTCGGCCGCCCGAGCCGGTCCCACGTTGTACGCCTCGTCCGCGTACCGGACGTGACCGCCGTGTTTGTCGGCGTCGCTGTACACGGCGACGGTGTCGACACCCAGCTCCGTACAGGCACGCATCACCCGAACCGCGATCTCCCCGCGGTTCGCCACGAGAACCTTGTCGAACATTCCTGCACGTCGTTTCCACCATAACCCACCTCATTCTATCGGTCCGTATCGACGGCGGTCTTATTCGCCAGTCTCGACGCGGAGGCGCGTCGCCCGAGAGCGTTAAGGGGGATCCGGACACCAGATCCGACTATGCTCTCGGCCGGAAACCCCTACGTGTTGCCGTCGGTGTTGGTCGCAGCGGGTGTGTACCTCGCCGTGACGGTCCTGACGGACGCCTCGGTATTCCTCCGGATCGGCGTGCTCGCGTTCATCGCGGGGGTCGTCCCGATCGTCCTCAACAGATTATTCGGCGGTGGCACGGACGCGTCGACGCCGGACGCGGCGTCGCTTCTGTCGGATGAGCCGTCAGACGAGCCGACCGACGAATCCGCCGACGAGCCGACTGATGCGTGATCGATGACCACAGATATATAGGGTGTCAAACGTATTACTCGACACACCCTGTGAGGGGTTGGCGGGGCGGCGCGCCGTTCTGGTCGCGCCGCCGGGGGAATGCGCGCGCACTCGGACGCGACCGCAGCCGCGTCCGGCTCAAACATTCTGTGCGGGAGCGTCTCGAATCACACGTAAACAGTCGGCGCACCGGGATCAGAACCGGTCAGCGCGCCCGGCCGCGGTCCACGGATCGGTCGGCGCGCTCGCGGGAACACGAACGGTACGCCCGCTGAGTCGGTCGACGCGGCCGGCGAACGACCACCGCTTTCCGTCGCCGTCCCACCCGGCTTCGGTCGCTTCTGCGGCCGCCGCAACCGCGGCGAGTTCGCCGTCGCGGAGGTGCGCCCCCACGGCCGCGGCGATGGCCGCGGCCTCCGCGTCGTCGGCGTCCTCGGGGATCACGAGGCTCTCGAGGGCGGCAGCGACGCTCGTCGGTTCCGGATCGCGGGACCCCTCCGACGGCTCCGAATCGTTCGAATCGTTCGACTCCTCCGACGCCCCCGAGTCCCCCGCTCGCTCCGTCGTGTCGGTCGCCATCAGATCGGAATGTTACCGTGTTTCTTCTCGGGTTTGTCCGCGCGTTTCCCCTTCAGCATCTGGAGGTCGTCGACGAGCCGCGCCCGGGTCTCCGCCGGTTCGATGACGTCGTCGATGAACCCGTGGTCGGCCGCCGAGTAGGGGTTCGCGAACTCCTCGCGGTACTCGTCGATGAGCTCCTGCCTGCGGGCGTCCGGGTCGTCCGCCTCCGCGAGCTCCTCGCGGTAGAGCACGTTGACGGCGCCTTTCGGTCCCATCACCGCGATCTCCGCGGTCGGCCACGCGTAGTTGACGTCGCCGCCGATGTGTTTCGACGACATCACGCAGTAGGCGCCGCCGTACGCCTTCCGGGTGATAACGGTGAGGAGGGGAACGGTCGCCTCCGAGAAGGCGTACAACAGCTTCGCGCCGTGCCGGATGATCCCGTTGTGCTCCTGGTCCGTGCCGGGCATGAACCCGGGCACGTCCTCGAAGGTGAGGATGGGGATGTTAAAGGCGTCACAGAAGCGGACGAACCGCGCGCCCTTCTGGCTCGACTCGATGTCAAGGGTGCCCGCGTTCACGCGGGGATTGTTGGCGACGATACCGATCGAGTGGCCGTCGAGGCGCGCGAAGCCGACGACGACGTTCTTCGCGAAGTTCTCTTGGACCTCGAAGAACGAGCCCTCGTCGACGACGCCCTCTATCACCGCGTGCATGTCGTACGGTTTCCGCGGCGCGTTCGGAACGATATCGGCGAGGTCGTCGTCCGCGCGCTCGGGGTCGTCCCACGGCTCGACGCGCGGCGGGTCCTCCACGTTGTTCGCGGGGAGGTACGACAGGAGCCGCGCGATGTCGTCTAGCGCCTGCTCCTCGCTTTCCGCGGCGAAGTGCGCGACGCCGGAGGTCGACGTGTGAGTGACCGCGCCGCCGAGCTCTTCGAAGCTCACCTCCTCGCCGGTCACCGTCTTGATGACGTCGGGACCGGTGATGAACATGTGCGAGGTGTCCTTGACCATGAACGTGAAATCAGTGATGGCCGGGGAGTACACCGCGCCGCCGGCACAGGGGCCCATGATCCCCGAGATCTGCGGGACGACGCCCGAGGCCTCCGTGTTGCGGCGGAAGATCTCCGCGAAGCCGCCGAGCGAGGAGACGCCCTCCTGAATGCGAGCGCCGGCGGAGTCGTTGAGCCCGACGACGGGCGCGCCGACGTCCATCGCTTTGTCCATCACCTTGCATACTTTCTCGGCGAACACCTCGCCGAGCGAGCCGCCGAACACCGTGAAATCGTGCGCGAAGACGAACGTCTTCCGACCGTTCACCTCGCCGTAGCCGGTCACGACGCCGTCGCCCGGGATCTGCTGTTCCTCCATCCCGAACTTGTGGTTTCGGTGGGTGCGGAACCGGTCGAACTCGTGGAACGTCCCGTCGTCGAGGAAGTAGTCGATCCGCTCGCGTGCGGTCATCTTTCCTTTCTCGTGTTGGGACTCGATTCGGTCCTCGCCGCCGCCGAGCGCCGCGCGTTCACGGCGCTCGCGGAGGTCCTCGATACGGTCGTCCATCGTCACACCGGACCACCCTGCGTCATTACCTCGTCGGTCGGCGAGCGGCATCAAAAGGGTTCCCCTATGCGACGTTTTCGCGCTCGACGGTCGTCGAACAGCCGCGCCGGAACGATGCGCTGACCGTCGAAACTCGCTCGCCTTCACAAGGCCCTTGTTGCCGGTTAACACGGCCGCCAGCGCTTCGACGGTTTTAACCCTCCGATGGACCACTCTCCGGTGAGACAGGCTTCGCCTGTTTCACTGACCCGTAGGAGCGACCTGCGTACTACGGAGGTGAAAATGGCAGACACAATACAAGAGGCCGTAACCCTCGCACTCGACGATGCACCCGAGCGGAACTTCCGCGAGACGGTGGACATCGCGATCAACCTGCGAGACCTCGACCTCAACGATCCGTCGAACCGCATCGACGAGTCCGTCGTGCTGCCGGCTGGAACTGGGCAGGAAACACAGATCGTTGTCTTCGCGGAGGGCGAAACCGCCGTCCGCGCCGCCGACGTCGCTGATCAAGTACTTGACAGCGACGATCTGGAGGATCTCGGAGACGACGACGACCGCGCTAAGGACCTGGCCGACGAGACCGACTTCTTCGTCGCCGAAGCCAACCTGATGCAGGACATCGGTCGGTACCTCGGTACCGTCCTCGGTCCGCGCGGGAAGATGCCTACCCCACTGCAGCCGGACGACGACATCGTCGACACAGTCAACCGGATGAAGAACACGGTGCAGCTCCGGTCCCGCGACCGGCGCACCTTCCACACGCGCGTCGGCGCCGATGACATGGGCGCCGAAGCGATCTCGGACAACATCGACGTCATCATCCGGCGGCTCGAAGCAGACCTCGAGAAGGGCCCGCTCAACATCGACGGGATCTACGTGAAGACCACGATGGGTCCCTCGAAGGAGGTGCCCGTATGAGCTCGGTTCGTAAGACCGAGACGATTCCCCAGTGGAAACAGGACGAGGTCGACGAGCTCGTCGAGTTCATCGGCTCGTTCAACTCCGTCGGGATCGTCGGCGTCGCCGGTATCCCGAGCCGACAGCTCCAGGCCATGCGCCGCGAGCTGCACGGCTCCGCGGACGTCCGGATGAGCCGCAACACGCTCACCGTTCGCGCGCTGGATGAGGTCGATGAGGGCGTCGAGGATCTGACCCAGTACGTCTCGGGTCAGGTCGCGCTCATCGGCACGAACGACAATCCGTTCGGCCTCTTCAAGCAGCTCGAAGCCTCGAAGACCCCCGCCCCCATCGGCGCGGGCGAGGTCGCCCCCAACGACGTCGTCATCCCCGAGGGTGACACGGGCGTCGACCCGGGCCCGTTCGTCGGCGAGCTGCAGACGGTCGGCGCGGCCGCACGCATCCAAGACGGCTCGATCGTCGTCACCGAGGACTCGAAGGTCCTCACGGAGGGCGAGGTCGTCGACGAGGATCTCGCGAACGTCTTGACCGAACTCGGCATCGAGCCGAAAGAGGTCGGGCTCGACCTGAAGGGCGTCTACTCGGAAGGCGTCCTGTTCGAGCCGGACGAGCTGGCCATCGACGTCGACGAGTACCGCGCGGACGTGCAGTCCGCCGCGGCCGCCGCACGCAACCTCTCGGTCAACGCCGCCTACCCGACGGCCGCCACCGCCGGCACCCTTCTCGCGAAGGCGTCCGGCGAGGCGAAGTCGGTCGGCCTGTTCGCCGAGATCGAGAGCCCGGACGTCGTGCCCGACCTCATCGGGAAGGCCGACGCCCAGCTCCGCGCGCTCGCGGCGCAGATCGACGACGAGGAGGCGCTCCCCGAGGAGCTGCAGGGCGTCGAAGCCGCCCCGGCTCCCGAGACGGACGACGCCGACGAAGAGGAACAGGCGGACGACAACAACGAGACGGACGACGCTGAGGCGGCCGACGACGACGCCGACGACGATGACGGCGACGACGGCGGCGACGGTCTCGGCGCGATGTTCGGATAAACTACGAGGACACACCAATGGAATACGTTTACGCTGCGCTCATCCTGAACGAGACTGGCGAAGAGATCAACGAGGACAACATCACCGGCGTGCTGGAAGCCGCCGGCGTCGACGTCGAGGAATCCCGCGTCAAGGCGCTCGTCGCCGCGCTGGAGGACGTCGACATCGAGGAAGCCATCGAGACGGCCGCCGCGGCGCCCGCCGCCGGCGCGGCCGCAGGTGGCGCCGCCGACGCGGACGACTCCGAAGACGGCGACGACGAGGCCGACGAGGCCGACGCCGACGAGGAAGAAGACGACGACGAGGAAGAAGACGACGGCGGCGAGGGCCTCGGCGAGCTCTTCGGCTAACGCCGGGCAGTCGCGTCCGAGACCGACACCGCCGGTCGGTGCACCCCGCACTGACCGCCTCGACCAATTCTCACTGTTATTTACCTTGACAACCTCCCCGCGCTGAAGCGTGAGGATTCCCAGGGCACCGCACCGCTGGGTTGGGATATTGTGGTTTACGACGTAACCTGTTCTTGAGGTGCGAACGCACCAGTTTCCTTGTCAAACAGGAACGTCGATGGCTGTGCCAACCAGCCGTTACTCCTATTCACCGAGAGATTCGGTGAACTCGGAGATACTTTTTGCCGAATGTTCTCAGCACCGTTCACATCTGCATTCGCCACTGTACCGCACTCATCGCAGACATACAGTCCGCGTTCAACACGATTCGCATCACGCGTCTGGCCACAGCACGAACACGACTTCGAGGTATCCCGCTCAGACACGTGCTCGACCGTGATGCCTTCCATCTCCGCTTTGTATTCGAGCAGATCGGTGAAGCGATCGAACGCCCACGAGTGTAGGTCGAGATCACCGTTCGTGCCCCAGTCTTTTGACTCGCCGTTCTCCTCATCCTCACGGATGCCGGAGAGGTCTCCAACCACAATCGTTCCAATTTCCTCCTCAACACATCGCTGAACGATGTGTTTCGAGAGCGTGTGGAAGTAGTGTGTGCGGCGGGCCGACTTCTTCTGGTTCAACCGCGTGGCCTGCTCGGAGTCCGAGTCGTCACACCGAGCGATTCGCTTGCTAAAGTAGTAGTCGTCCTGTTTCAAGCAGTTCAGCGGATACAACTCGCTGCGACCGTCTTCATACGCGAGCGCGGCGAAGTTGTTGATACCGAGATCAACACCCACAGTCTTCTCACCGGGGGCTTCAGCCACGTCGATCTCGACCTTACAGACGAAGTGGAGCTCCCACTCGTTGCCTGTCCATACAATCTTGACTTGTTGGACGTTCTCCACGGCGGAGAGGTCAACGTCGGGGCGAGTCTGGTATTTGCAGAGGATGAAGTCTGACCAGTACTCTTTCAGGTTCGAGCCTTTTGAGAGTCGAACTCGGCCGTACTGGGTGTCGAGTTTGAAGCCAGCGGCTTTGAACGTGACTGTGGAACGCGGGTGTTCGTCGTCGTGTTTGCGGTAGCCGGGCGGGTTCGCTTTCGTGTCTCCGTTTTGTCGCTTGCCGTACCAGCCGTTGAACGCCTCAGCGAGTTCTTGAAGGACTCGCTGACTTGACTGAGAATGCAGGTCATCATAGCGTTCGTGGGTTTTGAGGTACGCGGTGAGTTCGGTGTGGTTAGAGATGTGACCGATTTCATCCCAGATCCGACTGCACATCCACCGGCCGACGTTCCAGAGTTTTGAGGCGGCGAACCCGAGCGAATCAAGGTCGTCTTGCACCCGAGACTGATTCCGTATGGAAGCAGTGTAGGTGCGAGTAACGACCTTTTTCGCTATACGTAACCTATGTAGACAAACTTACTTGATGGTGTGTGTTGGGGCAGCGTGGAATATCCCGCCGTGGCATCGGACGGTGGACTGTGGAGGGTAGTGTCGGATTCATCCCCGCGCTAAAGCTCGAGGCTTTCTCCTCGATTCTCCGTAAGCAGCAGCCGCTATCCCGAGTGATAACGCTGGCCGCGTCTTTTTATATCGATCCGGAGAAGCGGACCACGTTCAATGAAGATCGTCGACGGCGGCAAGGCCGAGTGTGCGCGCTGCGAGTCGGTGTTCCCGATCGAGGAGGTGTCGCTGCTCGAAAAGGAGACGAACCGCGATTACGAACGGGTCCTGTGTGAAGCGTGTCTCGGCGCGGTCGGCGTCCCCAAGGGGTACACCCTCCGCCGCGACATCAGCCATCTCGCGAAGTGACGGGGCGGGCGCTCGTCCGGCGGGCGCTCGTCTCGGCGCAGTCACACGTCGTGAACCGTCGCTCCGTGGCACCTACACTCGCCTCGTCAGCCGCGAGGCCGGAAATCCGTAGCGCTTCGCCTCGTCGACGCCGCGGTCGGGCCGGATCGATTCGACGTACGCGACCTCGACGACCGGTTCGTGGTCGCCGTAGTCGGCGTTCGAGGCGTAGCCGTCGACGGTGCGGCCCTCGTCGGTCCGGTAGGCGTCGGCGCGCTCGGTCGTGACGGCCACGACGACGAGGCGATCGCCGGTCTCGCGATCGCGGACGACCGCTCCCGGCTCGAACCCGTGGCGAGCGCAGAGCTGCGGACCGTCCGCGTCGCGCGGGACGAACGCCTCCCCGCCGCAGACCGCACAGACGCCGACGCGTTCGTCGGGTCCCGGAAGCGACCCCGACGCGACGTCCATCGCGACCCGGCGGAGGTGTTTACAGCGGGCGCCGCGGATCGCGTGATCCGGACAGGTACAGGTGTCCTCGTCGAGCGAGACGACGTACGTGCCGCCGTCGGTCTCGACCACGTATCGGCGGTCGCGCAGCGTGCGAACGGTCATCGGCTCCGCGGCGGCGCGGGCCGAGCGCTCGTCGTCGGGGGCACCGCCGTCCGGCGACGCCTCTCGCGATGTGTCGTGAGGGACGGACGTCGACGTGAGTGGGTGTCGGAGGTGCGTCATGGGTGGGCCGCGAGGAGCGTCCTCGCTTTGAGCGAACGTACGGCCCGAACGCGGTTAAATTCCGCGCTCAGAGGGGTTTGAGCGGTGTCAAACGCCTTCTCGATGGGTTCTAGCTCGCTATCAGCGTATCGCGTGGTGTCTGCCGGAGCACCGCACCATCGAAGTCCTTTTTTAGCGGCGAAGGGAACTCGCGGGCATGGAAATCGACGCGGAGCTCCGACGGCAGATCACGGTCTCCATGCTGGCGGCGGCGGTCTTCGTCGCCGGCCTGATCGGGATTGGGGTCACGTACGGCGGCTCGTCAGTGCTCCCGGAGACCGGGGCGATCGCCCTCGTCGCGCTGTTGACCGGATTCGTTCTGCTGATGGCGCTCGTCGGCGCGTACCTCATCCGCGCGAACGACGACGAGTAAATCGCGTCGGGTCGTCGATCTCGCAGCGCGTCGATCTCGCCGTTTAGACCGCTTCGCTCTCGTCTCTTGCGTCGTTCTCGTCCCGCCAGTCGTCGAGGTCGTCGGCGTCTGCCACCCGCTTCTCGTAGTACGCCAGCGGGTCGGCGGCGACCTGCATGTGGTCTTCCTCGTTGTGACAGATCCCGTAGTTCGAGAGCGTCTCGCACGTCGGCGGCGGGTATTGTGTCCCTCGATCGTCTTTTAGGTACTCCGTCTGGTAGCGGATCCCCTCCGCGTTGAGGCTGGTGTCCGCACAGAACGCGACCACCTCGTCCGGCGTCATCCCAATGCCGACGAGGAACGCCATCAGCGCGAACGACTCCGGCGGGGTCAGCTCCGCGTCGCGCTCGGCCTTCTCGATGAGATTCGTCATGCAGGGCGGGAACAGCTCGGGGGCGACGACGTCGATCGGGCCCGTGTAGCTCCGCTCGGAGAGGAGCCGTTTGAGCTCCGCGACGCCCGACTCCAGCTCCGCGGCGATCCCCTCTCCGGTCGCCAGATCGAACGGGAGTCCCTCGCGGACTCGTTCGGCGACGGCGGCTTCGAGCGCGTCCAACAGCTCCTCGCGGGAGAGGCGCACCTCGCCTGCGGCGAGCGCGCGGTTGACGAGCCGCCACGACGGCCCCCACGACGGCGACGTGAGCCGGAGATACGGGCCGACCGCGATCCAGTAGTGAGTGGGGTCGCGGCCAGCGGGAGACGTGCTGGCGGGCGAGTCGCTCGGAGAGTGTCCGGACCGCTCGGGCCGGACCGCATCGGAGAGATCGAACTCGACGAGCACGTCGTCGAGGGCGACGGTCGGCGCCGACACCGACCGGAGCTCGTCGTCGGTCGCGAGGTCCGCGCGAATCCGATCGACGGCGGTCGCGGCCTCCGCGGCGGCGTACTTCTCGACGGCGGGCTCGGAGTCCAGAAGCGACACGAGGATCCGCGCGATCGGGTACGACAGCAGCTCCGCCTGCGTGTCGTACGCCGAGTCGGCCGGGAAGGTCCCGCTCTCGGACTCGACCGTGCCGTCTAGCAGGGCGCGTTCCACGCGCTCGCGGGCGCGCTCGACGGCGGGCGCGTCGGCCGCGACGAGCTCCGGCAGCGACATCGCGGCCTCGGCGACCGCCTCGCGGGCGGTCGCGAAGAACGGGTACTTGGCGTCGAGCGCGTCCATGTCCGGGCCGAGGTAGCAACGGGCGGCGAATAAGCGGTGCGGTCCGCGGTCGTCGGTTAGTCGTCCCCTTCCAGTTCCTCGATCACCGCGCCCGGCGCGTTCGACTTCACGCTGTTGAGCCCCTGTTTCGCCTTCTGCTTCGAGGCGTATCCCTGTCCGCCGTCGGCGATGATGTTCCCGTTGTCGTGGATGAGTCGCCAGCGGTGCTCGTCGGCCGAGTCCCGGAACAGCTCGAAGGTCGCCTCGCTCCCACCGTCTTCCGGGAGCGTCTCGTCGCGCGAGGCGTCGACGACGTGGGCACCCGGCGCGTTTCGCTGGACGCTTTCGATCCCGTTCACGGCGTCGCGCTTGTCGGTGTACCCTTCGCCGCCGTCGCCGATGATGTTCCCGTTGTCGTGACGAAGCCGCCAGCGCCACTTCTCGGCGCTGTCCGCGTACAGCTCGAACGTCGCCTTGCTCGCGGCGGCGTCGGTGTCTACTGCTCCCTCGTCGTCGTCGAACTCCAGCTCCAGTTCGAGTCGCACCGTCCCGTCGCTACGGTCGAGTTCGACGTCGAACTCGGGCTCGGGGCCCGGATCGACCGTCACCGTGCCGGCGTCGTCGACCGGCACGGGCTCTCCGCGACCGAGCGCCTTCGAGATGCGTCGAAAGTAGGTGGCGAGCGCTTGGCGAGTGCGTGACCCCTCGGACTCGTGGATCGGCTCTTCAGACATGCACGGTCCACGTCTCAGCGCCGGCACAAAACGCTGTGGTCGCGGTCGTGATAGGGAACACGCAACAGGGTGTCAACTCCGCGAACCGGAGCAGTACGAGTCGCTGCGGCTGGCTCCGGCGTTCCGACCACCTCCCGCGTTCCCGCTACTCCTCGGGCGGGAACGTCGCGAAGGTGACCCGGACGAGGTCGAGTTCCGCGCCGAGCGGGACGCCGTCGGCGTTCGTCGGCTGAACGTCTTCGTGACAGACGGACGCGCTGTGGTCGTGGACGTGTTGTTCGACGTCCGCGCCGACGGGGCGACCCTCCTCGAAGAAGGCCCACGTACAGCAGTCCTGTACCCACGGACCGTCACCGCTCGGGCCGCCTGCACACTCGGTGTCGCCCTCGGCCGTGATGAGGTGCGCCTGGAACGAGCGCTCGAGGATGTCGGCGTCGCACTCCGGGGAGACGTCGACGAACACGCCCGACTCGTCGCGGTCGCTCATCGCCTCCCGACGGACGTGGAACGACCCGTCCCAGCCGTCCGATCCCTCGGCGCAGTCGACCGGTTCGTCGCCGACGAGCTTCCGGAACGACGAGGCGCTGAGATACCCGACCTGCTTTTTCCCGCCGATGCAGGTCCCCTCGCCGCCCTCGATCTCGTCCACCGACCACGGAACGACCGCCACGTCGTCGCCGACCCGATCCCCCTGCGGATCGCTTCGGGGGTTGCGCTCGGTCTGCGGGCCGCTCGGGTCGCCCCAGTAGTTACACCGAGCGTGCACCCGGTCGGAGACGAAATCGGGCGATCTGTCGACGAGCGCGCCGTACTCGTCGTTGTCCCGTACGTTGTTGTCTTCAAGCACTGCTCGATAGCGACGGTCGCCCGTGAGCAGGTAGCCGTGTCGGTTGTCCCGGATGTCGCAGGACCGGACTTCGAGGAAACTGCTGTCGTGGAGAATTCCCGGACCGTCGTTGCCGCTGATCGCGCACCCGGTCACCGGAACCGACTCATCCAGAAGCGGGGTGTCGATGAACCCCGTTCGGAGCCCCGCTCCCGAGCTGTCGCGAATCTCGGTGTTCGAGATCTCCGTCCCGGAAACCGGGGGGAGCGCCACCGGGCCGCCGTTCCCGACGACGACGCAGTTCGAGACGCTGATCGCGGTCGAGACGCTCGGGGCGATCGCTCGGCCGTCGTTGTCTCGGACGTCACAGTTCCGTACCGTCAGATCGCTGCGCTCCCCGACACCGATCCCGACGCCACCGTTCTCGCGGACGGTACACCAGTTGAACGCGGTCCCGGACGTCCGGAGCCCATCGACTCCGTGGCTCTCGTTGTCCTCGATCACGAGCGACTCGAAGGAGAGGTCCCCGGTCAACGACCCGACGAACAGTCCCACGTCGAAGCCGGTGATCGCGAGGTTACGGACCGTTAGGTCGAAGACGTCTCCGGAGACGTCGATGCCTCGTCCGGTCCCGTCACCGCGCAGCGCGTGACCGTCGCCCTCGATGGTGACCTCCCCGTCCACCGCCTGGACCGTGAGACACGTCTCCTCGGCGTCGATATCGGTGCCGAGCACGTATGCTCCGGGTTCGTCGATGGTCGTCGGCTCGGTGATTTCCACGGGGCCGTCTCCGGTGGCGCTCGCCGAACCACGGGTCACCCCGTTCGACCGCGCCGCCCCAGTGGCTTCGGCGTCGTCCGAGACCGCCGAGAGTCCGAGCATCGCCCCGACGGGGCCGACCGCACCCAATTTGAGGACTGTGCGGCGTGTCGACCGCCGTTCGTTCGAGTCCATAGTCTCTCGTTCGGACAATTCCGGTTTTGTTATGAGTCTCCTACGCGGGACGGTCGAACATCGTCAATCGGGCGCTTCCCGTCGTTAGGGAGGACCAACTGCCGGGTCCCTGCGCCTGACTCAGACGGCGCGAGCGACCGGGCCCGGTAGCCTTTAGCGAACGGGACGAGACACTCGTGACGTGAGTCAGTACGATCGGAGCGTCGAGACGGACGCGGACGAAGAGCGCGGCGATCCCAGCGACGGCGACGCCTCGCTCGCCCGCCGTACCGAGTCTCGCGTGCTCCCCGCCGAGGTGTTTTCGACGCTCGGCAACGACACCCGCGTCGCCATCCTTCGCGCCCTCTTGGAACTCGGCGCCGACGAGCGGCCCGTGAGCTTCACCGACCTGTTCGACCGCGTGGACGTCGACGACAGCGCGAACTTCAGCTACCACCTCCGACAGCTCACGGGCCACTTCGTCAGGCGAAGTGACGAGGGCTACGCGTTCCGCTCGCCCGGCCGGAAGGTCGTCAGCGCCATCTTCACCGGGTCGCTGACCGAGCGCGCACAGCTCGGCTTCTTCCCCGTCGACGGTGCCTGCTACGACTGCGACGGCGACCTCCACGGCTGGTACGTCGACGACGCGCTCACGATCGGCTGTGCCGACTGCGGGGCCGTACAGGTGAGCTACCCGTTCCCCTCCGGCGGACTCGACGACCGCACGACCGACGAGCTGTTGCAGGCGTTCCACCACTACGTCCGGCACCACTACTGTCTGGCCGCGGACGGCGTCTGCCCCGAGTGCACCGGAGCCGTGGAGACGACGATCGTTCGCGAGCCCGACGAAGACGACCTCGATATCGCCGTCGAACACGTCTGTCAGCGGTGCAGCTATCGACTCCGCTCAACGGTCGGCGTGACGCTGCTGGACCACGCGGAGACGCTGGTGTTCCACTCGGACCGCGGCGTCGACTTAAATACCGAACCGTTCTGGCAGTTCGACTGGTGCGTCAGCGACGAGCGGACGACCGTCGTCTCCGAGGACCCGCTCCGGGTCCGGCTCTCGCTTCCCTGCGCGGGCGACGAGCTGCGCGTGATCCTCGACGAGACGTGCGGCGTGCTCGAAACGACGGTCGCCGAGTGAGTTCCGTGTTAAGTAGGGGGGTCGGTGGATTTCGCGGACGCGTCCGACACGACGAGCGAAACCGCCCGTCGACCGACGCGGCGGGATCGCAGTAGAATACCTCGGATGGTCGGAGCGGTCTGTCGGCGATCCGCTGTCCGTCCGTTACTCGAAGAGCTCGACGGCCTGCTCGTAGCGGGTCGCGGGCTCGTTCCAGTCGACGACCTCGAAGAAGTTGTCGACGAACTCGCCGCGGGCCGGACCGTAGTCGTGGTAGTACGAGTGCTCCCACACGTCCAGTGCCAGAATCGGGTGACCGCCCCAGATCGCGCCCTGGTCGTGCTTGTCGACCACGACGTTGCGCAGCTGATTCGAGAACGTGTCGTACACGAGGAGCGCCCAGCCGCTCGCCGCGGACGCCGCCGCCTCGAACTCGCCTTTCCACGCCTCGTAGGACCCGAAGTCCTCCGCGATCCGGTCCGCGAGCGCCCCCTCGGGCTCGTCGCCGCCCGCCGCGCTCATGTTCTGCCAGAACAGGTCGTGGAGGATGTGGCCCGACGAGTTGTGGGTCACGCTGCGAAGCGCGCCGCCCGACGAGGCGAAGTCGTGGGACTCACGGTTCTCCTCGAGCGTCTCCTCGGCCGCGTTCCACCCGTTCACGTAGCTCTGATGGTGCGTGTCGTGGTGCCATTCGAGCACCTGCTCGGAGATGTGCGGTTCCAGCGCGTCGTAATCGTACGGCAGCGGATCGAGTTCGTGGCTCATGTCTACATTCATGTCCATGCACGGGACGGGTATGAACGTTCTCTGTAGCGTTTTTCAGTAATACTGTTGTTACTTCTTAAGCGGCATATATTCGCCCCTATCGGCCTTTAAACTCAAATCTCGGGATACACATATACGATCTGTCTGCTCTCGGCTACCGGCGACGCGGAGCTTATCCGTGCCAGACCCGTCAGATCGAGTATGACACCAGACGAGACGATCGCGGGCGGCGTCGAGCCGCTCTCGGGCGAGACGGTCCGACACGGGACGGGCGTGAACTCCGACCGCGCGTTCCCGACGAGCCGGCATCCCGACAATCTCGACCCCTTCGTCCTCTTCGAGCGGTTCTACATCGATCCGGACACGGGATTCCCGATGCACCCGCACAAGGGGTTCGAAATCGTCTCGTACATGATCGACGGCGGCATGGATCACGCGGACTCGCTCGGCGTGGAACACACCGCTCGCAGGGGCGAGGCGATGCGGATCACGACCGGGAGCGGCATCCGCCACTCCGAGTTCCCCGCCGACGGCGCGGCCTGTAACGGGCTCCAGCTCTGGGTGAACCTCCCGCGCGAGGAGAAGGAGGCGGACCCGGACTACGTCGACGCGAGCGCCGCCGAGCTCCCCACGGAAGAGACCGCGGGCGCGGCCGTCACGACCGTCGTCGGCGACGGGTCACCGATCGAGCTGTACACGCCGATGGAGTACCTCGACGTACGGGTCACGGACGAATGGACGTGGGCGGTCCCCGAGGAGTGGTCCGGGTTCCTCTACGGCGTCGAGGGGAACGGGACCGTCAGGGCCGCCGACGCCGGGGCCGACACCGACCGCCGCCGTGAGTTCGCCGCGGGCGACGTGCTACCGAACGCGGACGCGCGGGACGTGACGGTCGAGAGCGACGGAGACGGCGAGGGACTCCGGCTCGTCGCCGTCTCCGGTCGACCGCACGGCGAGCCGATCCGCCAGCAGGGGCCGTTCGTCTTATAAACCATCTCGGCGAAAGATAACGAGGTATGATAACGCAGGACACCGAAAGAGCGGTCGAATGTCATTTGACCCGGACCGCGTTCGGACCGTGACGTTCGACTCGTACAGCACGCTCGTCGACGTGGAGGCGGCCGAGGCGGCGCTCGCCGACCGCGTCCCCGACCCGGAGCCGGTGTCCCGGCTCTGGCGGTCGCGGTCGCTGGCGTACACGTTCGTCGCGAACGCGATCGACGCCTACCAGCCCTTTTACGAGATGAACCGCGACGCGCTGACGTACGCGCTGGCGGCTCACGGCGTTGACCTGTCGACCGCCGAGCGAGACGAGATCCTCGCGGTGTATCACGAGTTGGAGGTGTTCGACGACGTCCGGTCGGGGATCGAGCGTCTGCGCGACGGCGGTTACGAGTCGTACGTGCTCTCGAACGGGAACCCGGAGATGCTCGATTCGATGGTCGAGCACGCGGGGATCGGCGATCTCGTCGAGGACGCGATAAGCGCCGACGAGGTGGAGACGTTCAAGCCGGCGGCCGAGCTGTACCGCCACGGCGCCGCTCGGACCGGGACGCCGATCGACGAGATCGTCCACGTCACGGCGGGCTGGTTCGACGTGTTGGGCGCGTCGCACGCGGGGATGCAGGCCGTCCGCGTCGATCGGAAAGGAACTCCGTGGGAACCGTTCGCAGGCGATCCGGACCTCACGGTCGAGTCGATCCACGAGCTGGCCGACGCACTCGGGGCCTGAGGCGGTCGCCTCCGGTGTCCGGGCGAAGTAGTGCTCGGTGATTTCGGTCGTCTCCTCCGTTGAGGGGCGGTCCTGCTGGCGAGGCCCCGCCGTGCGCTCAGTCCCGCTCGGCGATGATCGTCTCGCCGGCGCGGACCGCGTCGCCCTCGCGGACGAGCAGGTCGGCCGCGTCGACGTCGGCCGGGAGGATCACGTCCGCGCGGGAGCCGAACGAGACGTGACCGACGCGCTCGCCGCGATCGACGGTGTCGCCGGGTTCGACTGACGGGTGGATCCGCCGGGCGAACCAGCCCGCGATGATCAGGAGCTCGTACTCCCCGAAGTCGATCGCGACCTGTTCGTTGCGGTCGGACTCCTTGTCGAACGCGGGCCGGTTCGCGCCCGGGCGGTGTCTGACTTCGCTGACCTCACCGGCGATCGGGGCGCGATTGACGTGCACGTCGGTGACGTTCATGAACACGCCCACGCGGATCCGCCGTCCCTCTTCGCGGACCACGCTCACGGTCCCGTCGGCGGGCGCGACGACGATGCCGTCCGCGTCCGGCGGCGAGCGGTCGGGGTCGCGGTGGAACCAGAGGATACCGAGCGTCAGCGCGAGCAGCGCGGCACCGACGGGCGGCAGGAACGGCAGCGTCACGGCCGCGCCGATCGCGGGTACGAGCGCGAGCCGCCACGCCTCGTCGACGACCGGGAACGGGAGCAGACGGGCGAGCGGCGGGTTGCGCGCCATTATTAAGCCTCCACCGGGTCTCGTAGCGGCTCTCGGAGTTCGGTGCGGCCCGCGGCCCACGACGCGAGCAGGTGGGTGAGATGGATCCGGTCGTCGAGCCCGTCGGTGAGATCGAGGTCGGCCTCGCCGGCGAGCACGTGGAGCCGCGCGAGGTCGTCGCCGCCGTACTCGGAGCCGGCGCGAGCGACCCGGAGGACCGCTCTGAGCAGCTCCCCGCCGTCGTACCCCCCGTCGTCGAGGAGGTCGTCGAGCGTCGACCGGGCGTCCTTGAGGTCTCCGGCGCGGGCGTCGGCGAGCGCTTCCCGGATCTCGTCGTCGTCGCCCACCTCGCCGAGCGTCTCGTAGGCCGTCGACATGGTGATCTCGTCGCCCTCGACCGCGGTCGCCTGCGCGGAGAGGATCGCTTCACGGAGGTCGCCACCGGCCGCGCTGGCGACGAACTCCAGCCCGTCGTCGTCGTACGCGACCCCCTCGCGCTCGCAGATCGTCGCCAGCACGTCGATCGTCTCGTCGGTGGTCGGCGACCGCACCCGAACCGGGAAACAGCGCGACCGGATCGGCGCGATGAGCTTCGACGGCTGCCGGGTGGCGATCACGAACTGCGTCGTCCGGTGGTGTTGTTCCATCACCCGTCGGAGCGCCTGCTGGAAGTCCTCGCGGATCGCCTCGGCGTTGTCGAGGAGGACCGTCTTGTACTCGCCGGACATCGGCGCGTACGACGCCGACTCCTTCAGCACGCGGTTGATCATGTCTCGTTTCGCCATCCGGCTCCGTCCCTGTAGGAATCCCTCGAAGCGGGGGTCGGTCCGGATCTCCTTTTTCGTGCGTCCGAAGAAGTCGGCGACGTTGATCTCGATCAGATCGCTCTCGGGGTTCTCGTGGGACACGCGAGTCAGCGCGCGCGTCGCCGCGGTCTTACCGACGCCTGGCGGTCCCTGCACGACGAGATTCATCGGCTCGTCGACCGCGCGCTCCAGCCGCTCGCGGGCCTCGTCCTGCCGGATCTCGTCGAGCGACGGGGCGTGCGCGTCGGTCCACAACGGTCCGTCCATTGCGTTCACATGGGGGCCGCGCGCTCAAGAATCGGTCGGTCCCGGGACTGAACGAACGGAGCCGCGTGAGTAACTAACGCAAAAGAATTACTTGACATATGAAATAATCGAACATCAATTATTAAGTGTTCACGGTGTCGATCACTAATATACATGTCACATGACAGCCCATCCGACGAGACAGGCCGTCTCACTCGCCGGCACTACGTCGCCGGCGCCGGGACCCTCGCGACCGTGGGGATCGCCGGTTGTTCAGACGACGGGAACGGCTCCGGCGACGACGGCGGCGCAGATGACGGGAGCGCTGACGACGGCTCCGGCGACGACGGAAGCGGTGACGGCTCCGGCGGCGACGCGTCCAGCGAGCTGGAGATCATCCACTGGTGGACCGCGGGCGGCGAGGAAGACGCGTACAACGCGATGCTCGACGGGTTCCGCGAGGAGAACCCCGACGTCGAGATCGTCGACAATCCGGCACCCGGCGGTGCGGGCTCGGCGATCGACGCCGTCGTCCAGAACCGCGTCATCGACGGCAACCCGCCGAGCACGTTCCAGATCTGGCCCGGACAGGCTCTCACGCCGTACACGAACGAGGGACTCTTGGAAGATATCGGCGACTCCGTCTGGGACGACGACATGCGCGAGGCGTACCTCGACGACGTCGTCGACCTCTCCAGTCCGGCCGGCGACCTGGTCGCGGTACCGATCAACATCCACCGCCTGAACAACCTGTTTTTCAACGTCTCCGTGGTCGAGGAGGCCGACATCGATCCGACCGACATCGACGACCCACAGGGGCTGCTCGGTGCGCTGGAGACGATCGACGCGGAGACCGACGCCACGCCGCTGGCCCATCAGACCCAGAGCCCGTGGTCGTCGCTCCAGCTGTGGGAGAACATCTTCCTCGGTCAGCAGGGCGTCGACGACTACCAGTCCATCCTCGACGGCGACGTCGAGGGGCTCGAAGACGAGGTCCGTTCCGCCCTCGAACTGCTCGCGGACTACCTCGACTACGTCCCCGAAGACGCGGGCTCCATCTCGTGGGACCAGGGGAACGACGAGCTGATCAACGGCAACGCCGCGGTCATCCACCAGGGCGACTGGGCGGCGGGCCAGTACGAGGGCGCGAGCGGCTTCGAGTTCGGCGAGGACTGGGACATGGTCCCGTTCCCGGGCACCGACGGCGTGTACCACTCCGTCATCGACTCGTTCGTCTTCCCGACCAACAACCCGTCACCGGAGGCGACGGAGCGGTTCCTCAACTACGCCGGCTCCGTCGACGCCCAGGAGCGGTTCAACCCGATCAAGGGGTCGATCCCGCCGCGTACCGACGTGCCGATGGACGAGTTCGGTGACTTCCTCTCGCGGCAGTTCGACGACTTCCAGAACTCGAACAGCCAGCCGCCGACGATCGCGCACGGGACCGGTGTCGCACCGGCGATCCACTCCGCGCTGGAGGAGGTCTTCGCCAACTTCAACGGAAACCTCGACGTCGACACGGCGTACGAAGGGATCCGCGACGCGTTCTAACTCGCGATGTCTTCGCGGATTTTTGCAGCGTTGACGCGTGACACCGGCAGGTCATCGGCCGCCGAGAGCGACGCCGGTTCCGTCGCCGAGAGCGACGCCGATCCCGCGGCCCGGACCGACGGCGGCGCGGTCGTCGACGCGGAGCCGGAACCGAGCGACCCGGCCGACACCGATAGTGCTCCGCTACTCACGCGGCTCGGCCGCAGTCGGTTCCTCGAGTCGCTGCCCTTCTGGGGGCCGCCGGGGCTGCTCGTGTTCTTCTTCGTGTACGGCGCCATCTCGTGGAACTTCGTCATCTCGCTGACCGAGTGGGAGGGGCTCGGGTCGCCCGACTACTCCTCGCTATCGACGGCGGCGTACGCGGAGCTGCTCTCGGACGCCTCGTTCGTCGCGGCGTTCCGGAACACTATCGCACTGCTCGTCGTGTTCACCGCGCTCTCGCTCGTCGTCGGCCTGTTTCTGGCGATTCTGGTCGACCGGAAGATTCGCTTCGAGAACACGTTCCGGACGATCTACCTGCTGCCGATGAGCCTCTCGTTCGTCGTCACCGCGATCTTCTGGTCGTGGATGTACAACCCGCGAATCGGGCTTATCAACGAGGTGTTGCGCGGGGTCGGGCTCGACGCGCTCACGCAGGCGTGGCTCGCCGACCCGCGATTCAAGCTGGCGTCGATCATCTTCGCGCTGATGTGGCAGTTCTCCGGCTACTGCATGGTCGTGTATCTCGCCGGACTCCGCGCCATTCCGAACGCCCAGTACGAGGCGGCCCGTATCGACGGGGCGTCGACGCTCCGGCTCTACTGGCGCGTGATTATCCCGCAGCTACGGGCGTCGACCATGTCGGCGGCCGTCGTACTGATCGTGTTCGCGCTGAAGGCGTTCGACTTCCTGTTCGTGCTGTTCGGGGTCAACCCCGGCAGCTCCGCGGACATCCTCTCCGTGATGATGTTCCGCGTCGCGTTCGACAGGCTTCAGTGGGCGTACGGCTCGGCGGTCGCGATGGTGCTGTTCCTGATGGCGCTGAGCGTGATCGGTCCGTACCTGTACCTGCAGTACCAGCGGGGTGAGCTATGAGCGACGACGCGAGCGACGGGTCGGTGTTCGGACGGATCGAGGCGTCGCGGGTCGCGCTGTACGCGGTGCTGCTCGCGATGGTCGCGTTCTACCTCGCGCCGCTCGAATCCGGGCTGATGACCGCGTTCAAGACCCCGGAAGGCTTCCGGACGACGACGCCGTTCGCGCTCCCACCAGCGGGCGAGTTCACGGTCACCGCGTGGGGAACGGCGTTCGAGCGGCTTTCGACCGGGCTGCTCAACAGCGCGATGATGGCGGTTCCGGCGACGGTGTTGTCTGCGCTGTTCGGATCGCTGGCGGCGTACGGGCTGACGAACCTCGACTGGCGCGGGCAGGTCGGCGTCCTGATGCTGTTCGTCGCCGGCGTCTTCATCCCGTACCAGGCGGTGTTAGTGCCGCTGACGCAGTTCTGGTCGTTCGTCGACCTCGGCGGCCGGATCCCCCTCGCGTTCGTCGACGACTACCAGGGGCTGATCAACCTGAGTATCACCCACGTCGCGTACGGGATTCCGATCTGTACGGTGCTCTTCCGATCGTACTACGCGACGATCGACGACGAGATGCTGGAGGCGGCGCGGCTGGACGGCGCTTCCGCGGCGACGATCTACCGCCGCATCGTGCTCCCGCTGTCGGTGCCGATCTTCGCGGTGACGCTCATCTACCAGTTCACGCAGATTTGGAACGATCTCCTCTTCGCCATCGTCTTGGTCAGCGACCCGTCGAACCAAGTCGTGACGGTGGCGTTGAACCAGCTGCAGGGGTCGTTCGTCCAGCAGTACAACCTTCAGATGGCGGGGGCGTTCATCGCGGCGTTACCGACGCTTATCGTGTACGTCCTCTTCGGCGAACAGTTCGCGAAAGGCGTCGCAGGTGAAACATAATGGCACAACTCGAACTCGACTCGGTGACGAAGCGATTCGGCGAGGGGGACGGCTCCATACTCGCCGTAGACGACGTGAACATTGACATCGCGGACGGGGAGTTCCTCGTCCTCGTCGGCCCCTCGGGCTGCGGCAAGTCGACGACGCTCCGAATGATCGCGGGCCTCGAGTCGATCACCGACGGCGAGATCCGACTCGACGGTCAGCGGATGAACGAGCGGGGGCCCGCGGAGCGAGACATCGCGATGGTGTTCCAGAGCTACGCGCTGTATCCGCATATGACCGTCCGCGAGAACATGCGGTTCGGCTTAGAGGAGTCGACCGACCTCGACGCCGCCGAGATGGACGACCGCGTCGAGCACACGGCCGACCTCCTCGACATCACCGAGCTGCTCGACCGGAAGCCGGGGGCGCTCTCCGGCGGCCAGCAGCAGCGGGTCGCGCTGGGGCGCGCCATCGTGCGCGAGCCCAAGGCGTTCCTCATGGACGAACCGCTCTCGAACCTCGACGCCAAGCTCCGCTCGCAGATGCGCACGGAGCTCCAGCAGCTGCAGGCCGACCTCGACACGACCACCGTCTACGTCACCCACGACCAGACGGAGGCGATGACGATGGGCGACCGGATCGCGATCTTAGACGCCGGAGAGCTCCAGCAGGTGGCGACGCCGCTCGAAGCGTACCACCGGCCGGCGAACCGGTTCGTCGCCGGATTCATCGGTGAGCCGTCGATGAACTTCATCGACTGCGAGGTAGAAGGAGACGCGCTCGTCGCCGAGGGGCTCCGCTACCCGCTCGCCGACGAGGCAGCCGCTGCGGTCGCCGAAAGCGTAACCGTTACACTCGGGATCCGTCCCGAAGACATCGTCGTCGACGTCGACGGCACTCCCGACGGAGCTCCTGACGGCGACGGGCGTGACCACACCTTCCTCGCCACCGTCGACGTGGTCGAGCCGATGGGCGACGAGAACGTGGTCCACCTTTCCGTCGAGGAGGGGCCCGGGCTGATCGCGACGGTCGACGGGCTCCGGCAGATCGACGCCGGCACGGCTATCACCGTCACGATTCCGGAGGACGCGATACACGTGTTCGACGACGCGTCCGGTGAGGCGCTTCACAGCCGCTCGCTCGACGACGCCGAGCTTGACGACGCGCGGGTCTGAGCGGACGGGCGTCAGTCGAGGACCGCACCGCTCGGGCGGTAACCACTCAGATTCCGCGCCGCTCCCACGCCCGGCCCGTCGCGTGACCGATCGCGGCCGCGGCGACGACTTCGACGTAGAATCCGACGAAAAAGCCGAGAGCGACGGCGTTGAGCGGGCCGTACGCCGCGGCGGTCAGCCCCAGCCCGCCGGCCGCGAGGAGGGTCGCGACGAGGTACCCCGCGTCCCGCGTCGCAGTCCCCACGAGGGTCGTGTCGACCGCGGCGCGCAGGGAGCCCTCGCGGGCGACGGCGACGAGCGCGGCCGGAAGCGGGTAACAGATCGCAAAGGCCAGCAGCGTCGAGACCGTCGTCCCGACGAGGAAGAAGACGCCGTCGGTCGTCCCCGTCGGATCGATCCCCTCCAGCGGCCCGCCGAGGGTGACGAGGAGGAGCGCGACGGGCGCGATAAGGTAGCCGACGGCCGTCACGAGCAGCCGGAGTCCGTCGCGGAGCAGCGGCCCGACCGGCCGCCATCCCGGACGCTCGGCGGTCTCATCCGGGCCAGCGGACGCAGTGGCGGCGAGCACCCGCGAGAGGTAGCCAGCGACCGCGACGAACGGAACAAGCGGGATCCAGACGGCGAGCAGGTGGAGTCCGCCGCCGACGACGAGCGCGTCGAACCGCGGCGGTCCGCGAATCGGGTACGCGAGGAGTTCGGGAATGGAACGCGTCACGCGAGACCCCCGCTCCGAACGCTCACGGAGTCGAACCGGTCACTCACGAGTCCGAACCGGTCACTCACGGATCCGCTCGACCTCGCGACGGATCCCCTCGCGAACGCGGTCGGCGACCTCGTCCGGATTCGATCCGCCCGCGACCTCCGCGTCCTCGGTCTCCAACAGCCGATCGAGCTTCCGTTCGAACTCGGTCTCGTCGATCTCGCCGCGAGCGTAGCGCTCGCGGAGCGCGTCGAGGGCGGGGTCGGTCTCTTCTCCGGTCGCGTCGCCCGAGGCGTCGCCGTCCGGGAGGGGGCTCGTCAGCGTGTGGAGGACGGGCAGGAGGATGAACAGCCCGACGAACCAGACGAGCGGGAGCGACCACCACACACCGGTGACGAGGGGCGCGACGACACCGACGCCGACGACGAGCAGGGCGAACACCCGTCGCCAGCGGTGGCGGAGGTTCCACGCGATCCGGCGGGTGAGCCCAGTCATAGTCGGATCGACGACTGCGAGGGGGAAATCGGTTTCGTCGCCGTCGGGCCGGAGGCGGTCACGGCAGCGCAAGGACGGTCCCGTTCACGGCAGTTCGAAGACGATCCTGTCGCCGGGCGCCACCCCGTTGCGGTCGCTCCACCCTCGCGGCACTTCGAGGACGTACTGCCCGGTACCACGATACTCGGTGAGCGGTCGCGACTCCGGCTCCGCCTCGTGGATCGCGGTGACGGTGCCGTCGGGGGCGGCGAAGATGATATCGATTCCGAAGGACATGTCGCGCATCACGTACGGGTACTCGCCGGGTTCGTCGTGGACGAACAGCATCCCCTCGTCGGCGCGGAGTGCTTCGGTCGCCGAGAGTCCGACGTACCGCTTCGCGATCCCGTCGGCGACCCGGACCTCAACCGTCGCGAGCGACTCGCCGGTCTCGCCGTCGACGGCCTCGACGGTCGTGGTCTCGTAGTCCGTGATCAGCAGCGCCGGGTTCATCGCGACGACAGCCGCTCCCGCGAGGACGAGCAGACCGACGACCAGCGCGAGGCGACGGCGGGTCACGAATCGGCGTCGGTCTCGGGCGTCTCGGCGGCAGTCTCGTCCTGCTCAGTATCGGTGTCGTCCCGCTCGGCATCACCCGCGAACAGCCCGGCGACGACGGTGTCGATGAGCGCCGCCTCGACGGCGTCGTAGTCGGCGGTACCGCCGATCTCCACGAGCGTCTCCTGCGACCGGGTAGTGAAGACGAGCGAGCGGATCACCCCGCCGACGACCGCGGGGTCATCGAAGCGGAACTCGTCGAGTTCCACCCACCGGTCGGCGTAGGAGAGGTCGCTCTCGCGGACGCTCGCCGCGAGCGCCTCCTGCTCCGACTCCGAGAGCCGCGCTTGGAGCGCGTGGAGCTCGTTCTCGACGATCAGCCGCGAGATGAGCGGATTCGTCCTGACCTCGCTGAACATGGTTTCGAGCATCGTCCGGAGTTCCGCCCGGGGCGTCGTGGCGGCCGACACCGCCTCGTCGATTCGCGCTTCGAGCAGGTCGCGTTCTGCACACAGTACCTCGACGTACAGTGCCTCCTTGGAGTCGAAGAACCCGTAGAACGTGCTCGTCCCGATATCGACCGCCTCGGTGACGTCTCTGATCCGGGTCCGCTCGAACCCGAACTGCGTGAACAGGTCGCGACCCGCCTCCACGAGCTGCGAGCGGATCCGGTCGCGGTCCGCCTCGCTGAACCGGCTCATCGCGGGATTCCGAGACGATCCGACGGGCGGTCGGCTCCCGAGTCGGTCGATCCGCGAGGGAGGGTCACTATCAGTTCCATACGCCCCGCACGATTCCACGAACGAAAACATTATGGATTCGTGGACGCTCAGTTTGGTCGTGAAGCGAATCGCATCCGCGACGACCGTCGGTCCGTGTCCGCTGCGTCGGTCGTCGCGTCGGTCGTCGAACCCGTTTCTTCCGTTGAGTTCTCCGTTCTCGTCGAAATCGCGCCGTCCTCCGTGGGGGCGGTGACCGAATGCGTTCGACGCGAACGCCGTCGGCCGTCGCCGTCGTTGCCGTCGTCGTTGCGGTCCTCACCGTCGCGATCCTCTCGGCCGTCGGAGGGATCGCCGTCGCACAGGGTAACACGGCCCAGCAGACGGCGGCGCCGCAGGCCGGAGGCGAGCCCGACCTCGACGTCCACGCCCCGAACCCGACGCTCACCCCGGGACAGACGAACGAGGTCACCCTCCAGATCTCGAACGACGGCGAGTTGGACTACGGCTCGCCCGAGCTTCGCGAGGCGGTCACCACCGCCCGCAACGTCCGCGTCGAGGCCGACGCCGACGGCACCCCGCTGACGGTTGAGTCCGGCGAGACGGCGATCGGTTCCGTCACCGAGGACCGTCCCGGCGAGGTACCGATCGCCGTGAGCGTCCCCGACGACATCGAGGAGGGCTCGTACACCGTCGACGTGCGGGTTCGGTACTCGCACACGTACCGCACCGGATCGGTGGTCCAAGAGCGGTCGCGATCGACGACCGTCTCCGTCGACCTCGAAGTCGACTCGGACGCGCGCTTCGAGGTCGTCAACGCGACGACCGACGCCCGAATCGGCGACACCGGGACGCTGGAAGTCGAAATCGAGAACGTCGGCGCCGAGTCCGCTCGCGACGCCAACGTGATCCTCGAATCGCAGAGCGCGGGGCTCGGGTTCGGCGAGAGCGCGAGCGACGCCGCGCGAATCGGCGAGATCGAGGCAGGCGAGACCGCGACCGTCAGGTACGACGTGGGCTTCGCGCCGGACGCGCCGGTGCGCGAGTACGCGCTCGACGCGAGCGTCGCCTTCCGGACGCCGGAGGGGCTTCAGCGGCTCGACGAGACGCCGACGCTCGGCGTGACTCCCGCGGAGCGTCAGCGGTTCTCCGTCGCAGACGTCGAATCCGACCTGTACGTCGGCGAGGAGGGCGAGGTTCGCGGGACCGTCACGAACGACGGGCCGGTAACCGCGCAGAACGTCGTGATTCGGTACGCCGAAGAGTCGCCGAACGTGATCCCGATCGAGACCGCGGTCGCCGTCGGGACGCTCGAAGCGGGCGAGTCGGCCGACTTCCGGCTCCCGATCGAGATCAGCGGCGAGGCGGAGGCAGTCGACCGGACCGCCGACATCGCGGTCCAGTACCGGAACGCCGACTCCGAGCTGCGCCTGTACGAGGACGTCGAGCTCCTCTTCGACGTGTCGCCGAAGCGCGACCAGTTCGTCCTCGACGTCCAGCAGCGGGAGATCACGGCGGGCGAGTCGATCACCCTCGACGTCGAGGTGACGAACAACCTCGACGAGCCCGTCACGGACGTCGAGGCGCGGCTGTTCACGGACAGCCCGCTCGACAGCGACGACGACGAGGCGTACGTCGAAGCGTTGGCCCCGGGTGAATCCACAACGATGACATTCACTCTCGACGCGGAGTCGTCGGCGACCGCCAAGACGTACCCCGTTTCCGTCGACTTCCGGTACGACGACGCTCGCGGGAACAGCCAGCTGTCGGACACCACGCGGGTCCCGATCACCGTCGTCGACGGCGAGGGCGGGGTGCCGTGGCTGGTCATCGTCGGCGCGCTCGTCCTGATCGTCGTCGCGGGCGGCGCCGTCTACTACACGCGGGCGACGTAGATGTCCGGAGCCGGCGAGCGGATCGAAGCGGTCACCCAGCGGGTCAACGAGCGGATCGTCACGCGTCCGCGGGCGGTCGTCGTCGCGTTCCTCGTCGTCACCGCCCTGTTCGCCGGGGGGATTCCGGCGATCGAGACGCAGACGGACATCACCGAAGGGTTCACCGAGGGACTCCCCGAACAGGAGGCGCAGGACGCGATCGACGCGGAGTTCGACGATCCGTTCACGGCCGACGAGGAGACGACACAGCTGATCCACGTCGGAACCGACGTGCTCACGCGCGGGGAGCTGTTATCGATGCTCCGGGTGCTCGAACGCGTCGAGAGCCGCGACGAGCTACGGATGGCCTCGGCGAACGGACCCGCCCCGATCGTCGCGCAGGCGCTCGACCCGACGGCGGTGACGGCGGCCGAACAGCGTCGGGCCGTACAGCGCGCGAGCGATTCGGAGATACGGCGGACGGTCCGTCAACTGGGCGAGAACCCCGGATTCTCGGCGCTCCTCTCAGACGATTTCAATCCGGATCAGGCCACCGCCTCCGCGTCCGTGACGGTCGTCACTCACGAGGTGCCCGGGAGCTCCGACGGCGACGACCTCGCGGACATCCAGCGGACGACGGGCACGATCGCGGACGACGAGCCGAGCGACATCCGCGCGTTCGGGCAGGGGGTCATCGACGACGAGTTCGCGGCGATCATCGGCGACTCGCTTTTGATCGTCATGCCCGTCGTCGTCGTGCTGCTCTTAGGCTTCCTCGTCGTCGCCTACCGCGACCCGATCGATCTCGCGCTCGGACTCTTCGCCCTGCTGATGACGCTGATCTGGACGTTCGGCTTCCTCGGGTACTCCGGGATCCCCTTCGACCAGCAGCAGATCGCGGTCCCGGTGTTGCTGCTGGCGGTCGGCGTCGACTTCGGGATCCACATCATCAATCGATACCGCGAGGAGACCGTCCAGGGGTACGACGCGGTGCCCGCGATGCAGACCGCCGCCAACCAGCTGGCGATCGCGTTCGTCATCGTCACCGTCACCGCGGTGTTCGGGTTCGGCGCGAACGTCACCTCGGCGCTCGAGCCGATCCGGAACCTCGGGCTCGTCTCCGCCGTCGGGATCGTGTTCACGTTCCTCATCTTCGGGCTCTTCTTACCCGCGGCGAAACTCGAGATCGACCGGCTCCGTGTGCGATACGGCGTCCCGGAGTTCAACGCCTCTCCCATCGCTTCCGAGGGATCCGCGCTCGGACGGCTCCTCTCGGTGTCGGCGACGGCCGGGCAGAAGGCGCCCGCGCTGTTCGTCGTCGCCCTCCTGCTCGTCGGCGGCGGGTTGGGCGCGTACGGCGCGGGCGTCGACACCACCTTCGAGGAGGAGGACTTCTTACCGCCCGAAGAGGAGCCGGGGTATATCGAGTACATCCCCGAGCCGTTCGCGCCCGGCGAGTACACGGTCACCGAGACGATCAACATCCTCTCGGACCGGTTCGAGGCGAATCAGGACGAGTCGATCACGATATTCGTCGAGGGCTCCTTCGAAGAGGATCACGCGCTGGAGGCGCTCGTCGCCCCGAACGACGACCCGCCGGAGAGCCTCGCGGTCGGCCCGGGCGGGACCGCCGACACCCGGAGCATCGTCACGGTGATCCAACAGCACGCGCAGAACGACGAGGAGTTCGCGGCGCTCGTCGCCCGCAACGACCGGAGCGGGAACGGCGTGCCCGACCGGAACCTCGATCTGATCTACGACGAGCTGTTCGCCTCACCGGCCGGGCCGCAGGCGGAGCGGTACCTGACCGAGGACCGCCGCGGCGCGCAAGTCGAGTACACCGTCGCGGCCGACGCGACGCAGGGCGAGGTGTCCGCGGACGGTGCGGCCCTCGCCGACGACTTCCGGTACGCCGCGACGGCGACGGGCCAACTCATCATCTTCGACGCGATCACGTCGGTGATCTTCGAGTCGGCGGTGCAAGGCATGATTCTCGCGGTCGGACTCACGGGCGTGTTCCTCGTGATCACCTACGGGGTGTTGGAGGGGAAGCCGATGCTCGGCGTGGTGAACGTGTTCCCGATCCTCATCGCGGTCGCGTCGCTGATCGGGACGATGCGATTCCTGGGGCTGCCGCTGAACGCCCTGACCGCGACGATCCTCTCCATCGCGATCGGGATCGGGATCGCGTACTCGGTACACATCACGGCGCGCTTTATCGACGAGTACAACGCGACCGCTGACACGCTCGGGTCCCTGCAGACGACGCTGACCGGGACGGGCGGGGCGCTCACGGGGAGCATGCTGACGACGACGCTGGGGACCGGGGCGCTCTCGCTGGCGATCACGCCCGTGCTCGGCGACTTCGGGTTCCTGATGGCGATGAGCGTGGCCTACTCGTTCGTCGCCTCGATCGTGGCGCTGCCGCCCGCGCTGTTCCTCTGGGACCGGGTGCGTCGGGCGGAGGGGTCGAAGCTCGCGGCGCTCGTCGGGAGGCAGTAGGCGCGCTGTGGCCGGAGTCGGTCGAAGTAGTAACCGTTTTCAGCGCACGGCGGGTCCGTCTTGGTGCGGGCTCGTGGTCTAGCTGGTTATGACGCGGCCTTTACAAGGCTGAGGTCGGCGGTTCGAACCCGCCCGAGCCCATTTCTGGGACGAGCGAAGCGAGTCACAGAAATGTATGCGAAGGCGGTCGAACCGAGTATACTATCCGACTTGGTAGCGATAGCGGTTTGCTATCGAATACACGCGAATCGTTCTCTATATTCTCAGAGTCGTGGAATGGTAGCAACGGCTACATATTGTGTTCACTAAATTGAAACATGGCTGGATCCGAGTGGATAGAGGCGATTAAGCGCCAACGTGTTGGAGTCAAGATCGCCCTTGCGCTCGGCGGGTTGGTCGTCATCGGATTGGTGATTTTCGGCGGGCTGTATGCGTTCGGAGCGTTCCTTTTCTACGACTCGTACGAATCGTCGTACAACTACGAGACGAGAGTTTCCGTCGACGGAGCGACGGAAGATCTCGTCCTCGTCGCTCCCGTTCCGGTCCATAACGACGAGGTCGATATCGGCGAGATCAATCTCTATACGTATGACGATCAAGTGGGTGACTGGGAATATGCCGTCATTGATACCGAACACGGCCCCATGCTGGAGATTAGGATCTCCGAGATCACCGGTGCCGATGAACTCGTCTTCGAATCGACCGTCTACTCGGATCGGACCATAGAGACGAAAGCGCCTCGTGGAGTCGAGCCGGTCCTCTCACCGATGTACGATGTCGAGGAGCTCGACGCTTCGTTCGAGCGTCGCCCGGATACCAAGCTGTATAGTCTCACGAGCATGGCGTATGCAGAACACGGCGGTCCCGGTGACGTCGAACTGAGCCTGGTCGTCCGGCATGAGGGAGCGAATACGTGGTGGACGTTCGGCTGGAGTGGGAATCATTACGAGACGTACGTAACGACGTTCGGCGCCACACCCGATCCCGCTGGAGAGTGGTTTCGGCTTGAGGGAGATCACCGAGAGGGGGCCGGAAGTTACGCCCGCTTTGGCCCCCCACTCCCACAGTGAAGTTCGAACCAGCTGTCGGCCATCGCCCCGATATCGATTTGCCGCTCGAACGACTAGAGAACAGTAGCGTTCGAGGTTCAAAGTAGACATGATGCCGCCTATTATCCGTCGGTGTCCCGAGTGCGGCCTTATAAGCCGGAGCCGTCGGTTCACGGTCACCGTCACCGATGCCGGCGACCGGCTGGTCGTGTGCCCCTCATGCGACCATCGGTTCAGACCACTCGACGATCCGCGGCGCAACTGATCCGAGAGAGGGACAACCGGCTCTGTCGAACTCCCGGAAAGCGAGATGTTCTGACCGCACGTAGCCAGTGCAGACGCGGCGGATCGATAGTACGTCGAGCGTCTCGGTCGCGGCACGTCCGAGGATAGCGATATTCGTCCCTCGATGTCGTCGAGACCGCCGGTGACAGCGAGCGAACGTGGCCCCGGTCTCGATATCGAACGCGTCCGACCGAACGCAGGTGGGCCAGATCGATGTCGAGTGGTAAGCCGCCGACCGCCTCCTCGCAGAAGGTTCCCTCGTCACCCTCGGTCGAGAGAGAATCAGTGACATTCCAACGGTAGTGTTCAGATAAGTTGACTCCATGCGAAAGCAAACGATCTCAACCACTCGTTAGCAGTTTCTGCTTCGGCGTTGCTGAAACAATTTGAGAAACAGATAGTTCTGCATTTTATCTCACGAAAGACACGTTCGACACTGTTCCGATTTCCATGTCGTTCGCATCTGAAATCGAGCCCATACTTTTCACGGGGTCGGTGAAGCGGAACCGCGCCATCAATGAGAAAGATCGCGTCATCTACATCGTGGTTTTCGCGGATTTTCCACGAAAAACTGATCTGTTATAACGTTCGTTCTTATTGTCTCGAGCTTTGTATGTAGCAGATCGTTCGAGTCGGGATCGACAGCGGCGTACAGCCAATATTGTTCGTGATCAAGCTGGATCACCGTTTCATCAACTGCAACGTGATTCGGACTCCGATCTGATTCCAGCTGTAGATCGGCCTTATCAACCCAGTTATGAACGGTAGATCGAGCCCGATTAACGCTGAATATTTCAAGAAAAAAGATAGTATTTAAAAACGATAGTTCAGACAGATGAAGCTGAATACTGAGCTCATCAACAGCCGCGGTGTTGCTTCTCGGGTCGCGTTAAGTTTGGCGTGAATTGTGGTAGACGGCGACGGCTTCAAGCCAGTTTTGAGCTGTTTCTAACTCGACATTGCTGAAACTATTTGCGAACGAGGATGTTCGTCGTTCTATTTCTCAAAAACACACGTTCGATGTCATTCCGGTTTCCATGGCGAATGACTCGAAATCGATAGCCATCCTCAGCGAGGACTGATCCAAGATAGTCTGCGTCATCGACGGGAGATTCGACGTTATTCAGTTGGTAGCGCCGATGCAGCTCGGTTAAAAATAATCGTGTTGTTTGCTTATTTGTGGTTGGATAGTGGTTTACGTGGAGGATTTCAGTCGTAGACGGATCTGCGTCGTACAGCCAGAACTTCTGGCCGTGGAGGCAGATCATCTTTTCGTCAACCGCGAGTTGATCCTCGGAGACGGTTGAGATTAGCTGTAAATCAGCCTTCTGAACCCAGTTGTGAATGGCGATGTGACTCCGATCGATCTCATATTTATCGGGGAATTTACTTACCTCACGTAGTGACATATAGGCCAAGTGACCGCAAATCCCTACTTCAATCGCCCACCGCGGCGTTCGATCTCGCTCCACAAATGACAAGTCGATACACGTGATACTCTCGCCGAGGCGTTCGATTTCGGCCATAGACACGCTGAAGTCGAACGCCTCATCCTCTAACGTAACGCGACGGTGAGATCCTCAATTACACTGTAACCGGCTAACAGGCGATTGTACAGTCTCCGCCGAAACAAGGTCGGGTTCGATATCCGTCGGAAGCGTGTTCTATCCTGTGATTCACCCCCATTGACCGAACAAGACTGATCTGCTGTCGTGTATCTCTCGGATGACCTCAGCGATCTCAAGAGGTCGATCTGTCGACGAGACTGGAACATTCGTGTCCCTTCACAGCGATGGACGTGTCGCTAAATATCTGTAATAGGATATAACAGTCAATAGGTCTGATTTATTTAATTTAAACCCGATCGACTCTCGACCACGACGGCCTGGATCGGTTCCACAGCGGCCTGGTGGAGTCGCACCTCTCGAACGCGACGATCCCGACAAGTGGTAGCGGGTTACGGTCGACCGCGTGAGAGTTACCGTTATGACCGGCAGAAAATTACAGTACTATATTTGTAATGATTCCCTACAGACAAATGGTCGTCGTGGGATCCGACTTCCCGAACGGAAACTGTTACACATCTCTCCGTCTCCGAGTCGGCGGTTTACGTAGCCGTGAGCAGCAACGCCTCGATCCAAAATGGATTGTCCATCCGACGTAACCCATATCTTCGTCACTGATTGCTACAGTTCGCTATTCACCGTCCGTCGGGACGAGGACATGCGTCACTCAGTTCGTCGTATGCGAACAAAACGCGGACGACATGCTGCTATCGGACGTACCGTTACTGCATCGACTTGCTCGCACTTGACATGTTGAGCTTCGCTTCGATCACGTTTGCGCTCTCGGTAACGGTCCCCGAGAACGTCTCGTGGCAGCGATCTAGCGTGAATCGACCGGTCGGCCCCGAGACACTGATCGCACCGAGAACCCCGCCGTTCGCGTCGCGAATCGGGGCACCGACGGCGCGGATCCCGACGACCTCTTCCTCGTCGTTGATCGCGTATCCGCGGGAGCGAATGGTGGAGAGCTCTTCGAAGAGGTCGGACGGCTCGGTAATCGTCTTCGCCGTCTTTTCAGGGAGGTCGTGGTCCTCGATGATCGACTCGACTCTCTGTTCGGGGAGGGCCGCCAACACGGCCTTCCCGCTTGCGGTGAAGTGCAGATAGTCCGGCTCCTGCTCTTTCGTCGCGTGGTACTCCTCCCCGACGGCGTGCTCTCCGGCGCATTTGAGGATGTTCCGCTCGAGTCCGTGCTGTTCACACATCAGATGAACGTACTCCCCCGTTTCCGCGGCCAACTCTTCGACGACCGGTTTTCCGTATGTAAACAGAATGTTTCGGCGCTGAACCGCGTTCCCGAGGTAGAGGAACTCGAGGCTCAGTCTGTACTTCCCGTCTGTCTGGACGACGAGATGCTTCTTCCGTAGCGTGTTGAGATACGCGTGAGCCGAACTCTTCGAGATGCCGACGTGGGCCGCCACCTCTGTCACTCCCGCCTCCTCCAATTGGTTCAGCGTCCGTATCACATCACACGCACGTCCGACGGTCGCGAGCTGCCGGGATTCGGATCCGGATCCGGTCATAACTAACACTGGGAGCAAACCGACATAATTGTTCTCATTTGACGAACATATTATAAACCAATGATTTGTTTCTGAAATAAAGGAGGTACCCGTACAGAGGTGTGTAATACGAACGCTTAACACACAGTACGCAACACCAAGGTGACAATGGACACAGTGTCAACGACGCGCTTACGGTCAGATATCGAGGCCAACGCCGAATTCGGACGGATCGATGTCGACGAGGGGCGGGGGCGAACGGTGCTCGCGGGGACGGACGCGAACCGCGATGCCCGTGATCGCTTCGTGGACCGGTTAGAGGAGGCCGGACTGACGGTCATGATCGACGCGGTCGGAAACATCGTCGGCCGGTGGGTCCCGGAGTCCGCGGACCCGGACGCGGCTCCCGTCGCGTCCGGAAGCCATCTGGACTCCGTGCCTAAGGGCGGAATATTCGACGGACCGCTGGGCGTGTATGCCGCGCTGGAGGCGGTGAGAAGCCTGCAGGACGCCGAGGTTGATCTCGCTCGGCCCGTCGATGTCGTCTGTTTCACCGAAGAAGAGGGTCAACGCTTCGGGAACGGACTCGTCGGATCCTCGGTTGCGACCGGACGCTCGACCGTCTCTGAGGCCCTTTCGCTCACCGACGAGTCGGGCCTCTCGTTCCGAGAGGAGTTCGAGCGGATCGGGTATCACGGGAGCGGAACGGTCGACGCCAGCGAGTGGAGCGCGTGGATAGAGCTCCACGTCGAACAGGGAACCCGCTTGGAAGAGGCGGGGGCAAAGGCGGGGATCGTCAGCAACATCGCTGGGATCACGCACTGCTACGCGGACGTGGTCGGAGACGCCGATCACGCGGGATCGACACCGATGGACCAGCGGAGCGACGCGCTGGCCGCCGCGAGCGAGCTTGTGCTTGACGTGGAGTCGGATGCGCGTCGGATGGCGGCCGACGAGTCTCCGACCGCAGTGGGAACCGTCGGAAGTCTCGAGGTGTCGCCGAACGCGACAAACGTCATTCCCGGCGACGCACGAGTGGGGATCGACATTCGCGACGTCGACAACGAGTCGATCGACTCGCTCGTTTCGTCGCTCGAAGCCAGCGCTCGGCGCATAGCGACCGATCGGGATGTCGCGGTGCGAGTTGAACGGCCCTACAGCGTCCCGCCGGAACCGATGGCGGAACGCTGTCGATCCGGGTTGCGCAGTGCGGCCGAAACGGCCGGTATTCCGGCGCTGGAACTCCACTCGGGGGCGGCACACGACACGATGAACGTGGCGCGAGTGACCGACGCGGGACTGTTGTTCGCGCCGTCGAAGCACGGTGTCTCCCACAACCCGCGCGAGTGGACGGACTGGGTCGACTGCACGGCGGCGACGACGGTACTCGCCGGGGCGATCAGAAGTTTGGCGGCGTGACGGGACGACCTCCCGATACGCGAGAGACGCTGTCGAGTGAAACGGACAGTATCGATAGAGCGGAGCGATACGTATTAGGATCTAATACGATCACCCATCCACCGAAACGGGTTTTACCCATAGTTTTATATATTCGAGATTGGTACGAAGCTACAGCGAATGACAACAAGTAACAGTAGCCATAGTGGTGGAGAGTCGTCAGACGGACCGAGCCGCCGCCTGTTCGTGAAGGCCGCGGCGACGGGAGTTCCGATCGCGTTTGCCGGGTGTCTCGGTGGCGGCGACGAGAGCGGTGACGACGGCGGCGACGGCGGTTCCGCCGACGGTGCGGACGCCCCCGACACCGGTGGCGTGTCCGACGAGGAAAATGCCCTGTTGTGGGGCGGGAGCGTCCCAGTCCAGAGCCTCGATCCGCACTTCGAGAGCGCGGCGGCGACGGCACGCGTCCTCGAAAACATCACGCAGGGGCTGCTCAGGGTCAACTGGGAGTACGACCTCGAACCGCTGCTCGCGGAATCGTGGGAGACGTCCGACGACAACCTGGAAATCACGTTCTCGCTCAGAGAAGACGTGGTCTTCCACGATGGGACGGAGTTCACTTCAGAGGACGTGATCGAGTCGTTCAGGCGGATCCGTGACGGCGAGGCGATCGCCGCCGAGTACATGGACCGCGTGGAGTCGATGGAGACGCCGGACGACAACACGTTCGTGATGCGACTCGAGGAGCCGTTCGCGCCGATGCTGTTCCGGATGGCGACGTCCGACATGCACATCCTCACCGCCGAGCAGGCCCAGCAGGACTCGATATCCGAACCGATCGGAACCGGTCCGTTCGAGTTCGACAGCATGGAGATCGACAACGAGTTCGTGATGACCAGCTTCGACGACTACTGGGACGACGAGCTCCCGTACCTCGACAAGGTCACGAAACTCGAAATCTCGGACGACGACAACCGGCTGAACACGTTCCGCGCCGGCGAGGTCGACTTTATCAACGACGTGCCGCCCCGGCACGCGGAAGACCTCGAAGACGACTCGGACGTCGATTTCATCCGTCGGTTCCCAAAATCCCTGACCTACCTCGGTGTCAACTGCAACGAGCCGCCGTTCGACAATCGGGACGCCCGGCTCGCGCTCGAATACGCGATCGACAAACAAGAGGTCATGGAGGCTGCGCTGTACGGACAGGGACAGGTGGCGACGAGTCCCGCCTCGCCCGGAAGCCAGTGGGAGCACCCGACCCTCGAACCGCGAGAACAGGACCTCGAGAAGGCTCAGGAGCACCTAGACGCCGCGGGGTACCCCGACGGCTTCGAGGCGACGTTCAAGATTCCCCAGCAGTACAACGACCAAGTCACTGCCGCACAGGTCATCGAGGCGTCCGCCGCACGGGTGGGAATCGACCTGCAGATCCAGCAGATCACGTGGAGCAATTGGCTCAGTGACGTGTACACCGACCGGGACTTTCAGGCAACGACGAGCTCCTACCTCGCGCTTTGGTTCCCCGACGCCGGGTTCCACCGCCCGCTCCACAGCGAGGGCGCGTTCTTCTTCACCGGCTGGGAGGACCAGGAATACAACGACTTGATCGACGAGGCCCGGACAATATACGACATGGAGGACCGCGCGCCCCTGTACCACGAGGCTGCGGAGATGCTCAAGGAGCGTCGCTCCGGGCATATCCTGTTGTACTGGGCACCGACGCTCATGGCGCGTCACAACAACTACACCGGAGAGGTCATGTCGCCGGACGGCTCGACCTTCCGATTCGAGGAAACGAAGTTCGAATAACGATTCCCGCACAATGACACAGACTCCTGCGCATCGGTCCGGGCTGCACCAATAGATGGCGTTCGCCAACTACCTCATCAAACGGCTCGGATTCATGATGGTGACGCTGTTCCTCGTCACCCTCATCACCTTCGGGTTAACGAACATCCTTCCGGGGAACGTCGCGCTCCTCATCCTCGGACCGAACGCGAACGAGGCGTCGATCGCCCAACTAGAGGCCCAACTCGGGTTGAACCAGCCGCTCATCGTCCAGTACGCCGATTGGATCACGGACTTGGCGCGGGGTGACATGGGGATGTCGCTGCGGTACAACACGCCGGTCGCCGAGCAGATCGGGGTCCGCCTCCCGCGATCGCTACTGCTCGCGGTGTCGGCGACCGTCGTCTCGGTGACGCTCTCGATCCCGCTCGGGATTATCGCCGCGGTCAAAAAGAACACGCCGACCGACCTGACCGCGTCGATGCTGGCGTTCCTGGGACTTTCGCTGCCGATCTTCCTCTGGGGACTCGTGTTCATCTACGTGTTCGCGCTCTCGCTCGGCGGCTTTCCTACGCGCGGGTACGTCTCCCCGTGGGTCGACCCCGTCGGGGCGTTACATCACCTCATCCTGCCGGCGAGCGCGATGGGCGTCGCGCTCACTGCGTACATCATGCGGATGACCAGATCGAGCATGATCGACGAGATGAGTGAGGACTACGTCGAGTTCGCGCGGTCGAAGGGGCTCAGCGAGCGGGCCGTCGTCCTTCGGCACGCACTAAAAAACGCCGCGATCCCGGTCATCACCGTCATCGCGTTCCAGTTCAGCTACGCGTTCGGCGGCGTCGTGGTGCTCGAAGAGGTGTTCTCGTGGCCGGGGATCGGTCGCCTCACGCTGACGGCGATCGAGAACCGGGACATCCCGCTGTTACAGGGCTGTATCATCGTTATCGCGCTCATCTACATGCTCTCAAACTTCCTCGCGGACGCGTTCTACGCGTACGTCGATCCGCGTATCCGATACGGAGGATCAGAGTAATGTCGTCCGAAAGACTCTCGCTCAGCGACGAACGCAAGGCGCACTACGCCCGGTTCATCCGGCAGTTCCGCCGAAACCAGAAGGCGATGATCGGGCTCGGAATCGTCGTGAGCCTGTTCGCCATCGCGATCGTCACGTACCTATTCCCGGAGATCGTCCCGTACGACCCGGGAGCGACGGACGTGCCGAACAGGGAGGCCGCGCCGAGCCTCTCGAACCCGATGGGGACCGACGATCTCGGGAGAGACGTGTTCAGCCGCGTGGTGTTGGGCACGCAGATCTCGCTGTACGTCGGGTTCACGTCGATCAGCGCGGCGATGATCATGGGTACCTCGATCGGTATCGTCGCGGGCTACTACCAGGGGCTCACGGACGAGTCGCTGATGCGGGCGATGGACGCCATGATGTCGTTCCCCCCGATCCTGTTGGCGCTGACGATCGTCGCGGTCATGGAACCGAGTCTGAACAACGTCATCATCGCGTTGGCGCTGGTGTACACCCCGTTCATTGCACGCGTGGCGCGCAGCGCGGCGCTGTCGGTGCGCAACGAGTCGTACATCGAAGCCGCGGAGGCCCGCGGAGAAAGCGACCTGTACATCATCTTCCGCGAGGTGCTGCCGAACTGCGTCGGGCCCCTGTTGGTGCAGGGGTCGATCAACATCGCGTTCACCATGCTGCTCGAAGCGAGCCTCTCGTTCCTCGGGCTCGGCGTGCAGCCGCCGGAGCCGTCGTGGGGGCTGATGATCAACTCCGGATGGGCCTACATGGGCGACGCCCCGTGGATGGTCTTCTTCCCGGCGGCGGCCATCGCCATCGCCGTGATCGGCTTCAACCTGCTCGGCGACGGCCTCCGTGACGTGCTGGATCCGAAAGGAGAGATAATCGAATGAATTCGAACACCACAGACCCGCTGCTGTCGGTCGAATCGCTCCGGACCCAGTTCCGCACAGAAGACGGTACGGTGACCGCCGTTGACGACGTCTCGTTTACCCTCGAAAAGGGCGAAGTAATGGGGATCGTCGGCGAATCGGGCGCCGGAAAAAGCGTCACTGCCCGGTCGATCATGCAGCTGATCGAGTACCCCGGCGAGATCGTCTCGGGTTCGATAGCCTTCGACGGACGCGATCTGCTCTCGCTTTCCGAAAAAGAGATGCAGGGTGTTCGGGGGAACGAGATCACGCTCATCCCGCAGGACCCGATGACCGCGCTGAATCCCGTGTTGACCGTCGGGCAACAGATAACCGAGACGATCGAGCTCCATCAGGACGTGAGTTCCACGGAGGCCCGCGAGATAGCCATCGAAGCGATGCGAGAGGTGGAGATCCCGTCCCCGAAAGAGCGGATCGACGAGTACCCGCACCAGTTCTCGGGCGGGATGCGACAGCGCATCCTCATCGCCATCGGGCTGGCGTGTGAGCCGGACCTGATCATCGCCGACGAGCCGACGACCGCGCTCGACGTCACGACGCAGGCGAAGATCCTCGACTTACTCAACGATCTGCGCGAGAGACGCGACGTATCGATCCTGATGATCACCCACAACCTGGGTGTCGTCGCGCAGACCTGCGACCACGTCGGCGTGATGTACGCCGGAAACCTCGTCGAAAGGGGGCCCGTGTCGTCGATTTTCGCACGGCCGAGACACCCTTACACGCGGACGCTCATCGACGCGATCCCGGCGGTCAACTCCGACCGCGATCGCCTCTACGCGCTCCCCGGCTCGATGCCGGACCTCAAGTCGCTGCCCGACGGATGTAACTTCGCCGACAGGTGTCCACACGCAGTCGACGCGTGTCGGACCGGCGACGATCCGGCGCTAGAGCCCATCTCTGGCACTGAATACGATGACCGCGGAGATTCAGAGGTGGCGTGTATCCGGTCTGCGGAGCTCGACCTCTCCGAGTCGGCCGTCACGGAAGACGCCGGCCGGCAACAGAAGGAAATCGACGGTGACCCGCTCTTAGACGTGAGCGGACTCAAGAAGCACTTCCCGTCCGGCGACGGACTGCTCGGGAACATCTCCCTCGCGCGAACCGACGGGGGAGGGTTAACGCTCGAACGCCGATACGTGAAAGCGGTCGACGGCGTGGACTTCAGCATCAGCCGCGGGGAGACCGTCGGTCTCGTCGGTGAGAGCGGCTGCGGGAAGTCCACCGTCGCGCGGACCGTCATGCAGTTGCTCGAACCGACTGACGGCGAGGTGTACTTCGACGGACAGCCGCTCCACTCGCTGAGTGACTCGGAGATGCGAAGTCTCCGGCAGGAGATACAGATCATCTTCCAGGACCCGAAGAGTTCGCTCAATCCTCGGAAGACGGTCGAGCAGATCGTCGGACGAGGGATGGAGAAGCACGGAATCGCGACGGGCGACGAGAAACGCGCCCGGATCGAAGAGCTGTTGGAGCGCGTCGGACTCCAAGCGAGCGACATCGATAAGTACCCGCATCAGTTCTCCGGCGGGCAGCAGCAGCGGATCGCGATCGCCAACGCGCTCGCTGTCGAGCCGAAACTCATCGTTTGCGACGAACCCGTCTCCGCGCTGGACGTGAGCGTGCAGGCGCAGATTCTCAACCTTCTCGACGACCTGCAGGCAGAGTACGGGCTCTCGTACCTGTTCATCTCACACAACATCAGCGTCGTACAGCACATCTGTGACCGCGTCGCCGTGATGTACCTCGGAACGATCGCCGAGTCCGGATCGGTCGAGCAGGTGTTTAATCCGCCGTTCCACCCGTACACGGAGAGCCTTCTCTCGGCCGTTCCGCATCCGACTCCGGACGACCAGCCCGAGCGGATCCTGCTCGAAGGCGACGTTCCGAGCCCCTTAGACCCGCCGACCGGATGTCCGTTCCACACCCGCTGTCCGAAGAAGATCGGCGAGGTCTGCGAGACGGACGCTCCGACGCGGGACCCGGTCGAGGGCGCGCCAGGTCACCGGATCGCCTGCCACCTGTCCGAAGCAGAGATGTCCGAACGGCTCTATGGGAGCGACGGGAGCGCGACGTGACGTTCTCGATCTGCGCGTCGGTCGACGGCCGCCACGGCGCCGCGATAGCCACGAAGGCGATCGCCGTCGGCTCGACGGCTCCGTTCGTCTGTCGTGACGGAGCGGTCTGCACGCAAGCGATGACGAAGACGCCGATCGGCGTCCACGCGATCGGTCGCCTAGAGCGCGGAGCCTCGGTCGTCGAGGCCGTTTCGTCGTTGCTGGCAGCCGACACGCACTCGGCCCAACGGCAGGTACACGGGATCGACAGTTCCGGTCAAACCGTCGCACGGACCGGCGACGACTGCGAGCCGTTTGCAGGCGATATCGAGGGGGAGACGTACACCGTGGCCGGCAACATGCTCGACGGACCGGCAGTCATCGAGCGGATGGCCGACGCGTTCGAACGGTCCCGGGATCGGACGCTCGATCGTCGGCTCTTGGCGGCGCTTCGGGCCGGAGCAGACGCTGGTGGAGATAAGCGGGGCCCCAACGCCCAGAGCGCGGCAATCGTCGTCTTTGATCCCGAGACGCCGCAGCTCGAACACGACCTTCGCGTTGACGAGCACGACGACGCGGTCACAGAGCTCGAGCGGATTCACGAGACGGCCAGAACGGCCGGCGCAGACTGGGCCGCAGAGTACCCGAATCTGGACGTACAGCGCTGGCCCCCAGCAGAACGGGACTGAAACGAGAGCGGGCCGTAGCCGTCGATAACGTTCGACATTTCGTGTTATCTGCCAGAAATACCAGTTTTTAGTAATACTATACATTCTTATATTTAGTGGAGATCGGGATCGATCTACCGTTCACAACGGGGCATACAAAGCAGATCTCCCTCCGGAGACTAATTCAAGTGCGACTCATGCTACAGTGGCCGTTACCGTGGTGCAAGTTGAACACGAGTAGTACTGGTTATTCAAGACTCAAACCGACAAACTCTCGTGGTTCGTCAGTTTGAATGTCTCCGTCAAAATAACGAAAATAATGAGATTAGCTCACCGATTGAACATTTATATTCCACCAAGATTACGTAGTATGCATTTTTATTATGCTCGCGTTAAGTTTGGCGTGAATTGTGGTAGACGGCGACGGCTTCGAGCCAATTTTGAGCTGTCTCTAGCGCGACATTGTTGAAGCTATTCGAAAACGATAATATTCGTCTTTCTGTTCCCCAAAAGACACGTTTGATGGCGTTCCGATTTCCATGTTGAATGACTTGAAATCGCTAGCCGTCTTCAGCGAGAACTGATCCGAGATAGTCTGCGTCATCGACGAGGAATTCCACGTTATCGAGCTGATAGCGCCGGTGTAGTTCGGTTAGAAACCACCACATCGTCTGTTTATTTGCGGTCGGATAGAGACTCACGTGAGGGACCTCATTCGTCTGTGGATCAACCGCGCCGTACAGCCAGAACTTCTGGCCGTGGAGGCGGATGATCTTTTCGTCAACCGCGAGTTGATCCTCGGAGACGGTTGAGATCGGCTGTAGATCGGCCTTATGAGCCCAGTTATGGATCGCGACGTGACTCCGATTGGTCCCAAACAGTTCAAGATGCTTACTTACCTCACGTAGTGACATTTAGGCCAAGTGACAGCGGATCCCTACTTCAATCGCCCAGCGCGGAGTTCGATCTCGCTCCACAAACTCTAAGTTGATCTCGTCTAAACAGCCGCTGAGACGGTCGTTTTCGGGCATGAACCACTTTGAAAACGCACCTCCTCACCCTTCAATCCTTATCTGAACACCGCGTTCCAACGGAAGAAAGTCATTTCAGTGGTACGTCCCACAGCACGCTCATGCCCTCCGCTGTGCGGTCGTTCAAACCCCACTCGGTCCCGCTGGTCGTGTTCCTCGTGGTGGCCCTCGCGGTCCTCGCCGTGCCCCCGGTCGTGCTGGGGACGCGACGACGAGCACGTACGCCCTCACGGCGGCGGTCCTCGTTCTCGCGGGCGGCTCCGTCTTTCCGTATGCGGTAGTCGTCGCGGTGGGGACGCTCCCGCTCCTCTATGTCGGTGTCGCGAGTTTTGCAGCGCCACAACCGGGGGCCGAGGTGCCTCACTCGTTTTCCACCGGCGCGGCGATCCGACACCCTCCGGGGCGAGGTCGCCCGGCTCACCGTCCTCGGGACGATCGCGCTCGGGACTCTGGTGGCCGCGTCGCCGGTCGTCGCCTTCTGGGCCTTCGACGGCGTCCTCTGGTGATCGACGACGACGACCGAGTCAGGGCGATCGATGTCCCGCAGGCGGAGGCTGTATTCGGGGAGCGCGGGTCACGAGGACGCCTGCGAAAACGGTCGAATTCCTCCGACTTTCCGCCGCTCACCGGGCCGTCCAGCCGCCGTCGGCCGCGAGGGTCTCGCCGGTGACGAAGCTCGCCGCGTCGCTCGCGAGGAACACGACCGGCCCGGCGATCTCCATCGGATCGGCGAACCGGTCGAGGGGCGTTCGGTCGACGATCGATTGCCGGAGCCGCTCGTTCTCCTGAAGGGGTTCGGTGAGGTCGGTCGCGACGTAGCCGGGAGCGACCGCGTTCACCCGCACGTCGGGGGCCCAGTCCAGCGCCGCGCTCTTCGTCAGCCCGACGAGCCCGTGTTTCGAGGCGACGTACGGGTGCTGTTTCGGCAGTCCAACGAGCCCGGCCACGCTGGCGACGTTGACGACGCTCCCCCCGACCGCTTTCAGGTGCGGCCCGGCGGCTCGAACCGCGCGGAACGCGCCTCGCAGGTTCACGTCGAGCACGGCGTCGACCGCGTCGCTCTCGACGTCGTCGGGGTCGCCGAGCGCGTCGCCTGGATTGAAACCCGCGTTGTTGACCAACACGTCGAGCGAACCGAACGCGTCGACGGTCTCCTCGACGAGCGCGTTCACCTCGTCGTCGTCGGTCACGTCGGCGGTGATCCCGCGCGCCTCGACGCCGTACTCGCGGGCCTCGGCGGCCACGGCCTCGACCTCCGCCGCGGTCCGCGCCGAGGGGACGACCGTGGCCCCCGCCGCGGCCATGCCGAGTGCGATCGCCCGCCCGATCCCGCGGCCGCCGCCGGTGACGACGGCGACGCGCCCCGAGAGGTCGGGGAGAGCGGCGGCGGGGGCGAGCGGCGGCGACTCGTCGTCGCCGGTCGTCGGATCGGTGTCGACGACGTCGGCCGCGTCGTCTCCCGTCATTCGCCCTCACCCGGCGCGTACGGCAGCTCCGGGTCCTCGACGGTCTCGCGGAGCGTCTTCTTGTCGAACTTCCCGGTCGCCGTCTTGGGGATCTCCTCGCGGAACCGCACGTCGTCCGGGAGCCACCAGCGCGGGAACTCGTCGGCGAGGAACGCCCGGATCCCCTCAACGTCGAGGTCGCGGCCCGCCTTCGGCACGACGAACGCAAGCGGCCGCTCCTGCCATCGCTCGTGGGACGCCGCGATCACGACCGCCTCGGCGACGTCCTCGTGGGCCATCAGCGCGTTCTCCAGTTCGATGCTGGAGATCCACTCGCCGCCGGACTTGATCACGTCCTTGACGCGGTCGACGACCTCGATGTAGCCGTCCGCATCCACCGTGGCGATGTCGCCGGTGCGGAGCCACCGAGCGCCGCCGTCCTCGGCCGCCACGAAATCGGTCTCGGTCGCCTCGGGACGGTTGTAGTACTCCTCGACGACGGAGGGGCCGCGGACGAGCAGTTCGCCGAACGCCTCGCCGTCCCAGTCGACCGGATCGTCGGCGTCGTCGACGATTCGCATCTCCAACCCCGGCGAGAGCAGCCCCTGTTTGGCGCGCTTGTCGAGTTTCGCCTCGCGGTCGTCGTCGGTCATCGACGACTTCGGGCGGGAGACCGAGCCGATGCTCATCGTCTCGGTCATTCCCCACGCGTGTTCTATCGTCACGTCGTGTTCGTCCGCGTAGCGCCGCATCACCTCTCTGGGCGCCGCGCTCCCGCCGACGACGATGCGCTCCAGCGAGGAGAGGTCGCCGCCGTGTTCGTCGAGGTGATCGAGCACGTCGATCCAGACGGTCGGCACGCCCGCGGTGAGCGTCACTCCTTCCGCCTCGATCAGTTCGACGAGGTCGGCGGGGTCGGGCGACGGACCGGGGTACACCTGCTTCGCACCCGCCATCGTCACGGCGTAGGGGAACTCCCACGAGTTCACGTGGAACATCGGCACGACGGGCATCACCACGTCCTCCTCCGCGATGTCGAGCGCCGACGGCGTCATCACCATCATCGCGTGGGCGTAGATCATCTTGTGCGTGTACTCGACGCCCTTGGGCTTCCCCGTCGTTCCGGAGGTGTAACACATGCCAGCCGGGTCGTCCTCGGCGAGCGGCGGCCACGAGCCGACCGGATCGGCCGCCGCGAGCAGCTCCTCGGAGGCCGACAGCGGCATGTCGGCCGTCGTTTCCGGGACGGTGTCGCCCATGACGACGACTTCGCGGACGCCTTCGATCCGATCCCACAGTCGGTCGAGGGTCGCGACGGCGTCGCGGTCGACGAGGAGCACGTCGTCCGCGGCGTCGTTGATGATGTACTCGACGTGGTCGTCCTGTAAGAGCAGGTTCACCGTGTGGAGCTGCGCCCCGGAGAGGGGGACCGCGTAGTACGCCTCGAAGTGCCGGTGGGTGTTCCACCCGAGGGTGCCGACGCGGTCGCCGGGCTCGACGCCGAGCGCTTCGAGTGCGGCCGCCAGTCGCCGAACGCGGTCGCCGAAGTCGGCGTACGTGTAGCGCTCGACCCCGTCGTGGGTGCGCGAGACGACTTCGGTCTCGGGGAACAGTCGGGTCGCCCGCCAGAAGAACGGGCGGAGCGTGAGTTCCTCAGGCATCGGCGCTTCCCACGGAGAGGTACGTTTCGAGGAGGTCCTCCCGCTCTTGGATCTCCTCGACGGTGCCGTCGAAAACGATCTCGCCGGTGTCCATGATGTAGCCGCGTTCGGCGAGGTCGAAGGCGAAGTCCACGTTCTGCTCGGTCAAGAGGACAGTCACGTTCTCGTCGACGACCGTCTGGACGATCTCCCGGAGGTCGTCGACGATGACGGGTGCGAGCCCCTCGGTCGGCTCGTCGAGTAACAGGACGTCAGGCGCCTGCACCAGCGCGCGAGCGACCGACACCATCTGTTGTTCGCCGCCGCTGAGGTTCTGTCCGTCGTTGTTCCGCAGCGGGTCGAGCGCGGGGAACAGCTCGTACATCTCCTCGACCGGCCGCGGGTCGGTGGCGAGGTTGTGCGCGAGCCGAAGGTTCTCCTGAACGGTCAGCGTGGGGAACACCCGGCGGTCCTCGGGCACGAGTGAGATCCCCAGCTTGTTGATCTCGTCGGGCGATTTGCCCGCGATCTCCTCGCCGCGGTAGGTGATCGACCCGGTTCGCGGCGGCGACGCGCCGACGATGGAGCGCATCGTCGTCGTCTTGCCGGCGCCGTTGCGTCCCAACAGCGTCACCACCTCGCCCTCGTCGATCTCCAGCGAGACGCCGTGGAGGACGTGGCTGTTCCCGTAGTACGTATCGATGTCGTCGACTGTGAGTATCGTCATGCGCTATCGCTCCCCAAGTAGGCCTCGGTCACGCGTTCGTCGGTCAACACGTCCGTCGGCGTGCCGTCGGCGAGGATCGAGCCCTCGGCGAGCACGACGATCCGGTCGGAGATGTCTTTCACGACGTCCATGTTGTGTTCGGTCACCACGAAGGTGGCGTCGAGATCGGCGTCGAGGTCGCGGATCAGCGAGACGATCTCCGTCACTTCCGTCGGATTCATTCCCGCCGTCGGCTCGTCCATCAGGAAGACGTTCGGCTCGATGGCCAACGCCAAGGCGATCTCGACGGTCCGTTTCTCGCCGTGACTCAGCGTGTCACACGCCGTATCGGCGATGCCGGTGAGCCCGGTCAGATCGAGGATATCCTCGATTTCGGACTCCATTGCCTCGTTTTCATTCGCACGGGACCGGAAGTCGAGCCGCGTCTCCTCGTGGCTGATCCGCGCCACGCGGACGTTCTCGCGAACGGTGAGTCCCTCGAAGATATTCGTGATCTGGTAGGAGCGTGAGAGTCCGGCTTGCGCCACCTCGTGCGGCTCGGCGTCGGTGATGTCGCGGAGGCCGTCAGACGGGCCGTCGGCGTTGCGGCCGCCGTCACCCCCGCTCTCGTCGCTCCGCAGCCAGATCGAGCCGGCGGTCGGCTGGAGCACGCCCGTCAGCAGGTTGTAGAACGTGGTCTTGCCGGCGCCGTTCGGGCCGATGATACTGGTGATCTCGCTGTCGTCGATCTCGATCGAGACGTCGTCGACGGCGGTCAGTTCGCCGAACTGCTTGCGTAGGTCTTCCGTTTTGAGGACGGTCGTCACGAGTCGTCACCCCGGTCGTCGGATCGGTCGTCGCGCGATTCCGCGTTCTCGCCGCCCGGGTCGGCGTCCGGTTCCGCAGCCTCGGCGTTCGGATCGCCGTCCGATTCCGCGCTCTCACCGTCCGTATCGTCGCCGAGCAGCCGATCGCGGAGCAGCACGAGTCCGCCGACGGCGCCCGCTTTGAAGTACAGCACCACACCGATGAGAAGCGCCCCGAAGAAGAACTCCCAGTGCGCTTCGAGCGCGGGGAACCGGCTGATCCCCCACCGGACGTACAGGAAGATGAACGCGCCGACGACCGGCCCCGCGAAGTACGTCGCGCCGCCGATAACGGTGGCGACGACGGCGACTGCGCTGGTCGACCAGTAGGCCAGTTCGGGCGACGCGACACTGGAGAGGCCAGCGCGCAACACACCGGCGATGCTCACGATCGCCGCCGAGAGGATGAACGTCATCCACCGGTGATGCCTGACGTCGATCCCCAGCGCAGCCGCGCGGTCGGGACTCTCGCGGATCGCCTTACAGACGGTGCCGAACGGGGAGTTGACGATCCGCCAGACCGCGTAGATCGTCGCGACCACGACCGTCGCCGTGAGGACGTAGTACCCCTGTCGGTCGCCGATCCGGAAGCTCGACCCGCCGATATCGACGCTGCCGAGCAGGATGATGATCCCGTCGGTGCCGTTCGTCAGCCCCGCTGGATTCTGAATGATGAGCGAGTACGCTAACATCCCGAACGCGAGGGTGATCAGCGCGAAGTAGATCTCCTCCAGTCGGACGCTGAGCCAGCCGACGGGGACGGAGACGAGCACGACGAGCGCGAGCCCCGCGAGCCCGCCGATCACGAACGTGACGAGCGGAGCGACCCCGGTGCCGACGACGTCCGCGATCACCGGACCCAGGTCCCGCAAGACGATGGCGAATCCGTAGGCGCCACCGGCGTAGAACATGCCGTGGCCGAACGACAGCAGCCCGGTGTAGCCGTAGAGGAGATTGAATCCGAGCGCGAACAGCGCGACGATCAGGAACTCCGTGAACAGGAACACCTGGAAGCTCGGGGCGAACGCCATTACCACGAGCCCGAGCACGCCGAGCACGCCGAAGCGCTCGCGCGTCCAACCGTCTGCGACGGCGGCACCGAACGAGCGAAGCGTCCCGGTGTCGTCGGTCGTCGTGCTCATTCGCCGATCCCCCCGAAGAGCCCCTCAGGGCGGAACAGCAGGACGATCACCATCGCGAGGAACGGGATGGCGATCGAGCCCGCAGAGATGAACTGCGGACCGATACTCTGCATGATGCCGATGATCATCGCGCCGACGAACGCGCCGGTCATCGAGCCGAGCCCGCCGATGACGACGACGATGAACGCGTCGATTATCACCTGGTCGCCGAGGCCGGGACTGGTCGACTGCAGCGGCGCGGACAGCGCCCCGCCGAGCCCGGCGAGCAGGCTGCCGAGGAAGAACACCGCGGTGTACAGCCGCGGAACGTTGACGCCGAGCATCGACGCCATCTCGCGGTCCGAGGAGGTTCCCCGGATCAGCGAGCCGAAGTACGTTCGCGTGATGAACAGCCAGAGACCGGCCATCACGACGAGGGCCATCGCGATTACGAACAGGCGATACGCGCCGAAGGTGCTTCCACCGACCGACAGCGAGTAGTCGAACAGTGCGGGCGGGTCCATCGAGTACGACTGCGAGCCCCAGATGAACCGCACGGCCTCGTGGATCACGAGCACGAACCCGAAGGTGACGATCAGCTGATCGAGCTCGCTCTCGACCCGTCCGTACAGCGGCCGGATCGTCGTTACCTCGATGAGCGCGCCGACGACGCCGACGGCCAACGCGCCGACGACGACGGCGAGCCAGAAGTTCGAGATGACGCTCGTGGTGACCGCGAGCGAGAAGTACGCGCCGAGCATGTAGAGACCGCCGTGCGCGAAGTTGAGCACGCCGAGCACGCCGAAGATCAGACTCAGCCCGACGGCGATAAGGAACAGCCGACTGCCGAGGCTAAGCCCGATCACGATGTCGGCGACCCCGATAAGCGGAACGAGCGATGGTAGGCTCATTGGATGTGTAAACGGCGTTCACACGCCCGTCGGCAGGTCCGAGTCGCCGAGCGCGTCCGCGATCTCCTCCGGCGAAGCGTCGTACACGGTCACCGGGTCGAGGACGTTGCTGTCGTACTCCTCGTCGTAGCGAACCTCGCCCCAGATCGAGGGGACGGTCGCCTGATTCGTCCGCTCGTTGAACTGATAGTCGCCGACCGGGCCGGAGTGCTCCATCCCGTCGAAGGCGTCGATCAAGTCGTCGGGGTCGGTTCCCCCGGTCGACTCGATGACTTCCCTGTACAGGTAGACGGCGCGATACGCGCCCTCGGCGTTGTACGTCGGGAGGGTGTCGTACTCGTCGAGGTAGCGGTCGCGGAAGGAGTTGTTCGTCGAGTTATCCGGCACGAACGGGTCGTATCGGGTCGACGCGAACTCGCCCTCCGGGAGGGGACTCCCGTCGGTCGGGAGGTCCGTCCCCATACCGACGCTGAACAGGGTGTGATCGATCTGTTCGAACCAGCCAGCCTCGTCGGCCTGGCTGAGGAACGTCGTGAGGTCTGCACCCCACAGCGGGGTGATAACGCCGTCGGGCTCTTGGTTGAGGATCGAGTTGATGTACGGCGTGTAGTCGCTGGACGCCAGCGGCGGGTACTGCTCGGCCGTGAACTCGGCGTCGACGCCGAGTCCCTCACAGAAGTCGCGGAAGTAGTCCCACGTCTCGTAGCCGAACGCGTAGTCGGGGCCGATCGTCGCCCACTCCTCGGCGTCGAGCTCCGCCGCGGTTCGGGCCGCGCCGTACATGTCCTGCGTGAGGTTGTTCGAGCACCGGAACATGTAGTCGTTGCCGACGGAGTTCTCGTGTTCGCCTGCCGGCGACGTGATGTACGGCGTCGCGGCGTGGGTGACCATGTACGGCATCCCGATCTCGGCCGCCTGCGGCGCGACCGCCTGCGCGACACCGCTGGAGTCGAGCCCGAACAGCCCGTCGACGTCGTCCTCCTCGACGAGGCTGCGCATCTGTCGGATCGCCGTCTCGGAGTCGCCCTCGGTGTCTCGCGAGATGATCTCGAGGTCCTGTCCGTTGATCCCGCCGTTGTCGTTGATCTCTTGTTCTGCGAGGTCGAACCCGCGTTCGGCCTCCTCGCCGTACAGCGAGGCGAATCCGGAGAGGATGTACGTCGCGCCCAGCCGCACCACGTCGTCGTCGCCCCCTGCACAGCCGGCCAACGCGACGGTCGCACCGGCACCGGCGGCCTGCAGGAATCGCCGCCTGGCGACGGGCGATGAACTTTCCGAACCGCTCTCGTTTACCCGCTCGTGGTTACGCTTGTTTTCTGTTTCCGAACCTGAAGTTACCATTGTTAACGATTATCCGTGCGCGTCCGCCCCATATAAACATGCGGGTCAATACCACGCGACGAGGCACCGGTGCGACACGGGCTCCGTTTCGGGCGCCAGCACCCGGTGTCACGGGCGTCATCGAGCAAAATAGACGGGTACGAGGAGCAAGGGCGCCCGTAAATTGATTTCATACTGTCACTTGCCACACTATATCATACCGGCACTCGTAGTAGAGTTCATGGAATCAGAACCCTTCGAAAACGAGCAGACCGTATTCACACAGCAACGAGACGAGACGATGGACGAGTTCCATCGTTCCTACGACCGGGCCATTGAAACGCTCAAAACGACACTCGGGGGCACTCACTCGTTGCGTATCGACGGTCAGCCAGTGGAGACTGACGACCACTTCACGGTCACCAGTCCGGGAGATACCAGCCTCGAAATCGGGAGGTTTGCCGATGGGACAGCCGACGCCGTCGACCGCGCTGTCACGGCCGCGAGCGACACCTTCGACGAGTGGCGGGGGACCCACTGGAGTGAACGGGCGGAGATCGCTCGAGAGGCGGCGGATCGAATGAGCGACCGGAAGTACGAACTCGCCGCGGTACTGACGCTCGAAAACGGGAAGAACCGAACCGAGGCGATGGCCGACATCGACGAGGGGATCGACTTCCTGCGTTTTTATAGCCGTGAACTCGAACGGAACGGCGGATACGTTCTCGACACGGGAGAGCCGACACCCCGACAGCACTGCACCAATCACCTCGAACCGTTCGGCGTCTTCGGTGTCGTCGGACCGTTCAACTTCCCGTTCGCCATCTTCTCCGGCATGACCATGGGAGCGGTGCTTACCGGCAACACCGTCGTAGCGAAGCCAGCGAGTACGACACCGTTAATCGCACACGAGATCGTAAACGTCCTCTCCGAAGCGGGGCTTCCCGACGGAGTCGTCAACCTCGTCACGGGCGGTGGACGTGCTGTCGGCCAGCCACTCGTCGAACATCAAGCGGTAGACGGCGTGGTTTTCACTGGGTCTCGGGACGTCGGCCGGACCATCCAGCAGACGTTTTTCGAGCAAGAAAAAAACGGCCCGGTGATCGCAGAGTTGGGTGGCAAGAATCCGGTCATCGTCACGGCGAACGCGGACCTACAGAAGGCGGTTTCCGGAGTCAAAAACGGCGCGTTCGGGTTTAGCGGGCAGAAGTGTTCGGCAACGGCGCGGGTGTACGTCGAGGAAGGCGTCGTCGATCAGTTCACTCAGCGGCTGGTGAGCGAAACGGAAGCGCTGCCGATTCAACCACCGGAACACGAAGACGCGTTTCTCGCCCCGCTTATCGACGAGAGTGCGGAGGAACGGTATCGAAGTATTTGCGACGCGGCACGCGAAGAGGGAACGGTTCTGACGGGTAGAAACACCGTCGCGTCGGCTGACCTTCCGGACGGACGGTACGTCGAGCCCACCGTTGTAACCGATATCCCGCACGGTCACGAGTTGGCCCGCGAAGAGCACTTCCTCCCGTTCGTAACGATCCACCCGGTATCTGATCTGGACGAAGCCATCACGAAGGCGAACGAGAGCGAGTACGGACTGTGTGCCGGACTGTTTTCCGAAGACGAGAGCGAAGTGACAGAGTGGTTTGAGCGGATCGAATCGGGGATGTGTTACGTTAATCGCCATCAGAGCGCGACGACCGGCGCACTCGTCCAGGCACAACCGTTCGGTGGCTGGAAATCGTCCGGAACAACGAGCAAATTTGCCGGCGGGTACTGGTACCTCCCCCAGTTCATGCGCGAACAGACTCGTACTGTCGTCGGCGAGGTCGGTCGGCAGTAGCTCTCCACTCTGCGTTCCCAAACTGCTAACTCCGCGGATCGGTCGATCTGTGCCCTTCACAGTGGAAATTCCGGGTAGATACGCCGAGCCTCCGGACGGTTGTTTCGAGACAGTGGAAGCAGTCCACCGGGGAGTGCATCCCGGGCGAGCTCGCCGGCGAACGACTCCGAGTCCGGCCGGGGCCGATGACGACGTGTGCGGCCTTTCGCGAGGCTCATCCCGACGGAGTTGTCCTCCAGCCGGAATCCGACGGATCGGCCGCCGCGAGCGGGTACGACTCCTCGGGCTACGAGGCGTACGAGGAGCGCGAGGCGTTCGGTCTCCGCGGGATGCGCGGCGAGGGTCCGGAGCGCGAGTGGGATCGCGATGACCTCGACCCGACGACGGTCGTCCTCGGCGTGACGCCGGTCGATGGTGGTGCGCTCGGCTTCCCGCTACCCGTTGTTGAGGCGGCTGGCGGTGTCACGGAAGCGACGGTGGGAGAGACCGATGTCGTGGTTCTTGCACCTACTGATGGCCTTCACGCCTTCGAGCGACCCGCCTTCGAGCTCCGGATGGAGGACGGAACGGTCCGCGGGGACGGCGCGACGTGGGCTCCCGCGACGGGCGAGAGCAGCGACGGACGCCGGCTCCGACGGGTACGGACACGCCGCCTCTACGCGTTCGCGTGGCAGGACGACCACGGGCCTGACGCGTTCTCTTTCGATTGATCTGCTTCCCAGCCACTCCCGCATTCCCTTCGCTGATTCCGGAGCTATAGCGGACCGAGCGACCTGGTTGGTGGTGTCCCAAGACGTCGCTCATCTCGTTGGGAGCCCGATAGCATTGCTATCGGGGAGCCTAACTGATTGTCTGGCGAACTGATGACAGACTAGTCGGCGACTCGTTCGGTTCGTCGGGCCCGCTCTACTTGGAGCGGGTCGGCCGTCGATGTCGCGGTGACCAGTCGCAGGAGCTGTCCCGCGTTCGTGAGGAGTTTGTTCTCTGCTTTTCGGAGGTGTTCTTCGTACGTCGAGCGAGCGACAACCGTCTGATCGGCCAGGTCCCGGAGAGAGGTTTCTCGCGGTTGCTCGTAGTACCCGCGTTCCAGTGCTAACTGGAGTGCCGCTAACTGCCGGTCAGTGATGTCCTCGAACAGTTGATTCGCCGGAGCCAACATGCTGTGGGGAATCTGCTTCTCCGAAATCGACGTTTTCGAGAGCAGTTCGATCTCTCTGTCGGAGCGGAGATCTCCGAGCAGCTCCCGAATGTCTTCGCCGTCGAACGCGACCACCGTGTAGTGCTCCCAGCCTTGACGGTAGATCGTCGGCGACTGGTACAGGCAGTTGTGTTTCTCAAACCGGTCGATGATCGACTGTTCGAGTGAACACAGACAGGACTGCGTGACGATATGATACCCCCCGTTACCCTTCGATTCGTGCAGAACGGTTCCGAGTTGGTCAATGTCGTCACGCAGCTCGTCGGTCGGGGTCGTCTCTGACGTGATTTCCAGCACCTGGCAGTCGCTCAGCGGCCACTCACGGATGGTCAAGTCCGGATGCCGTTCCGAAATTTCCCGGTACGGACACTCGTGTTTAACCCGAATAGAGGCCTCGTACAAACTCATACTGATCATTTTGAGCTAATCGATTTTAACGGTGCCGGTCATGTCCGGCAGTGTTCATATACAGAGATACCTCGTATCGATAAACACCGATGCAGGAGATCTCGCCGGAAGCACTCAGTGAACAGGTACGTAATGGCGACGGCAAGCCACTCGTCCTCGATATTCGCCACCGAGAAGAGTTCGAAGAGTGGCGTGTTCCGGGTAGTATCAACGTCGATGTCTACGACGAATTGACCGATAGCCCTGAACGAGCCAAGGGGCCTCTTTCGGACCTTCCCCGTGAAGCGGAGATCGTTACGGTCTGCGCCGCAGGTGTCGTCTCGGAGACGGCGACGGAAGTGCTCCGAGAATTGGACTACGATGCGGTGACGCTCACCGACGGGATGAATGGCTGGAGCCGTGTGCACCGCCACGCAGAAGTACCAGTAAACCTCGACGGCACGCTCGTTCAGGTCGCACGCCCGGGGAAGGGCTGCCTCTCACACGTCCTCGTCTCAGCCGGTGAAGCCGCAGTCTTCGACCCCTCGCACTACCTCGATGAGTACGACGCGATTCTTGACGGGGACGACGCCGACCTCGTCGGTGTCTTCGACACCCACGCCCACGCTGACCACGTCTCGGGTGCTGCGGAGTTCGCGGGTCGTCACGACGTCCCGTACTATCTCCACCCGAAGGATGCGCTCGCCATCGATGCGACGCCGGTTGAGGACGGACAGACTGTCACGGTCGGCGGTCTCGATATCGAGGTTATTCACACACCGGGACACAGCGAAGGGAGCGTCTCGTTCGATATCGACGGTGCAGCGCTGATCACGGGCGATACGCTCTTTCACGAGAGCGTCGGGCGTGTCGAACTCGGCGTCGAAGCCGGTATCGAAGACTCCGACGTCGAACAGAACGCTGCGACGCTCTACGAGAGCCTGCAGCGGCTGCTGAACAGGCCGGACGACGCGGTTGTGCTGCCTGCACACGATCCTGGCTCGCCTGAACCGCCGGTGACGGCGACCCTCGCTGAGGTCACAGAACGGAATACGGATCTCGACCGCGGCCGCGCCGAGTTCGTCAGAGAACTCGCGTCGGATATCCCGGACCATCCCCCGAATTTCGAGCGCGTCAAGCGAACGAATGTCGGCCAGGAGTCGGTTCCCGCCGACGAGTTAGCTGAACTGGAGTTGGGTCCCAACAACTGCGCTGCCGAATAACCCCATGAGCACAGGAACTGAAATCAAACAGGGTATCCGCGAGCACCTCGGGCAGTTCTCGCTACACGTCCTGCTGGTGTTCGCCACCGGATTGACCATCGGGTCCGAACGGACCGTCGTCCCCGTTCTGGGAGAGGAAGTCCTCGGCGTCACGTCGTTCCTCGTTATCGGTTCGTTCGTCGTCTCGTTCGGGATCGTGAAGTCGATCCTCAATCTCTACGCTGGCAAATGGGGCGAGGAGTACGGCCGGAAGCCGGTTCTCGTCGCCGGATGGGCGACGGCACTCCCCCTACCGATCATCCTCATCTTCGCTCCGAGTTGGGGGTGGATCACGGTCGGAAACATCCTGCTGGGTATCAACCAAGCGTTGACGTGGAGTATGGCGATCAACGCGAAGATCGACCTCGCAGGACCCGACCAGCGCGGTCTCGCGGTCGGAATCGACGAGTCGTTCGGATACACTGGTGTCGCTGTCGGTGCGTGGCTCACTGGCGTCATCGCTGGGCAGTGGAGCCTCCGGCCCGAACCGTTCTACTTCCTCGCGATAGTCGTCGTGCTGGCGTTCCTCATCTCGATCTTCCTGATCAAAGAGACCGTCCAGTACGCCCAGGCCGAAGGCGGTGACGACCACCGCGACGCGAACTTGCCGTTCAACGAAGTGGTGAAGCGGGCGACCTACGGCGACAGAACGCTGTTCGCTGCCGCTCAAGCGGGCCACATCGAGAACTTCGTGGATACGCTGTTCTGGATCGCCGTCCCGCTGTATCTGGTGAGTCAGGGTCTCGGTATTGCGGCTGTCGGTGTCGTCGTCGGAATCCACAGCGCGATGTACTTCCTCCAGATCGCGACCGGTGGGCTCGCTGACCGTATTGGCCGCCGACCGCCCGTCATCTGGGGGATGTTCCTCGCGGGAGCCGGCGTCCTCGGAATGGTACTCGTAGAGGGATACCTCGCGTGGGCCGTCTTGGCCGCTGTCTCCGGCTTGGGAATGGCGTTACTGTATCCGAACCTGATGACTGTGCCGAGCGACGCTGCTCACCCGACGTGGCGGTCAGCGGGTATGGGTGTCTATCGAATGTGGCGTGACTCCGGCTACGCAGTCGGTGCAATCCTGATCGGAGTTTCGATGGAGTTCGTCAGCGCCGAAGCCGCATTCTACATGACTGCACTTCTCATGTTCATCTCCGGCGCGATCGTGTACGTCTGGATGGAAGAGACGCACCCAGACTTCGGGACGCACGAGCCGCCCGCCCCTGCGACGGAGCAACCAGCGAACACAGTCCCTCAAGACTAGTTCTGTATAGCGGCTGTGTCGATTGATCTGACCGTCCCTTATCAAGAGAAGACTGGTGGGTTATTCTCGCGATCGTCGGAATATCTTTTTGAACTGCTAGAACACGCACGGGTCTACGCAGGCCCTCACGGCTGATTCAATCACGAGCCGGAGAGTACAACTAGGTTCCTGGGCTGACTATAACCTGCTCTATTCAGTGGTTGAACCACGCTAGATTCGAGAGAGTCTTTCCACCCGCGAGAGCGGAATCGGTCAATCGGCGAGTGATCTTCTCTAGTGAGTCCAGTTTGGACGGACGCGAACCTCGCTGATACACCAGTGGACAGTCACCCATCAAACGAAAGCACGCGCCTCGCAGCACTCCGGCGTCTATCTCGCCGCAGTCATGCGAGTAGAACGATGCGGGCGCGACGGGATCCACGCGAGCGAAGCGAACGAACGGGCGCGACGGGATTTGAACCCGCGGCATCTTGGTCCGGAACCAAGTGCTCTGTCCGCTGAGCTACGCGCCCTCACAGCCGCGTACCCGCGGCGAGCGTTTAACGCTTCTGACTCGGGTTATTTCGTCGCCGCCAGTCGTCCCGAGATCGGCCCCAGAGATCGCGAACACGTCTTCCAGACGGGGTTCACCACCCGCGAAGACGCGACGAGTTACGGGCTCGATACCGTCCGAGAGGTCGTCGAATCACGCGGGCGGACCGTCGACGCTTGCCCCAACAGGACCGACGTTGAGGCGCCCGCGGGCGTGTCCGTACCGGAAGGCGCGTGTTTCGCGGTCCGTGCGCCCGGCTCCGAGGCGGTCGAGGCGTCCGCGCCGTGGGTCGACCGGTGAGAACGCTCGTCCCGTCGTGTTTATTTTGCCCGCGCACGAACCCGGCTCGTGACTCCTCTCGACGTGAGCGTGCGCCCGGTCGGGCGTGCCGATCTGCTCGAAGTGATACGCATCGAGCGGGCGTGCTTCGCGGACCCGTGGCCCTACGACGCCTTCGAGCGGCTGGTGGACGAACCCGGGTTCCTCGTCGCCGAGCGCGACGGTGCGGTCGTCGGCTACGTCGTCGCCGACCGGACCCCGAACCACGGGCGCGATATCGGCCACGTCAAGGACCTCGCGGTCCACCCAGACGCGCGGGGGGAGGGCATCGGTCGCACGCTCCTCCGCTCGTCGCTCGCGCGGCTCCGCGGGCTCGGCGTCGCTGTCGTCCGGCTCGAAGTTCGAGAGAGCAACGCACCCGCCCGCTCGCTGTACGCGAGCGAAGGGTTCGAGCCGATCCGACGCGTCTCGCGGTATTACCGCGACGGGGAGGACGCGATCGTGCTCATCGCCGACCTCGCGAAGTGGGCCGCTGGCGGGTAGCGAGTGTTCACCCCCGCCAGCAGATAGTCGACGCTCACCCCCGCCCGCTTTCCGGTTTTGACAAGGCTTAGTGTGCGAGGGTCCAACCTCTCGGTATGAGTTCGGTTCCCGAACGATCCGAGATTGAGGAGGCGTACAAGTGGGACCTCCAGAGCATCTACGTGGGCGACAACAGCTGGGAGACCGCCTACGAGGCGACCGCCGAGCGGATCGATGAGCTCCGCGCGTACGAGGGCCAAGCGACCGCGGACGCCGAGACGCTTCTCGAACTCCTCGAACTCCGCGAGGACATCTTCCGCGACCTCCAGCAGGTGATGACCTACGCGCAGCTCCGTAGCGCCGAGGACACCCGCAACCAGGAGTACCAGGCGATGTCGGCGAAGGCGTCGTCGCTCGGCTCGGAGGCGTCGAGTGCGATCTCGTATCTCGAACCCGAACTGCAGTCGCTCAGCGAGGCGGACGTGGAGGCGTTCATCGACGCGGAGCCCGCGCTCGCCGAGTACGAACACTACCTCGACGACGTGTTGCGAATGAAACCCCACACCCGTTCGGCGGAGGTCGAGGAGGTGCTCGCGGACCTCTCCGAGGTGACCGACGCGCCGAGCGAGATCTACTCGATGCTGACGAACGCCGACATGACCTACGGCGTCGTCGAGGACCCCGACGGCGAGACCGTCGAGATCAGTCAGGCGAACTTCACGAAGCTCCAGAAACACCCCGACCGCGAGTTCCGCCGCCGCGTCCACGAGACGTTCTACGACGAGTGGGAAGACGTTCGCAACACGGTCGGCACGAGCCTCGAAAAGGCCGTGCGCGAGCACGTGACGACCGCCGAGATCCGGGACTACGACTCCGCCCGAGCGGCCGCGCTCGACGGCTCGAACGTCCCGGTGGCGGTGTACGACACCCTCGTCGACACGGTCGACGAGAACCTCGACGTGCTCCACCGTCACGCTCGCCTGAAGGAGGCGGCCCTCGGCGTCGAGCAGCTGGAGAGCCACGACCTGTACATGTCACTGACGGGCGATCAAGGCCCTGATGTCGGGTACGAGCAGGCCCGCGAGTGGGTGATCGAGGCGGTCGCGCCGCTCGGCGAGGCGTACCAGGAACGGATGGCCGAGGGGATCGACTCGCGGTGGGTCGACGTGTACGAGAACCGCGGGAAGCGCTCCGGCGCGTTCTCCTCGGGGACCTACGACACGCAGCCGTTCATCATGATGAACTACCAGGACGACATCTCCTCGATGTACACGCTCGCACACGAACTGGGTCACTCGATGCACTCGGAGCTGGCCGGCGACGCCCAGCCGTGGCACGACGCGAGCTACGAGATCTTCGTCGCGGAGATCGCCTCCACGGTCAACGAGACCCTCCTTACTCACCACCTCCTCGATACGGTCGAGGACGACGAGCTGCGGACCCACGTGCTCGACGAGTACCTCGAACGGTTCCGCTCCACGCTGTTCCGTCAGACGATGTTCGCCGCGTTCGAACAGCGGATCCACGAGCGCGTGGAGGCCGACGAGGCGCTCACGCCCGACGCGTTCGACGAGATGTACGCCGACCTCAAGGGCGACTACTACGAGCCCGCCGAGCTCACGGGCGGTATCGAGCGCGAGTGGCAGCGCATCCCGCACTTCTACTACGACTTCTACGTCTACCAGTACGCGACCGGCATCTCCGCCGCCGCGGCGATCGTCGAGCGCGTCCTCGACGAGGGCGAATCGGCGGCCGCCGACTACCGCGAGATGCTCGCCGCCGGCGGCTCCGACTACCCGCTCGCCGTCGTCGAACGAGCCGGTATCGACATGGCCTCGCCGGACCCGATCGAGTCCGCCGTCGGGATCTACGACGAGTACCTCGACGAGGTCGCGACGCTACTCGATCTGGAGTAGACCGCCCAGGGGTGTACTGACGTTTATTTATGATTTGAGTTGCGGTGGCGTCGGCGGCGCTTCGCGCCGACTGCAAGCGGGAGCTCCGCTCTCGCCCTGTGCGCCTGCGAGCGAGCGACGAGGCTGGGGCTTTGTGGATGGTTCCGATCAACCTGCTGCCATTCGCTTACAAACCAACTCCCGCTGGGTCTGCGCGACGATCGCCATCCCGGCACCGATTTACCGCACCCCCGCAATCTACCGAGTATTATGGACGAACGCGTACGCGAGCACGCCGCGGTGCTCGTCGACTGGAGCGCACGGATCGAGACCGGGGACGACGTCGTCGTCAGCGTCGCCGAAGACGCCCACGAACTGGGCGTCGCCGTCGCCGAGGCGCTCGGCGAGCGCGGCGCGAACGTGACGACGCTGTACGGCTCCGACGAGCTCTCTCGCGCGTACTTAAAAGGAGCCGAGAGCGAAGGTCGCGACTTCGACGACGACCCGGCGGTCGACCGCGCGATCTTCGAGACCGCCGACGCCTACCTCCGGATCGGGGGCGGCCGCAACACCACGGCGACGGCGGACGTGAACCGCGAGACCCGCCAGGCCTACGCGAAAGCCCGCAAGGGCGTCCGCGAGGCACGAATGGACACCGATTGGGTGTCGACCGTCCACCCCACGCGCAGCCTCGCCCAGCAGGCGGGGATGGCCTACGAGGAGTACCAGGAGTTCGTCTACAACGCCGTGCTCCGCGACTGGGAGGCGCTGGCCGAGGAGATGGCCGAAATGAAAGCGATCCTCGACGCGGGCGACGAGGTCCGGATCGTCACCGAGCGCGACGAGGCCCCCGACACCGACGTGTCGATGTCGATCGCGGGCCGGACCGCGGTCAACTCCGCCGCGTCCGTCGCGTACGACTCGCACAACCTCCCGTCCGGCGAGGTGTTCACCGCCCCGTACGCCACCGAGGGCGAGGTCTTCTTCGACGTACCCATGACGATCGACGCGACACGTGTCCGCGACGTTCACCTCGTCTTCGAGGACGGCGAGGTCGTCGACTTCGACGCCGAGACGGGAGCGGAGGCGCTCGCGAGCGTGCTCGACACCGACCCCGGCGCTCGTCGCCTCGGCGAACTGGGGATCGGGATGAACCGAGGTATCGACCGGTTCACCGACTCGATCCTCTTCGACGAGAAGATGGGCGACACCGTCCATCTCGCCGTCGGTCGCGCCTACGACGCCTGTCTCCCCGAGGGCGAATCTGGCAACGACAGCGCGGTCCACGTCGACATGATAACGGACGTGAGCGAGCGCTCGCGGCTGGAGGTCGACGGCGAACTCGTCCAGCGCGACGGGACGTTCCGATGGGAAGACGGGTTCGACGACTAGACCGACCGCGCTATCGGACGCCCAAGCGGTCCCGCTACTAGACGACCGAGCAGTTCGTTACTAGACGACCGAGCGACCCGCCGAGTCGGCGGCCGTCGGTCCTTCCCGTACCGCATCCCACTCCTCCGAACAGGTCACACAGAGGTAGTACGCAAAGCCGTCGACATCGCGGTGGTAGACCGGCGCATCGGTTCCGCACTTCTCGCAGTTCATGCGAAAACTCTTCCACAAGCGGCACAAGTATTTTGTGATTCAGATCCCACTCGGATCCCGGGATCAGCAGCGATCGTTCGAATCGCCGTTTCGTCGGTTCTCGTCGACTACCGGAGCGCGTCGAGGTCGAACTCGAAGGCCGCGACCGGCACCTCGAGGTGGTGCTCGACGAGCACGGCCGGGTGCACCTCGCCGATCACTCCGACCGGTTCGCCGTCGATCACGACGGAGGCCGTCCGCCCGTCGATAAAGGAGGGATGGTCGGTACGCGGCGTCTCCAGATCGGCGCCGAAGTCGTCACACACCGCCTGTAGCCGCCCCTTCGCGGCCTCGTAGGAGGCGTCACGCCGCGCGACCGCACCGGCGACGTGGCGGCGTTCGGTGACGTTCGTGTTCTGCGTCTCGTCGCGCTCGGCGACGAAGCCGACCTCCGCGACGTCCTGCGGATACGTGTTGTGGGTGTTCCGTTCGAGCAGCATGATCAGCGACGGGATCGCCCACGTCCGGAGCTGCGTGTACTCCTCGCTGTACGGCTCCGTGATCGAGACCGGGTCGCCACCGCCCAGAACGCCGACGCCCGCGAGCGGCTGGCGCTCCTCGGACGCCGCGGACGCCGCGGACGCGACGTCCGCTCTCGCCCCGTCCGCCTCGACGACGGCCGCGCCGCCGGTTCCGGGCTCGACGCGCATCCGTTCGTAGTTCTCCCTCCCGCTCGTCATGTGGAAGTTCAGCAGGTCCTCGAAGCCGAGGCCGACGAGACTCGTCCGAACGGCGTCCTCCAGCCGCGAGCGCTCGTGGCGCCCGCCGACGGTCCCCACGTCGGGATAGCGCGGCTCCAAGTTGTCGAACCCGTACGCGCGTCCCACGTCGTCGATCAGATCGAGCGGGTGGAGCACGTCGACGCGGTACGGCGGAATTACCACCTCGTAGCGCACCGCCTCGTCGAGCGTGTAGCTCGCGTCGAGACCGGCGCGCTCGAAGCAGTCGACCACCTCCTCGGGTTCGAACTCGACCCCGAGCAGCGTCTCGATCCGGTCGTGGCTCACCGTCTTCTCGTCGGTGTCGAGGTTCGGACGGACCAGCTCCGCGCCGTACTCGCTCGGGTGCGTCGCGCCGTCGGCGTAGTTCACCTCGACCTCCTCGATCGTCGCACCGCGCGCGGAGAGTGCATAGCAGATAATGGTACACATCCGGTCGATCGTCCACTGATCGGTGCCGGTCAGCTCGACGAACAGCTCGCGGGAGCCCGTCGTCACCTCGGTGCGCTTCCCGTTGATCACGGGCGGGAACGAGAAGAGCCCCAGCTCGTCGTAGATCGCCGGGTAGCGTTCGAGGCCTTCGACGAGATCGGCGTAGGTCCGGCCGGTATCGTGTTCTTCCAGCACCTCGTTCGGCGTCAGCTCGTCGTTCGCGTCGAGCGGGACGAACGAGACGCCGTCGGGGTCGACGCCGCGATAGGTGATCGACGGCTCGGCGCCCTCCTGCAGCGGTGCGCCCTTGAGCATCGCGAGGTCGTGGATCCCGATCGCGCCTTTCGCGCGGCCGCGACCCATCGTCGCGTGGAGCTTCTCCTGCAGCTGGATCAGCGAGTCGAGCGCGCCCTCGTCGAGGTCGACGCCGCGGACGACGGCGCCGGTGACGTAGGGGCGCTCGTCCGGGACCGACTCGTCGACCTCGATCGTCCACTCGGGGTCGTTGGTGTCGGGGACGTACACGCCGCGGTCGTCGCCGTAGTGGTAGCGCAGCGAGCGCGCCACTCCCTCGACCGAGAGCCTGTCGAGCCGATCGGGCGCGAACTCGAACTGCAGGAGTCCGTCGTCGGTCTCCCCTTCGAACTCCAGCCCGAGCCCGAACAGGTCATTCTTGAACTCCTCGTCGGTCGTGTCGGTGCGGCCGGTGAGTCCGCGCAGCTCGTCGGTGTCGATGTCGACGACGGGCATCAGTAGCTCACCTCCGCGTTCCGCAGGAACTCAATGTCAGCCAAGGTCCCGTGGAGGTCGCGGATGTCCTCCGCGCCGGTGGTCAGCATGGCGAGCCGTTCGAGGGCGAGCCCCCACGCCATCACGTCGCAGTCGACGCCGAGCGGGCCGGTGACTTCCTCGCGGAACACCCCCGAGTTGCCGATCTCGATCTCCTCGCCCGTCTCGGGGTGTTCGCCGAATAGCTCGAAGGACGGCTCCGTGTACGGGTTGTAGTGCGGCTTGAACCGGATGTCCGTGATCCCGAACTGCCGGTAGAACTCCTCGAAGGTGCCCATCAGGTCGCGTACGGAGAGGTCCTCGGCCATCACCCATCCCTCGATCTGGTAGAACTCGAGGAGGTGCGTCGGGTCGAGCGTGTCGTTTCGGTACACCTTCTCGACGGAGAAGTACCGCTGCGGCGGCTCTAGCTCGGCGCCGGCGACTCCGGAGAGGTAGCGCATCGACAGCGACGTGGTGTGGCCACGCAGGGCGATTTCGCGGGCGAACTCCTCGGACCACGGCGAGTGGTAGCCGTCGCCGTCGATCCCCCAGCCGTCGCGATGGGCCGCCTCGACGCGAGCGATCAGCTCGTCCGGAATGCCTTCCATCGGCGGGACGTCCAGCGCGAACCGGTCCCAGTGCGTCCGGGCCGGGTGGTCCTGCGGCATGAACAGGCAGTCGTTGATCCAGAAGTCGCTGTCGGCGTGTGGCCCCTCCATCTCCTGGAAGCCCATCCCGACCAAGACGTCTTTCACGCGGTCCGCGGTCCGGCGGAGCACGTGTTTCCGTCCGCCGGAAATCGCCGGCGCGTCGGCTTCGACGTTGTACTCCGAGAACTCCACGTCCTCCCACTCGCCGCTGGCGAGCAGTTCCGGGGTGACCTGCGCGACCGTCTCCGTCGCCTCGACGCCCGTCATCAGCGCGTCGACGCCCTCGTCGGTGAGCGTCAGCGAGCGGGTGACCGACTCGCCGATAGCGACGAGGCCACGTGAGTCGAGCTGGTCGAGCACCGACTCGTCGACATCGGGCGTCTCTCCGGCCGCGAGCGCTGTGAGCGCGGCGGCCTCGGGATCGGTATCGGGATCGGCGTCGATGTCGACCGTCAGCTCGCCCGAGTCGATCGAGCCGAATCCCTTGCGGGCGAAGTTCGACAGCGCGATGTCGACCTCGGGGCCCTCGAGGTCCGCCTCGCCGATGACTCGCCCCATCGAGACCGGTTCGTCGTCCGCATCGAGCGCGAGACCGGCCCGGTAGAGCCGCGTCTCGGGGAGCCCGTCGTCGACGTACGCGCGTCCCTCGTCGGTGAGATCGAGCGTGTCGGCGGTGTGCTCAGCGACCGAAATCAACCCCTCGTCGCGGAGGTCGAAGGCGGCGCCGACGACCGTCTCGGGTTTCAGGCCCGTTTCGGCCGCGATCTCGTCTATCGTCCGTTCGTCCGTCGCGCTCGCGGCTTCGAGGACCGCGAGCTGTCGTTCCGGGAGTCGCATTCGAGTTGTATGCATACGGGTGTGGGTGGTTGGTAACGGTTCCGGCACGTCGCCGAGAGGAGTGGCGGGCGCACGCCCCTCACGGGACGCGTGAACCCATCACTGTGGGTCGACGAGTCGCGACGGGCACCAACTGACAAGATACGTCGTCAAACGCGAATTATCAAACGTGATTAACGACGAGGAATAGTTATATGCCGAACCGGATTACTGGCGGTATGAGCAGCGTAACGGCAGATATCGGCGATAGCGACCCGACACCAGAGACGGTGCGAGTCGGTTACGCCGCCGACGACACGCTCCCGAGTCTCGCCGTCGTCGAGGGGATCGGCGACCTCGCCGACATCGAACCAGCCGACCTCGCAGACGAAACGGGAATCGTTCTGTTCGACCACGTCGACCCCGACGCGCTCGACGCGCTCGTGGACGCCCGCCCCGGAACCGGAGTCTCCGTCTCGTTTACCGTCATGAAGTACGAGGTCACGGTCACCGATAGCGACGTTGTCGTCCGCCGATCCGGCGAGTAACGCTGGCCGTCGGGCGACGCCGCCACCACACCGATTGCGGTTCCGGACACCATCACCCTCACGCGCGTTCCGAATTCGCCCGCTCACGAAGCGCCGCGATCCGATCGCCGAGCGGCGGTTGCACCTCGAACCACGTCGACCAGTCGCTCGTCTCCGGTTCGACCCCGCGAACCGCTGCGACCCGCTCGAAGGCGTCGGCGACTCGCCCCGCCCCCACCGCGTCTGCGGCGCGGTCGTCCGCCGCGTACTGCACCCGTCGCCCGACCCAGAACGCCGAGAGCCCGATGAGCACGAGCGACGCGAATCCCGCTTCGAACGGGACGGTCGTGGTGACGATACCCGCCAGTAGGCCGAGCACGACCGCGATGGAAACGGCTCGGAACTCACCGTAGTAGGTTTGTACGCGCCCGGCCTCGGCCGCGAGAAGTCCGACTGCGACGTCCTCGTCTAACTCGTCAAGCACGGTATCGGTGACGAATAGGACGCGGCGGCGCGGCGGACCGCGAGCCGCCACGTCGATCGAGTTGTCGCCGCTCGTCTCGACGATCGCGACCCGATCGACGTCGAGTCCGGCGGCCGCACGGAGCGCGTCGAGTTCGGCGCGTTCCGGGTCCGTCGGCTCTCGCAGATCGCGAAACCGGTCGGTGACGTACAGCGGCCCGACCTCGACCGCGAGGAAGGCGAGAACGACGACACCGACGAGGAACGCGGCCGCGAGCATGGATCCCCGTCGTGGCGGGACCGAATAAAACGAATCGATGTCGGCCGGGATCGACCCGGCATTCTGAGCGCTCAGCGAGGCACGCGCCGTGCGAGCTCACGGAGCGCGACGGCGGGATCGCTCTCGGGAGCGGCGTCAACGACCGGGCGCTCCGTTTCGACGGATCGGCCGACTCGGGGATCCGCGGGGACGACAGCGACGGGAGCCCCGAGCGCGTCGGCGATGGCGTCCCGCGGCGGTGCCTCGACGACTCGGTTGACCGCACAGCCGACGAGTCCCGCGTCGAGTTCGCGGGCGAGCGCCCGCGTCCGGATCGCGTCGGCCAGCGCGAACGCGCGCGGCGAGACCACGAGCAGACACGCGTCGGCCAGCGCGAGCGGGACGCCCGCGTCGGCGCGCCGCCCCGCCGGACAGTCGAGCACGACGGTACCGAACTCGCGCTCCAGCGTCCCGACCGCGCCCTCAAGTCGCGTCAAGTCGCACGCGCGGGCACCGGCGAGCGTCCGACCGCAGGGAGCGATCGGGACCAGCCCGGATCGCACCGTCTCGATCGGGTCGGCGGCGCCAGCCAGCACGTCGTGGAGATCCGGACCGGGACCGCCCGGCAGATCGGCCATGCCGAGATCGGCGTCGACGACGACCGCGTCGAGCGCGGCGGCGACGTTGTACGCGAGCGTCGTCTTTCCGACGCCGCCCTTGCCGCCGGCGACCGCGAGGATCACGCTACTCGCTCCATCGCGTCGATCGGCGCGTCGGACGCCTCCGCCCGGGCCGCCAGCGACGACGCCCGTTCGCTCACCGCTCGGAGCCGTTCCGCATCCGTCGCGATGCGGTCGTCCAGCGATCGGAGCTCGTCGAGACCGCCGGCGGACTCGACCATCGCCGTCGCCGTCTCGAGATCTGCGTCGGTCAACCGCTCCGCGCGTTCGATCCGCTTCTCGACCGCGTCGAGCCACGCGTCGATCGGTTCCGCCGCCGCGGGAGGCGGGGTAGCGGTGCGGGTTTCGGCGGAAAGCGCACCGTCGGTATCGAGGTTTGTCTGTGGCTCGTCGCCCCCCTCAGTTCCTCTGACGGCGTCTCCTTCGCTCCCGCTGTCGGCGTCACTTCCGCTTGCGGCGTCGTTCGCGCGACCGTCACTGCCCCCGCCGTTGGCGTCGACAGCGATACGGTCTCCTCCGTCGGCGCCGCTCTCGACCGCCGACCTCGGCGGGCGGTGATCCCCCAGCGTACGGAGCGCATCGGCGACGGTCGTCCCGCCGCGCTCTCGGGCGACCGACAACTCGCCGTCGTGCCCGGCTATCGGCTCCGTCTCGGTGAGCTCCACGGGCGGTTCGATCGACGGGGCCACCGCGGCAAATCCGAGCGCGCGTCGCTCGCCCGGGTCGAGCCGCAGCGTCACACCCGTCTCGTCCCACCCCGCTTCGGGGACGCCGGCGCGTCGCGGCGGGAGCACCGGTCCGTCGAACCGGCTCCGGATCCGAACTCGACGTCGAACCGCGCCGTCGTTGCGTACGCGACAGCGCACCATCGACACGCCGGCGTCTCGATCGACGCTCCACGTCAGGTCCATACGCCGGGTGCCGCGGAATAGTATTTAAATTCGCGGAGCGATCAGGACTCGTCTTCGGCCGTTCCAACCCGACCCGCGGTACCGTCGATCGTGGTCCTGTCTGCCGGCGTTCCGGCGTCAGCCACCACGGCGGGCACCGTGCCGTCCCAGTCGTCGAGCCGAGCTGTGGCAGCCTCATCGAGGGTGACCGGTCCCTCGATATCTGCAATCTTGACCGCGGCGAGCGACGCCGCGAGCGCCTCACCGTCGTACGCCGACGGCTCCGAGCCGGCGGTAGACGGGTCACCGCCCGGCACGGACGCCAGCGCGACGCGGAACGAGGGGTAGATATCCCGGGCGAGCTCCCGGCGGGCGTCACGCCGGCGGTTCTGGAGGCGGTCTCGGAGCTCCAACCGGCGCTCTCGCTGATCGCGGACTTCGGCGGCTCGTGCTCTCGCGTGCTCCAGCGCCTGCTCCGCGGCGATGCGGTCCGTCTGGGCGTCCGACAGCTCGCCGGCCGCCGCCTCGAGGTCAGCGAGCGTCTCGTCGGTTTCGGCCTCGACCGCACGGCGGGCTCTGACGTCGCCGCGAAGCGCCGCAACGCGCTCTTTGAGCCGCGCTTCCGCTCCGCTCGCCTCGGCGACCCGCCGACGCGCGGCGTCGAGATCGACCGGCTCGACGGTAATGTCCGCGAGGGTATCGAGCAGGTCGACCAGTTCCGCTCTGAGGGACGAGCGCCGCCCGCGAGACCGCGCGGCCGCCGCAAGCTCGGCCCGCAGGCTCGTCCCGGTGGGTATCCGCGCGAGTACCCTCGCCGGACGAGCCACGACGGGTTCGTCGACGCACCGAGCGGTGGAGCGTTCGTCGCGGTCAGCCGCCTCTGACGGATCGACCGCATCAGGCGGGTCGATCGACCGTCTCACAGCTCTTCGCCCCGCAGCGTCTCCGGGTCCGGGTGCTCCGTTCCCGCGGCGAACGCCGCGTACGGCGTCGCTTTGGCGTCCCGATCCGCGTAGGCGCTCGCGGCCTCGCGGACCGAGTCGTCGAGCGCGGCGAACTCGTTGAACGGCTCGGTGCGCTCGATCTGTACGTCGCCGCCGTGCGTCTCGCGGAGTCGGAGCGCGAGAAACGCGGCGTACTCCGTCGCGTCGAGCAGTGCCGCGCGGCCGAAGCGACGGACGACAGGTTCCCCATGGCGACGACACAGATTCCGGAGGCCGGTCCGTGCCGCCGACGAATACGTCACGACCAACAACACGACCTCGGCTGGTCGGCTCTGAAACTTAGCCCTTCCGGACTAGTACGTTTATCGGACTCTTTCGATCTCGAACTCGGGGACTGAGCCGTTGTTCCGTGCTGTCAGGTTGTCGGACACGTTTTGAGAATCTGAATCGTCTTCCCTACCCGAATCGGGGTTTTCGTCCGGGCTGTCGCCGCCGCCGACAGCCCGATCGAACCCCGACAGGACGAGGACGCGCTCCCTGGCCGCCGGTGCCGACGAGGCGACGACGATCCGTCCGTCGACCGGCTCCTCCCCGACCGCACGGAAGACGTCGTCTTCGCCGTCGAACTCGGTCGCGTACGTCCGGAGGACCGCTGCGACGCGTCGCTCCGTGTTCGCGAGGTCGGCCTCGCCGTTCTCGAACGCGCGGAGCGCGTCCTCGACGTTCCGGATGGCGGAGATGCGGTCCATCTACGTCGTCCGTAGGTGCCCCTGCTTCGGTTCGTACACTTCGCCCTTCGTGCGGAGCTTCTCGATCTCCTGTTTGGCCTTTCCCGAGTCCATCCCGATCTCTCCGGCGCGGTCGAGCACCTCGTCGACAGGCGCGCCCTCCTGGTACTCCTCTTCGATATCGGCGATGAGCGCCTTGATGTTCTTGATACGGTCGCGCTGGCTCTTCGAAGTCCCGGTCTCCACCACGTCGGCGTCGAACTGCCCCGTCTCCGGGTCGACGCCGATGTCCTTGAGACACGACTCGACGATGCTCGTCGCCCGGTCGGCGTCCTCGCGCTCGACCGTGTCCGAGAGGCGGACGCGCGCGCTCGCCTCCGCGAGCCGCACCAACGCCTCTAGCTTCCGGGCGGTGACGGGGACCGGCGCGTCCTCGTCGGCGCCCTTCGAACGCAAGTTGACGTAGAACTCCTCGATCAGTTCCTTCGCCTCCTCCGTCATCGTCGGGAAACACGTTCGTTTCGCGTGGGCGATGTACTTCCGTAACAGCTCGGCCTCGATCTCGGGAGCGACCTCTTGCGTCACTTCCGCGACCTGCTCCGCGGTGAACTCCGAGGTCGTCAGCTCCTCGCGCTGGGTGTTGAGCTCGCCCGCGTAGTTCGTCTTGATGATGTGTTTGGCCAGCCGCGAGTCGTGTTCGGGGTCCGGGGTGTCCGTCACCGTGAATATCAGATCGAACCGCGAGATCAGCGCGGGTTCGAGGTCGATCTGCTCGCCGATCGGCTCGTACTGATCGAACCGACCGTACTTGGGGTTCGCCGCGCCGAGCAGGGAGCACCGCGCCTTCAGCGTCGCGTTGATCCCGGCTTTGTTCACGCTGATCCGCTGCTGTTCGAGCGCCTGGTGCATGGCCGATCGATCTTCCGATCGCATCTTGTCTAGCTCGTCGACCGCAGCGATCCCCTTGTCGGCGAGCACCAGTGCACCGGCTTCGAGCGTCCACTGCTGGCCGTCGCCGAAGTCGTCGCGTACGGCTGCGGCCGTCAACCCCGCCGACGATGAGCCCTTGCCGGAGGTGTAGACTGAACGCGGCGCGATATGTCGGATATATGAAATCATCTGACTCTTTCCGGTACCCGGATCCCCGATCAGGAGCATGTGGAGGTCGCCGCGGATCCGAGAGCCGTCGGGGAGGTGTTTGGTGACGCCGGAAAAGAGCTGGAGGATCATCGCGAGCTTCTCCTCCTCGTAGCCGTAGATGGCGGGGGCGATCGACTTCACCATCGCGTCGTAGATGTCGGGGCGGTTGGAGAGCTCGATTATCTCGCGTTTGTCCGCCTCGGTGATCTGCATGTTCTCGAACTCCTCGTCCTCGATGGCGATGGCGACGCCGTCCATGTACAGGTCGAAGATGGCGGACTTCTCGTTGCCTTGCTCGACCTGTTCGATGTGGAGGACGCCGACGCAGGTGACGTGGTCGCCCGGACTCACCTTCCCGGTGATGTCGTCGACGATGTCGACGTCGAGCGACTGGGGCGTCTCGCCGCCCCGGAGTCCCTCGGGAGACTCTTGGATCCGGAGCTTCTGGGAGTCGATGAACTCCGACTGGTCGAAGTTGACGCGGAAGGGACCCTGCCGCTCACACCCCTGACACTCGTGGGGCTCCTGGAAGCCGCCGTCGCTCTGGGGGATGTACGTCATCGTCCCGCAGCGCTGGCACTCGAAGGCCGCCTCGGTCACTTTCGGGCGGACGTCGGTCGCCTTCCGGACGATCCCTTTGACCGAGACGAGCTTTCCGATGTGGTCGTCGTGCACGCGGATGCCGCGGATGTCGATGCTATCGGGGAGGTTCTCGATCCGGACGTGCGCGCGGCCGAGGCTGACGTCGGCGGGGAGGTCGTAGAGCCGAATCGCCTCCTCGGCGTACTCGCGCATCTGGTCCGGCTTCGTGCGGAAGTCCTCGGCGAGGTCGCGGTCGAACTGGTACAGGTCGTCGTAGTCGACGTACAGGGAGCGCTGTTCGTTGGGGTACTGCTGTGCGAGGGTGCCGATCTCCTCGCGATAGTAGTTGCGGTAAAACTGAATGAACCGCTCGGTAAGATCCTGATTCCCGGCCTGAGCCATTACGACGGCCCTTCGTCGGCATCACCTATGAACCTCATGCTCGGGGCGGAGGTGAACCGGTCCGGGCGGAGATGGACCGGTCCGACGCGTGCGACGTGCCGTGACCGCGGCCTCACGCCTTCGTGACGAACGTCGCGTCCGCGGAGGTGCGTCCCTCGTTGAACGAGAGGACCTTCGCGCGGATCACGTCGCCTTCGCTGATGTCTTTCGGGATGTCCTGGGTGAAGAGGACGAACCCCTCCACCTTGCCGACGGCGACCTCGTTACCCGAGTGGTGGTCGGTGAGTTCGGTGACGCCGAACTCGTACGTCTCGCCGATCTCGACCGGCGGGTCCCGCTCCTGTGCGGCGTCGTGCGCGCGCTTCGAGTCCCGGGCGTCGGCGGACGGGCCGCGGACGCGGCGAACGATCAGCAGCAGGACGACGAGCAGAACGAGGGCGGCGGTCCCGACGACGATCGGCGATGACGGTATCATACCGGGCGGTTGACCCGCGGTCACGTAAACGCTCGGGGTTGTCGACGGGCGTGGTTTCGGGGAACGGCCGATCCGGCCGCCGACCGTGGTCGGAGGCGTCCCCGGCCTCGCCGACCGTATGAGAAACGCCTTTGCCCTCGAAGCCCCCGTCTCGATCCAATGCGAATCAGCCGCGGTCGCCGTCGACTCGTCCACGGGTGTGGTGTGCCGTGAAGGTCGCGGACGCGGTGCCGGAGTTCGCCGACGCGTTCGGCTTCGAGGAGTTCAACCGAATGCAACGCGAGGCGCTGCCGGGGATCTTAGAGACCGATCACAACGTGGTCGCGTCCGCGCCGACGGCCTCGGGCAAGACCGCGCTCGCCGAGCTCGCGATCTGTCGGACCCTCTCGGCGGGCGGGACCGCCCTCTTTATCGCACCGCTGCGCGCGCTCACCAACGAGAAGGAGACCGAGTGGGAGCGGTTCGAGGAGCTCGGCTACTCCGTGTACGTCGTCTCCGGCGAGCGCGACCTGAACCCGCGCCGCGCCGAGCGCGCGGACGTGCTCGTGACGACCCCGGAGAAGGCCGACAGCGCGACGCGGAAACACGACTCCGCGCGCTACTCCTTTATCACCGACGTCGACTGCGTCGTCATCGACGAGGTGCACCTGCTCGACAGCGAGAAGCGCGGCGCGGTGCTCGAAGTCACCGTCTCGCGGCTCCGCCGGCTGCAGGACCCGCGCGTCGTCGCGCTCTCGGCGACCATGCCGAACGTCGCCGACGTGGCGGAGTGGCTCGACGCCCCCGCGGAGACGACCTACGAGTTCGGCGACGAGTACCGGCCGGTCGATCTGGAGACCGGCGTGAAGACGTACTCGCACGGCTCGAACGCGTTCGCCGACAAGTACCGGCGGCTCTACCGCGCGCTCGATTTAGCCGAGCCGCACGTCCGCGAGGACGGGCAGGCGCTCGTGTTCGTCTCCTCGCGGCAGGACACGGTGCAGGCCGCCAAAAAGGCCCGCGACGAGATCACCGAGCGTGACATCCCGATCGACTCGCGGGGCGACTACGACTTCCACAACGAGGCGAAAGAGCTGACGAACGACACCCTCCGACAGTCCGTCACCGACGGCGTCGGCTTCCACCACGCGGGACTCGGGAAAGACGACCGCGACAAGGTGGAGCAGTGGTTCAAGGAGGGGAAGATCAAGTTCCTCTTTTCGACGTCGACACTCGCGTGGGGCGTCAACCTCCCCGCGCGGTGCGTCGTCATCCGCGACACGAAGTACCACGACCCGCTGGAGGGCGAGACGGACATCTCGCCGCTCGACGTGCTCCAGATGCTCGGGCGGGCGGGACGGCCGGGCTACGACGACGTCGGGTACGGATGGGTGGTCTGTGACCGCGCGGACGCCGACAAGTACCGCGAGCTGCTGCGGGAGGGGAAAGACATCGAGTCCCGGCTCGCGGCCGAGCTCGAATCGCACCTGAACGCGGAGATCGCGATGGGGACGATACGGGGGTTAGAGGACGTGATGGCGTGGTTAGAGACCACCTTCTACTACGTCCGCGCGCAGTCGAAGCCGGACGAGTACGCGTTCGGCACCCTCCGCGACCGCGTGCGCGACACCCTCGAGTCCCTCGTCGACGACGGGTTCGTCGCGGCCGACGACACCCTCGCTATCGAGCCGTCAGCGCTCGGCCGGCTCGCGTCGAAGTACTATCTCCGACTCGACACGGCCCGTCGGTTCCGCCGGCTCGCCGAGCGCGACGCGCTGACCGTCGACCGGATCTTGGAGACGGTCGCGGCCGCCGGCGAGTTCGACTCCGTCTCCGCGCGCTCGGCCGAGGCCGACGCGATCGACCGGATCCTCGACGGCCACGACACCGACCTCGAAGACGGCCACCGCAAGGTGTTCGCCATCCTGCTCGCGGGAATGGCCGACTCGGTCCCCGGCGATCTCCGTTCCGACGCGTGGGTGATCCGACAGAACGCGCTTCGACTGCTGGCCGCGCTCTCGGAGTTCCTCGACCGGTTCGCCGGCGCGCGCGCCGCCAACCTCGCCTGCCGCGTCGAGGCGCGGGTCGAACACGGCGTCTCTCGGGAAGCGGTCGCGCTCACCGCGATCGACGGGGTCGGCTCCGGCCGCGCCGAGCGGCTGGCGAACGCCGGACTCACCTCGCCGGGCGAGGTCGTCGACGCCGGCGCGAGCGCGCTGGAAGGGGCGGGACTGAGCGCTTCCGTCGCCGATCGGATCGTCGAGGCGGCACGCGACTGCCCGCGGATCGAGGTCGACTGGGGCGCGTTCCCCGAGACCGTCGCCGTCGGCGAGAACGAAATGTGCGAGGTCGCCGTCGCGACCGTCTCCGGTCGGGCCCGAACGGGAATCCGCGTCACCGTCAACGACGTGGAGATGACCGAGACGACGACGTACCTCGACGGCGAGACGACGGTTCCGGTCGGCGTGTTCGGTCCGCCGGACGCCGACACGCTGGAGTTCGTCGTCGAGGTCGTCTTTCCGGACCTGCCGCTGATGCCGGTGAGAGCGACGCGAACGGTCCGAGTGGAATGACATCGCCCTCGCCGTGAACGGCGGGACTCTCTCCTTGAGTCAGGTAGTTCACTCTTCGGACGCCCGCTTCGTGACGTCCACGTGGTAGCCGTCGAGGAGGTCTCGACCGAGGAGCACGGGGTAGTTCATGTGGCTCCGGTTCTCGAGACTCGCGGTCACCGTCTGCCAGCGGTCACCGACCTTGACGTCGATCTCGACCAGCGGACGCTTCTGCCGCCCGGTCCGCGAGCCGGACTTCACGTAGACGGTGTCGACGATCGGGCCGGCACCGATCTCCGCCGCGATATCGAAGTCGATGCTCGTCCGCTGGGCGCCGGTGTCGGACTTGGCGATCACGGCTGCCGACTGGCGGCCCGCACTCACCGTCACGCGCTCGGTGTAGCCGATCGTCAGTGGACCCTCCGGCTCCGGAGTGAGTGACGGCTTACACGCCGGGACCGAGTCGTCCAACACCGTCGAGAGGGCGGTGACGCGGTCGGGGTCGACCCGACCGCCGGCGCGCTCGATCGCGAGGCGGGCGATGTGCGGTGCGGGACTGATCCCCGTCGCCTCGAAGAGCCCTTTGAATCCGGCCGTCACGTTCACTTCGAGGACGTACCACGCGCCGTCGCGGCACAGCAGGTCCACGCCGGCGTAGTCGAGATCGAGCACGTCGGCCGCCTCCCGAGAGAGTCGCGCCGCCTCCTCGGGGAGGTCGGCGGTGAAGTCCTCCACTTCCCCGCCGACGGCGACGTTCGTGCGCCACTCGTCCGCCGGCGCGTACCGTTTCATAGCGCCGACGACTCGGTCGCCGACGACGTACGCACGGACGTCGAACGGACGCTCCGTGCCGGTGTCGATGAACTCCTGTAAGAACGCCCGACGGCGGTCGATGTGCGGAGAGACGACGTCGGCGGCGCTGACGATCGACATCCGAGCGCCGTGCGTCCCGATCGCGGACTTGTGGACCGCCTTCTCGCCCGTGAGGCGGTTCCCCTCGTTGATCGTTCGATGCGTGAAGGCTATGTAGGCGTCTGGAACCGGGACCCCGGCCGCGGCGAGCGTCGCCGCCGAACCGTACTTGTGCATGGCCCGGACGGCGACGGCGGGCGGGTTCAAGACGGGACACGAAGCGACGTACATCGTCGCGATGCCGAGGTCGTCGAGCGGCTGTGCGGCCTTCGTCGTCAGCAGGCGGTTCGCGACGATATCCACGTCGGGGTCGAAACAGAGGCTCCCGGCGCCGATCCAAGACCGAGCGTTTTCCTCGCGGAGCCACACCGGTTCGTGTCCCAGCGCGCGAACGGCGTTACAGATCGCTTTGGTCTCTTTGCTGTTGTGAAAACTCAACACCCCGACCCGAACGGGAGGCGTGTCGTCCGTCCCTGTCGACGAACCCGCGTCTGAGGCCTCGGTCATACGTCGTCGTACGGAAACGACACGCTAAGTTAATCACACAATTTCACCGGGAAGCGGTCGGCGGACCGCCAGAACTGACCGACGGTGTTTAACCGAGCGCCCGAGAACGGGTCGCCATGGAGCCGGTCGACGACTGGGGGACGGCGATCGCGGACGCCGGAGAGCTCACCGCCCCGATCGCCGCCGGCATCGTCGCGGACCATGGCGATCGCGGGAAGCGAGCGATCGAGGCGGTCGGTGAGGGGCGTGTGAAACGCTACCGCGATTTCACCGTCGTCGTCGGCCACGACGACGAGTACGTGGTCGAAGACGGGGAGTGCACCTGCGCGGACGCGACGTACAACCTCGACGCCGAGGACCCGTCAGAGCGGTGTTGGCACGCGATCGCGGTCGACGTGGCCGACGCCGTGGGCGCGGTCGACCGCCACGACATGTGGTACTCCGAGGTACGAGAGTTCTTGTGAGCGACGCGCAGAGACCGACCGTTCCACGTAGCCACGGCTGAACCGCTGAACCAGACGACACGCTTCGACCCGACAACACGGCGATATTCCGCCGTTTCGACCGCTCAGTCGAAAACGTTTACAACGGCGGCCGGTCTCCCCTACGGTATGGCGGACTGTCCACTCGCCGACGATTGCCCCAGCTTCGACGAACGAATTCAGGGGATGGGGTGTCAGCACTACGGCAACAAGGGCGGCGCGGAGTGGTGTAACCACTACGACATGCCCATCTACGAACTGAAACAGCAGCCGGTTCAGCCCGGCGAGGAAGTCGTCGTCGAAGTCGACGACATCCACGAGAGCGGGGCCGGCGTCGGTCGGACCGACGACGGCTTCATCGTTCTCGTCGACGGCCTCCTGCCGCCGGCGCGCGCCGAGGTCCGAATTCACCGCGTGAAATCCAGTCACGCGACCGCACGGGACGTCGTCGAGCGCCTCCCCGAAGATCCCGACGAGGAGGGCGAAGGCGACGACGCGGACGCAGCCGACGAGGACGACGCAGACGAGACGGGCGATCGTCGCCGCGATCGTCCCGACCGGGAGCGGCTCGGCAGCCGCGAGAACTTCTGGGGCAAGTAAGTGCGTCTCGGGGTGGTCACACCCCACGGACAGTCCAGACGCCGCCGATCCGTCTCAGATGTCCCGACCGGTGAACCCGTCGGGAGGGCTCCGCCCGTCGAAACCGCCGTTTTTTGAGCGAGCGGCCCGTCGCCGCGAGTATGGTCGCAGACGACGATCCGACCGGCGGCGACGATTTCGACGATCTCGACGACCTCACTGATGTCGACGCCGCGGACCTGTTGGAGCGGGCGGGGTTCGACGCCGACGCGAGCGTCCTCACCGACCGCCAAGCGGAGGTGTTAGCGCTCCGCGAGCGGGGGCTCCGCCAGTCCGATATCGCCGAGCGGCTCGGCACGTCGCGCGCGAACGTCTCCAGCGTCGAGGCGAGCGCTCGCGACAACGTCGAGCGCGCGAAGGAGACGATCGCGTTCGCGGAGGCACTCACTGCGCCGGTCCGCGTCGAAATCGAGGCCGGGACGGACCTGTACGACGCTCCAAAGCGCGTGTACGACGCCTGCGATGAGGCGGGCGTGAAAGTAAACCAGACCGCACCGGATCTGATGAAGGCGATCGGCGACCGCGCCGGCGACGCGGTCCGCGGTCGCGAGGTCAAACGTCGGCTGTTCGTCACGGTCGACGCCGACGGGCGAATTCGGGTTCGAAAACCGTAGGTGACCGACGCCGCGCCCCGCTCGTGCTATCCTAAGCCGGACTCCTGTCTGAGCAACACGACCATCGAGAGTCCGGAGATGAGCACCAGTATCAGCGCCGGGACCGCGGCGTACTGATAGTACAGCGACTCGTGGGCGGCCCACACGATGGTCACGAGCGTGTCGAGGCCGATCGGCTGGAGCATCAGCGTCGCCGGCAGCTCCTTCATCGTCGTGAGGAAGACGAGGACCCCGCCCGCGACGACGCCCGGGAGGATCAGCGGGAGCGTCACCTTCCGGAACGTCTCGACGGGACCGGCGTTCAGCGTCCGGGCCGCCTCGACGAGCCTGTCGTCGACCTGCAACACCGCAGAGCGCGTCGTGCCGACCACCTGCGGGAGGAACCGGACGACGTACGCGAACACCAGCAGCGGCACCGTCCGGTAGATCGCCGGGGCGTAGTTGGCACCGAAGAAGACGAGCGAGAGTCCGATGACGACCCCGGGTGCCGCGAATCCGACGTAGGTCGCGCGCTCGAAAATCCGCGAGAGCGGAGAGTCGGACCGGACGGAGGTGTACGCGACCGGGATCGCGAGCAGACAGGCGACCGCGGCCGCCATCGTCGCGAGGTACACGGAGTTGAGCGCGTACCCCCACTCGAACGCGAGCGAGGGCACCGCCGTGTCCGGCCCCCGGAGTATCCAGACGCCGAAGATCGCGACCGGGACGACGAGCGTGACGGCACCGATCGCGCCGATCGCCGCCATCGCGGCCCATCGCCATCGGCCGAGTCGGATGCGGGCGGTGCGGCCGCCCGCCGCGGAGCCGGAGTCGCGTCCCACCCGGGCCTCGATCAGGAGGATGACCGCCGTGACCGCGAGCAGTTGCATCGAGAGCAGCGCCGCGTACTCGACGTTGAACGATCCGGACTCGACGTAGATCTCGTAGGTGAAAACGCTCACCCGCATGAACGCCGGCGTCCCGAAGTCGGAGACCGCGTAGAGAGCGACCAACAGCGCTCCCGCAGCGATCGCGGGGCGTATCTGCGGGAATATCACGCGACGGTAGGCGGCTATCGGCCCGACGTTGAGGCTGCGCGCGGCTTCGACCAGCGTCATATCGACGGAGAGCAGCGCCGCCCGCGTCGACAGGAACACGTACGGGTACGTGTACAGCGTGATGACGACGACCGCCCCCCAGAAGCCGTCGACGGTCGGAAGCGGGACGTCGAGCGCGGAGCTGACCTCGCCGCCGCTGCCGAACGTGCGGACGAACGCGAACGCGCCGATGTAGCTCGGAATGACGAGCGGGAGCGCCGCGACGATCGTCCAGAAGCGGTCGTACGGCAGGTCCGTCCCCGTGGTGACCACCGCGAGCGGGACGCCGATGGCGACCGACGCGACGGTGACCGCGAGCATCAGGCTCACGCTGTTGACGAGGATCTCAGCGGTGCGCGCCGAGACGACCAGTTCGAGCGCACGCTCCGTCGAGGCGACCTGCGAGGCGCGGAGGACGAGCCACAACAGCGGGGAGGCGACGAGCGCGGCGATCGCGCCGCTCAACAGGAGGAGGCCGAGCGACGACCGGTCGTCTCTCGCGCCGCCCGTGTCGTCGGGGGCTCCCCTATCGTCGCGGCCAAGCGCACGGCGGACTGGTTCGAGCACGGCTGTTCGGTGAAGGGTTCGTCTCCGGCGATATACGGCTTCTGGAACGGGCCTCGATCGTCGGGGAGGAGAAACGATGCGACAGCGGGGACCGAGTGCCCACAGCGGGTCGATCGTGTCGCGTTTCGGTCAGACCGTCATTCCCTCGTCGCGGAGGAGGTCGACGGCGCGCTCGACGTCCGCGAGGGCGTTGAGGTCGAACTCCGGCGGGTTGATCTCCGAGAGCGACGGGAGGTCCCCGACGTAGTCGACGCCGTCGAGAACGGGATACTCGCCGTTGGTGTTCACGAAGAACTCCTGACCCTCCGCGGCGAGGACGTGGCGGGTGAACTCCGCGGCGAGGTTCGGTCGGTCCGAGGAGTCTAAGATTCCGACCCCGGAGACGTTGAACAGACACCCCGCGTCGCCGTCAGTGAAGGCGAGGTCGAGGGGCGTGTCGGGGTCGTTGTTGAGCACGCGGGCGGCGTAGTAGTTGTTCCCGAGCGCGACCGCCTGGTTCCCGTCCGCGACGTTTTGCGCCTGGTCGCCGCCGCTGGAGTAGAGGGTGGCGTTCTGGTCGTCGACCATGCCGCGAACCCACTCGCGAGTGGCCTCCTCGCCTTCCAGTTCGATCATGGCGATGATGAACGACCGGAACGTCCCGGAGTTCGGGCGGGTGGAGATGATTCCCTCGAAGCGCTCGTCGGTGGCGTACTCCATGATGTCGGCGGGGAGCGCCTCGGCGCCGCCCTCCCACAGGTCCGTGTTGTACTGGATCGAGCGCACGCGCCCGGAGGCCCCCGTCCACGTGCCGTCGGGGTCGCTGTAGGTGTCGCTCACGGCGTCGACCACGTCGTCGGGGAGGGTCCGGACGCGGTCCTCCTGCTTGAGCGAGGCGAGCGCGCCACCGGACTGGGTGTAGAAGATGTCGGCCGGGCTTCCCTGCCCCTCCTCGTTGATCTTGTTGAGCTGTTCGGCGTTGCCGTCGTAGTCGCGATTGATCGTGAACCCGTCGTACTCGTCTTCGATCGCGGCGAACAGCGGGTCGATCTGGTCGCGCGTCCGACCGGAGTAGATGGTGAGTTCGCCCTCTAGGTCCCCCAGATCGTCCCACGAGACGGCGGACGCCGACACGGCGGCGGCCTGCGGTCCGTAGTCGTCGAACGGATCGGCGCCGTCGCCGCCGCCGAGACCCGAACAGCCGGCCAGCGCGAGGGCCCCGGCTGCGCCGACGGTACCGAGGAAGGAACGACGATTGGAAAGTGACACGCCCCGAGATCGATTGGAGCCGTTTGCCATACTTGTTTTAGGCCGACCTAAATGCAATAAGGATTCCGATTTAGGCCAGCCAAAACCGTGTGGGGGATCTCTCGCCACGGGCACAAAGAGGGTTTCGAGACAGGGGCGCTCACTCCGGGTCGATCCGCTCCGCGACACCGACGAGCGTCGCTCCCGCCGTGACAGTCGACTCCAGAGCGACGGAGTAGACGATTCCGTCGCGATCGGCGACGGCGGTCTGGAGCGTCTCGAACGTCGTCGGGTCGTGGAGCGCGCCGAGCACCTCGCCCGCGACCACCTCGTCGCCGATCTCGAGAGTGCGGGCGGGCGTGAACAGTCCCGAGTCGGCCGCGGTCACGCGACCGAGATGGTTGCGTGCGCGGGTCCCGTCCCACGGTGCGGGGTCGCCCGGTAGGAGCCCCTCGTGACGGAGGGCGCCGAGCATTCCGTCGACACCGATATCGACCGCGTCGGCGACGACCTCGCGGCTGTGCGCCAGCTCCGGGGTGATCGTCGGGATTCCCTCGCGAGTAGCGGCGACCCGAAACTTCCCGGCGAAGCCGCGCTCGCTCCATTCGACGTCGGCGTCATCGCCCGCGGCCTCGGCCAGCAAGAGGTCAGTGCCGAACGCCTCCGCGAGCGAGCGACACGCGTCGTCGCCGCGCATGTACACCGTGTGGGTGAGCATCGACGGCGACCCCGTATGGAGGTCGACGACCGCGTCGGCCGCGCTCGCGAACGTCCAGAGGCGGGCGGCCATCCGCTCGTGGAGGGTGCCGTCGGCGTCGCCCGGCCAGCAGCGGTTCATGTTGGAGTGGACCGAATCGAGCGACTCCGGCGTGGTGTACGAGACGCGGTCGAAGGTGAGCGGATCGGCGACAGGCACCGTGACGAGGGTGCCGTCGAGGTCGGAGGCGCCGTCCTCTGCCCCGTCGGCCGTTTCGTGAGCGCCCGTCTCGCGATCGCCCGTCTCGTGAGCGCCCGTCAGCCGCTCGTGGAGCCGGCGGAGCACCGCCGTCCCGTTCACCTCTCGGCCGTGTTGGGCGGCCTGCGCGTAGACGACCGGCCCGCTGTCATCGGGAACATCGAGTGCCGGTCCGTCGTCGCCGTCGACGATCCGTCCCTCGCCGTACGCGTGAACGGTCGTGCGGATCGGGACGCCGGAGGGGAGTCGGGCGAGCGTGAGCGTTCTGCTGGTGTGCATACGAACGCCTTCGGAACGAGCCGAAATGATACCACTGGGTTCTCTCGTCTGCCGGTCGATCGCCGTGCGATCGCGGTACGACCGCGGACGCTAAGGCCGTGGCCCGAGGAGAGTACAGCGAATGCGCGTCACCCTCCTCGGCACCGGCGACACGACAGGGACGCCGACCGCCGGCTGCGGCTGTGACACCTGCGCGGCGGCGCGCGAACGCGGCGTGTCGCGCTCGCGGTTCTCCGTCCACGTCACGAACGAGCGGACCGACGAGTCCCTCCTCGTCGATTTCAGTCCGGACTTCAGAAGTCAGTTCCTCGCGAACGACGTCTCCCTGCCCGACGCCGGACTGGTGACCCACATCCACTTCGACCACCTCGACGGCCTCGGCAACGTCTACCGGCTTGTCGACGGGCTTCCGGTTCACGCCCCGTCCGAGACCGACCCCGCCACCGACGAGAGCGTCGCGGAGACGATCCGAGACAAGTACGACTACCTCGAAGACCGGATCGGCGTGCACGCCCGAGAGCCGTTCGAACCCTTCGAGACGTGCGGGTTCGAGGTCCGATTCGTCCCCGTCGACCACCCGCCGCTGCTCTGTTACGGCGTCGTGATCGAAGACCCCGAGACGGGAGGAAAGCTCTCGCTGACGGGGGACACGAGCTACAACGTGCCCGAGGCCTCGCGCGAGGCGCTGTCCGATCCCGACCTCCTCCTCGCCGACGCCATCGTCCCGGCGTCGCTCTGCAAGCATCATCCGATCGGCGGACGCCACGAGGGCCCGGACGGCGTCCCGCGCACGTTCGGCTCGAAGCACATGACTCGCGAGGGTGCACTCGCGCTCGCCGACGAGTTGAACGCGGACCGAACGCGGCTCGTCCATCTCGCCCATTTTTACCCGCCCGACGAGGCGTTCGAGGAGCCGCTGGCGGTCGACGGGGAGACCTACGAGCTGTGACGACGCTTTTGTCTCGGTAGCGCGTAGCACGATCGAGATGAGCGTGCGATCTCGACTCGGTGCGGCGCTCGACCGCCTAGAGCCGCCGCCGCGCGCGGTCGACTGGTCGCTGCTGGCGTTCGTCTCGGCGGAGGTCGTCACCGGACTCGTCTCGTTCACCGTCGGCGTCCCGGCGGGGTGGCCGCTGTTCTGGCTGCATCGCGCGTTGGGTCTCGCGATCGTCGCGCTGCTCGCGTGGAAGCTCGCGAGGGTTCGACACCGGCTCACCGACCCGACCCTGTGGCGGCGGTCGACCGCGCTGTCGGTCCTGACGCTCGTCGCCGCGCTCGGGGCGCTCTCGACGGGGATCGTCTGGGTGTTCGGACTCGACGTGCGGATCTCCTACTGGACCCTGCTCTCCGTCCACGTCGGGTTCGGACTCGTCCTGCTTCCGCTCGTGGTCGCACACGCGTCGACTCGGTTCCGGCTCCCGCGCCGGGTCGATTTCGAGCGGCGGCGAACCGCGCTGCGGTACACCGTTCTGCTCGGTGCTGGCGCGGCGACGTATCGCCTCCAGCAGGGGATCAACGATCTGCTCGGCACGGCCGGCTCCGACCGGCGGTTCACCGGGTCACAGCCGCGGGAGGGCGAAGGGAACGGCTCGTTCCCGATCACGTCGTGGGTCGCCGACGACCCCGACCCGATCGACCGCGACGACTATCGGTTGCGGGTCGACGGGCTCGTGAGTGATCCGATCGAACTGACCGCCGACGAACTCGCGGCGGGTCACGAGACGGAAGCGCTGCTCGACTGCACGAGCGGGTGGTACACGGTTCAAGAGTGGGGCGGGATCCGCGTCGGTGATCTACTGGATGCAGCCGGCGGAACGGCAGCCGGGGACCCGGACCGCGGGCCCGCCTACGTCCGGTTCACGTCAGTGACGGGGTACCGCTGGAGCCTCCCGCTCGACGAGGCCGAGGACGCCCTGCTCGCGACCCACGTCGGCGGCGACCGGCTGAGCCACGGCCACGGCGCGCCCGCGCGGCTCGTCGCGCCCGGCAGGCGCGGATTCCAGTGGGTGAAGTGGGTGACGCGGGTGGAGGTCAGATCCGAGTACGACGTCGGTCAGTGGGTGGTGACCCTGATAAGCGGATTCGACTGACGGGCGCTTCTCATATCGCGCGGATTATTCGTACTCGCTTCCGACCACTTCGCGAATCCGCTCGGCGGTCACTGACCCGACGCCACCGACCTCCAAGAGGTCGCCTTCCGGCGCGGTCATCACCGCCTCGACGGAGCCGAAGTGTTCGAGCAGCGACCGCGCGGTGACGGGCCCGATGTCGGCGATTGAGGAGACGACGTACTCCTGTTGTTCCGCGCGGGTCTTCGTCGTCTTCTCGCCGTGGACGCTCACCTCGCGGTCGCGCGTCTCCTGCTCGCGCTTGGCGATCGTCGCGAGCAGCTCCGTCGTGTCCGTCTCGCTCTCGGTGCGGAGCACGCTCACGTCGAAGTCGACCGCCAGCGACGCGAGCGCGCCGCGGATCGCGTTCGGATTGATGTCGCGCTGGCCGTAGAGGTTCGTCCCCTCGACGATCATCACGGGCCGAGCGTACGCCCGCGAGAGCTCGCCGACCTGCTCGAACATCGACCGATCGGCGTCGAGCATCGAGTCGACGAAGTCGGCCGCCGACTTCCGCTCGACGGCGACCCGGTCCGAGAGCACGTAGTCGCCGACCGCGAGCGTCTCCAATCGAGTGACGAGCCCGTCGCGCGTCGAGAGGTCCTTCGCGATCGAGGAGTCGAGCTCGCGCTGGTCGACGACGATCTCGACGCCGTCCTCGATACCGGCGGTCGCGACGACGCCGTCTTCGTCCGCGTCCGATCCGAGGTCGTCGTCGACCGCGTCGCCTCCGTCATCGCTCTCGCGGTCCCCGCTGTCGCCGTCAGCGTCGCCACCCCCTCCGTCAGCGTCGCCGTCTCCTGCCTCCGCGGCGAAGTCGGTGAGTCCGGCATCGCCGGTGTCGGCAGCGTCGCCATCGCCGTCGGCGCCCGCGTTGTCGCCGGTATCCGCCGCGCTATCGTCCGTCTCGGAGTCGGTGTCGCTTCCGGCGGATCCCCCCGCGAACGCGCCGAGGTCCGACTGTCCGTCGTCGCCGACGGTCTCCTCGATGTCGTCGGTGGCCTCCTTCAGCTCGGCGAGTTGGCTCACCATCTTCTTCTCGCGGCGTCTGGATATCCAGAAGAACGCCTCGTCGCGGGTGTCTTCGGCCATCAGGACGACCACTTGCCCTTCGGCCTGACGGCCGGTCCGACCCTTCCGCTGGATCGAGCGGATCGCGGTGGGGACGGGCTCGTAGAAGCAGACGAGGTCGACCTCGGGGACGTCGAGCCCCTCCTCCGCGACGCTCGTGGAGACGAGTACCTCGAACGCACCGGCTTTGAACTCGTCGAGCGTCTCCTGTTGCTGCTTCTGGCTCATCCCGTCGGAGCCCTCCTTGTCCCCCTGGCCGACGAACTTCCGAACGTCGAAGCTGGTCGAGAGGAACTCGACGAGCGCCTCGGCGGTGTCTCTCGACTCCGTGAAGAGGATCGCGCGCTCGCCGCCGTTGATCCCGAGCGTCTCCGCCAGCAGGATCCGCGCCTTCGAGAACTTGGGGTGGAGGCCGTCGAACAACTCCGCCTTCCGCATCGCCTCGCGTACTTGGGGGTCCGCGACCATCCGCTGGCTCGCCTTGGAGGCGCCGGACGAGCGCGCCGCCTCGCGCTGACGCTCGAAGTACCGACGGACGGACTCGACCGACTGCGTTTCGACCAGCTCGGTCGCGCGCCGGAGCTTCATCACCTCGGCGTGGGTGGACATCCCCTTGTAGCCGTCCGACTGGTCGTTGTCCATCATCCGCTTGAGCTTCCCGCGCATCTCGTTGAGGTCACGCTGGGAGAGGTCCGGACTCGTTTTGTTCGTCACCCCGAGCGATTTGAGCTTCTCCAGTCGATCCGTGATCACCTCGTTGAGCGCGTCCCGGATCTCGAGAACTTCCCGCGGGAGGGTGACCTGCTCCCACCGCACGTCGGTGTCGTGGGTGTACTCGTCGACGTCGGCGTCCTCCTCGGTCATCACCTCGACGTTTCGGAGGCCGAGGTTCTCACAGACCGTCTGGATCTCCTCGGTGTCACCGCCGGGAGAGGCCGACATGCCGGTGACGAGCGGGTCGGCGGCGTCGGCGTGGTACCGCTCGGCGATGTACACGTACGCGTAGTCGCCGGTCGCGCGGTGGCACTCGTCGAACGTCAGGTGGGTCACGTCGCGGAGCGAGATCCGGTTGCCGACCAAGTCGTTTTCGACGACCTGCGGGGTCGCGATCGCGATCCGGGCGTCGTTCCAGAGCGCGGCTCGGTCGTCGGGTTTCACGTCACCGGTGAACACCACGATCTCGTCGTCCGGGATCGAGAGCGCCTCCCGGTAGAAGTCGGCGTGCTGCTGGACGAGGGGTTTGGTGGGAGCCAAAAAGAGGGCCTTCCCGCCGACCTCGTGGAGGCGCTCGGCGGTGACGAGCAGGCTGACGGTCGTCTTGCCGAGGCCGGTCGGGAGACAGACGAGGGTGTGGTCGTCCATCGCGGACGCCGCGAGCTGGAGCTGGTAGCGGCGTCGCTGAAGGAAGTCGTCGACGAGCAGGGGTCGGTCGATACCGGCGGCCTCGGTCGCCATCGGCGGGCCTACGCCGTCTTCGGCCTAAAGGCTTCGCGAAGCGGAGTGAAAGTTATCGTTCGGCGGATCGGTCCTCTCGGACCCCTCGGACCTCGTCCGGGACGTCCTCGTCGACCAGCTGTGCCCACTCGACGAGTCGCTCTCCAGATGGTGTCTGTGCACTCATTAGGCGACGGATCACAGTGACACGTATTAACAGTTACTCCGGTTTTACATGATTTAACATCGACTCGACATGAGATGGAGATCGCGGCGGGCGTCGATGGCGGTTCGCAGTCGGTGCGAAGCGGATCCAGACTCACCGCGACTCGCACTCCTTTTACGGCTCACGCGCGTCGCGTCGGCATGAGCAAACTCGACGAGTTCCTCGCCGGCGAGCGGCTCGACGACGTGGTCTTCTACGTGAGCGACGCGTACCTCGACGACGACTCCCGGCTCCGGAACGTCGGAAGCGAGACGGGCGGCGGCGTCCGACTGATCCTCGACGGCGAGACCGGCCGGTCGGCGTTCGAGGCCGGCACGGGCATGGGTGCGATGGAGTTCGCGAAGACGGCGATGGGCGCCGAAGGGGCGATAGCGCGCTCGCTCGACGACGGAGAGTGCCCGTTCGCCGACAGCGGCGGAGACGGCGAAGATGGAGAAGACGAGGAGACCGACGACGACCACGGCGTGCGATTCGTCTTCGCGTTCGCGGAGGCGCAAAACGAGGAGGTCGGCGGGCTCTACGCCGAGGGCGACGTCGTCCACGCGTACGCCCACTGCACGTGCGGCGAGAGCTACTCGCACAAGTGGATCGTCGGCGACCGAACCGAGTAAAAGCGGCCGCCGCGCTCGGCTCGGTTCTACTCCTGTTCCGGCGCGTCCGCCTCCGGCACCGACCCCTCGACGAGCGACTGGTCGGCGTACCGCTCCCGGAGGTCCTTCTTCGAGAACTTCCCGGTGGCGGTCTTCGGCACCTCGTCGATGAACTCCACCGCGTCCGGCACCCACCACTTCGGGTACTGCTCGCGGAGCCCGGCCTCGATCTCGTCGACGAGCGCCTCGCGGTCGACGCCGTCGGCGGCGACGACGAACGCGACGGGACGCTCCTGCCAGCGCTCGTGGGGGACGCCGATCACGGTCGCTTCGCTCACGCCGTCGTACGCCATGATCGCGTTCTCCAACTCCACGCTGGAGATCCACTCGCCGCCCGACTTGATCACGTCTTTCGTGCGGTCGACGAGCTGAATGTAGCCGTCCCCGTCGACGGTGACCACGTCGCCGGTCTTCAGCCACCCGTCGACGAAGTCCGCTTCGCTGGCGTCGGGACGGGCGAAGTACTCCTTCGTGACCCACGGGCCGCGGATCCGGAGCTCGCCGAACGCCTCGCCGTCCCACGGGATCTCCTCGCCGTTCTCGTCGATGACTTCGAACTCCAGGCCGGGCACGACGAGCCCCTGCTTCGAGCGCTTGTCGACCTGCGTCTCGTAATCGGCGCCCCGCAGGTCCGCGGTGAGGTGCGAGACCGTACCGATCGGCGACAGCTCCGTCATCCCCCACGCGTGGAGCACCTCGACGCCGCGGTCGTCGTACCACTCGATCAGCGACTGCGGGGCGGCCGCGCCGCCGACGATCACGGTGTCGAGCGTCGAGAGGTCGACGTCGTTCCCCTCCGTGATGTACTCCTGAAGCCCGAGCCACACCGTCGGGACGCCCGCGGAAATCGTCACGCCCTCCTCCTCGATGAGCGCCGCGAGGTCGGCCGGGGACGGCGACGGTCCCGGGTAGACGTGTTTCGCGCCCGCCGCGGTCGCGGTGAACGGCATCCCCCACGCGTTGACGTGGAACATGGGGACGACCGGCATGACCACGTCGGCGTCCTCCATCGGGATCCCCTGCGGCGTCTGCGAGGCCATCGTGTGGCTCCACAGCATCGATTGGGTGTACTCCACGCCCTTCGGCTTCCCCGTCGTCCCGGAGGTGTAACAGAGCCCGGCGGGCTGCTCGCCGTCGAGCTCGGGCCAGTCGTAGTCGGTCGGCTGATCCGCGATGAACTCCTCGTACGGCGTGGCGTCGAGCTCGTCGATCTCCGACGAGCCCATGACGACGAAGTCGACGTCGGCGAATTCCTCGGCGTCCTCGGCCGCGCCGGCGAGCTTCCCGGCGAGCGACGGGTCGACGAAGACGACCTCGTCTTCGGCGTCGTCGACGATGTACCGGATGTGCTCGTCGGGCAGCAGCGGGTTGATCGTGTGGAGCTGTGCGCCGGTGTTCGGCACGCCGAAGTACGTCTCGAAGTGTCGCGTGTGGTTCCAACAGAACGTCGCTACCCTGTCGCCGCGCTCGATGCCGTACTCGTCGAGCGCGTTCGCGAGCTGCGCCGTCCGGTCGGCGTACTCGGCGTACGTGTGTCGCGTGCGCCCCTCGCGCGTTCGGGAGACGATCTCGGTGTCGGGGTACAGTCGTTCGGCGCGCCACAGGAACGGCCGCAGGGTCTGGGAGTGTCCACCGGGCATACCTTACACACCACGAAGTGGAGAATTATGAACGTTATCATGGTTGATCGTGATATATCTACGCTCGATGCGGATCGGGACGCGGTCTCGCGAGGGGTTATCCCCGAAAGAGGCTAGAGTGGACGGGCGCGTGATCGCGTTCCACGCGGCGGGGTCGGCCGCCGTCGGTCTCACCGCCCCCGTCGTCGGAGACCGCCCGGCCCTCGACCCCCTCGGCGAGGAAGTCACGGAGCGGCGGACCGACGTGCTCCGGCTCGACGAGGAACGCGTCGTGGCCGTGGTCGGAGTCGATCACGTGGTGCGCGACGGGCGCGTCGCGCTCGCGAAAGGAAGTCGCCAGCGACGTGGACTGCTCGACGGTGAAGTGCCAGTCGGCGGTGAAGCTCAGCAACAGCGCCTCGCCCTCGAACGCCGCCAGCGCGGCGGCGTCACTGCCGTGTCCCGCGGCGAGGTCGTACTCGTCCATCGCGCGCGTGAGGTACAGGTAACTGTTCGCGTCGAAGCGGTCGCCGAACCCCTCCGCCTGGTAGTCGAGGTACGACTCGACTTCCCGATAGGGGAAGAATCCGGCCGTGGGCTCCGGTGGGAGACCCAAATCGCCCTCTTCGCGGGTGAGCGAGTCGCGTCCGGCCGAGCGCCGACCGAACTTCCGCTCCATCGAGGCCTTCGAGAGGTACATCACGTGGCCGATCTGTCTCGCGATCGCGAGCCCCTCGTCGGGCGACGGGCGGTCGTCGCCGTAGTAGTCGCCGCCGTTCCAGTTCGAGTCCGCGCGGATCGCGCGCCGAGCGATCGCGTCGAGCGCGAGACACTGCGCGTCGAGGCGACCGGCGGTCGCGACCGCGACGATCCGATCGACGTCGTCCGGGTATCGCTTCGCCCACTCCAGGACGTTCATCCCGCCGACGCTCCCGCCGACGACGGCTCGAAGCCTCCCCACGCCGAGGTGGTCGAGGAGCCGACGCTGCGCGCGGGCCCAGTCTTCGACCTGTACCGGCGGGAACGCGGTCCCCCACCGGTCGTGGTCCGGTTCGTCCGGGAGGTCGAGGTCGGCTGGGCGCTCGCTCGCGGGTCCGGTAGTTCCGTAACACGACCCGGGGACGTTCGCGCAGACCACGTAGTACTCCGTCGTGTCGATCGCCTTCCCCGGCCCGACGATGTCGTCCCACCACGCCCGGGCCTGCCCCGCCTGCCCGGCGTCTCGCTCCGGCGACGGCGACCGCGCGACGTTCTGGCTGCCGGTGAGCGCGTGACAGACCAAGACGACGTTGTCGCCGTCGAACTCCCCGTGCGTCTCGTAGGCGACCTCGAGGTCGGGGACCGACTGCCCGCACTCGAAGGCGAACTCGCCGAGCGAGGCGACTCCGTCCTCGGAGGGCGTCGTACTCATGTGGGCCCCCCTGCCCCTGCCTCTCCTCGCCCCTCTCCGCTCGCAGCACGCTCGCCGCTCGCAGCACGCTCGCCCGCCGCCAGCCCGTGCTCCAAGTCGGCGATCACGTCGTCGGGGTCCTCGATCCCGACGGAGAGCCGGAGCATGTCGGGAAACACACCGGCGAGCCGCTGTTGGGTCTCGTCCATCTGCGCGTGGGTGGTGGAGGCCGGGTGGATCACGAGCGTCTTCGCGTCCCCGATGTTCGCGAGGAAGCTCGTCAGCTCCACGGACTCGCAGAGGGTCTTCGCGGCCTCGTAGCCGCCGTCGACGCCGAACGTCACCATCCCGCCGAAGCCGTCGAGGTACTCGGCGGCGTTGTCGTGGCTCGGGTGGTCCTCGAACCCGGGGTACGTCACCCAGTCGACGCGGTCGTCGTCTCGGAGGAACTCGGCGACGGTCCGGGCGTTCTCGCAGTGGCGCTCCATCCGGAGCGGGAGCGTGTTGAGCCCCTGGATCGTCTGCCACGCGTCGAAGGGGGACTGCTGGCCGCCGGTCGGACGGACCCCGCGCTGGCGGGCGACGTTGGCGAAGGCGGCGTCGCCGAACTGCTCGACGAAGTCGATCGGGTAGGCGGGCGACTGGCCGTCGAGCTCGTCGTAGTCGGCGTCGGGGTGGTCCCACGGGAACTGGCCGCCGTCGACGACGACGCCGCCGACGGTCGTTCCGTTCCCCGTGATCCACTTGGTCGTCGACTCCCAGACGATGTCCGCGCCGTGTTCGAACGGCCGACAGAGGTACGGGCTCGCGAAGGTGTTGTCGACGACGAGCGGCACCGCGTTCTCGTGGGCGATCTCGGCGAGCCGCTCGAAGTCGGGCGTGACGAGCGAGGGGTTCGCGACCGTCTCCACGTGGACGAACGCGGTGTCCCCGTCTATCACGTCCGCGTACGCCTCGTAGTCGAGCGTGTCGACGAGCCGCGCCTCGACGCCGCGGCGGTTCGCGATGCTGGTGAGGTACGCCGCCGTGCCGCCGTACATCTCGGAGCTGGCGACGACGTTGTCGCCCGCGCTCGCGAGCACCGTCGTGATCGCGTCGAACGCGGCCATCCCCGAGCCGGTCGCGACCGCGTCGGAGCCGCCCGACAGGTCGGCGAGCCGGTCTTCGAGGACGCTCACGGTCGGGTTGGAGAGCCGGGAGTAGATGTGGCCCTCCGCCCGGAGCGCGTACATCTCCGCCGCCGTGTCCGCGTCGTCGAAGACGAACGAGGTCGTCTGATGGATCGGGGTCGCACGCGACCCGGTCGCCGGGTCGGGCTCGGCGCCGGCGTGGAGACTCCGGGTGTTGAACCCACGTGTCATGTGTGTAGTGCATATATCTTTAGGCATCTATAACCGTCAGTTACGGCAAGTGATGCCTCTGTCGGGCACGCGGGCGCCGGGAGCGCAGGGAGCGGGTGGTCGCCTTTTCATCCCTCCGGAGCGGAGGGCGATCATGCGCGTGCTCATCGTCGGCGGGACCGGGCTCATCAGCACAGCGATCACCCGGCAGCTCGTCGAGGCCGGTCACGAGGTCGTCGCGTTCACCCGCGGAACCACCGACGCGGACGTTCCGGAGGCCGTTCAGTTCCGACACGGCGACAGAACCCGCCGCGAGGACCTCGATCGAGTCGCCGCCGAGGTCGACCCGGACTGCGTGATAGACATGGTGTGTTTCGACCCCGAGACCGCCCGCGCCGCCGTCGACGTGTTCGCCGGGATCGCCGACCAGTACGTCTTCTGTTCGACGGTCGACGTCTACCGGCGGCCGCCGGCGGACCAGCCGATCACCGAGTCCGCGCTCCGGGAGTCGGAGACCGGCGCGGCGCCGGTCAGCGCCTACGCCGCCGACAAGTCCGCCGCCGAGGACGTCTTCTTCGACGCCCACGGCGACGCGTTCGCGACGACCGTGATCCGCCCGTGGAGCACGTACGGCGATCGGGGGCCCGTCCTCCACACGCTCGGGTCGGGGACCTACTACCTCGACCGGGTCCGCGAGGGGAAGCCCCTGATCGTCCACGGGGACGGAACCGCCCTGTGGGGGCCGTGTCATCGCGACGACGTCGCCGGCGCGTTCGTCGGCGCCGTCGGGAACGGATCGACTCACGGCGAGTCGTACCACGTCACCGGCGGGGAGCCGATGACCTGGAACCAGTACCACCGTCGGGTCGCGAGCGCCCTCGACGCCCCCGAGCCCGAGCTCGTTCACATACCGACCGACCTGCTCCGCGAACGGCTTCCCGAGCGGACCGACCTGCTCGCCGACCACCTCCGATACACCACCGTGTTCGACACCGCGAAGGCCGAACGAGACCTCGGGTTCGCGTACGAGATCGATTTCGAGACGGGCGTTCGCCGAGCGGCCGCCGCGCTCGAATCGACCGACGATATCGATCCGTGGGACGCGGAGGACGACGACGAGGTCGTCCGGGAGTGGCGCGCGGCGACCGCCGCGTTCGTCGGCGAGCGCTGACCGTCTCGGCTGCCGCAACTCGGGCGCAGGGCGCACCCCCGAAGCGACAGTTTATCCCCGACGACGCGCCAACGGGCGGTAATGGCAGCCGCCGGCACACCCGTACCCGACCTCGCTGAGCGCGCCGAGGCCTGCGCCGATCGCCTCCGGGCGGCGGACCGCGTCCTGCTCGCCTCGCACATCGACGCCGACGGGCTCACGAGCGCCGCGATCGCCTCGTCCGCGCTCGCACGCGCCGGGATCGACCACGAGGTCGTCTTCGAGAAACAGCTGGACGAGGACGCCGTCGACGGGATCGCCGCCCGCGGGTTCGAGACCGTGCTCTTCACCGACTTCGGCTCCGGCCAGCTCGACGTCATCGCCGCTCACGAGGCCGCCGGCGACTTCACCCCCGTCATCGCCGACCATCACCAGCCCGCCGACCCCGACACCGAGTTCCACCTCAACCCCTTACTGGAGGGGATAAACGGCGCGAGCGAACTCTCGGGCGCGGGCGCGAGCTACGTCCTCGCTCGGGCGCTCGAAGGCCCCGACGGCGACAACCGAGACCTCGCCGCGCTGGCGATCGTGGGCGCGGTCGGCGACATGCAGGACTCCGACGGCGGACTCGTCGGCGCCAACGAGGCGATCGTCGCCGACGCGGTCGACGCCGGCGTGGTCGAGACGCGGACGGATCTGGACCTGTACGGCAGGCAGACCCGACCGCTCCCGAAGCTGCTGGAGTACGCGTCCGACGTGCGGATTCCCGGCGTCTCGAACGACGAGGCGGGGGCGATCGCCTTCCTGACCGACCTCGACGTCGACGTGAAACGGGACGGGGAGTGGCGCCGATGGGTCGACCTCGACGCGGCGGAGCGACGGACGCTCGCGTCGGCGCTGATGCGTCGGGCGGTCGCCTCCGGCGTTCCCGCGGACCAGATCGAGGCGCTCGTCGGCACGTCCTACACGCTCGTCGACGAGGAGTCGGGGACGGAGCTTCGAGACGTGAGCGAGTTCTCGACCCTGCTCAACGCGACGGCGCGGTACGAGCGCGCCGACGTCGGTCTCGCGGTGTGTCTCGGCGACCGCGGGGACGCGCTCGCGGAGGCGCGGCGGCTCCTCCGGAATCACCGGCGGAACCTCTCCGAGGGGCTCCAGTGGGTGAAGACGGAGGGCGTGACCCACGAAGACAACCTCCAGTGGTTCGACGCCGGATCGCGGATCCGCGAGACGATCGTCGGAATCATCGCCGGGATGGCGATCGGGTCGCCGGCGGTCGACCGCTCGAAGCCGGTGATCGCGTTCGCCGAGGAGAGCGCGGAGGAGCTGAAGGTGTCCGCTCGCGGGTCTCACTCGCTCGTGCGACAGGGGCTCGACCTGTCCGTCGTGATGCGGGAGGCGAGCCGGTCGGTCGGCGGCGACGGCGGCGGTCACGACGTCGCCGCCGGAGCGACGATCCCGACGGACGAGCGAGACGCGTTCGTCGCGGCGGCCGATCGGCTGGTCGGCGATCAGCTATCGTGAGTGTGAGGGCGGCGCAGTACGGCGTATCGGGCGATCGATTCAGGCCTCGCCGAGGTCGCGGAACATCGCGCGGTAATCGTCCGAGGAGAGCGACTCGCCGAGGTCGTCGATGTCGGCGTCGAGGTCGTCGAGGCGGGCGACCAGTTCGGCGTACGCTTCGTTGCCATCGCGCTGGGCCGCCGGTTTCTGCGCACTGAGCACCGCTCGCTTGCTCGCGAGCGCCGCCGCCTCCTTGACGAGGTCGTCGTACTCATCGCGCGTGAGCAGGGTGTCGATCGCCGCGAGGAGCTTCGAGCGGCTAACGGGTTTCGTGAGATACAGGTCGAATCCCATCCCGATAATGTCGAAATCCGGCTCGACAGCGGTGACCATCGCCACGCGACAGTCGTACCCCGATTCGCGGATGTGTTCGAGCACGTCGTCTCCGCTTCCGTCGGGAAGTCGACGGTCGAGCAACACGACGTCGACCGCGGCGTCGACTCGGTCGATCGCCTCGGTGGCGGTCTCAGCGAGCGTAACGTCGTACCGGCCGTCAAGGAAGCCCGCGTACAGCGCAGCGATATCGGGCTCGTCTTCGACAATGAGGACCGAGGGATCACTCACCGCCGATCACCGCCGGACACGACGGGGGACGCTTCACCGGACATACAGAATGGCTGGTGTGTCGAGAAATAAAGCTGTCGGCGTTCGTACGGGCGAGCCCCGTAGCCGGGAGCGTCGGTCCCGATACGCAGTCGGGTAGCCGGGAGCGTCGGTCCCGATACGCAGTCGGCAGCGTCGACCCCAGTAGGCGGTTGAGAGATCGGCTCCAGTAGGGTGGTCGAGCGTGTCGGCGTCAGCGGTCCGTCGGATCGTCTTTTATGTACTCTCGTCGCCAAGGGAAACACGAATGTCAGAACTCGTCTCTACCGGGGTCGAGGGCCTCGACTCGATCCTCACCGGCGGTATCACGGAGCGGTCGACGGTGCTCGTCTCGGGGAACCCCGGGACCGGGAAGAGTATCTTCGGAATTCAGTATCTGTATCACGGTGTCACCGATCACGACGAGCGCGGCGTGTACGTCTCCTTCGAAGAAGATGAGGCGGACATCCGCGGCGCCGCGGAGTCGATCGGCCTCGAGGGCTTCAGCGACGCCGTCGATCGGGGCGACATCGTCGTTCTCGACAAACGCGAGATGCTGCGCGAGACCGACTTCTCCACGGCCGTCGATCGGCTGCTCGATACCATCGAGGACGGTGAGTTCGACCGGCTCGTGCTCGACTCGCTGTCGATGTTCCAGCTCTTTTTCGACGCCGAACAAGAAAAGCGGACCTACCTGCTGAAATTCTCGGACATCCTCAAAGCCAACGGGCTGACCTCTCTGCTCATCAACGAGCAGGGCGCGGTGTTCCCCGACACCGAGGTCGGGCTGGAGAACTTCCTGACCGACGGGAACATCTACTTCATCCAGACGCCGACCGACTCCGGCGTCAACCGATACGTCTGGGTGGCAAAGATGCGGAAACAGGATATCGACACCGACATCTTTCCGATGGAGATCGGCGAGGGGGGGATCACCGTCCACGACCGGGCTGGCGGATTCTCGATGATGAGTCAGTCCGAGGGACCGTCGTTCTAGCGAACGGGAGCGATCGGTAGCGAACGAATTACAGAACGGAAGGTCGCCCGCGCCTCGAAAGGGTGGGAAGAGATGGACGGGGCGAGCCGCCGCAGAACGCTACTGACTCGACGAGAGGTCCCGCCACACGTCGTCGAGGCGGTTTTTCACCGCGGAACGCTCTTCGACCTCGACAGTCAGCCCGTCGCGAAAGTCGACATCGACGCCGTCGACCTTCCGACGGTACACCTTTACGCGGCGGTGCTCGTCAGAGAGCGGACGGTCGTGGAGTTCGAGCAGATTGGCCTCCTCTAACTCGTTGATCCGGCGATAACACGTCGCGATCGGGACGTCGAGCTCGTCGCTCAGGGCCTGCGCGGATTTGGCGTCACCCGTCGCGGTCAAGATGTCCGTGTTATACTTGTTGCCGAGTACCGTGATTAGATCGTCCCCCACCATTCACGTTATCGATGTTGATTTTTACGGCTTAAAAGGATACCGGTGGGATATGTCGGTCTCGGCGGCGCTTCGACGGCGTGTCGAGTGTCGAAAGCAGGATTGCCGTTTCGGCGCCGAGCGAGAGCATTATCGGCGGTGATAGCCGCTACCGTGGGTTTATAGTCGGACTCCGAGCAGGACGGATATGGAACTGATCGAGGGGCTGTATCTCGTGACCACCACCGTGCTCGCCGGTGCGAGCGCGACGCTGCTGGCGTTTGCCCTGTCGGCGTATCGGTCGTCCGGTCGCACGGCGATGGCGTATCTGGCGGTCGGGTTCGGACTGATCGTCGTCGCCGCCGTGGCGACGCCCGCCGCCGCCTTTCGGACGGCGTTCGCGGACGCGCAGGTACTGCTTTTGATCAACACCGGCCTGTTGGCGGCGTCGATGGCGTTGGTCGCCGGGAGCCTCGCGGTGTACGAGCCCGGCACGCAGGAGTTCGTGATCCCCGACTCGGAGCTCGCGCGGATTCAGAACCGGTAGCGACGAACCGCAAGGCGCGGTCAGACGTGCGAATCTGGAGCCCGTTTCTGGTGGCGTCACGGACCGAATCGAAAATATCTAACCGTGAGAACTACGGCCGAAAGTCGTTGATGTATTCATAAATTATTCGTTTGGAAATATAGACGAAACCGCAGTACAGCACCGTTTTATCAATCTGAATAATCTGCACAGAGTCTTTAATAGGCGATTTCAAGTCCGTATTGATAACGCCGCCGGGCGGCCCGGGGGCCCACGCAACACACAATGTTCGAAACCATACTGGACGAGGAAGAGCGCGGTCAGGTGGGAATCGGGACACTCATCGTGTTCATCGCGATGGTGCTGGTGGCAGCGATCGCCGCCGGCGTCCTGATCAACACCGCCGGGTTCCTGCAGACGCAGGCGGAGGCAACGGGCGAAGAAAGTACGAGTCAGGTGAGCGACCGGCTGCAAGTGGTGAGCCAATCCGGGACCGTTAACGCTAGTGGCGACCAGATCAACGTGACCGAGATCGACTTCGTGCTCGCGAAGGCCCCCGGCGCGGGAGCCATCGACCTCGCACAGGTGAGCGCGGAGCTCATCGGGACGAACGGTCAGGAGAGCTTCCAGGTAGACGAACTCGAGACGGAAACCGAGCTAGGTAGCTCCGATAGTAACGTTTCGATCTTCACCGCTCCGGGCGACGATAACGTCGTCTTGACCGATAGCAGCGATCGCGCCGAGGTCAAGTTCGTCCTTGAGCCAGACCCAGTTAACTACGGTAACCTCAGTACCGGCGATCGGCTCTCGGTAACGTTCACGACGGCGTCGGGCGCGACGACCACCACTGAGATCCGCGTCCCGACGACGCTGACCAGCGACCAGACTTCGGTGAGGCTGTAACAATGTTCGAATTCATCAACAACGACGACGACCGCGGTCAGGTCGGTATCGGCACGCTCATCGTGTTCATCGCGATGGTGCTCGTCGCCGCCATCGCCGCCGGCGTCCTGATCAACACCGCCGGCTTCCTGCAGTCGCAGGCGGAAGCAACCGGCCAAGAGAGCACTGACCTCGTCTCCGAGCGCATCGACGTGACCAGTACCGTCGGGATCGTGAACAGCACAGACGGAGCGTCCTCGGGCGAGCTCGAGGAGATTCGCGTCGGCGTGGCTGGCGCGGCCGGGTCCAACCAGATCGACTTGAGCTCCGCGACCATACAGGCTGTCGGCCCGAACGGCCAGCAGAATCTGATATTCAGTGACAGTCTGAACGTTGACAATAGCACTGCTAACGGCGATACCGAGATAACGGATGTTGGAGATATCCCGAATGGTGCTTTCGCCGTTCAGAACTCCAGCGGTGACTTCGTCGACGATAGCGAGGCGGTCCTGAACGACGACGATCGGTTCACCGTCGTATTCAATCCTGAAACCGAGCCGTTCGGTGACAACGATACAGTTGTGTTCGGCGAGAGCGACCAGTCGTCGCTCGACATCGTCTCGCCCTCGGGCGCGACCACCTCAGTCGAGCTCCGCGCACCCGACCTCTTCAACGAAAACGGGGAAGCGGTCCGGCTGTAACACCCGGCTCGACCAACTTATATATCATTTTTCAGTAATGGTGAGAGATATCTCTACGCTGTCTGCTGATTATTACATTCAATATATTGGACCGATACCTTATGAATAGGTCTCACTTTTCGCTGAGTAGAGCCCGAGAGCGGACCTCACGGGCGTTCGAGACAGATACAAATGTTCGACAAACCTACCGACAACGACCGCGGTCAAGTGGGCATCGGGACCCTCATCGTGTTCATCGCGATGGTCCTGGTGGCGGCGATCGCGGCGGGCGTACTGATAAACACCGCCGGCTTCCTCCAGACGCAGGCGGAAGCGACCGGCCAAGAGAGTACTTCGCAGGTCTCCGATCGGATCCAGATCGTGAGTCAGTCCGGATCGGTCGAGGACAACAACGTCACCGATCTCCAGTTCGTGGTCGCGAAGGCCCCGGGATCGGGGTTCATTGACCTAAACAGAACGACGATCGAGTTCATCGGCACGCAGGGCCAAGAAACGGTCCAAATCGAAGACCTCGGCGGTGAGGTCGAGGATATCCTCGGCGTCGAAAACGGCGTTCTCACGGACAGCAGCGATCGAGCGCTTGTGAAAGTGAACATCACGGACGACACCGACCTCCCCGAGTACGACGCTCTCCAAGAAGGTGAGCGACTTTCAGTGACGTTCACGACCGCATCCGGCGCGACGACCACCACTGAGATCCGCGTCCCGACGACGCTGACCAGCGACCAGACGTCGGTGAGGCTGTAACGATGTTCGAGTTCATCACTGACGACGACGGCGACCGCGGCCAGGTCGGTATCGGGACCCTCATCGTGTTCATCGCGATGGTGCTGGTGGCGGCGATCGCGGCAGGCGTCCTGATAAATACCGCTGGATTCCTGCAGTCACAGGCCGAAGCGACCGGCCAAGAGAGCACCGACCTCGTCTCCGAGCGCATCGACGTGACCAGCACGGTCGGGATCGTCGAAGACGGCGACAGTCCGACGAACCTCTCCGCGATCCGCGTCGGCGTCGCCGGCGCGGCCGGGTCCAATCAGATCGACTTGAGTACCACGACAGTCCAGGCGGTCGGTCCGAACGGGCAGGAGAATCTTGTCTTCAACAACACGAACGAGTCCGACGGCACAGTTGTAAACGCGAGCGAGATCCAGGCCGGCAACTTCGCCGTCCAGAACTCCAGCGGGACGTTCGTCGACGCGAGCGACGCGGTCCTGAACGACGACGAGCGGTTCACGCTCGTGTTCAACCCCGAGGAGGCGCCGTTCGGTAGCGAGGACGGCGACATCTTCGGCGAGAGCGACACCTCGGCGCTCGACATCGTCTCGCCCTCGGGCGCAACCACGAGCGTCGAGCTCCGCGCACCCGACCTCTTCAACGAGAGCGGCGAAGCGGTCCGGCTCTAACGGGCCTCGAACAGCCCCCTAACCACTATCCCGGCGGATCGCTCCGCCCGGAACACCTATTTTCTCGCGCGATAACGCCTACGCCATGAGTGACCACGACGCACCGCCGGCCGACCCCGAGGAACTCGATTTCACCGACGACGAGACCGTCGTCGAGATCGGGGAGAGCCGGTACGTCGTCGGGACGAACGGCCGTCCCAACGTCGGGCGAGCCGGGGCGAACCGGCGCCCCGCCGACGAGGCGGGGTTCACGGCCGCGGATCCGACGAGCCCCGCGGAGCGGCAGCCGCCGGGTGGCAGCCCGGGTCCGAACGCGACGAGCACGGCGTCGGGCGGTGCCGGAGGGGCTGCCGCCGGTGCAGGCGGAACCGGCGTCGACCGGCAGGCGGTGAGCCGGTGGCTCGCCACCTCCTTCGACGACGACGGGTTCACCTACGGAATCGACGCGACGCTGCACGTCGACGGCGACACCACCCGACAGCGGATGGTCTCGAACGACGTGACCGCGACGTTCGACAGCCTCGTGTCGTGGTTCGCCTCGAACGCCGGCCCCAAGTCACCGGCCCCCGAGGCGCTCGGGCTCCTCCTCGTGGCGAGCGAGACGACAGTCGACCTCCCGCCGGTGGCGATAAAGCGATTCGCGGCGAGCCAGGGGCTATCGGCGAGTGACAGCATCGGCGACCTCGTTCGTGCGGCGGAGGAGTCGGGCGGGTTCCGAATTGAGTAGCGGGCGTTTCGGGTAGCGGCTCTTCTCGGCGGGGGTTTATAACAGGACGAGCAGCGCGATCCCGGTCACCGCGAACACCGCGTACAGCCCGGCCATGACCTCGCGTTTTAACGGGCTCCCGAGCGGTCCCGCCGTCAGGCGGCGGATCGGCGGGAGGATCGCGATCCCGCCGAGGATCAGGAGGAACGAGCCGATCTGCGGGACGAGCGTGAGCGCGATCACGACCGTTCCGTACCCGGCGACGTAACAGCCGCGCCGCCAGAGCTGCTCGCGGTCGGTGAGCTCCTCCATCGAAGCGAACCCACTACCGGCGCCGTCTGCTCGTCTCTCACCTCCGGAACCGCCACCGGCTCCGGTCCCCGACTCGGCGGCCACCTGCTTGGCCTGCCGCTGCACGTACTCGTCGAACTCTTCCGCTGCCGGCTCTGTCTGGGGGGCGCCACACTCGATGCAGTAGCGGGCCTCGTCATCGATCGACGACTCACACCGGGGACAGGTCTTCATCCTCATCGAAACCGGACCGCGGTCGGGCTTAACTCTTCGGGGCTCGAAGAGAGACGGATCCCGCTTCGGTCGGCCGATTCGCTTCGACTGCGCCGCGGTAGTCGACTCCAGTTCTCCAACACGATAATCGGGAGGGTACGCTTTAGTCGCGGAGATCCCGATAGTACAGCAGTTCACGGCGAGCCGTCCGCGTGACTCGGCCCCGTTGCGATACAATCGACACAACGATGACCTCCAGAGTTCCACCGGACGGCACGGATCGGTCCACTCAAGCGACGGCAATCGACTCCTCCGGCGGGTACGGCGAGGACGACGCGGAGAAAGAATCGACAGTCACGCTGCGCTCCCGGCTCTCGACGCTCGGGGCCGCACTGGTGGCATTAGCGGTACTCCTCTCGTTTCTCGGGGCCGCAGCCACGGCCCCCGCCGCAGCGATCCCCGGCGGAGGAGACGCGACAGCAGCGGGCGACGACGTCGTGCCCGCGATCACGGCAGACGGAGCGACAGGGTCGGGTGACGGCGTCGCTCGAGAGGTCGACGGCTCATTCAACAGACCGGTGTACACCGGAACGGCCGGGGATCCGGTGGAGATCAAACACGTTGCCAGCGCCGCCGGGAACGACAGCGCGTACCTGTTGGTCGGCGGCAATCGACTCACCGACTCCGGTGGGACGGTTGGATTCGTCGACGTTCTCAGAGTAAGCGGCTCTTCGACGACGATCAACACGCGGCTCATCGGGACGACGGAGAGCAACGTCGACAGCTGTAGCGCGGCCAATGTGTCGTGCGATCTCGAGTTCACGAACGAGGACGGCGACGTGATCGCGAAAAACCTCAGCGAACTGTCCGGCGCGACCGGGGCCGGCGGACTCGTGCGACCACTGGCGCCGCAGCGGTACCGACTCGCGATCACCAACGGTACGTTCATCGTCAGGAATTCGGGTGCAGTGGATCCGGTCACGGTGGCCGCGGAGTCTGACCTCGTGTTACAGGAACCGGCGTTCCACGACGAGATCGAGGCCTTCACGGCCCCGGCCGCCGGCGTGATCGCCGACGGCGAGGACGGGCCCGAATCGATCGGTGTCCTCAGGGAGACCGGCGTTGACCGCACGGCGGTGACGAAAGGCGACCGCGTCGTCCTCGGTTTCGAATCAACCGGGGTCTGGGGTGCGCTCTCGTACTTCGCCGAACAGCGGTCGGGAGAACCGCTTGAGGCCGGGACAGCGATCGATCACCGGGTCCTCGTCGACCTCCTCGAGGCCGAGGAGGGCGTCTCGCTACGGGTACGGCAAACGAATCCCGGCCGGAACGAACGCCGGACTGAACTCGACCTCGCGGACGCGGACCCGGAGGATGTCACCCTCTTTCTCGCCGACGGAGCAGAGCTGAAAAAGGGAGAGAGCGACCGCGCGCCCAGCCGCTTCTACCTCGCGATAGACACGAGCGACGGCGGCCCGTTCACCGACGGCCCCGAGCCGGGAGACGAGTTCTCGGTCGAGTTCGCGCTGGAGGGGACCGAGGGCGATCGGTACGCGTTCCGCGACGGGGACCCCCCAGCGGCGTTCGGAGCGGCGTCGGCGACGGACGACCGGGTCTCGGAGCAGTACCCGTACCACGGGACTGCGGACGGTCGGACCAGTGCCGAGGCGTCGTTTAACGTCCGAGAGCGGTACCTCCGGTACGACCACGTTACCGACGACCGAACCATCCTCGTCGAGACCGGCGATGGCGCCATTACCGGAACGACTTCGATCCTACCCGCGACGGATCTCTCGGCGACGATCGTCCGAGATACCGACGAGACCCCGTCCCGGACGGAGCCCGAGTTGACGGTCGCCGACGGGAACTTCTCCGTGGACAGCGGACTCACCGACGTGTCGCCCGGAACGGAGGCGAGCTACCGACTCTACCGGGGGCAGTCGCTGCGGGACAGCCGGACGATACTCGTCGTCGAGAACGCCACGGACCCGGCCCGATTGCGGTTCGCGAACGAGACGACGACGGACCTCGCGGTGACTCGCGGCGAGGCGCTGGCGAACCTCTCTGCGACGGTGCGAAACGTCGGGCAGCTACCGGCGAGAGAGCGCCTGACGCTCACCGTTGACGACGGGGAAATCGTCGAGGAACGACACGTCACGGTCGCGCCGCAGACATCGAGAAGCGAGACGTTCTCTGAAATCGAAGTCGACGTAGAGCCGGGCGAGTACTCGTACGTACTCACGATTGGCGAGGACAGCGTGAGGGGGACGGTGACCGTGGAGGCTGATCCCGCGGTAACGCGCATAAACGAGCGCGACGCCGACGCGGAGATCACGGAATCGATCGATAGGGCGGACGAATCGGACGAAGTCGATGAAGCGAGCGAAACGGAGGACGCTGGCGATCGCGACGGAGGCACGGCGGACGGCGACGGAGGCGACACCGACGGCGAGCGAGGCGACACCGACGGCGACCGAGAGGCACCCGATGACGCGCCAGCGACGCTGCTTCCGTTCGGGATCGGAACCCGAGAGACGTTCGGCGGCACCGTACTCGTCGGAGCCACCTATCTGCTGGGTCACTGGGTGTGACGGACTGCCTCGGCCGGGGGTCGCTTCACCGTCTCGTCAGCGGCCGTTCTCAGCGCTGAGAACCACGGGAGAGTTGTTAAGTGATCGCTGAGCGGCGTTCCACGTACTCATGGCTACGCGCGTGCTTATTGCGGACGATTCGGAGTTCATGCGGAACCTTCTCCGAGAGATCCTCGACGGGGAGTTCGAGATCGTCGGCGAGGCCGAAAACGGCGTCGAGGCGGTCAACAAGTACGAAGAGCACGGGCCGGACCTCGTAATGATGGACATCGTAATGCCGATCCGGGACGGGATCGAGGCGACGACGGAGATCATGGAAGGACACCCGGAGGCGACCGTGATTATGTGTACCAGCGTCGGGCAGGAAGAGAAGATGAAGGCCGCCATCAAGGCGGGTGCGGAAGGATACATCACGAAGCCGTTCCAGAAGCCGAACGTGCTCGACGCCATCGGATCGGCGGTATAATGCGGGTCGACGTCCGGGCGCTCGGGGCGTGCAACCGGCTGGCCGAGCGCGGCGCGAAGCAGGCCGCCGGCGCGCTCTCCGAGCTGACTGGAACAGATCTCGCCGTCGAGGTCACGGGTGCGAGCGTCGCCAGCGGCGCGGACCTCGCCGAGGCGTTCTCCGGTCGGGAGTCGATCGGTGTGAGCGTCGGGCTCCGCGGCGGGCTGGAGGGCGAGGCCGTCCTCGCGTTCGACGCCGCCCACGCCGACGCGCTGCTCTCGCTGCTTCCGGGCGGCCAAGCGATGGAGCGCAGCGCGGTGACCGAGGTGGGTAACATCGCGCTCGGCGGCTTCCTCGACGGGTGGGCGAACTACCTCGGGACGGCGATCGACATGACGCCGCCGCGGTACTTCGAGGCGGACGGCGCCGCCGTCCTGCCCGACGGGGCGCTCGCTGGCGACGGCGTGTTCCTCTTCGAGAGCCGCCTCGACGCGACGGCGACGGACCTCGACTTTTCGATCTACATGCTCCCCGACTCCGGGCCGTTCCGCGACCTCATCGTCGGAAGGACGGCGACGGGCGCGGGACCCTCCGGCCACGAAGGCGAACGCACGGCGATTCCGTATGAGTCGTTGTCGACGTTCGCGTCGCTGGCGAAGCGAGGGTCGACGAACGCGGCGGACAACATCGCGATGATGACCGGGCTCGACACGAGCGTCGACGTGAGTCGGCTCCGGTTCGTGCCGCTCGCCGACGTGCCCGCGGAAGTCGGTACGGAACCGAACGCCGGGACCGTCTTCGAACTGCGGGGACAGCCGAGCGGGTATCTCGCGATCCTCTTCGACGAACAGTCCGCCGCCGCGATCGCCGACGCGATGTTACCGATGGAGACGGACGAGCCGCTCGGCGATATGGCACAGAACGCGCTGTGTGAACTCGGAAACGTGATGACGAGCGGCTTCATCGACGGGTGGGCGAACGTCCTCGGCACGTCGATCTCGCACTCCCCGCCGGAGTTCGTCCATGACCTCGGCGCGTCGACGGTGAGCCCGCTCGTCGCCAAGCTGAGCGAGCGACAGGACTACGGGTTCGTGATCGACGCCGCGATTCGGACCGAAGGGGTACAGGCGCGGTGCGACATCTACGCGCTCCCCGACGAGCGCGAACTGGCCGCGGCCCTCCAGCGGCTCTCGGGAGCGTGAGCCGCTCGTTCGTGTCTCGCGACCGAGACGCGGCAGACGAGAGCAGCGACGGTAGCGATCCCGACTCACGTCGTATCAAAGTGGGCGTCGGAGAGCTTGCAGTCGCGACCGGCGACGAGACGCTGACGACGAGCGGCCTCGGCTCCTGCGTCGCGGTGGCGCTCGTCGATGATCATGCGAGTGTCCGCGGCCTCTTGCACGCGATGTTACCGAGCGCGGACGAGCGAGCCAAAGCCACCGCTCGGCCCGCGAAGTATGTGGACACCGGAATCGAGACGCTCGTCGGGGAGCTTCGGTCCGCCGGCGGATCGCCGACTCGGCTGGAAGCCCGCGTCGCTGGGGGCGCCGAGATGCTCGAGCTCGCGGACGCGGTCGGGCCTCGGAACGTCGCGTGCGTCGAGCGGTGCCTGCGCGCGGCTGCGGTCCCGATTGTCGCGAGCGACGTTGGCGATAACGTGGGACGAACCGTTCGACTGAAACCGGACGGACAGCTGTCCGTGCGGGCGGCCGACGGGTTCGAGCGGACGCTGTGAGGGCGACCGACTGCCCGAGGGGTCGATTCGTCCCCGAGCGACCGCGGCGGAATCCGCTTTTCGTCGCGCGATTGACGTGCTTTCTCATAGTTGATATTTTGAGGGGTGAATTGAAGTGGGTTCTGCGGGTCGTCTGTGGCAATGGGCCTCGAACTACCGGTGTGGGGAGCTCCAACCGTTGTTTGGACAGTCGCCACGCTGGGACTCGTCGGTGCGAGCGTCCTCGATAGGTTCCTCGACGATGGTGGTTCCGACGACGACGATTCGGGAGGCATGGGCGACGACGACCCCTTTGGCGGCGGAGGAATGAGTGGCGGAGGAATGAGTGGCGGAGGAATGAGTGGCGGAGGTATGGGCGGCGGGGACGGCCTCGACGACTTCGACGGAATGGACGAGTGGGACGACGGCTTCGACGACGGCGACGGTGGCGGGTCCGACACCGACGAGCTCGAAAAGCGGCTCGACGACCTCGAAAACGAGGTCGCGTCGCTCTCTTCGACGGTCTCGACGGTACGGTCGGAAAACGAGGAGATCTCCGCCGCGGTCGACGATATCGAGGAGGACGTGCGGAACCTCCTCGACATTTACGAGATGGTTACCCGCGGAATCAATCCCTTCGTCGACGATTCGAGCGGGTTCGACAGCGTCAGCGGCGGCGGTGAGGGGTCGTTCGGGCTCTTCGACGACGAGGGGGACGAAGAGACCGACGACGACCTCGACGAAGACGTCGCGAATGCGGACGCCGACGGGTTCTTCGACGACGACGTGCTCGACGACGGCTTCGAGGGCGACGGGTTCGGAGACGATGCGTTCGACGAGCTGGACGAGGAACCGGACGATGATCACACGGACGACGGCGATTCCGCCGACGCCACGTCCGAGAGCGGGGCGGCGGACGACGAAGACGATATGAACGACGATGGAAAGAGCTTCAGCGAGTTGAAAGAGGAGTACGACGCCGGGGAGGCCGACTGGGCCGACGAGAACGGGAGCGACGGCGCGGAGGCGACCGCGGACGACGGCTCGTTCGACGACGACCTCGGCGACGAAACGGACCCGTTCGGCGACGGCTCGGACGACATCGGCTTCGAGGACGCGGGGTCGGATCCGGGCCGTGAGCCCGAACAGCGCGGACCGCAGCTCGGCGGCGACCCGGCGGAAGCCAGCGGCGACGGCTTCGAGTACGTCCAGAAAGACGACCTCTCCGGGAGCCGGGGGAAGCCGTACCTGACGGAGCTGCCGGGCGACTACGTCGGCGACCTCCTCGTGATGGAGTGGCTGGAGTTCCTCGTCTCCGAGAGCGACGTCACCGACGCGGTCCGCGCGATCAACTACTACGAGCGTATCGAGTGGGTCGGTCCGAACGCCGCGGCGCGGCTCCGCGACTTCCTCTCCGGGTTCGGCACGATCGACCGGAATCTCGCCGACCGATCCGGCACGGACCGGCTGGTCCGCGAGCACCACACCCGCAGCCTCCGGTACGTCACCCAGCTCAACGGGACGAGCGGCCATCTGCTACTACTCGACCGATGGGACGACCTGGCCGGTGGATCGCTGGTCGGTGGCGGTGCCCCCGCCTTTGGCGGCGACCGCGGGCGACCGGACGGCCGCGAGGACCACGAGGCGTGGAGGCGCAGCGGTGGCGACGGGCACGATAGCCGCGGCGACGGGCACGATAGCCGCGACGACCGCGACCGCCGAGCGGACGGGCGCGAGCGGAACGGCGGCTCCACCCGGCCGATGAACGACCCGGACCCGCGTTCCGACCGCGCCGACCCGGCCGACGGAGGGTGGGGCGATGGGCGTTAGCGTCTCCGCGTCGACGGCGATCATCGTCGCCGGGCTGTTCTTCGCGTTCACCACGTTCTACCCCGTCGCGGCGAACGGGTTCGACAGCGTCACCGACGCGCAACGCGGGATACAGGAGCGCGCGCTCGAACAGCAGAACACCGACTTCGCCGTGGCGAACGCGACCGGCGGCTCAGGAACGCTCACCGTGAACGCCACGAACGACGGCCCCGTCGGGCTCGTCGTGAGCGATGCGACGCTCGTCGTCGGCAACGAGTACGTCGACGTGGGCGGGCCGAACGCGAGCACGATCGTCGACGGCAACGCCGAGACCGACCTCTGGCTCGGCGGCGAAGCGCTGACTCTGACCGTGAACGAGGGCGAGCTCTCGACCGACGTGGTCGCGGGCGAGACCCGCGTCGTCCTCGTCGTCGAGTCCGGCGTCCGCGACGCCGCGACCGTCACGGAGGGTAGCCCGTAGATGGCGAGCGTTCCCGTCTCCCATCTCATCCTGTTCATCGCGAGCCTCGTGATCGCCGCGGGCGTGGTCGGGACGATCACGACCGGCGTCGACCGCGTGAGCGCGGCCGTCGACGACGCCGGGCTCGACGCCACCGAACAGCTCCGGACGGACGTGACGGTCATCTCCGACCCGAACGCGGGGGTGTACAACGCGAGCGACGAGAACGTCACGCTCCTGATAAAGAACACCGGCACCTATCGGCTCGCGCCAGACGGCTCGGGCCTCGACGTCGTGTTCAACGGACGGTTCGTCCGTCCCGACGCGACGAGCGGCGAGCTCGTCTCGGCCGGGACGGGCGCCGCGTGGAGCCGCGGCGACGTCCTCCGACTGACGATCGACGTCAGTCGGATCGACGGGTACGGGGAGGGGCTCGATAGCGGGACCGACCACCGGGTGTTCATCACCGTCAACGGCGACGAGGAGCTGTTCCAGTTCCGCACGGAGGAGAACTAAGATGCCACGCGCAAGCAACCTACTCTCGATCGGACTCGGCGAACGCGACCGACTGAACAAGGAGCTCGGTGGCGGTATCCCCCGCGGGAGCATCGTCCTCATGGAGGGCGACTACGGCGCCGGGAAAAGCGCCATCTCTCAGCGGTTCGCCTACGGGCTCATCGAGGAGGGCGCGTCGGTGACGATGATGTCGACGGAGCTCACCGTCCGTGGATTCATCGACCAGATGCACTCGCTCGAGTACGACATGGTGAAACCGCTGTTGAACGAGGAGCTCCTCTTTTTGCACGCCGACTTCGACTCCGGCGGCGCGTTCTCCGACGGCGACGGCGAGCGCAAGGAGCTGCTCAAGCGGCTGATGAACGCGGAGGCGATGTGGAACTCCGACGTCGTCTTCCTCGACACGTTCGACGCCATCTTCCGGAACGATCCGACGTTCGAAGCGCTCGTCCGGAAGAACGAGGAGCGACAGGCCGCCCTGGAGATCATCTCTTTCTTCCGCGATATCATTTCGCAAGGGAAGGTGGTCGTGCTCACCGTCGACCCCTCGGCGGTCGACGACGACGCGATCGGTCCGTTCCGGTCGATCGCCGACGTGTTCATCCAGCTGGAGATGATCGAAGTCGGTAACGACATCCGCCGGCAGATCAACGTGAAGCGATTCGCCGGCATGGGCGAACAGGTCGGCGACACGATCGGGTTCTCCGTTCGGTCCGGAACCGGAATCGTCATCGAGAGCCGCAGCGTCGCGTGATGAATCGCCTGGCACGCGACCGTATCGTCGTCTCGCGCCTGGCACGCGACCGTATCGTCGTCTCGCCGCTTCGAGACGCGACCGACAACCCGGAACCGATCCACCCATGACCGAACACGGAACCGCGAAACCGTCCGACGAGCTGCGGAAGCTCGCTATGCAGCGGCCGCACCTCCGCGAGCACCTCCGAGAGTTCAAACAGATAACGGGGGAGTTCCCGCAGTACATCGAGGAGCCGAAATCGGAGTACGAGTCCAACCGACCGAACGTCATCTACCCCGTCGGCGGCCCGATCTACAGCCACATCTACGGCGATCTCGGACAGGACACGAAGTACTACGCCATCGAGCCGGAGGTCTCCGGTCCCGAGGCGCAGATCCTCAACGAAGTGAAAAACAGACTGCTCGCGGCCAGCGGGCAGCACACCGCACCGGACTCGGAGGCGGGGTACGACGATCTCATCGAGGAGCTGTTAGAGGAGGTCACGCACGTCGACAACGGAACGGGCGGCTGGCGCGGCGGCGTCTCGAAGGTCCTCAACATGGGGAAACTCACGGTGACCGAAGAGACCTACCAGAACATCCGCTACCGGCTCAACCGCGACATCGTCGGGCTCGGACCGCTTGAACCCGTGATGCGCGACTCCGCCAACGAGGACATTCACGTTATCGGCCCCAAGGAGTGCCACGTCGATCACGGCACCTACGGCATGCTGGAGACGACGGTGGACTTCGGCACGCCGAAGGAGTTCGACAACTGGCTGCGAAACATGGGCGAGCGGATCGGCGATCCGCTTTCCGACTCCGACCCCATCGTCGACTCGACCCTGCCGGACGGGTCGCGTATCAACATCATCTACTCCGACGACGTCTCGCTGAAGGGCTCCTCGCTCACGATCCGGCAGGGCGAAGAGGTCCCGCTGTCGATCAATCAGATCACCAACTGGGGGACGCTGTCGCCGGAGCTGTCGGCGTATCTCTGGCTCTGTCTGGAGAACGAACAGACCGTGTTCGTCGTCGGAGAGACGGCGTCCGGGAAGACGACGACGCTGAACGCCATTCTCTCGTACATTCCGAGCGACTCGAAGATCTACACCGCGGAGGACACCGCCGAGGTCATCCCGCCGCACAACACGTGGCAGCAGCTGTTGACTCGCGAGGGCGGCGGCGAGGGCTCCTCGGACGTCGACATGTTCGACTTGGTCGCCGCCGCGCTCCGGTCCCGGCCCGACTACATCATCGTGGGCGAGGTTCGTGGCGCCGAGGGACGCATGGCGTTCCAGGCGGCCCAGACGGGCCACCCGGTCATGCTGACCTTCCACGCGTCCGACATCGTCTCGATGATCCAGCGGTTCACCTCCGAGCCGATCAACGTCCCCGAGACGTTCATGGACAACGCCGACGTGGCGCTGTTCCAGAACCGGGTGAAACAGGGCGACGACGTGCTCCGACGCGTGACGAGCGTCCAGGAGATCGAGGGGTACTCCAAGGAGATGGAGGGAGTCGTCACCCGCGAGGTGTTCAGCTGGGACCCCGTCGAGGACGACATCGTTTTCCAGGGGATGAACAACTCCTACGTCCTCGAAGAGCAGATCGCGACCCTGCTCGGCTACGCGGACACCCGCGACATCTACGACGACCTGCAGTTCCGCGCGGAGCTGATAGAGCGGATGATCCAGGAGGGGATCTTAGGCTACCACGAGGTCAACGACGCGATCGACGCCTTCCAGCGCGACGGCGTCGAGGGACTCCCCTTCGACATGCACCGAAATGTGAGGTGATCGGACGGATGAGCGAGGCCTCAAGAGAGCGGAACACAAGCGAGGAAACTCGGTAGCATGGCGGTCAAACAGGTCGGCGACGGGCTCGCGACGGCGGCGGCGTTGACCGCCGCGATACTGGAATCGTACGACAAACTCGATATCTCGAAGCGGAAGTACGTCGGGTTCGTCCTGACTCCCGCGGTGCTCGTGTTCCTCGCGAGCGTGGTCGGCCTGTTCGTGCTCCCGCTCCCGTTGGCCGCGCGGGTTCCGGTGCCGATGTTCGGCGGTCTCGTGTTGGTCTCTGCGGTGATCTACCCGAGAATCTACCTCTCCAGCCTGGAGAATCAGATCGACAACCAACTGCATCTCGTGATGACGCACATGACGGTGTTGTCGACGACGAACATCGACCGTATGGAGGTGTTCCGGACCTTGGCGCGCGAAGAGGAGTACGGCGTCGCCGCCGAGGAGATCGCGCGCGTCGTCCACCTCGTCGACACGTGGAACCAGAGCCTCGACGACGCGTGTCGCCGGCGGGCCGAGGAGGTCCCCTCGGACGCGATGGCCGACTTCTTCGACCGTCTCGGCTACACGATGGGCGCGGGCCAGTCGTTAGAGGAGTTCCTCGTCTCCGAGCAGGACGTCATGCTCGCCAAGTACGAGACCCTGTACGAGTCCTCGCTGTCGAACTTGGAGGTGATGAAGGACCTGTACATGTCGATGATCCTCTCGATGACGTTCGCCTTGGTCTTCGCGATCGTCCTCCCGATCCTCACCGGGAACGACCCGACGGCGACGGTGGCGGCCGTCATCGTCCTCTTCGTGTTCGTCCAGCTCGGCTTCTACGCCATGATCCGGGCGACCTCGCCGTACGACCCGATCTGGTTCCACCCGGACGAGCGCGCCCCCGGCGACCTGACGCTGTGGGCGTCGCTCGGGATCGGTGGCGGACTCTCCTTTCTGATCATCGGGATCACGGCCAGCGGCATGTTCGGATACGGGCCGGGGCTTCCCGGACTCTTATGGTTCGTCGACGACGTCCGATTACCCCTGTACCTCGCGGTACCGGTCTCGCCGCTCATTCTCACGGGCGTGATCCTCCGACGGGAAGAACAGGCGATCACGGCCCGCGACGGGGAGTTCCCTTCCTTCGTCCGGGCGCTCGGCGCGACCGAGAGCGCCAAGCAGTCGACGACGACGGACGTGTTGACCACCCTCCGAGAGAAGAACTTCGGCGCGCTCTCGCCCGCTATCGAGCGGCTCTACCGGCGGCTCAACATGCGGATCAGCACCGAGGGGGCATGGCGATCGTTCACGTACGACACGCGGTCGTACCTCATTCAGAAGTTCTCCGAGATGTACCTCGTCGGCCGGCAGATGGGCGGCGACCCGAAGATGCTCGGCGAGCTGATCTCGAAGAACATGAACACCGTGAACCAACTGCGCGAGCAGCGTCGACAGGCGGCGCTGACGTTCATCGGCCTCCTGTACGGGATCACGGCGGCGGCGACGTTCGCCTTCTTCATCGGGTTGGAGATCGTCGCGATCCTCGCCGACCTGACGGCCGACTTCGAACTCGACCAGATGGATATCGGACAGATCGTCTACCCCGGGGCGTACAACATCCCGCTCATCGAGTACCTCCTGTTGACCGTCGTCCTGTTCAACGCCGCGCTCTCCTCGCAGATGATCCGGCGGATCGACGGCGGGAACCCCGCGAACGGCTACATCCACTTCGTGCTGTTGACGTGGCTCGGCGCGGCGACGGCGATCGCGACGCGAACGCTCGTCAACGCGATCCTGACGATCTAGCGTTCTCGACCGTGCAGCGGTGTGCTTGTTTTTGCCTCGACGTGCTACACTTCCGTTTTCATCTCTTTGCGTCCGGTGAGCGTCTCCGGGACGAGTCGATAGAACGAGAAACTGAGGTCCGCGGGTCGATCACCGAAGATGTCCACGAACGGGATCGTGACCCCTTCGAGTCCCGCGAGCGCTTCCGTGGCGATCTCGTCGTCCGTCGTCGGTTCGAGCGACCCCTGAGCGACGACGCTGACGTAGCCGCCGATCGCTTCGTCCCTACCATACGTGACGAACGTCACTACTCTGCCGTCTAATTCGCCTTTCTCCTCGGGAGGGAGGTCAACGATCCGGAAGTAGAAGGCGGTCTGCGCGGCGTTGTATCCGAACGAAACCGGGACGCTGTGTGGGGCCGTGTCAGTTGGCGTCGACAACGAGAGAACCCCGGTATCGACACGGCTTAAGAACGCGTCCCGCTCCGAGTCGCTCAGCTGGATCTCCGCTGGACCAGTATCGACCATACCCAATGTAGACGGTCGAATAGCAAAAGAGAGAGGGTAGCATATCGCAGGGATCACCGCTGTGCAAGGTCGTTCGGAGGTTGCGCCGCTCCGGCCCCCCATCGCTGCACGCCGCCACGCCACGTTCGAGGTATCGAAGACTCGTTTTCGGCGATTTACCGCTTGAACAGCGTCGGCTCGGCGACGCCGGTCGCGTCGGCGGCCTCTCGCCACGAGTGCGACGGGGTCCAGTCGAACAGGCGCTCCGCCTTCTCGATAGCGTAGGCGGTCCGGTCGTCGCCCTCCGCGACCGCGGGGTCGTCCGGAACCTCGCCGTACGATTCCCGGAGGAGGTCGAGCAGTGGACGCCCCAGGGCGTTGTCGGCGGCGACGCAGTTGACGGCCTCGTGGGTTCCGGGGGCCACGGCCGAATCGGGCTCACCGGTCGCCGCGAGCGCGGCCGCGACGAGGTCCGCAACGTCGCGGGCGTCGACGTACGACCAGAAGTTGCCGGCTCCAGCGTCGAGGTCTCCGACGTATCCGTCTTCGCGACACGGGTACGCGCCGGGGTATTGGATCCACGACGGGCGGATCGACACCGCCGGGACGCCCTCGCGGCGCGCGACCGCGCCCGCGGTCGCTTCCGCGGTCACCTTCGAGAGGCCGTACGGGTCCTCCGGCCGGAGCGGGTGGTCCTCCGTGACTGGAAGCTCGTCGGGGACCGGGGTCGGGTCGGCGAAGAAGAAGCCGTACGCGCCGTCGCTGGACGCCTGGACGATCCGGGCGTCGGCGCGGCCCGCGGCGTCGAGGACGTTCTTCGCGGCGCGGACGTTCGTCTCGAACACCCGCCCGTCGGGGTGCGTGCCAGCGACCGGAATCGCCGCCCAGTGGACGACGGCGTCGGGGTCGACCGCGGCGACCGTGTCGAGCGCCTCCCCTCGATCGGCGAGGTCGGCCGCGCGGAAGGAGACGTGCGACGCGGGCTCCACGGCGAGTCCCGGGTGCTCGTAGTCGGCGACGACGACCTCGTAGTCGCCCGCGAGCCGATCGACGACCCAGCGCCCGGAGGCCCCGCGGCCGCCGGTGACGAGGACGGTTTCCATGCGTTTGCGTCGCCGGGGCGGGACAAAAGGGCTGCCGTCTCCCGAAGCCGAGCGGTCCTCGTGTCGCGTGCCACCGGTATCGCGTGCCGCTGGTGTCGCCCGGCTCCGGCAGTCTTTAACCCACTGAGCAGTACAATACGGGTATGGAATGGAAGACGGACTGGGGGCTACGTGGACGAATGGCGTTCACGATGTTCCTCCTATTCGCCCTCTACGTCGTGTTCGTGGGAGTTCTGACGCTGTACTTCCAGAACTTCCTCTTCCCGATGATCATGTTGGGGGCGTTCTCGATCGCGCAGTACTTCTTCAGCGACAAGCTCGCCCTGCGGAGCATGGGTGCGAAAGCGGTCACGCCCGAGGAGTACCCGGACCTGCACCGGCGGATGGACAGGCTGAGCCAGCAGGCGGACATCCCGAAGCCGACGGTCGCCGTCGCCGACACGCAGGTCCCGAACGCGTTCGCCACCGGCCGGAACAAGAAGAACGCGACCGTCGCGGTGACGACCGGGCTGCTCCGAGCGCTCGACGAGGACGAACTCGACGCCGTGCTCGCCCACGAGCTCGCGCACGTGAAAAACCGCGACGTGATGGTGATGACCATCGCCTCGTTCCTCTCGACGATCGCCTTCTTCATCGTGCGGTGGGGCTGGCTGCTCGGCGGGAACAACCGGCAGGGCGCGCCCGTCATCGTCGCCATCATCGCGTCGCTGGTCGTGTGGGTGATCTCGTTCCTGCTGATCCGCGCGCTCTCGCGGTACCGCGAGTACGCCGCCGACCGCGGCGCGGCGCTGATCACCGGGCGGCCCGGCGCGCTCGCGTCCGCGCTGATGACGATAGACGGCCGGATGGACCGGGTCCCGAAGGAGGACCTCCGCGAGGAGGCGGAGATGAACGCGTTCTTCATCATCCCGATCAAGGCGGGGTTCGTCGGCAAGCTCGCCTCGACGCACCCCCCGACCGAGAGCCGGATCGAGCGGCTTCGCGACCTCGAAAAGGAGATGGCGACCGCCTGATCGGGCGAGTGCAGCGAGGTAAGCGCAGGGAGAGACGGACAGACAGTCTGCGGCGGCTTTGTTGAAATCGGTCCTGTTGAAACCGGTCCTGTTGAAATCTGTTTTTCAGATGTGTTCTTGTCTGAAATAGCGGGTCGCTGAACGGTGTGAATGGAACCCGCAATCCGGCCATAGCGGAAGATGTCAATCTGTTGAACAGAGTGTAGAACTTGCTTCCCCTGTACTGGCCGCGACCGAGACAGAACACATTCGCCGATGAGAACTTCAACAGAGCCTCCGTGCCGTTTCGACCCCTCATTTTCCGGAGCCTCACGGTTTTAGGTGCGGGCTCGCAGATGTGTGCGCATGAGCGCGCTCACCGACCCCACGAAGCGCCGATGGCTCGGGTGGGGGTCGCTGGCGGTCGTCTTCCTTCTGGTCAACGTTCACCGCCTCTCGACGGCAGTACTGTCTGAAGAGTTGGTCGACGCGTTCGCGATCTCGGCGTCGCAGCTCGGAACCCTCCACGCCTCCTTCTTTTTCATTTACGCGATCGTGCAGATCCCGACCGGCGTCGTCTCCGATCGATACGGCGCGCGGTACGTCGGGGCGGCAGGCGCGCTCGTCCTCAGCGCGGGCGCCATCGCCTTCACCCTCAGCGGGAGCTACCTCACGGCGTTCCTCTCACGGGCGGTGATCGGGCTCGGCAGCGGCGTGATCTTCATCGCCACGCTCCGCTTTTGCGCGAGCTGGTTCCGCGTCAACGAGTTCGCGACGATGACGGGTGTGACGACCGGAATCGCCGGACTCGGCGCGATCCTCGCGACGGTTCCGCTGGCGATCGCGATCGAGCAGATCGGCTGGCGGACGACCGTGCGCGCGCTCGCAGTGGTCGGCTTCGTGGCAGCGGTCGCGGTGTTCGCGCTCGTTCGCCGCTCGCCGAGCGACGCGGGGCTCGACCCGATCGAGAACGTTCCGAAGCAACGCACGGCGAGTCTCCGTGAGACCGGTGCGCACCTCCGGACGCTGCTCGGCGACCTCGACCAGTGGCTGCTGTCGGTCGTGTTCTTTTCGGCAATGGGGACAATTCTCACCGTGATCGGGCTCTGGGGCGTACCGTATCTCGTCGTCGTATACGGGCTCGACGTGACGACCGCCTCCTACTTCACGCTCGTGGGGGCGGTCGGAATGCTGATCGGTGCACCGGCGATGGGACGTATCTCCGACCGGATCGGTCGCCGTCACGGGCCGCTGATCGGTGGGCTCGGACTGTTCGCGCTCGTCCTCGCGGTCGTGCCCGCCCTCGGCGCTCCGCCGCTCGCCGCGATCGCTGCCGTGTTCTTCCTCGTCGGGTTCAGCCTCGGGTTCGTTATGCTTGCGCTCCCGATAATCAAGGAACAGTACCCGGCCGAGGCGAGCGGAGTCGCCACCGCGACCGTGAACGGCGCCGGGTTCTTCGGGGGCGCGGTCCTCCCGACCGCGATGGGCGTCGTCCTCGACGGGTACCGCACCGGCGACGTCGTCTCCGGAGCCGTCGTCTACACCGAGTTCGGCTACCGGGTCGCGTTCTCGCTGACGACGGCCGCCGTCGCCGTCGCCTTCTGCTGTGCGGTGTGGCTGTCGATCCGGCAGCGGCGGCGCGTCGGCGCGGCCGAGAGCTGAGCCGCGCGGGGTTGGTGTGTCGGAGAGACGGCGACGCGGATCGACCCCGCCGACACGCGACGGACTGCCACAACGCGTAGCTTTAATTCGAGCGATCGCCTGCGGACAGGCGTGGTATCGCTCTCGTCGATCGCGGGAGCCGAATCGGGGATCGTTCGGGAGCGGCCCTTCCAGCTGCTGCTTCTCATCAACGTCCTCCCGCCGCTCGGCACCGCGCTCCTCTCGCCGGTGCTCGGCTCGCTCGTCGAGCCGCTGGGAGCGTCGACGGCGAACATCGGGCTCATGATGTCGGCGTTCACCGCGCCGTCCATCGTCGTCATCCCGATCGCGGGCGTCATCTCCGACCGGTACGGGCGGCGACCGGTGCTGATCTTCGGGTTGCTCTGGTTCGGGCTCACCGGCACGGCCATCGCCTTCGTCTCCACCTTCGCGGCGGCGCTCGCCCTGCGCGCGCTCCAAGGGATCGGCTTCGCGGCGCTCACGCCGATCATCATCACCAGCCTCGGCGACCTGTACGAGGGGACGAGGGAGGCGACCGCACAGGGGCTCCGGTTCACCGGTTCGGGGCTCTCGCAGACGGCGTTTCCGCTGGCTGCAGGGGTGCTCGTGGGGATGGCGTGGCAGTACCCGTTCCTGCTGTACGCGGTCGCCTTCCCGGTCGCGGCCGTCGTCTACCGCCACTTCGAGGAGCCGCTCGACGAGGCGGCCGACGAGGGGTCGGAAGCGGGGGTCCGAGCGCAGCTCGGCGACATGCGCGCGCTCGTCGCGCACCGTCGGGCGTGGACCATGGTCGTCGCGCGGGGGAGCGCGAACGTCGCCTGGTTCGGTTTTCTCACGTACAACTCGATCCTCGTCGTGAACGTGCTCGGCTACACGCCGACCGAGGCGGGGGTCCTCGCCGCGATCGCAAGCGTCACGTACGCGCTCGCGGCGACGCAGGCCGGACGGGTCGCCGACGTCTTCGACGACCGGCTCTACCCGCTCATCGCCACGAACGTGTCGATGGGCGCCGGCCTCGCACTCGCCTTCCTCGCCCCGTCGATCGGGATCGCCGCCGTCGGCGTCGCCTTCATGGGGATCGGATTCGGGCTCGTGCTCTCCATCTACCGGAGCGTCATCACGACGCTGCCGCCTGCGGACCTGCGCGGCGGCCTCGTCAGCCTCGGCGAGGGGAGCGGACGCGCCGCGGCGACGGCGACCCCGATTCTCATGGGCGTCGCCGTCGCGGTCGCGACCCGCCCGCTGGGGTTCGAGGCGGCGGTCCGCGCCGTCGGCGTCGGCACCGGACTCCTGGGTGCGGGCGTCGGGATCGCCTGCCTGCTCCTGATGAGCGCGTCACCGGCGATCCGGATGGAGGGATAGCGCTCGATGACGGGCCGCCAGCTCTGCGACCGTGCGATCCCGACCACCGCGACCCGCGGGACTTTATCCGTTCACCGCGACGCCGCGACTATGACCTCGGTAGACATCGCGGTGCTCGATCACGACGCACACGGTATTCCGGCGGCCGAGTACGTCGAGATACTCCGACAGCGGCTCCCGGACCGCGAGGTTCGCCTCGCCGCGACGGCGGACGAACGACGCCGGTACCTCCGTGAGGCCACGGTCGTCGCCGGGAAGGACGTCGAGGAAAGCGAATTAGAGCACGCAGAGCGCCTGCGGCTGTTCGCGTGTAACTCCGCGGGCGTCGACCACCTACCGCTCGGCGCCCTCGCCGAGCACGGGGTCGCGGTGACGAACGCCTCCGGCGTCCACGGCCCGAACATCGCCGAACACGTGCTCGGCTGGGTCCTGACGTTCGCGCGACGACTCGACGAGGGGCGTCGCCGACAGCGGCGGCGCGAGTGGCGACGCTTCCAGTCGTTCACCGAACTCGCCGGGAGCACCGTCACCGTGATCGGTCTCGGCGCGATCGGAGAGGCGGTCGTCGAGCGGTTCGACGGGTTCGGCGTCGACACGATCGGAGTTCGTCACACCGTCTCGAAGGGCGGCCCGACCGACGAGCTGCTCGGCTACGGCGACCTCGCGACGGTGCTGCCGCGGACGGACGTGCTCGTCCTGACGTGTCCGCTGACGGAGACGACCGAGGGGCTGATCGGCGCCGCGGAGCTCGACGCGCTCCCGACGGACGCGATCGTCGTCAACGTCGCTCGCGGCGGCGTGATCGACACGCCGGCGCTCGTGGACGCGCTGCGGTCGAACGCGCTTCACGGCGCCGCCCTCGACGTCACCGACCCCGAACCGCTGCCGACCGATCACGACTTGTGGGGGTTCGAGAACGCCTTCCTGACTCCCCACGTCGCGGGCCACACGCCGAAGTACTGGGAGCGGCGCGCGGACGTCTTCGTCGAGAACGTCGAGCGAGTCGCCGAGACGGGGAGCTACGACGGGCTGCGAAATCAGGTGGCGTAGGGGCGCGTCGAATGGAAAGAGCGGTCGACGGCGTTACTGGTACGCCGGGATCCCGGTGAGATCCTCGCCGAGGATCAGCGTGTGGATGTCGTGAGTGCCCTCGTAGGTGTACACCGTCTCCATGTTCGCCATGTGACGCATCGGCGAGTAGTCCGCCGTGATCCCGTTGCCGCCGAGCATCTCGCGGGCGATACGCGACTGGTCGCGGGCCATGCGGACGTTGTTCCGCTTGGCCATCGAGACGTGTTGCGGGCGCATCTCGCCCGCCTCCTTGAGGTCGGCGAGCCGGTGGGCGAGCAGCTGTGCGAGCGTGATCTGCGTCGCCATCTCCGCGAGCTTCTCCTGTTGGATCTGGAAGCCGCCGATCGGCCTCCCGAACTGCTCGCGGTCCGTGGCGTACTCCCGGGCGGTCGCAAAGCAGTCCTGCGCGGCCCCGACCGCGCCCCACGCGATGCCGAATCTGGCCTGCGTGAGACACGACAGCGGCCCCTTCATCCCCTCGACGTCTGGCAGGCGGTTCTCGGCCGGAATCCGGACGTTCTGGAGGCTGATCTCGCCCGTGATCGACGCGCGCAGGCTGAGCTTCTCGTCGATCTTGTTCGTCGTGACGCCGTCCCGGTCGGTCTCGACGAGGAACCCGCGGACCGGGGTATCCTCCTCGCCGTGGTCTTTCGCCCAGACGACGGCGACGTCCGCGATCGGCGAGTTCGTGATCCACGTCTTCGAGCCGGTCAGCACGTACTCGTCGCCGTCGGGCTCCGCGGCGGTCTCCATCGCGGAGGGGTTCGAACCGTGCTCCGGCTCCGTCAGCCCGAAGCAACCGACCGCGTCGCCGGTGCCGAGTTTCGGGAGCCATCGCTCCTTCTGTTCGTCGCTCCCGAAGGCGTGGATCGGGTACATCACCAAGGCCCCCTGGACGCTGGCCATCGAGCGGAGCCCGGAGTCGCACGCCTCCAGCTCGCGCATCAGGAGCCCGTACGCGGTTTCGCTGACGTTCGGGAGTCCGTATCCGTCGAGGTTGGGCGCGTAAAATCCCATCTCGCCCATCTTCGGAATAAGCTCCGTGGGGAACGTGCCGTCGATCCAGTGCTGGCCGATGTCGTCGACCTCGCCGTCGATGAACGACCGAGCGGAGTCGACGAGCATGCGCTCCTCCTCCGAGAGCGTCGACTCCATGTCGAAGTAATCGAGCATGCTACTGCTTACAGTGGAACCGATAAATAGGTACAGTTCGCGTGCGGTCCGACGTCGACGACAGATCCGTGTCCGTCGGCAGCCGATGGAAACGCTTTCACGCTGAACGCGACATGGCCGTGGTATGGCTCAGTCTATCACACATTGTGCGCGATCTGACGACAGCGCCGCCACGAGGTCGAACCGATGAAGCCGGTCGCGTTCGACGAGGCCGAGACGTACGAGCCCGAGGAGGGGTGGCGACGCGTCTCGATGGCGGGGAGCGACCAGTTCTCTTTCGAGTGGTTCGAGAAGCCACCGGGACACAGTTCGCCGATGCACGACCACGAGAACGAGCAGGTGTGTCTCTGCTTGAAAGGCGAACTCACGGTCGCGACGGAAGACGACGAGATCACCCTCCAGAAGAACGACTCGGTGCTGTTGGAGTCCGACGAGACCCATCGAGTGGAGAACACCGGCGACGAGCGGGCGGTCGGCCTCGACGTGTTCGCGCCCGGGCGCTCGTTCGACTTCTGGACGGACCGAGAGGAGTGAGCGATGAAGTACCTCGCGCGGACGGCGACCGGCGATCCGCTACTCGGCGACGACGACGGGTTCGTTCCGCTCGGTTCCGTCGAGTCCGACCTCGAGGGCGTCCGTGGCGCGCTGCCGCGGGCGGCCGCAGGCGAGTTGGGTACCGTCGCCGACGCGACCGCCGACCCCGTTCCCGCCGCTGACATTTCGTTCGGAACACCTCTCGAATCGTTCGGGAAGTTCTGGGGAATCGGGCTGAACTACGAGGAGCACGCCGGCGACCTCGACGAGGATCGCCCCGACGAACCGGCGAGCTTCATGAAGCCTTCGACGGTTCTCACCGGACCGAACGGGCCGATCCGTCTCCCCCCGAAATCGCAGAGCGAGCGGGTGACCGCCGAGGCGGAGCTCGCCGTCGTGATGGGCCGGACCTGTCGGAACGTCGACGCCGACAGCGTCGCAGACGTGATCGCCGGCTTCCTTCCGGTGATCGACATGACCGCCGAGGACGTGCTCCAGCGGAATCCGCGGTTTCTCACGCGGGCGAAGAGCTACGACACGTTCCTCGTGACCGGGCCCGCGCTCGCGGTTCCGGAGGAGCCGCTCGATCTGGACGGCCTCTCGGTGCGGACCGAGATCAACGGCGAGGTCGAAGCCGAAAACGAGATTCGGAATATGTTGTTCCCCCCGGCCGAGATCGTCTCGTTCCACTCCGACGTGATGACGCTCGAACCCGGCGACCTGTTCAGTACGGGGACGCCCGGGGCCGCACCGATCGAGCCCGGAGACGAGGTGCGAGCGGTCGTCGAGTCGATCGGGTCCGTCGACGCCCCGGTCACGAGATAACAGTCGCGTTACGATCGACCGATAACAGCCGTGTTGCGGTCGCCCAGACCGACGGCTAGTCGTCGAGCGTTCCGTTCGTCAGCTCTTCGGCGACCATCGCCGGGTCGATAAGAGACGGATCGATCGCGAGGTCCGACACGCCGGCGACGAACTCCGGAAGGGAGCGCTCGGCGTACGTCACCGCGGTGGCCGTCGGATTCAGTTCCTTTGCGACGACGATACCGGTCGCCTCCTCCACGTCGGTCAGGACGAAGTAGGTCGCCTCATCGATCCCGGCCGTCTCTAGCGTTCGTGCGGTGACCGATCCGTCGATCCGGCGCACTGTGACGTCGAGTGCCGCGAGCTCCTCGCCGAGACCGTGCTCGTCCGGTCCGGCGACGATGGCGATAGTGCTCGCCGCCATCACTCGTACTCGATCGTCGCGGGCGGTTTGTGCGTCACGTCGTAGAGGACGCGCGCGACGGTCTCGTTCTCGCCGGTGATCCGGCTCTGGATCCGCTGGAGGGTGCTCCAGTCGATCTCCTGTGCCCGCGCGGTCATCCCGTCGCGGCTCTCGACGGATCGCACGGCGACGACCCAGCCGTGCACGCGGTTGTCGCCTTTCACGCCGGTCGCCTTCCCGAGCACCGCGGCGAACGCCTGCCACGGCTCGTACTCCTCGAGTTCCTCCTCGACGACGTGGGTCGCCTCGCGGGCGACGGCGGCTTTCTCGCGGGTGACCTCACCGACGATCCGGACGGCCAGCCCGGGACCGGGGAACGGCATCCGCTCGGAGATGATCTCCTCTAAGCCGAGTTCGCGAGCGACCTCGCGGACCTCGTCCTTGTAGAGGTCGCGCACCGGCTCGACGATGCCCTCGAAGTCGACGACCTCGGGGAGCCCGCCGACGTTGTGATGGGACTTGATGTTCCCCTCCGACTCGATGCGGTCGGGGTAGATCGTCCCCTGCACGAGGAAGTCGGCGTCGACGTCGCGGGCGACCGTCTCGAACTCGTCGATGAACCCCTCGCCGATGACGTGGCGTTTCTCCTCGGGGTCGGTGACGCCCGCGAGCCGATCGAAGAACCGGTCTTGCGCCTCGATCACGCGCAGCGACTCCATGAAGGAGAACGTGTCGCGGATCTCCTCGGTTTCGCCCTTGCGCATCAGCCCCGTGTCGACGTAGACGGGGGTGAGCTGGTCGCCGACCGCCTCGTACGCGAGCGTCGCCGCGACCGAGGAGTCGACGCCGCCCGAGAGGGCGATCACCGCGTTCGCGTCGCCGATCGCCTCCCGGATCTCCGTTATCGCCTCGTCGATGAACGCCTCCGTCTCCACCATCTATAGCCTCACGTCCGCGTTCCGCTCGGTTGTGTCCGTCGATTTCAGCGCGGCCTCGACCAAGGAGACGAACGGCGGGCTCGCGCGGTCCGGTCGCGACCGGAACTCGGGATGCGCTTGGGTGCCGAAGAAGAACGGGTGGTCAGGGCGTTCGAGTATCTCCATCCGGTTGTCCGCTCGACCGGAGAAGCGGAGGCCGTCCGCCTCCAGCTCCTCGATGTACTCGGGGTTCACCTCGTACCGGTGACGGTGGCGCTCCGTACAGGAGTCCGCGCCGTACACCGACGCCGCGAGGGTGCCCGGCTCGATGTCGGTCTCGTGGGCACCGAGCCGCATCGTGCCCCCCATGTCCTCCGTCTCGTACTGGTCGGGGAGCAGATCGATGACGGGGTGCGGCGTGTCCGGGTCGATCTCGGCGGAGTGGGCGTCCGCGAGGCCGAGGACGTTCCGCGCGTGTTCGACGACCGCCATCTGGAAGCCTAAACAGAGCCCTAAGAAGGGCACGTCGTTCTCGCGGGCGTACCGGATCGCCTCGATCTTCCCGTCGGTGCCGCGAGAACCGAAGCCGCCGGGGACGACGACCGCGTCGGCAGAGGCGAGGCGCTCCTCGTGGCGGTCCGTCGTCTCGTCTGCGTCGACCCACAGCACGTTCACCTCCGTCTCGGTGTGGATTCCGGCGTGTTTCAGTGCCTCGTGGATCGACATGTACGCGTCCTCCAAGGCGTACTTGCCGACGAGCGCGACGTCGATCGCCTCGTCGCGGTCGCGGGTGACCAGTTCGCGCCACTCCGTGGAGCGTTCCGCCTTCGGCAGCGCCTCGTCGGCGATGCCGAGCCGCTCCATCACGTACTCGTCTAACCCCTCGTCTTCGACCATCAGCGGGACGTGGTAGATGTCCTCCACGTCGGGGTTCGAGAAGACGGCGTCCGTGGGCACGTCACAGAACAGGGCGATCTTCTCTTTCACGTCGGGGTCGAGTCTGTCCTCGCAGCGGCCGACGAGGATGTCCGGCTGGAGGCCGATCGAGCGCAGCTCCTTCACCGAGTGCTGGGTCGGTTTCGTCTTCTGCTCGCCGTTCTTCGAGTACGGGACGAGCGTGACGTGCGCGAAGAGGATGTCCTCGGGGTCCTCCTCGCTGGCGAACTGTCGGAGCGCCTCTAAGAAGGGCATGGACTCGATGTCGCCGACGGTCCCGCCGATTTCGATCAGGCAGACGTCCGACCCCTCGGCGGCCTCCCGGATGCGCCGCTTGATGTCGTCGGTGACGTGCGGGATGATCTGGACGGTCTTGCCGAGGTAGTCGCCGGCGCGCTCGCGCTCGATGACGTGCTGGTACGTCTTCCCCGTGGTGACGTTGTGGTCGAACGTCATGTCCGTGCCGAGGAAGCGCTCGTAGTTGCCGAGGTCCAGGTCGACTTCGCCCCCGTCTTTGAGGACGTACACCTCGCCGTGCTCGTAGGGATTCATCGTCCCGGCGTCGACGTTGAGATAGGGGTCGACCTTCACGGCGGTGACGTCGAAGCCCGCGTTCGCGAGGAGTCGGCCGGTGCTGGCGGCGGTGATTCCCTTCCCCAGCCCGGACATTACCCCGCCCGTGACGAAGACGAACTTCCGACCCAGCGAGGGGTCGTACCCTGTGTCGGGATCCGTTGGCATATCGACCGTCCGTCAGGGGTCGGCAAAACCGTTTCGGACCCTCCGTTTCGGGTGGACGTCCGTGAGGATTCGGTGGGGGTGCACGTCGATGGGTGTAGATAGGGTGGTGTCGGTGCGGCGAGGCTCTGTCGCGCCGAACGGCCATTTATAACTGATTGGTGAGCGGATCGACAGGAAACGCCTCCGAAACCCCAGCCGCTCGGCACACCGTGAGAGACTGCTCTGCGGTGAACACCTCCAAAGCCCCGGCCGCGAGGCGCTTCGCGCCTCTGGCAGCCAGCGGCTTTGCCGCCGGCAACTGCCCCTTTGAGTCCCACCCCGCACAGCACCGCACAGCCTCATGCCTCCCCAGCCTCGTCGCGGCCGCTTATAAGCGG